>NZ_JAWLSB010000003.1:0-529493 GCF_033142445.1 Rhodococcus sp. IEGM 1330
TCGTCCACACACACCCCGGCCCGCATCGAGCGTGGGAATCAACGACAACCGACTCCAGACAGCTTGACATCGAGCGTGAGCGCGGTCGGCTGCACCCGATTCCGTGTGATGAGTCGGCGCGATGCGAGCATGGACCCATGATGATTCGCGCAGGGGTGCTGGATGTGGCCTACGACCGCTTCGGTGATCCGGCCGGTCGTTCGGTGGTGCTGATGCACGGTTTTCCGTACGACCCGCGCTGCTACGACGACGTCGCCAGGCTGCTCGCCGCATCCGGTTACGACGTGGTGGTGCCGTATCTACGCGGCTTCGGGCCGACCCGGTTCGTCGACGCGGACACGATGCGCTCCGGTGAGCAGGCCGCGATCGGCCACGATCTTCGCGAGCTGATCATCGCGCTCGAGCTGAACCAGCCCATCGTCGCCGGCTACGACTGGGGTGGGCGAGCTGCCTGCGTCGTCGCCGCGATGTGGCCGGAGTTGGTGTCCGGTCTGGTGAGCGCGTCCGGATACCTGGTCCAGGACATCGCCGCGGCAGTGTCCATGCCGGTGTTGCCGCACCTCGAGAAGCGGTACTGGTATCAGTACTACTTGCACTCCGAGCGGGGCAGGGCCGGGCTCGCGGCCTACCGCGTGGAGATCGCACAGACACTGTGGACGGATTGGTCGCCGACCTGGCGGTTCGGTGACTCCGAGTTCGCGGCAACCGCGCCCTCGTTCGACAACCCCGACTTCGTGGACGTGTCCGTGCATTCCTACCGGCACCGATACGGCATGGAGGCAGGGGATGTTGCCTATGCAGCGACGCAGGAGTCGCTGACCGAGCAACCGAGGATCACGGTGCCCACGGTCGTGATCGATCCGACCGAGGACACCGTCGCCTCGTTGTACGGTCGCCCGGACCACGCGGCGCACTTCACCGATCTGATCGACGTCAGGCAAATCGAGTGCGGCCACAACCCGCCCCAGGAGTTGCCGGGGCAGTTCGCCGACGCCATCTTGACGCTGGGCGACGTGGTCCGGGATCGCGACTCGAACTAGTCGACGGCGAGTTCGCCCAGTTCGTTCCAGTCGGTGCCGTCGACCTCTTGGCTGATGATCTTCGGCGTCTCCTGCAGGTACGGCGGGAGATCCTTCTGGGCCTGCTTGAAGTGATCCGAATTCACGTGCGTAGCACCGGCATCGGGGTCCTTGAACGCTTCCACCAGGACGTACTCGGTGGGGTCATCGAGGGTCCGGGACCAGAAGTACCAGAGGCATCCGTCCTCGGCCTGGCAGGCTTCGGTGAAATCGCGCGAGATCTCGGGCCAGTTGTCCGCGTGCTCGGGCTTCACCTTGAACTTGGCGGTGATGAAGATCAACGTTGCTCCTTCTGTCGACACTGATGGCCTTGTGGCTGTACCCGGATTGCGTGGAGTGCATGCCTGCCGTCGGGGGAATCGCCTACGCTCGGCTCATGGCCAGTAGCTCACCGTCGATCGAGATTCCGGTGGGCGAGCGCAGCGTCCGCATCTCCAATCCCGATCGGGTCTATTTTCCCGAGAGCGGTGCCACCAAGCTGGATCTGGTGAACTACTACCTGAGCGTCGGCGACGGCATCGTGCGGGCGCTGCGGGAGCGGCCGTGCATGATGCATCGCTTCCCCAAGGGCCTCGCCGGCGACAAGGTGCACCAGAAGCGGGTGCCCAACGGTGCGCCGCCGTGGCTCGAGACGGTGCAGGTGACATTCCCGCGCTACAACCGCACCGCGGACGAGCTGTGCGTGACGGAGTTGGCGCACGTGGCCTGGGCGGTGCAGATGTCCACCGTCGAATTCCATCCGTGGAACAGCCGCCGCGCCGACGTCGAGATGCCCGACGAGTGGCGCATCGACCTCGACCCGATGCCCGATTGTTCCTTCGCCCGGGTCCGGCGCGTCGCCGGGGTCGTTCAGGAGGTACTGAGTGATCTCGGTGCCGTCGGCTGGCCCAAGACCTCCGGCGGGCACGGCCTACACATCTACGTGCGTATAGACCCGGTCTACGGGTTCAAGGATTTACGAAGGGCTGCACTGGCTTTCGCGCGGGAAGTGGAGCGCCGAGCCCCCGAGGACGTGACGACGACGTGGTGGCGCAAGGACCGAGACCCGTCGAAGCTGTTCGTCGACTACAACCAGAACGCCCGCGATCACACCATCGCCAGCGCCTACTCGGTGCGGGGAAATCAGCAGGCGACGGTGTCGACCCCGATCTCCTGGGACGAAGTAGCGAGCGTCGATCCTCGCGAGTTCACGATGTTCACGGTGCCTGCCAGATTTGCCGACTTGGGGGACCTACACGCGGGCATCGACGACGCGGTATTCGCGATCGACGAGCTACTCGAGTGGGCGGAGCGGGACGAGCACCAGGGGCTCACCGAGCCCGAAGACTGACCGCCGAACTCGCAGTTATGTATGGAAATTGGCCGAAATCTGTACATAACTGCGAGTTGGGCGGCACCAGCAGCTAGTCGGTACCGGACTCGATAGCGGCGTAGTCGAGGGCCGAGGAGTCCACGGAACTGTCGGGGCTGCTGGCGGCGATGGCGTCGGCTCCGCCCGCGGGGAGTTCGCCGATCAGGTCGCCCCAGGCGGTGAGTTGATTCTGTGCGGCGTACTGCTCGAGTTTGCTGCGTGAATCGGCGATGTCGAGGTTGCGCATCGTGAGCTGACCGATGCGGTCGCCGGGGAAGAACGCCTGGCCTTGGCTGCGTTCCATGGAGAGCTTCTCGGGGTGGTAGCTGAAGTTGCTGCCCTGGGTGTCGACGATGGTGAAGTCCTGGCCGCGGCGCAGTCGCAGTGTCACGCTGCCGCTGACGACGTTGCCGACCCAGCGCTGCAGGCCCTCGCGGAGCATCAGCGCCTGCGGATCGAACCAGCGTCCCTCGTACAGCAGGCGGCCGAGTCGACGGCCCTCGTTGTGGTACGAGGCGACGGTGTCCTCGTTGTGGATGGCGTTGACGAGGCGTTCGTAGGTGATGTGCAGCAGCGCCATGCCGGGGGCCTCGTAGATGCCGCGGCTCTTGGCTTCGATGATGCGGTTCTCGATCTGGTCGCTCATGCCGAGACCGTGGCGACCGCCGATGGCGTTGGCTTCCATGACGAGGTCGACGTCGCTGTCGAAGCTCTTGCCGTTGATCCGCACCGGGCGGCCGCGCTCGAACTCGACGGTGACTTCCTCGGCGGCGATCTCCACCTCGGGGTCCCAGAACCGGACGCCCATGATGGGGCTGACGATCTCGAGGGACGTGTCTAGGTATTCGAGCTTCTTCGCCTCGTGGGTGGCGCCCCAGATGTTGGCGTCGGTGGAGTAGGCCTTCTCGGCCGAGTCACGGTAGGGGAGGGTGCGCTGGGTGAGCCACTGCGACATCTCGTGCCGACCGCCGAGCTCGGCAACGAATGCCTCGTCGAGCCAGGGCTTGTAGATCCGAAGCTGCGGATTGGCGAGCAGGCCGTAACGGTAGAACCGCTCGATGTCGTTGCCCTTGTACGTCGAGCCGTCGCCCCAGATGGAGACGCCGTCTTCCTGCATCGCTTTGACCAACATCGTGCCGGTCACCGCGCGGCCGAGCGGAGTGGTGTTGAAGTACGTCTGCAGCGACGAGCGAATGTGGAACGCGCCGCAGGTCAGTGCCGCCAGACCCTCTTCGACGAGCGGCTCGCGGCAGTCGACGAGCCGCGCCTGCTCGGCGCCGTAGGCCAGGCCGCGCGCGGGCACATCGGACAGATCCGGCTCGTCGTACTGGCCGATGTCGGCGGTGTAGGCGTACGGCACTGCGCCGTGTTCGCGCATCCAGGCGACAGCCACCGAGGTGTCGAGACCACCGGAGAATGCAATGCCGATTCGTTCGCCGACCGGGAGAGAGTTCAATACCTTCGTCACGGCAAGCAGCCTAGTCGGACGGGCTACTCGGGCTGTTATGGGTGATCGGCGAGCGACTCCACTGCACCCCGGACCGCATCGAGATGCGCGGTCATGGCGCGTGCTGCTGCGTCGTACTCGCCGGAGCGGATGCCGTCGACGATGGCGTCGTGTTCGACGTTCGATTGCTGCTGCCGGTGCGCAACGAGGTTGAGGGTTTCCGACTGCCGGGTCAATGCGTCGCGTATGTCGACGATGATCGACTCGAACACGCGGTTCTTGCTCGCTCGCGCGATCGCGGTGTGGAATTGCGCGTCCAGCAGTACCCAGGCCTCGTGGTCGTCCTCCGAACGCATCTCGTCGGCCAGGCCGGCGAGCACCGTCAACTCCTCTTCGGTGCGACGCTCTGCGGCCCAGCCGGCTGCGGGAATCTCCACGTGAGGGCGGGCCTCCATGAGTTCGCGGGCTGCGTAGTTGCCGATGTCGAGGTCGTTTCCGACGCGGTCGCGAATGACGAAAGTGCCGAGGCCCGTTTTGGTTTCGGTCAGGCCGAGGGCATGGCATGAACGCAGCGCCTCGCGGATGACCGAGCGGCTGACGCTGTGCCGGGTGGCGAGCGCGGCCTCGGACGGCAATTTCTGCCCGACGGGTAGATCGCCCGACGCGATCGCCGAGCGGAGGTCAGCGAACACCGCCTCGGCTGCGCTCATGCGGGCATTCGTGGGCGCACTGACTGCCCAGCTGTCCGACAGGTTCATGACGCAATCCTAGCGTGGGGTTGACCGATGGGGTGTTCTGCGCCACACTCTACCTGTCAGACAGCCGGACAGCTGGACACCCCTGAAGGAGCACAACCGTGGCCGATACCCGCATCGAGAAGGATCTTCTCGGCGAACGCGACATCCCGACGACTGTGTACTGGGGGATCCACACCCTGCGCGCTCTCGAGAACTTCCCCATCACCGGGCGTCCAATCTCCACCAATGCGCACCTCGTTCGCGGACTCGCAGCGGTGAAGTGGGCAGCTGCGTCGGCCAATCAGGATCTCGGAATCCTCGACGCCACCCGCGGGGAAGCGATCCGCACTGCGTGCCAGGAAATTCTCGACGGCCAGTGGCACGAGGAGTTCGTCGTCGACGTCATCCAGGGCGGCGCGGGCACCTCGACCAACATGAATGCCAACGAGGTCATCGCGAACCGTGCTCTGGAGATACTCGGGCACGCACACGGCGAGTACAGCTTTCTGCACCCCAACGAGCACGTGAACGCGTCGCAGTCCACCAACGACGTGTATCCGACGTCGGTGAACATCGCGACCATCTTCGCGGTCCACGAGCTCATCGCTTCGATGAAGGTGTTGCGAGATTCGTTCGGCCGCAAAGCAAGCGAGTTCGCCACCGTCGTCAAGATGGGCCGCACGCAGCTACAGGACGCGGTGCCGATGACCCTCGGTCAGGAGTTCGGCACCTACGCGATCATGATCGACGAGGACTGCTCGCGGCTCGAAGAAGCAGCGCTGCTGGTGCACGAGATCAACCTCGGAGCCACCGCCATCGGCACCGGGCTCAACGCCCCCGCCGGATACACCGAATCGGCCGTCGCACATCTGCGGACCATCACCGGTCTACCGCTGGTGACCGCGACGGACCTGATCGAGGCAACACAGGATGTCGGTCAGTTCGTGCACCTGTCCGGTGTACTCAAGCGAGTGGCAGTGAAACTGTCGAAGATCTGCAACGATCTGCGTCTGTTGTCGTCCGGTCCGCGGGCGGGCTTCAACGAGATCAACCTGCCTCCGATGCAGGCAGGTTCGTCGATCATGCCCGGCAAGGTCAACCCCGTCATCCCCGAGGTACTCAACCAGGTCGCCTACGAGGTGATCGGCCACGACGTCACGATCACGATGGCGGCCGAAGCAGGGCAGTTGCAGCTCAACGCATTCGAGCCGATCATCGTCAAATCCCTGTCCGACGGCATGGCGCACCTGAGTGCCGCGTGCCGCACCGTCGCGCATCGGTGCGTGGACGGCATCACCGCCAACGTCGACCTGCTGCGTGAGCGCGTGGAGAACTCCATCGGTCTGGTCACCGCGCTGAGCCCGTATCTCGGATACGTGGAATCCACTGCCATTGCACAGGAAGCTCTCGTCAGCGGTCGCAACGTCGTCGACCTCGTGCTCGAGAAGGGCCTGCTGGCTCGCGAGGAATTGGATCGACTACTGAGCCCCGAGCACCTCGCGAACCTGCGAGTGGCCCCCGTCGAGCATGCAGATGCTCCCGAGACGTCCACGAGGTAGCGGCACATGAGTATCGAAAATCGTCAGGCCTTCAGCGAAGAAGACCTCGGGTATCGAAAAGAACTGGCACCGCGTCAGATTCAGATGATCGCCATCGGTGGCGCGATCGGCACCGGACTCTTCCTCGGCGCAGGTGGGCGGCTGCGCGACGCGGGTCCGGCGCTGGTGCTGGTGTACGCGCTCTGCGGCTTCTTCGCCTTCCTCATTCTGCGTGCGCTCGGCGAGCTGGTGATGCATCGACCCACATCGGGATCGTTCGTGTCGTACTCCCGTGAATTCTTCGGTGAGAAGGTCGCTTTCGCGGCAGGCTGGCTCTACTGGATGAACTGGGCGATGACGGCCGTCGTCGATGTCACGGCCGTGGCGCTGTACATGAACTTCTTCAAGAAATACTGGGCTCCGATCGGAAACGTGGACCAGTGGGTGTTCGCGCTCGCCGGCCTGATTCTGGTGCTCGGGTTGAACCTGGTGTCGGTCAAAGTGTTCGGTGAACTGGAGTTCTGGTTCGCGCTGATCAAAGTCGTTGCACTGGTGACGTTCCTGGCGGTCGGTGTGTACTACGTCCTCTTCGGCACGCCCATCGACGGGCAGGATCCAGGACTCAGTGTCCTCACCGACAACGGTGGTCTCATCCCCAATGGCCTGCTTCCTGCGATCGTGGTGATTCAGGGCGTCGTGTTCGCCTATGCCTCCATCGAATTGGTCGGCACCGCTGCGGGTGAGACGGCGAATCCGGAAAAGGTCATTCCGAAAGCGATCAACACGGTCATCGTGCGCATCGTGGTGTTCTACGTCGGATCGGTGCTGCTGCTGTCGTTGCTCTTGCCGTACACCAGCTATCAGGCGGGAGAGAGTCCCTTCGTCACCTTCTTCGGGGCCATCGACGTCGAAGGTGCCGACGCGATCATGAACCTCGTCGTCCTCACCGCAGCGCTGTCTTCCCTCAACGCGGGCCTGTACTCCACCGGACGCATCCTGCATTCGATGGCTGTCGCCGGTTCGGCGCCGAAATTCGCTGCGCGGATGAACAAGTCGGGGGTGCCGTACGGCGGCATCGCCCTGACCTCGGTGGTGACGCTGCTCGGCGTCGTGCTCAACGCGGTCGTCCCGGCGCAGGCGTTCGAGATCGTGCTCAACATGGCGGCACTCGGCATCATCAGCGCCTGGGCCGTCATCGTCGCGTGTCAGCTCAAGTTCTGGTCGCTGTCCACGACCGGTGCGGTCACCCGACCTGCGTTCAAGCTCTTCGGTGCCCCGTACACCGGCTACGCGACGCTAGGCTTCCTGGCGTGTGTACTCGTGCTGATGGCCTTCGACAAACCGGTCGGTACCTGGACGGTGGCGTCGATCCTGCTCATCGCGCCGATGCTCATCGGTGGTTGGTTCCTGTGCCGCAAGCGAATCCGAGAGGTGGCGGCGCGCAGTGAGTAAGGAGTGGAGCCTGCAGGAACGACCCGAAAAGGTCAGCTTCGTTTCGTTGTTGACCACCGGTGGCACGATTGCCAGCAGTCGCGACGAGCACGGGGTGTCTCGTCCGGTGCCCGGTCGCGGGATCGAGGTCGACGGTGTTCGGGTGCGCGAGGTGATGTCGAAGGACAGCTCGGCGTTGGACTTCGCGGATCTCGACACCATCCGTACGGCGGTGGTCGACGCGCTCGCCGAGGACGGATGCGTCGGAGTGGTGGTTCTGCACGGGACGGACACGATGGAGGAGTCGGCCCTGTACGTCGATCTGTTCCACGACGACGATCGGCCTGTGGTGTTCACCGGTGCGCAGCGCACTGCCGATCACCCCGATCCGGACGGTCCCGGCAACATTGCCGCGGCGGTGGCTGCGGCGCAGTCCGAGCGCGGTGTGCTGATCGCCTTCGGTGGACGGTTGCTGCCGGCGCGCGGTGCGATCAAGAAGCACACCTCCGAACTCGACGCGTTCCGGTCTGCCGCGTTGCCGCGGCCGAAACCGTTGCCGTGGATGCCTATTGCTGGGACCCGCGTGGACATCGTCGCGCTGTATCCCGGTGCCGACAGTGCTCAAATCGATGCGTGCATTCAGGCGGGGGCGTCGGGCATCGTGCTCCAGGCGCTCGGCTCGGGCAACACCAACGCCCGCGTCGTGCATGCGGTGAAAGAAGCAGTGGCCGCTGGGGTGCACGTGGTCGTCACGACGCGGGTGCCGTTCGGTGAGACCTCGCCGACGTACGGCGGCGGCGGGGGTGGACACGATCTGGTCGATGCGGGTGCGATGTTCTCCCGTGAACTGCGGGCGGGTCAGGCACGCATTCAGTTGGCGGCGCTGATTGCAGCGAAAGCCACTGACGTCACAGTCCACAATTCGTTCGCGTAGACGGAAAACCGTGTCCAGACGCGAATAGTGGGCGATCACGTCAGCAGCCTGTGCCGTTCGAGCTACAGCTCCGACGCGCCCCAACTCTCGACGCGTAGTTCGTCGCCGACGGTCACCGTGCCGTCCTGCAGTACGGAGAATTTCGACCCGAAAGCGACGCCCTTCTGCCGACCGCGGCGGTAGTCGCCGAGTGTGCGCAGCGGCTCCGGGCCGGTGCGGACGCCGGTTGTCTGCTCCACGGTGGTGACGGCGCAGCGGATGGCGAGTTTGGTGTACGTGAGGCGAGCGGACCCGATCCCGACCTCGCGAACCTCGTCTTCCCGATGTGGATCGTCCCAGCCGTCGACGACGATGTTCGGGCGAAAGCGATCCATCGGCAACGATACGTCGAGTCTGGAGTTGAGACCGGCCAGCGAGGCGGTCGAGAGGATGTGCACCGCCGAGCTGTCGGCGAATTGCGCTGACCCGGGCGCGATTCCGTCGGTGATGCGGCCGAGGTCGTGTGGTGCGGCGACGAGACGTGACGGTTCCTCGATCACCTCGGTGAGCCAGCCGGCCACCTCGTCGCCCTGATCGATTCCGCGCATCGGCGCGCGGAACATCGTGATGTCGCGCGCCTCGGAGTCCCGGTCCACCGGCACGGTCACCGAACCTGTCGACGCGTGGGTGAGGGTCAGCGACCCGTCCGTCACCGAGCATCGAACGACCGCGAGCACAGGGTCGCTACGTTGACTGCGGAATGCCCAGTCGGAGTCGACGATCATGAATGCCCGATCGTGCTCGAGGCCGGTAGCGCTCACGTGAGCCGAATGCAGCGTCGAGCCGGCACATCCCTTGACGGGGTAGGTCACCAGAGACGACACGCGCACTCGTCGAGGATACTGGGATCCATGACTCGTGCTCTGTTGGTAGTGGATGTGCAGAACGATTTCACCGAGGGCGGCGCGCTTGCGGTGGCCGGCGGCGCGGAGGTCGCGCGCAGGATCAGCGCGTACCTGGCGCGCCACGGCGACGAGTACGACCTCGTGGTGTCCTCGCGTGATTGGCACGACGCGGAGGGCGACAACGGCGGGCACTTCGCCACCGAGGCCGCACCGGATTTCGTCACCACGTGGCCGGTGCATTGCGTCGCGGGCACGGTCGGGGCCGACTATCACCCCGATTACGCGACCGGTTCCGTGGACGTGCACGTCTACAAGGGGCAGGGCAAGCCGTCGTACTCGGCGTTCGAGGGGGTCACCGAGGACGGAACACCTCTCGCCGAGATACTCACCGCCAACGAGGTCACCGACATCGACGTCGTCGGACTTGCGACCGACTACTGCGTTCTGGCGTCGGCGAAAGACGCTGTGGCCCAGCGCCTCGACGTCCGTGTTCTCACCGACCTCGTTGCCGGAGTTGCGCCCGAGACCTCCGCCGCGGCCCTCGACGATCTGCGGGCGTCCGGCGCAGTGGTGGTCTAACTGTCGATCGTCGTCGTGATGGACGTGACCGACGGTGCCGCCGGGGTGCTGCCGAAGCCGAACGTCACCGGGGGAGTCACCGGGGTGAGTGTCCCGAGATCCTCGCCCTGCCACGATGCCGAGACATCGGTGACGCGATGTTGGTGCCTGGCACCGTAGTACTCGCGTCGGCCCCCGCCTGCGCTCCCGCGGGTGCGCACTCCGCGCAGTACGACTCGGGCGATGGGGTCGCTGATCGCGCAGAACCACGGTGCCGTCGACACCGCGTCGGGAACGAGGCTCAACGCGCGGCCGAGGACGGTGGGTCCGGCAACTCGGATTCTGACCGACAGGTCACCGGCCTGCACCGACCGCCAGTTGTCGGGTTCCGCGGCGAAGGTGACCGGGACGAGCTCGGTGGAGTCGAAGGTGTATGTGGCGGTGACGAAGTCCCGTACGTCCTCGTTGGGGGCGACGAGCAGACGTCTCCCGTCGGCGAATTGGATCATGACGTCGGTGAATTCCCCGAGCGGTGATCGCGTCCAGTGGCCGAGGACGATCCGCACACCGGACGTCGTACCTACCCCGTATATCTCACCGTGAAACCGTGATCTGGTCATCGTGCAACCTCACCTCGTCGGCACTGTGCGCTCCCAAACTGTGCGGTGCATAGTGGAGGTCATGGCGTCCTCGCAACCCACTGTATTCGTCCTGTTCGGCGCAACCGGAGACCTCGCGAAGCGAATGGTCCTGCCGTCGTTCTACCAACTCCACCTCGAAGGTCTGCTCCCCGAGAAATGGGTCCTGATCGGCAACGGCCGCAAGGACTCGTCCGACGACGAGTTCCGCGATCACGTCCGCAGCGTCCTCGACGAATTCGCCGAGAACGTGGCCGACAGCGATTGGTCGACATTCTCCGAACGAATCCGCTTCGCGGGCAACGGCTTCACCGTCGACGATCCCGGTAAGCTGCCCGAGGTCGTCGCCGACGCCAAGAAGGACATCGGCGACGACGCCCAGCTGGTGCACTACATCGCTCTGCCGCCGAGCACCTTCGTCGATTACACGAAGGCCCTGGGTGCACACGATCTGGCCGACGGTTCCCGGGTGGTCTACGAGAAGCCCTTCGGCACCTCGCAGAGCAACTTCGAGGAACTCGACAAAGCCGTGCACGAGGTCATCGAAGAAGAGCAGGTCTATCGCATCGACCACTTCCTCGGTAAGGAAGCGACGCAGAACCTACACGTGCTGCGGTTCGCGAACGGCATGATCAGTGGCATCTGGAACTCCGAGCACGTGGCGCAGGTACAGATCGACGTTCCCGAAACGCTCGACATCGACGACCGTGCCGAGTTCTACGACGAGACCGGTGCCGTGTTGGACATGCTCGTCACGCACCTGTTCCAGGTTGCCGCGGAGGTCGCGATGGAGCCGCCCGCATCGCTGAAGGCCGAGGATCTGCAATCGGCGCGCGAGACGGTGATCGGGCAGTTCCGGCCGCTGGACACCGCCGAAGTAGTTCTGGGGCAGTACGACGGGTATCGCGACGTCGAGGGCGTCGCCGATGATTCGAAGGTCGACACGTTCGTCGCGGCCACGTTGTGGGTCGACACCGACCGTTGGCGCGGCGTCCCGTTCCTGCTCCGCACCGGAAAGAAGTTGGGTGTCAGCGAGCAGCGCGTCTCGTTGGTGTTCCGCAAACCGGCCGACAGTCCGCTGGGCGAGCTGCCGGACGACGGCGCGGTGCTCTCGTTCGACCTCTCCGGCGACGGCAGCATCGACATCGCCATGACGGTCAAGGAGCCGGGCCCGGATTTCGATCTGTCGGTGGGGCATCTGGCGTTGCCGTTGAAGTCGGTGCCCGACGCCGAGCCGCTGAGTCCGTACGCGCGCCTGATCCTCGATGTGCTCAGCGGAGACCGGTCGTTGTTCACCAGGCCGGACGGTCTGGCGCATGTCTGGGACGTCGCCGCTCCCTTGCTGAGCGATCCGCCCGAGGTGAAGAGCTACGCGCCCGGTTCGATGGGACCCGCCGAGTCCGACGAGCTCGCGGCACCGTGCGGATGGTTGATCACCGGCGAGGCGTAGTCGACCGACGTTCACTCGGAATTGTCGACGGCGGGCAAACGGGGCGCAGGACTTTTTCGGCGAAACGACGGATCGGACAGAACGCGCGCGCTATATTCCTGCCGCCTGATCAACCCGGGCCTCGACGTTCCTCCGAAAGGTAACCCCTCATGTTCCTCGAACTTCTCGGCACTCTCCTCGGCGGCGGCGCTGAAGGCGGAATCGGCGGAATCATCACCGACGGCATCGCCGCAGGCATCTCCGACGCGATCACCGAACTCTTCACCGGAAGCGCCGAAGGGCTTTCCAGCGTCGCCGAGTAGTCGGTCGCGGGGCCCCGGACCTGTTGTCGAGGTCCGGGGCTTCGTCGTGTTCGGGCTTCACCGGAGCGGCATCAACATCAACGCCGCGAGGTAGATCAGCACGACGGTGCCGCCGGTCAGGACCGTGCCGGCAACCGTCGCGAGTCGGACGATGTTGACGTCCCAGCCGAAATATTCGGCAACTCCGCCGCATACACCTCCCATCATCTTCTGCGAACTCGACCGGGTGAACTCTCTGGGGGAACCGCTCTCGAATGTCATGGTGAAAAGTCTGCATCAGCAATGCCTTTCGGCGCATCGGGGATTTCACCCATATCGACCCCGATAAACGAACGGTCCGAAAACGGCGCTCGAACAAGATCGTCGACTTTTCCGGACCGACCCCTGGACCTACCGTTGCGAGGGCCGCTACCGTCGCACGTGATCGGCGAGTGCACGACCGGCGCTACCCGGTCCGTCCCCCTTGCGGACCGGGTGCTCCCGTCGTGAAACCGGTGGCGGCATCGGGTGTTCACCGAATCGCCATGGATCGGTCACCGATGAGCATTAACTTTCGGCACATGACCGACAACGATCTCCGCAACGGTGAGGCTCCACGTACGAACCTGAGCGCCTTGCTCGACATCACCAAGGCGGTCGATCTTGCCGACACCTCGGGCTTCGCCGTCGACGACTCCGATGACGACGATCCGGTACTGCTGACCGTCCCCGACGGCCACGTCGTCGACACCTGGCGCGAGAACTACCCGTACGACGAGCGCATGACGCGTACCGAGTACGAGCTCGAGAAGCGTCTCCTGCAGATCGAACTCCTCAAGTTGCAGATGTGGACCAAGGAGACCGGACGGCGGCACGTCATCATCTTCGAGGGCCGAGACGCCGCCGGTAAGGGCGGCACGATCAAGCGCTTCATGGAACACCTCAACCCGCGCGGTGCCAGTGTCGTCGCGTTGGAGAAGCCGTCTGCTCGTGAGTCGACCGAGTGGTACTTCCAGCGCTACATCGCACATCTGCCCGCGGCCGGGGAGATCGTCATGTTCGACAGGTCCTGGTACAACCGCGCCGGCGTCGAGCGGGTCATGGGCTTCTGCACCGACGAGCAGCACGCCCAGTTCGTTCGGCAGGCACCTCTGTTCGAGCAGATGCTGGTGGACGAGGGCATCAGCTTGACCAAGTTCTGGTTCTCGGTGTCGCAACACGAGCAGCGCACCCGCTTCGCCATCCGGCAGGTCGACCCGGTGCGGCAATGGAAGCTCTCGCCCATGGACCTTGCCTCGCTGGACAAGTGGGATGCATACACCGCGGCGAAGGAAGAGAGTTTCCGCGCCACCGACACCGATGTCGCGCCGTGGACTGTCGTCAAGAGCAACGACAAGAAGCGAGCCCGCATCAACGCGATGCGCTTCGTACTCAACAAGTTCGACTACGCGAACAAAGATCCCGAAATCGTCGGTGAAACCGACCCGTTGCTCGTGGGACGCGCCAAAGACGTGATCGGCGAATAGTTTTCGCCCCGGATCCGGTGAACGATCCACTGATCCGTTGCGGCGACGCATTTTCCGAGATCTCGACTTGGTACCGGGTGCTGCACCGGCATCGAGTGTGCGGTAGGAACGACGAAGGTCGTATCGCTTACGGCTGTCCTTGCACACGAGCATCAGGAGTTCTCATGGGTTCAGCAGCACAGTTCATTTCCGACATCGCATCGGGCGTCTACGACGGAATCGTCGATGCGATCGTCGATCAGATCGTCGGCGTGCTGACATCGGGTAGCGCCGCGTAGTCGTCCGTCATTGTCGCGGTCGCCGTCGGGGGCGGCCGCGACGACTCGGCACCGTCACTGTTTTGTGATGTCGCACCAAGATTTTCGACTTTTACCGACTTTTCCATGTACAGAGCGTGACCTTCTGAGGTAGAAATCTCCTTGCAGAGATCATCGCGTGACATAAGTCACAGCAGATCTGCACGCCCCCTCGATGAAGGAGTTTTACGTATGTCCGCTGAACTCGGATCCATCCTCCAGATCCTCCTCGCACTGTTCAACGCCGGTAGCTCCGAGACCACCCCCACCGCGCTCTGATCCCAGTTCTGAGATCCGAATGACCGGTGCCCACCCTGTCGTGGGTGCCGGTCATTCGTTCGTTCGAAACGTATTCGAGCCGTGAAAGATTCGGTTGCATCCCGGCGGAGCGTGCGTCCCGGTCGTCAGTCGAGTCGAATGCTGCGGTGCGGCGTCGGCAGAGGCCATGCCCAGGCGCATCATAGGGTTGCCCCATGCAGACGGTTCCGATTCAGATGCCCGACGGTTCGACGGTGCCGGTCTCACTGTTCCCCGGTGAATGCCGCGACGATGCACCCGTGATCGTCGTTCTCCCCGGCCTCGGCATTCCCGGTGGTTATTACCGACTGTTCGCCGAGGCGCTGGTAGCGCGCGGTTTCCATGCCGCGATCGGTGACCTGCGCGGCCAGGGGGACAGTGTGCCCAAGCCGAATTCGGCGAGTCGGTACGGGTATCAGGAGCTGGTGTCGGTCGACTTTCCGGCGATCTTCGAGGTGGTTCGTGAGCAGTTCCCGGCGGCGACGCCGTATTTGCTCGGACACAGCATGGGTGGGCAGCTCGGCTCGATGTACGCCGCCCGCGTCAGGGGCAGGCTCGGCGGATTGATTCTGGTGGCGTCGGGGTCGCCCTATCACCGCGGCTTCGGCACGACCCGTGGTGTGCCGCTGTACGTAGGCGCGGCAGCGATGGCGATCACCAGCAGCATCGCGGGGTTCTGGCCGGGGGACCGCATCGGCATCGGCGGCTTCGGTCGGCAGTCGCGGGTTCTGATCGACGACTGGTCCCGGTTCGCGCGGACCGGCTCGATCGCGCCTGCCGGGGCCGACATGGACTACGAGGAACGGATGGGCCGTCTGACACTTCCGGTGCTGGCGGTGACCATCGAGGGCGACGACCTCGCGCCCCGTGGCTCGATGGACAACCTCGTGCGCAAGCTTGCCCATGCCGATGTCACCTCGGTGCACGTCGACGAGCCGCTCGGACACAACGGGTGGATTCGTAACCCCACGGCGGTCGCCGACCTGGTGGCGGAGTGGATGCATCGCTGACAGGTTTGGATCCGGTCCTGGGTATTCCACTTGTTTTCGTCCGTTCGCACATGCTTCTGGTCCGTTTTGATGTAAAAAGTCTTTGAACCAGTAATTGTGTGAACGACGATAGCGAGCACGACTATGAACGGCCTGGGGGATTCGGTTCGTCGATTCGGTGGTGGGGAGCGGTTTTTCCGATCGACTGCGTTGAGCAGAGTGGTCGTCGTATGCGTGGTGGCCTGCGTCGCCGCAGTGGCGCACCCGCTCGCCTCCGCGGCCCCGGCCGACTCGCTGTCCAGTCCCACGGAGTCGTACGTGGTGCGCACCGAGGTGGCCGACGACACCGCCATGACGGCATTCGTTCACTCTGCTGCGATGGACCGAACGATTCCACTGAAGATTCTGCGATCTCCTGATCGGACGACTCCGAGCCCCACGCTGTACCTGCTCAACGGCGCGGGCGGCGGACTCGACGGAATGGACTGGTACACCCAGACCGACGTCGTGTCGTTCTTCGCCGACAAGAACGTCAATGTGGTGACCCCCGTGGGCGGGGCCTACTCCTACTACACCGACTGGCAGCACGACGATTTAAGGCTCGGGCGTAACAAGTGGGAGACGTTCCTGACCGCCGAACTGCCACCGCTCGTCGACGATCTCTTGGATACCAACGGCCGCAACGCGATTGCAGGTATCTCGATGGCCGCGACCTCGGTCCTGAACCTGGCCGCTCATCATCAGGGGCTCTACCGAGCCGTCGGTTCCTACAGCGGATGCGCGTCGACCACCGACGCGTTGGGACGGGCCTACGTCAAGACGGTCGTGTCCATGGCGCTCGGCGCGAACGCGACGAACATGTGGGGGCCGGACGATCATCAGGACTGGGCGCGCAACGATGCGGTGGTCAATGCCGAAAAGTTGCGTGGCACAGCGTTGTACATCTCCAACGGGAGCGGACTGGCCGGGGCATCGGACACCCTCGACGGCACCAATCCCAACGGACCCGGCTTCGTGTTGCTCAACCAGATGGTCGTGGGCGGTGCCATCGAGGTGGCGACCGGAGACTGCACTCGTAGGCTGAAGACGGCACTCGAGCAGCTCGACATCCCGGCCCACTTCGAGATGCGTGAGCGCGGCACCCACTCGTGGGGCTACTGGCAGGACGACCTGCACGATTCCTGGCCGATGTTCGAGGACGCCCTCGCCGGCTGACCGTCAGCTGCGAGCGAGGTGCCGCCACAGAAATTCGTAGGTCAACGCCGTTTTGAACGCCAACTGCGCGTTGTCCGACGCCCCGCCGTGCCCGCCTTCGATGTTCTCGTAGTAGCTGACGTCGTGACCGAGTTCGGCCAATCGAGCCGCCATCTTGCGTGCGTGTCCGGGATGGACGCGATCGTCGCGGGTGGACGTGGCAATCAGAATCGGCGGATACCGGCGCTCGGATGCGGCGACGACGTTCTGGTACGGGGAGTACTGCGAGATGAACTCCCACTCGTCCGGGTCGTCGGGGTTGCCGTACTCGGCCACCCAGGACGCGCCCGCGAGCAGCAGGTGGTACCGCTTCATGTCCAGTAGTGGGACCTGACATACCAACGCGCCGAACAGTTCCGGGTACTTCGTCACCATGATGCCCATCAACAGGCCGCCGTTGCTTCCGCCCTGCGCGGCCAACTGCTCGGTGGCGGCGATGCCTCGGGTGACGAGGTCGCGCGCGACTGCGGCGAAGTCCTCGTGCACCAGATGGCGTCCGGCGCGCAGAACCTGGGTGTGCCAGGACGGCCCGTACTCACCGCCGCCGCGGATGTTCGCGACGACGTAGGTGCCACCACGTTCGAGCCACGCCCGTCCGGTTGCGCCGCTGTAACCGGGCGTCATCGAGATCTCGAAGCCGCCGTAACCGTAGAGCAGTGTCGGTCCGGGACCGGAATCGGCGCGTCGGACGACGAAGTAGGGGATGTCGGTACCGTCGTCGGACCGTGCGAAGAACTGTTCCACCGTCAGGCCGTCGGCGTCGAAGAATGCGGGAGCCTGCTTGAGTACTTCGAGCTCGCCGCCCACCGTGCCCACCAGCAGTGTCGCCGGCGTCAGATAGCCGGACGAGGAGAGGAAGAACTCGTCACCGTTCTCCTCGGCGTCGGTGCCGATGATCTCGGTGGACGTCAGGTCCGACAACCCGTCGATCGTGCCGGCGTCCCACTCCGTCGCACGTGGGGTGAGGACGTGCAACTGCGTCCGTACGTCCTGCAGCGTCACCAGCAGCAGGTGATTCTCGGTCCAGGCGTACTGGTGCAGTGACGTGTGCGGGTCCGGGGTGAACAGAACGGTGAGAGCGATTGTGCCGGAGGTGAACTCGTCGAAATCTGCAGCGAGCAGTGCGCCGGCCGGATAGGTTCGGTCGCCGACAGTCCACGGCGTCATCGTGCGAACCAGCAACCAGTTCTCGTGCACCGAGGTCGACGCATCGGTCGGTGTCAGGATCCGGGTCAGCGCAGATCCATCGAGTACGTAGGTCTCGGAGTTGTAGAAGTCGGTGGCACGCTGGACGAAATCGCGCTCGAATCCCGGGGTGCGATCGCGCCAGGCGGAGATCGAGATGTCCTGTGCTTCACCCTCGTACACGGTCTCGGCGTCATCGAGCGAGGTGCCGCGATGCCACCGCTTGGCGATTCGGGGGTAGCCCGATTCGGTCAGTGAACCGGGTCCGAAATCCGTTCCGACGAAGACGGTGTCCGCGTCGATCCACCCGATGTCGGTCTTGGCCTCGGGGAGGGCGAATCCGCCGTCCTCCGGGGCGCGAAAGGTGCGGGAGTCGAGATCGAACTCACGGACCACCGTCGCGTCGGCCCCGCCGCGGGAGAGCGTCACCAGCGCCAGTCGTTGATCGGGGCGCAGCACCTGCGCGCCACCCCACACCCAGTTCTCGTCCTCGCTGCCGGCCAGCACATCGAGATCGAGCAGTACGTCCCACACCGGATTCTCGGTTCGGTACTCGTCCATCGTCGTTCGACGCCACAGGCCGCGGACGTGTTCGGCGTCGCGCCAGAAGTTGTACAGAAACTGCCCGCGACGACGGGCGTACGGAATGCGGGCGTCGGTGTCGAGAATCTCGCGGATGCTCGCCTCGGTGGCATCGAAGGCCGGGCCGCTCAGCGCCTCGACCGTCACCTCGTTCTTCTCGCGCACCCACGCGAGCGCAGCGTCGCCGGTGACGTCTTCGAGCCAGAGGTAGGGGTCGTCCGAGATTGCCATTCCACAGTTCTAGCAGCACTCGGGCCGTCGGGGTGGTCGGCGCTCGCATGGCTACCGGCTGGTAACGAAGACCAGGTCGAGCGAGCGTCGGACGGCACGACTACGCTGGGTACTCGTGACCTCACACTATGACGTCGTTGTCCTCGGAGCCGGTCCCGGTGGGTACGTCGCTGCTATCCGCGCGGCACAACTCGGACTCAGCACTGCCATCATCGAGAAGAAGTACTGGGGCGGTGTGTGCCTCAACGTCGGCTGCATCCCCTCGAAGGCCCTTCTCCGCAACGCCGAGCTGGCGCACCTCTTCACCAAAGAGGCGAAGCTGTTCGGCATCTCGGGTGAAGCGTCCTTCGACTTCGGCGCAGCGTTCGATCGGAGCCGCAAGGTTGCCGACGGCCGCGTCAAGGGCATCCACTTCTTGATGAAGAAGAACAAGATCCCCGAGTACGACGGCAAGGGCACGTTCACCGATGCCAACACCATCGAGGTCGAGCTGACCAAGGGTGGCACCGAGACGATCACGTTCGACAACGCGATCATCGCGACGGGCAGCACCACCAAGCTGCTTCCCGGCACCGAACTGAGCGAGAACGTCGTCACGTACGAAGAGCAGATCATGACGAAGGACCTGCCGGGTTCGATCCTCATCGTCGGTGCCGGTGCGATCGGCATGGAGTTCGGCTACGTCCTCAAGAACTACGGAGTCGACGTCACCATCGTCGAATACCTCGATCGCGCGCTCCCCAACGAGGACAAAGACGTCTCGAAGGAAATCGAGAAGCAGTACAAGAAGCTCGGCGTCAAGGTCATCACCGGCGCAGGCGTGCAGAGCATCGACGACGACGGCTCCAAGGTCACCGTCGCGATCAAGCACAACAAGTCCGGTGAGAGCGAGACCTTCACCGTCGACAAGGTGATGCAGTCCGTCGGCTTCGCGCCCCGCGTCGAAGGATTCGGCCTCGACAAGACCGGCGTCGAGCTCACCGATCGCGGTGCCATCGGCATCACCAACACGATGCAGACCAACGTGCCGCACATCTACGCCATCGGCGACGTCACGGCCAAGCTGCAGCTCGCCCACGTGGCGGAGGCTCAGGCCGTCGTGGCCGCGGAAACCATCGGCGGCGCAGAGACATTGCCGATCGACGACTACCGCATGATGCCGCGCGCGACGTTCTGCCAGCCGCAGGTCGCGAGCTTCGGCCTCACCGAGGACCAGGCCCGCGAAGAGGCTCAGGCCCGCGGTTCCGACATCAAGGTCGCGAACTTCCCGTTCGCCGCCAACGGCAAGGCACACGGACTGGGCGACGCCACCGGCTTCGTCAAGCTCATCGCCGACACCGAGCACGGCGAACTGCTCGGCGGACACCTCATCGGACCGGACGTGTCCGAGCTGCTGCCCGAGCTGACCCTCGCCCAGAAGTGGGACCTCACGGTCAACGAGCTGGCACGCAACGTCCACACGCACCCGACGCTGTCGGAGGCACTGCAGGAAGCGATCCACGGCCTCGCGGGCCACATGATCAACTTCTGATCCCTCCCGTACGACGACAAGGGCGGCGACCACTTCGGTGGTCGCCGCCCTTGTCGTTCGTTGGTCCTGGTCTGGTGCTACGACTTTCGCCAGTGATCGAAGCGACCCTTGATGTCCGACGCCACGTCGCCGATTCCGTTGCCGACGGCGTCGACGGCTCCGGTGAAGCCGCTTCCGATGTCTCGCACCGTCTTGATCAGCGGGTCCTCCGAGGTGTCGAAGTTGTTCTTGTACGTGCGCGCTGCGTTACGGAACTCCTCCGAGACCTTGGCCTCGTGGTCGGTGGACCTGCGCGGGTAGTCGCCGCGAAGTACGGCCGCGTACTCGCCGTTGTCGACCCACTTCTTCAACTCGGCGGCGCGCAGCACCGAGAACGGGTGCGAGAGGAGTTCGAGGTTGAGCAGTTTGAGCACGCCGTCGCGCAGATCCCCACTGGCCTCGTACTCGGCGGCCTGAGCGAGGAAGGCGTCGACATCGATTTCGCTGATGCGTGCGCCGCCCGCCAACTTGAGCTGCACGCTGATCGCGGTGTGCACGTCCTGCCCGCACAGCAAACCTGCTCTGTCGCCGGATAATTCGGACTTGCGCTGCCATTCCATCAGCCCGGCGATGACCGCGCGCAGCGCCCAACCACCCACCGGCACCCAGCCGACGGTGCCGGCGAGGCGCATCAGATGCATCAACACGGTGCGGTACACCGCGTGACCGGACAGTGCGTGGCCGAGTTCGTGTCCCACGACGAACCGCTGCTCCTCGTAGGTCATGATGTCGAGCATGCCGGTGGTCAGGACGATGAACGGTCGGTCCATGCCGATCGTGAACGCATTGACCACCGGCGACTGAACCACGAAGAGTTCGGGTGTTTCCTCTGCGCCGAGAATCTGCACGCAGTCGCTACGTAGGTCGTCGAGATCCTTGAACTGCCGTTCGTCGACGCGTACTGCTGTGGCGAGGTACATCAGGCGATGCTGCCGTTCGCGCAGTAGCCCGGACAGCGTGCGCAGAACGGTGTCGAAACCCTTGAGGGTGCGCAGGGTGACCAGGGCAGCTCGATCCGACGGGTGTTCCCAGGCGCGAGAGGAGATGTCGGGGAATTCGATGCGGGTGCGATCCGGAGCGCTTGTCAATCTTTTCTCCCAGCGTCGACGAAAACCCAAAGTATCAGTAAAGCGGGGCACGCGGTCCGAACTCGAATCATGATGCGTTGCCAACGAATTCTGTGACTACTCATGACTCTGCCGATGTGGCGATCCGATCCGACGTCATGGGAGCCGCGCGCAGTCACAAGAACTGAGGTCTACTGCTTGGTGGCGCTGACGAATTGGGCGAGTCCGCGGATCTCCTGCTCGATGTCGGTCATGCCTGAACGGGCGAAGATGTCGGTGAACTGGTTCTTGGGGAACATCCGCACGCCCATCCGGCCCGACCCGAAACCGATGGCCACACGTAGCGGGGTGGAACGCAATTCGCAGCTGGTCATGATGGCGATGCGTCCGCCGGGGCGCAGAACGCGAATCAGCTCGCTCACCACGCGCAACGGCTCCGGCACGAGATACAGGGCCGCGTAGCAACATACGGCGTCGAACGTGCCGTCGGCGTACGGCAGGTTGGCGGCGTCGCCTCGCACGTACGCCGCCCGCGGACCGCGATTGTCCCGGACCGCGCGGGCGAGCATGGCCTCGGAGATGTCGAACCCGACGGCAATGCCGTCGCCGGTGAGCTTCTCGGAGAGAAACTTGGTGAAATTGCCCGGGCCGGACGCCACGTCGAGCACGCGCTGCTCACCGTGCAACCGCAGATCGGTCAGTGCCTTTGCCCGCTCTGCCGACATGGACAGGCCGCCGATCCCCATCATCGACACCCCGAACGGACGCCAGATCTTCTCGTAGATCGCCGCGACGCCGCGGTTGTTCATCGCGCGGCTGGCCACCGTCGGATTCGGCGCAGGAACGTCGCCGAGAAGCTCGACGTACCCGCCGTCCGTGGTGGCCTGCTCGCGCAGCGTCGTCGGCTCGATCATCTCGAGGGCACGGTGTAGTGCCGCAGCGGCGGGTGAGGGGTCGGTCACGACAAGTCTCCTGATCGTGGAAGTTCGGGCGGTCGGTTGGCGCTTCTAGCGTTCGGAGTAGTCGCGCTCGACGCGCAGGGTCGCGAGAGTGGTTGCCAGGCCGTCGTATTGGGTGACCAGCAGGACGAATTCGATGAGACGCCGCTCGTCGAACTGGGTGGTGAGTTCTTTCCAGGTCGCGTCGGAGAGAATTTTGGTGGCGATGAGTTCGTCGACGGCGGTCAGAATGGTCCGGTACCGCGTCGACAGTCCCGGTGCGTCGGGTCCGGTCTTGATCAGCTCGAGCAGATCTCGGTCGATGCCTGCGCGCTTGCCCAGCCGAACGTGGTGATCCATCTCGTACGCAGATTCTCGGAGGTGAGCCACGCGCAGAATCACCAGTTCGGATTCCTTGCGCGAGATCTTGCCGCCGGGCATCAGGTGCCCGCTGTAGAACAGCCACGCCCGGTAGAGACCACCGGTGCGCCCGAGGGTGGTGAACAAGTGCGGATTGGGCACCCCCGCACCTTTGGCGATCACCTTGCAGATGACCCAGTTGATGGGCCCGAGGGTTTTGGCGGTACCGGACGGAATGCGTGGTGTGGTCACAGCCACACCGTACCGACTGCCCGGCCGGACGTCACCGGGACCTAGAAGGTTAGGCTAACCTCCTTGTCGTTCAGCACAACTTCCCTTCGGAGGACCCTTGACGAAGTCCCATGTCCGCATCACGGCCCTCGCCCTCACCGTCGCCGCCCTCGGTGTGGCTGCGACGGCGTGTTCGTCCACCGACGCCACCTCCGACAGTGCAGGCAGCGCGACACGATCGATCGAGACCGTCCGGGGAACGGTCGACGTTCCCGAGACCCCGCTGCGCGTCGTCACCCTCGAGCCGGTCGAGCTCGACACCACCGTCGCCCTCGGCGTAGTGCCCGTCGGCACCGCAGTGCTCAGCGAAGCGAGCGGCGTGCCGTCGTACCTCGGTACCGACGCAGCGAACATCGCGACCGTCGGTACGGTTGCCGAACCGACCATCGAGGACATCGCGGCCCTGCAACCAGATCTCATCCTGGGCACGGAGACTCGGCACGCCGAGTACTACGACCAACTCGCCGCCCTTGCGCCGACGGTCTTCATCGCGTCCCAGTCCGATCCGTGGCGCGACAGTGTCCGGTTCGTCGGGCGCATTCTCGGCAGGGAGGCGAAGGCGGAGGAACTGCTCACCGCGTACGACGACCGGTGTGTCGAGATCGCGGAGAAACACGACACCGCGGGGAAGACAGCACAATTGATTCGCCCCCGCGCCGGCGAACTGACCCTGTACGGGCCGACGTCGTTTGCCGGGAGCACCCTAGAGTGCGCGGGCTTCACCACCCCGCCGCGGCCGGAATGGGCCGACGAGATCTCCGTCGACCTCTCGCCCGAGCTGGCGGCTCAGGCGGCCGCGGATCTGATTGTCGTCACCGCCACGGACCCGTCGGACCCCGCAGCGATTCCGGCGTCGATCACCACCAACGCGGCGGTACTACCGAATCCGCACGCGGTGGACCTGTCGTACTGGATCACCGGTGTCGGGCCCATGGGCGGACAGACCGTGCTCGACGACATCGATCGGATTCTCTCGGAGTAATTGTCGGGTCGTTCCGCAGGCTCCACTCCTGGCGGGATAGTTGGGTCGTTCCGCAGGCTCCACTCCTGGATGGCCTGCGACTCACATCCGGACCGCGCCCGCCAGTGCCGCAGCTTGCTCGGCCCGCTCGACCACTCGATCGCGTGAGGAATCGATATGAGCCAGTAGCAGTTCCAGTGCCGAGTCCAAGGTCCCGGCGAGCACGCGCTCGACGATGTCGATGTGTTCATCGATCGCCGAGACGACGGCTGCGGCGTCGAGTCCGCCGAGGATTCGAACCGGACGCACCTTGGCATTGACGGTGCACAGTGCCTCGGTCAGAGCCGGATTGCCCGACGCAGCCAACAAGGTGACGTGGAAGTTCTCGTCCAGCGACACCAGATCGTCGGTGGTCCCGGGAGGGTCGGCACGCAAACCGATCCAGGTGTCCAACAGGTTCGACAACGACGACCGGTCGACCGGGTGCGACATCGAGCGAGTGATGCCGCGGGCTTCGAGTGTGGCCCGCAGCTCGTAGAGATCGGGCAGGTCGTTCAGCCGAGGGCGATAGGCGTGCAGGCCGGCTTCGTCGCGGGTGACGAGGCCGTCGGCCTGCAATCGCGCCAGTGCCTCGCGCACAGGAGTGCGCGAGACACCGTACAGCTCGGCGAGACGCTCCTCGCCGAGCCGTTCCGTGGAGCTGATGGCACCGGAGATCAGATCCCGGCGCAGTGACGAATAGACCTTCTCGCGAAGGTCTTTGCGCGGCACGATGTCTCCGGTCAGATTGCCATGGCTGCGCGGACGTCCGCCTCGGACTCGGCTCCGCCCACGCCGGTGGACGTGATGCGGCCGGCCTCGAGGATGTAGTAGTTCTGCGCCGACTCGAGGGCGAAGCCGATGTGCTGCTCCACCAACAACACTCCGAGACCTCCGCGTCGAGTGAGTTCGATGACGGTGCGTTCGATCTCGGCGACGACCGACGGCTGGATGCCCTCGGTCGGCTCGTCCAGGATCAACATCCGCGGTTCGGTGATCAGTGCCCGCGCGATCGCGAGCTGCTGGCGCTGACCACCCGAGAGCAATCCCGCTCTGCGACCGAGCAATTCCTTCAACGCCGGAAACAGATCGAGTGCCTCGTCGACGAGAGCTTTGCCGCGCTTGCGACCGTCGGCGACAACCTGCAGATTCTCGGCCGTGGTCAACTGGCCGAACGACTGCTGACCCTGGGGCACGTAGGCGAGTCCGCGGGCGACGCGGGCGCTGGGGCGTAACGCGCTCACGTCCTCGCCGTCGAACATGACCTTGCCGGAGTTGACCTTGAGCAATCCGACCGCTGCCCGCAGCAGAGTGGTCTTGCCCGCGCCGTTGTGTCCCATCACCGCTGCCACACCGTCGGCCGGAACCGTCAGCGATGCACCGTGAATCACTTCGCTGCGCCCGTAACCGGTACGCACATCCACCAGTTCAAGCATGACCGGCTCCTTCTTCTGCAATCAGATCGAGTTCCTCGCCCGCAGCCGCGGTACCGAGATAGACCTCCTGGACCTTCGGATCGGCCTGTACCTCGGCCACTGTGCCCTCGGCCAGGACCCGACCGGCGGCCAACACCGTCACCGAGGTGGCGAACATGCGCATGAAGTCCATGTCGTGCTCGACCACCACCACGGTCCGCTCGCCGCCGATGCGCTGCAGCAGCTGGCCTGTTTCCTCGCGTTCCTCGTGACTCATGCCTGCGACCGGCTCGTCGAGCAGAAGCACGTCGGCGTTCTGCACCAACAGCATTCCGATTTCCAACCACTGTTTCTGACCGTGCGCGAGGATTCCCGCGGGTTTGTCACGCTCGGCCGTCAGGCCGATGGTCTCGAGGGCCTCTTCGATCTGAGGTAGCACCGATCCTCGACGACGCAACATCGTCAGCACGGACCGACCGGACCCGGCGGCGATGTCCAGGTTCTGCAACACCGTCAAATTCTCGAAGATGCTGGCGGTCTGGAAGGTTCGGCCGATGCCCAGGCGCGCGATCTGATGCACCTTCTTGCCGAGCAGTTCCACGCCGGATTTGGTGACCGAGCCGGTCGCCGGGACTAGACCGGTGATGGCGTCGATCAGCGTGGTCTTGCCTGCGCCGTTGGGCCCGATGAGGAAGCGTAGATCGCCCTGCATCAGCGTCAGATCGACGTTGGTGTTGGCCTTGAAACCGTCGAAACTGACTGTCAGGTCGCGTACTTCGAGGTACTGACTCGACATGCCGGCGTTGCCGCCGAACGTGGGCTGCGGACCTTCGACATGGATCATCGCGTCAGTTCCTTCTCTGGCTCTTCGCTCGGTTCTGGTACCGGTTCGAGTTCCTTCTTTCGTTTGCGCAGCGCGAACAGTCCGGCGATACCGGCGGGGAAGAACCCGACGACCACTACGAACAGCAGACCCTGCGCATACGTCCAGCCCGACGGGAACTGCTCGGACAGTGTGGTCTGAGCCCAGGCAACGCCGAGCGCGCCGAGGACCGGGCCGAGCAGGGTGGTGCGACCGCCGATGGCGACACCGATGAGGAACGCGATGGACGGGACGATGCCGACGTCGTTGGGGGAGATGATGCCGACGATCGGAACGAACAGTGCGCCTGCGAGACCCGCGAAGAACGCCGCGGCCACGTAGGCCACGATCTTGACGTTGGCGGGGTCGTATCCGAGGAACCGCACCCGCTCCTCCTGATCGCGCACGGCCACCAACAGTTCGCCGTAGCGCGAGTACATCAGCTGTCGGGTGATGGCGACGACGACGAGCAGTACTCCTGCGGCGATGAAGAACAGCATCTGCTTGTTCGCAGGGTCGTTGAGGTTGAACCCGAAGAACGTGCGGAACCTGTTGAGCCCGTTGGATCCACCGGTGGTCTGTTGACCGATCAGCAGAATGGCGAACGCGGCGGCGAGTGCCTGGCTGAGGATCGCGAAGTACGCGCCCTTGACCCGACGCTTGAACACGCCGAGACCGAGCACCAGTGCCACCAGGGCTGGCAAGAACAGAATGCCCAGGATCGTGGTGATCGGCGAGGTGAACGGCACCCAGTACGAGGGCAGTTCGCGAATGCCGGCGATCGACATGAAGTCCGGTACGTCGTCGCCGCGCAGATCGGCGTCGGAGATCTTCAGGTGCATGGCCATGATGTAGGCACCGATACCGAAGAAGACTCCCTGACCGAGCGTGAGCATTCCGCCACGCCCCCATGCCAATCCGATTCCGACGGCCACGATGGCGTAGCAGATGAACTTACCCAGCAGGTTCAGCCGGAACTCGCTGAGGACGGCCGGAGCGACGGCGAACAACAGAATCGCGGCGAGCGCGAATCCCAGGAGAGCGCCGCGTTTGGCGATGAACTCGCTCATACCAGGCTCCTTGTCTTGACGGCGAACAAGCCCTGCGGGCGGGCCTGCAGGAAGATCACGATGAGCACGAACACGATGACCTTGGCGATCGACGCGGTGGTGCTGTACTCGATGAACGAGTTGAGGATTCCGAGAGCGAAGGCCGCGATGACCGCACCCTTGATCTGGCCGAGGCCACCGACGACGACCACCAGGAAAGCGTCGATCAGATAGCTCTGTCCCACAGTGGAGCTGGTGGAACCGATCAGTGTGAGTGCGACGCCTGCGACACCGGCGAGACCGGAACCGAGGAAGAACGTCGAGATGTCGGTCCTGCGGCTCGAGATGCCCGAGGTCTCGGCGAGATCGCGGTTCTGGACCACCGCGCGGATGCGTCGACCCATTGCTGTCTTCTTCAACGCGATCGACAGCGCGAGAACGGCGACGACCGCGAGGACGAGGATGAAGATTCTGGTCTTGGGAACCACGGCACCGAGGATGTCTACGCCGCCGGTCAGCCATCCCGGGGACACGACGTTGACCGCGGGTGCTCCGAAGATGTCGCGAGCGAGCTGCTGCAGGATGAGCCCGACGCCGAAGGTGACGAGCAGGGTGTCGAGTGGTCGGTGGTACATGCGCTGAATCAGCGTGATCTCCAACAACACTCCCATGGCGCCGCCGACGAGGAAGCCGACGATCAGAGAGATGAACAGTGATGCGCCGCCGGTGGAGACGATCTGCTGCACCACGTAGGCCGTATACGAACCGGCCATGATGAACTCGCCGTGCGCCATGTTGATGACGCCCATCTGACCGAACGTCAGTGAGAGCCCGAGGGCGGCGAGCAAGAGAATGGATCCGATCGACAGGCCGGTGAACAACTGTCCGATCACGACGTCCATGGAGAGCTCCTTCGGAGCATGTGAGTGGAACTTCGTAGCAGGCTACGAAGTTCCACTCACATGGGTGGTGGTCAGTTGAGGTCGGCGGCCCAGTCGTAGGTCTCGAGGAACGGGTCGGGTGCAATGGGCTCGGGGGACTCCCACACCGTGTAGATCAGGCCGTCGGCACGGATCTCACCGATGCGGGCGGTCTTGGAGATGTGGTGATTGTCGCCGTCGATGACGACCTCGCCCTCGGGAGCGGCGAAGCTGACTCCGTCGGCCGCGGCCTGAACGTCCGCCACGGCAAAGGAATCGGCCTTCTCGACGGTGTTCTTCCACAGGTAGACCGAGGTGTACGCGGCTTCCATCGGGTCCGAGGTGGGCTTGTCGGCACCGTACTTCGCCTTGTAGTCGGTGACGAACTTGGTGTTCTCGGGGCTGTCGACAGTCTGGTAGTAGTTCCAGGCGGTCAGCTGGCCCTCGATGTTTGCCGCACCGATGCCGGCCACTTCCTCCTCGGCGATGGAGACCGAGATGACCGGCATGTCAGCAGCTTTGAGGCCGGCGTTGGTGTACTCGCGGAAGAATGCGACGTTGGAATCGCCGTTGAGGGTGTTGAACACCGCGTCCGCGTCGGCCGAGCGCACCTTGTTGACGATGGTGGAGAAGTCCGTCGAGCCGAGCGGGGTGTAATCCTCGCCCTTGATCTCGATGTCGTTCGCGGCGGCGTAGGCCTTGATCTCGCGGTTGGCGGTCTGCGGGAAGACGTAGTCGCTACCGACGAGGTACAGCGACTTCACTCCCTGTTCCTTGAGGTAGTCCAGGGCCGGGATAATTTGCTGGTTGGTGGTGGCGCCGGTGTAGAAGATGTTCTCCGACGCCTCGAGTCCCTCGTACTGCACCGGGTAGTAGAGAAGAGCGTCGTTGTCCTCGAACACGGGCAGCATGGCCTTGCGGCTCGACGAGGTCCAGCCGCCGAATACTGCTGCGACACAGTCGCTGCTGATCAGCTTCTCGGCCTTCTCGGCGAACACCGTCGGCTCCGACGCGCCGTCCTCGGCGACGACCTCGATCTGCTTGCCGTTGACTCCGCCCGCTGCGTTGATCTGCTCGACGGCCAATGCGATCGAATCACGCACCGTCACTTCGCTGATCGCCATGGTGCCGGACAGGGAGTTGAGCGAGCCGACCTTGATGGTGTCACCGGAGGTGTCGACACACGAGGTAGCAGAACCGCCGCCGCCGTCGGCAGAGGTGGTGTCGCTCGCCTTGCTTCCGCATGCGGTGGCGACCAGGCTCAATGCAGCCAGCGCTGCGGGAACGACCATGACGCGCTTGACGGACATGCGCTTCGAGACAGCAGGCATCTACGGCCCTTTCGGAAGTTTTGTATACGGAGATGTATTCGCGATTGCGAACAGTAAAGGGAAGTTATTGCGTCGGTATGTTCTGCGGTCACGAGTCTGTTTCCCGCGTTACGCCAACGTAAATGCAGCGAGATGACAACTCTCCTTGACATTTTATGACAAGCAGAGTTGACTTTCGGGTATGCCCGGAACGAACAACGTTCGCGCGCATCGCAAATTGGCACGGATCACCCAGGCTGAACTCGGCAGCATCTGCGGAGTGAGCCGTCAGAGCATCGTCTCCGTCGAAGGCGGCGACTATGCGCCGAGCGTCTACCTGGCGCTGCGATTGGCCCGCGCGCTCGATACGACGGTGGAGACACTGTTCGGAGACGAAGGAGAGTGAAGAATCATGAGCGCATTCGTCAGAGCAGCCCGATTCGTCGGCGACCTCGACGACGACTTCTACGCCGACGAACTGCAACGTGACACCTGGAACGAGGCCTCGGCCGTCGGATTCCAGTCGTTGCTGTGGATCGGACTCGCTTCGGCGGCAATCCTGCCCTACGCGGCGGGTGTCACCGGGGCGTGGATTGCGATCGGGATCATCGTCGCGCTGATCGTCGTAGCCTACGTAGTCATCGGGTACGCCCGAGCTCGGGGGATCGACATGTACACAGTGCAGGAGCTTCGACGGCCGCGCCTGGCGATCGCCCTCGCTCTGTATCTGTTGGGTGCCGGTGGCGCACTGGTGCGCCTGCTCGCGCAGGGCAGTGACGCCAGTGCCTGGACCTGGATCGGCCTGGCGTTCGGGGCAGCTGTCGGAGCAACTGCCGGGGTGGTCGGTGTCAAATGGCACCAGCGTCGGCGGCGCAACGCCGAGCTCGCCGCCGAGAAGGCCGAACTACAGGGGTTCGAGGAGACGGACTGATTCTCGCGCCGCGAATCAGCAGCGCGGACTTTTACAGGGTGCAAGGATACGTAAAGATATCGGTTCGAACCGTCCGCTCGCAGATCCGAGACGCTGGAGGTATGTTCTGACCGATGACATCGAGATTCCCTGGATGTTTGCGGCTGTGGGTGGGCTGGTCGGAGGCGGGTTCGTAACGCGGACGGTTGCGCGCCCGATGTAAAGAGAGGCTCGGGTCGAGGCCGATGACGACGTGCGAAACCAATCCGTCTTCCATCGCGCCACGAACCACCAACGAGACCACGTCGGACGTTCACCTTCGGGTGGAGCACGCTAACAGGGAAGTCGAGGCCGTGCGCAGAGACAAGAGTTACCTCAGACTCGTCGGATCGAGCACGCCGCAGCCCACCATCGAGGCTCTCGGCGGACCAAAGACCATCACGGTTCATGTCGACAACGTCCTACCGGGGCAGATGTGCGAAGTTCTGCACAACGGGATGCTGTCGTTGAGTCAGCGCGTGATCGTGGACGAGAACGCCACCAGCATCACCATCACCACGTTCAACCTCAAGCAGGGTGAATACAACGTCTCACTGCGTCTCGACGGACGCCTGGACTGCGTGACCGAAGCGCACACCGTCGCCGTCGGCGAGCAGCTCGAGGTTCGTCGCAGCTCGTAAGACCCGACTGTCAGCCGAGGTTCTTCGCCGAAGGCTGGTGCTGAGTGATGCAGTGGATTCCGCCGCCTCGCTCGAACAGTGGCCTCGCGTCCACGGTCACCACGGCCCGGCCCGGGTACACGTCGCGCAGGATCGCGGCCGCTTCGGCGTCGGAGGGGTCGTCGTAACTGCAGGCGATCACGCCGCCGTTGACGACCAGATGATTGATGTAGCTGTAGTCGACGAAGCCGTCGGCATCACGCAGTGTCCGCGGAGCCGGCACCTCGACGATGTTCCAATCCTCACCCGAGCCGTCGTGGGTGGCACGCACGGCGTCGACGATCAGTGAACTGACCTCGTAGTCGGGGTGAGCCCGGTCGTGTTGCCGATGCACCAGCACTGTTCCCGGCGACGGGACGGCCGCGACGATGTCGACGTGCCCGCGGGTACCGAAACGCATGGAATCGCGCGTCAGTCCGCGCGGCAGCCAGATGACGTGCTGCGCACCGATGGTTAGTGCCAGTTCCGCTTCGATATCGGCTTTCGACAGCTCGGGGTTGCGGCCCGGATCGAGTTGCACGGTCTCGGTCACCAGCACCGTGCCTGCGCCGTCGACCGCGATGCCGCCGCCCTCGTTGACTATCGGTGACGTGATGCGCGGTACTGCAGCCTGATTCGCGACGAACTCGCCGATACGGCTGTCCTTGTCCCACTGTGCCCAGTCCTGTGCACCCCAGCCGTTGAAGATCCAGTCGACGGCGGCGACCGAACCGTCCTGTGCATGAACGAATGTCGGACCGATATCGCGCATCCAGGCGTCGTTCAACGGTGCCTCGACGATGTCGATGTCGCGCGAGAGGTATGTCGATGCGACGGCGCGTTCGGCGGGATCGACAACGACCGTCACCGGCTCGAACGCGGCAACAGCGTGCGCGACAGCGGCCCAGGTGGAGCGGGCCTCGTGCTTGGCCTCCGGGTCGTCTCCGAGTGAGTAGCCCTCACACGGGAACGCCATCCACACCTTGTCCTGCGGAGCGGTTTCGGACGGCATCGTCAACGTCGTTGCGGCGGTGTTCATTTGATCACCGGCGTCGCAGCGTGTCCGTCACCGTACGGTGCGTCGGCGTTCACCGGCTCGGTGAGGCGGCCGTACGTGTCGGGTCTGCGTGTCAACAGGAACGGGAAGAGCTCCAACCATTCTCGACGCTGATCGAGGTCCAGATCCGCGACGAGGACGGCCGGTTCGTCTCGGGGTGCCTGAACCAGGATGCGGCCGAACGGATCGGAGATGAACGACGAGCCGTAGAAGGTGATCTCGCCTTCGTTGCCACAGCGGTTGGGCACCACCATGAACAGGCCGCTCGAGATGCCGTGGCCGACGATGACGTGTTGCCACAGCGGTTGGGTGTCGAAGGCAGGGAACGACGGCTCGGACCCGATGGCCGTCGGATACGCAAGAATCTCGGCGCCGCCGAGTGCGTAACTGCGCGCGACCTCGGGGAACCACTCGTCCCAGCAGGTGGGCAGGCCCACTCTGGCACCGCCGAGTTCCGCCGGGGAGTACACGGGATACGGGTCCTCGGACGGACCGGCCCGGAAGTAGGTGTCCTCGTAGTAGCCGGCCGAGATGGGGATGTGCAGCTTGCGGGTTCTCGCCAGCAGTTCGCCCGTCGGAGAGACCATGATGGCGGAGTTGAACCCCAATCCGTCTGCGGCTTCGGACTTCTCGTACAGCGAGGCATGGACCACGATGCCGTTCGCGGCTGCGGCCTCGGCAGCGAGAGTGAACGTGGGCCCGGTCAGCAGATCCTCGGCTTCGCCGCCGGGGTTGGCTCCGGCGCGGGTGTCGGCTGGGTAGCGCAACAGGGTGATCTCGGGCAGGAAGACGACCTTCGCTCCGAGGTCCGCGGCTGCGGAGATGGCCTCGAGCAGTTCGGCTTTCAACGCCGCGGCATCGGGGTTCCAGCGATGCTGCACCAGTCCGACGCGGAGCGGCGCTCGGTCGGTCGGGGTGGTGCGGGTCAGGGCCTCGGGGGCGGTGAGTGCGGTGATCGTCAGCATGGGACCTCCGATTAAACGAATGTGATTCGTTAAGTATTGTCGACTGCGATCGGAACCGCAAGAGGAAGAGGGGTACGCGCAGTGGGGAGACCGTCCGTGTCACTGTTGGACACCGAACGCATCACCACTGCTGCCCTCGCGCTGGTGGCCGATACCGGTGGCTTCACCATTCCGCTCCTCGCCAAGAAACTCGGCGTCAGCCCGTCGTCGCTGTACAACCACGTGTCGGGACGCGAAGAGATAGTCGAGTTGTTGCGAGAGCGCGCGATGTCGGAGGTCGCGCTCCCGGGTCACGGACTCGACTGGCGTGAGACCGTCGCGCAGATCGCTCGCGCCTACCGGGGCAGCTACGCCCGCTACCCACGTCTGATTCCGTTGCTCACCGAGCACGCCGTCAACAGCGCGCACGCCTTCGGTATGTACAACGCGCTGGCAGATGCTTTGACAGCGGCGGAATTCGGACCCGCCGACGTACTCAACATCATCACTGTTCTCGACAGCTTCGTCCTGGGCTCGGCGCTCGACCTGGCCGCACCCGAGGCCCCGTGGCGGCCGAGTGTCGAAGTCGGTCCCGCACTGCGCGCAGCCCTCGACACAGCGTCCTCGAAGTCCTCTCGCTCCGACGAGGCCTTCGAGTACGGGCTCCGAGCGCTCCTTGCCGGGTTCGATCCCGGGCCTCAGGGCGTGTTCGACGGTTGATTCACTGGAAGTAACTGCAGCTCAGTTGGATTCAGCTGGCGTACTCGAGGGGCTGTCCGCGTTCCGAATCAGGCGGTGCCGAGCAGTTGCATATGCGCAGACTGCGACGCCCGCCGGTCGAACGTCACCGTGTGGTGGCAGCCGGCGGCTCGTCCGAGTTCTGCGATGACGGCGTCGGCGAAGTCGAGTCCGTCGCGGCTCGCGGCGAGGGCTGTCCTGACTATCGACTCTCGGTCTATCTCGAGCTCCCGCGCGTCGAGGAGTCCGTCGACCAGATTTGCGCATGCGTCGGTGCTGAGCTTGTACGCCCCGCGTAGTACCCAGTACAGCTCGACAACGGTAACGAGGCTGAGGAACCCCCGGTCCTCCTCTGTGAGCGCGTCGATCACCGCCCCGGCCTGGCCTGACTGCTCCGGCTCGTCCTGGACCAGATAGCGAACGACGACGTTGGTATCGAGTCCGATCACGTCCAGTGTTCCGCAGCTCCGGAGGCAACCGCCTCGTCCATGTCATCGAGAGTGACCGGTTCCGGGGGTGGTGCCACAACGCCCTTGAGATCTCGGATCGACGCCGCCTGTGCATGTATCTCGTATGACCCCGAGGCGGTGGGTACGAATGCAAGCCGAGACCCTGGGCGCAGGCCGAGCTTGTTACGCACTTCGACAGGGATGGTGATCTGACCCTTACTGGTGACGGTGGCAGTTGACACAGGAACTCCTTACTAAAGGTAAGGCGAGTGTACTCCGGCAGTTCGAGACGCTGTCGCAATGCATTCGGAGGGCTCCGTCGGGCAGGTTCATCTTGACCTTGACGCAACGTCAATGCCGATCATCGAGTCATGAATCGAATCCGTCTTGCTGTCCCGCTGTACATCGGTGGCGCGTCGTTGTCGCTTTTCGGCAACTCGGCCATCACGATCGTCTTGCCCTGGTTGGTGCTGGCCACGACCGGAAGCCTGTCGTCGGCAGGTCTGATCGCAGCGGCAGCCGGCATCGCAGCGGTACCGGCAACATTCGCCGGTGGTCGGCTGATCGACCGATTCGGGGCACGCAACGTGGCCGTCGTCTCCGATCTCGGCAGCGCGACTGCGGTACTCGGCCTGATCGTGGTGAGCGCGACGGTGGGGTTGTCGGTGCCATGGTTCGTGGTGCTGGGAGTCGCGGGCGCCGTCTTCGATGTTCCCGGGATGACGGCTCGTCAGGCGATGCTCGCCGACGTCGCGTCTATTTCGGGAACGTCGGTCACGACGGTGGCCGGGTTCTTTCAGACCGGGTTCTCACTGGCGTTCCTGGCGGGACCGGCTCTGGCGGGCCTGCTGTTGAGTGTGCTGGATCCGATCGACGTCGTTGCCGTCACTGCCGCCTCGTCGGCGGCCGCTGCGGTGCTGACTGCGTTGGTTCCGGTCACGGGCCAGGCGTTCGCGACTGCTGCCTCGGGGTCCGGCAGTGCCCTGGACCTGATCCGTGCCACGCCTGCGCTGCGGGCGATGCTGATGTTCGCGTTCCTCGCGAGTCTGGTCACTCCGCCGATGATCAGCCTGCTGCTGCCCGGCCACTTCAACGAGATCGGCGAACCAGGGCAGCTGGGCCTGGCCATGTCGGCGTTCGCAGTCGGTGCCCTGGCGGGGTCGGCACTGTTCGTTCTGTTGGCCGCTCGATCGCGACGGGCCACCTTCGTGACGGGAATGGCAGCGATGACGGCAGGCATCTGGCTGTTCGCGCAGCTGCACGGTTTCTGGATCGTCGCGGCCGGGATGCTGGTCATGGGTCTCGGCTCCGGGCTGTTCGGTCCGATCTGGAATGTCTACGTGGCCGAACGCGTCCCGGCTGACGTCCGGGGGCGCGTCCTCGGCTGGCTGAACATGGCCGGGCTCGTGGCCGGGCCGATGGGGTTGGGGCTGATGTCGGTGGTGCTCGTCGGCGGTGATCTCGCTCTCGGGGCCGTCGTGATGGGAGTCGGATGGACCGCTGTCGCTGCCTTCGCAGTGCTGAGCCCGGGTGCGCGTGAGCTCACCGAACCGGTGCCGCACTCTGCCGGGGTGGACGGTTGATCGGCAAGAATGGTCGCCATGCTGCGCATCGGTGAACTGGCTTCCTACGTGGGAGTGACGACCCGAACCGTGCGGTTCTACCATCAGGAAGGGCTGGTGGAGGAGCCGCAACGCGACACTTCCGGTTACCGCCTCTACGACGGGGAGGCCGTCCTGCGGCTCTCACGTGTCGTTGCTCTTGCCTCGGCCGGTGTGCCACTGGCGCGCGTCCACGAGCTACTCGACGCCTCGCAGGAAACACTCGACCTCGCCTTGGTCGAGATCGACGCCGACCTGAGCAACAGGATCGAACGTCTGGAGAACGACCGCGAGAGGCTCAGGCGCTTGCGTGCCGGCGACGCGCTGGTCCTTCCCGACGTGATCGTCGGTCTGATCGCGCACCTACGCGACGCGGGCATCGACTCCGACGTCGTCGATCACTATCGCGATGCCTGGGTGCTGACGTATGCCGTCTACCGGCCCAGGCTCGATCCCTGGCTGGAGGAATTCGCCGGCGTCATGCTCGGGGACCCGGGCTATCTGGCACTCATGGTGCGCTCTTTTCGAGCTGCCGAGCTCGAACCCGAGGACCCACAGATCCAGGAACTCGCGGACGACGTGGTCGAGTGGATGGTGAACTCCTGGGGCAGTGATGCCCTCGAGTGGTCGTTCGAGCGCGGTCTCGACGACCCGGCGGCCAACTCGCTGCTCGAGGCGCAGTGGGCCGACCGGCCCGCTTGGGTGCGCGTCACCGAGCTGATCATGCAAGGTCTGCAGGAGCACGGCATCGAGCACTCCCGACCCTGAGGAAGGCCAGGGAGATCGTCAATCCTCGACGATCAGCGACGGAGTATTGCGGCGGAGAATGTTGCCCTTGAAGAACTCCGGCTTGCGCAGTGCCACGACCGCCATGATGACCATGCCGAGAACGATGATGCCGACGCCGATGAGGAACACCATGCCGATACCGAACAGCGATGAGCCGCTGCCGAATTCGGGATCCCAGGCGTCGACCGAGGTCTGCACGAACACCACGGCCATGCCGACCCCGCCGAGTAGCGGTGCCAAGAACTTGAAGAAGATGTTCCGGGTGCTGGTGAACAACTCTTCACGGAAGTACCAGACACAGGCGAATGCAGTGATGCCGTAGTAGAAGCAGATCATCAGTCCCAGAGCGGCAATGGTGTCGGTGAGCACGTTGTCGCTCACCACCCGCATCACGGCGTAGAAGCCGGCGGACGCCCCGCCTGCCACGAGTGTCGCGAAGCCCGGAGTGCTGAATCTCGGTGTGATGGAGGCGAACCGCTTCGGTAGGGCCTGGTAGTGACCCATCGCGAGCAACGTGCGGGCCGGAGAGATGAACGTTGCCTGCAGCGAACTGGCGGAGCTGCTCAACACGGCCAGGGACAGCAGGATCGCGAACGGACCCATCACCGGACCGGCGAGGGCGGCGAACACGTTGTCGGTGGTGTCGGGATTCTGCAGTCCGTTTCCGGTGTCGCCGGTGCCTGCGAAGAGCAGGGTTGCCACTGCGGTGAGCAAGTACAGAACGATGATGAAGAACACCGTGACCAGCGCTGCGCGGCCGGGAATCTTTGCGCTGCCGGAGGTTTCCTCGTTGACCGTCAGACAGACGTCCCAACCCCAGTACATGAATATCGACAGCGACAGGCCGGCGGTGAAGGCGGAGAAGCTCGGGATGCCGAACGGGTCGAACCAGTCCAGGCTGAACGAGATGTCCTGGGCCCCGTCGCCCGCACCGACCTTGACGAATGCCGCCACGATGAACCAGGCCATCACCAGCAGCTGGAAGCCGAGCATCGTGTACTGCACACGCTTGGTCTCCTGCATGCCGCGATAGCAGAGCCACGCCGCCAACGCCATGAACACCAGGCACGTGACGATGTTGACGAGCTTGTTGCCGGTCAGGTCGGCCAAGGAGTCGTTGCTGGTGACCTGGGCGAGAAAGAGATAGAAGAAGTCGACGGCCACTCCGGCCAGATTCGAGAGCACGATGATGGTGGCCGCGATCAGGCCCCACCCGCCCATCCAGCCGACGTACGGGCCGAAGGCCTTGGACGCCCACGTGAACGACGTGCCGCTGTCGGGCTCGGCCGCGTTGAGCTCTCGATAGCCCAACGCCACCAACAACATCGGGATGAATCCTACGATGAAGATCGCGGGCAGGTGCACCCCGACCTCGGTGACCGTCGGCCCGAGCGACGCGGTGAGTGCGTACGCGGGTGCGATGGTCGAGATGCCCAAGACCACACTCGCGAGCAACCCGAGCTGGCCGGCAGACAGGCCCTTGGGCTCGACGTCCACTACCGTGTGCTCATTCATCGCCGGCCTCTCTCGGAACAACGATCATCGGAACGGGAACGACCCGAAGCATCTTGGCGGCAACCGATCCCAGGAAGAGACGGTGAGGCTGGGCAAGTCGAGACGACCCCACCATCAACACGTCGCCGTCGTGCCAGTCGAGCGAAGAAACGGCCTTCTCGATGCCGGAGCCCTCCGCCACCATCAACTGCACGTCCGATCCCGCGGGCAATTCCGCTTGCACGGTGCGCAGCACCTCCTCGGCCTTGGCGAGACCGCCCTGTCCCCGTGCCGATTGCTCGTCTGCGGGAACGAGGGAGAGCAGGCGCAGCGGCAACTCGGCGGTGACGGACAGGTCGGTGGCTGCCTCGACGAGTTCTGCTGCCCCCGGCCGATTTCCGATGGCGCAGGTGATCTCCCGAATGCGCTGCGGCGGAGAATGTCGATACCCCCGCGGAGCCAGCGCGAGCGGCACATGCGCCACGTGCAGCAGATCGCTGGTGACGGTACCGATCGAATGGCGACCGAGCAGACCGTCACCGGCCGCACCGACGACGATCATGTACGCATCGAACTCCTCGTCGCCCTCGGTCGTTCCACAGCCTCCGCTCCTGGCTGCGTCGAGCAGGCCCTGTGCGAAGGACTCGTCGAACAACAGGTGCGCGCGTGCCTGCACATCCGCGGGTACGAGGGTGAGTGCCTCGTCGAGCCAGGCGGTGGCCCGGTCGATCAAGATGTCGTCGTACGCGGCCTCGACCGGCGCTTTGGACGGCACCGGACGCTCCTGCGGCAGAACCAGGCAGATGTCCAGCGACGCCTGCAGCGAACGCGCCAGAGTTGCGCCCAGCGCGATTCCGTCCGCTCCACTCGGTGTTGCCTGGTACCCCACGATCAGACGCATGGGCGGACCTTCCCTGAGGTTGGGCGAGCTAATGACAGGTGCTACCGGGATCGGTGTGGCACGACTTCGGTTCCGACGGCGCGACGTCGAGTGAGGGATTGCGATCGAAGAATCCGAACGGCTTGAGCCAGAACGAGACGGTGTCCGCGGGCATCACCGGCCAGTCCTCCGGCCGAGTGATGTGGTGGATGCCGAAGGTGTACCAGACGACGACATCGGTGTTCTCGATGCTGCGATCTGCCTCGGTCCACTCCGGTAGCCCGTGGTCGATGCCGCTCTGGTTGACGAACTCGCCACTGGGCCAACGCTCGTCGGGCGAATTGGGAGTGACCCAGACGGTGTGACCGATCACCTGGGCGCGCTGGAAGATCGGCGACGCGGGATCGAACATCGACGGGATCGCCGCTCCCGGCACCAACTTGTAGGCGGGCCGGGTGCCGAGGCCGTTGGTGACGTTGTCGTTGACGACCTTCCATGCCTTCTGGGTGTTCCAGTCGTAATCCTGCTTGCCCTCGGACTCGGTGGTGAGAGGCGTGTTGACCTGAGTCAGCGCAAGACCGTAGGGATTGTCGGGGCCCATCGGAACGCGTTGCGTCTCACTGGAATACACGGTGTTCTCGGTGCCATCGATGTCGAGATCGAGCCGGGCGACCAGGAAGTGCTGGTGATAGGGCGCGTAGGTCCGATTGTCGACCAGCGTGCCCGACGGGTGCGTGCCGCCCTCGTCGAAGTGCGTGACGACCATGATGCCCGTCGCGCGAACCTCGCACTCGATGTTGCCGTCCTGATAGAACCGCCAGTAGACGAGGTACTCGTAGTTCGCGACGGTGGCGTGGAAGCTGACGGTGAGCCGACGCATCCGTCGCACTTCGGCTCCTGCGTCGTGATCGACGTGCTTCCACAGCACAGCGTTGTCTTCCTCGTGGATGCAGATCGCGTTGGTGATCGTGTACGGCTCACCCTTGCTGTTGTGCAGCACCGCGTCGAGGTACCTGATCTCGCCGAGACAGTCGCAGCCGAGCTCGAGCGAGGTGGTCATGAAGCCGAGGCCCCACTCGCCGATGTCGAACGCGGTGCGTCGATAGTGATCCTCGGTGTGATCGCGATAGGGAACGACCATCTCCGCGAACGACATTCGATTCGCGACGGACCGCACGTTTCCGTTGTCGTTGTAGCTGACGGCATGCAGCGTCATGCCCTCGCGATAGTTGAATCCCACGCGCAGCGACCAGTTCTGCCACGTCAACTCGTTGCCGTCGAGCTCGAACGAGGGCCCGTCGGTTTGAGTGATCTCGAGGGGCTTCAAGGGTGGACGCGTGCTCGCGTTCCTGATTCGCTCCGGGATATGGCGAGGGACATACTCGCCCATGATCTCCGGCCGCTCGACGCGATACGTGTCCTCGATCTCGAGCAATTCCATAGTGTTGACGTCGATCACGCAGTGGAAACCGCCCACCGGTCCGGCATACGGATTGGCACCCTCCGCAGCTTTGACCCACGTGTCGGACCAGCCGAGGCGTCGACCCTTGTACTTCTCGGGAGTCACCGCCTCGCCGTAGGTCCAGGTGTCCATGAACACCAGATCGAGATCGGTGATGCCTCGGTCTGCAAGGGCGGCAATCACATCGGGGTGGGCACGCAGGGCCGCGTCGGCCTCCTCCCACTCGTCGACGGTGAAGTTGGGCTGCACATCGGGTATGTGCGTCCACGATTCGGTGGTGCGATCGTCCAGCGACACCACGGCCTTGAAGGTCGTGTTCTCGTTGCGGTTCAACACCACCGACACTGCCCGACGCGCAGGCACCGTACCGGACGCGTCGAACGCGGCGATCTCGGACTTGGTCGGTTCGATCATCTCGATGGAGGCGTAACGCCAACCGTCGCCGACGCCGTGATCGCGGCCGAGAATCTCCGCCACGGTTGCGAATTCGTTGCCGGACAGCGGATCGAGGGGATGAAAGGTCATGCGATGGTCTCCGTCGAGCTCATGACGTGCTTGATGCGGGTGTAGTCCTCGACGCCGTATGCCGAGAGGTCCTTGCCGTAGCCGGAGTACTTGAATCCACCGTGCGGCATTTCCGCGACCAACGGGATGTGGCAGTTGACCCACACGGCACCGAAGTCCAGCGCTGCCGAGACACGCAGTGTCCGTGCATGATCGGAGGTCCAGACGCTCGACGCGAGACCGAAGTCGACGTCGTTGGCCAGTGCGATCGCCTCGGCCTCGTCGGTGAACTTCTGCACCGTGAGCACCGGGCCGAACGTCTCCTCCTGCACGATGGGGTCGGACTGCTGCACGCCCGTGATGATGGTGGGCTCGTAGAAGAAGCCCTTGTCGCCGATGCGCGTGCCGCCGGTGACGATGGTGGCATGCGCGCCGATGCCGTCGACCTTGGCGCTCACCTGGCCGAAGTGATTGATGTTGTTCAGTGGCCCGAGGAACGTATCCGGGTCGTCGGGCAGACCGACTTTCAGCGTCTTCGCCTTGGCGACAAGGGCATCGACGAGGGTGTCGTGTACCGACTCGTGCACCAGCACGCGGGTGACGGCAGTGCAGTCCTGGCCGGCGTTGAAGAATGCGGCCTCGGCGATACCGTCGGCAGCCTTGCTGATATCGACGTCGTCGAACACGATCGCGGGTGCCTTGCCACCGAGTTCGAGGTGCGCCCGCTTGAGCTGTTTGGCGGCGGCCACGGCAACAGCGATGCCGGCGCGCACCGAACCGGTGATCGATACCAAGCCGGGGGTCTTGTGCTCGACGATCGCGGCACCGGTGCCGCCGTTACCGAGAACTACGTTGAACACCCCGTCGGGAACGATGCCCTTGGACAGCTTCGCCAGCACCAGCGTGCTCTCGGGGGTGGTGTCACTCGGCTTGAGCACGATGGTGTTTCCGGCGGCCAGAGCGGGACCGATCTTCCAGATCGCCATCATGAACGGGTAGTTCCACGGGGTCACCTGGCCGACGACGCCGATCGGTTCGCGTCGAACGTAGGAGGTGAAGCCGTCCATGTACTCGCCCGCCGACTTGCCCTCGAGCATCCGCGCCGCGCCTGCGAAGAACCGAATCTGATCTGCACCGACGGTGACTTCCTCGGCGGCGATGGTGGCCTTGGGCTGACCGGTGTTGCGGCTCTGCGCTTCGACGATCTCGTCGCTGTGCGCCTCGATGGCGTCGGCGAGCTTCAGCAGCACCTTCTGCCGTTCGCCCGGCGTCGTCTTGCCCCAGGTCTCGAATGCGCTGGCAGCAGCCGACATCGCGGCCTCGACATCGGCGGCGTCGGAGATGGGGGAGTGGGCGACAACCGACTCGTCCACCGGACTGATCACATCGAGCATCTCGGTACCCGACGGCGTCACGAACGCCCCGTCGATGTAGTTCTGCAGGACAGGCACCGTCATCACTGAACCCCTAGCGTCGACTGTTTCGGTTCTGCAAAGCCTGCACCTACGGACGAGACTTCGCCACCCGACAAGATGTCCAATGCGTTGCGTCGAATCAGGACGGAATGTCGGTCTCTCGGGCCAGGGCCCTGACGCCCGCGATGAAGGTGTCGAGACCGAGCTTCTCGAACGCCGCCCGAGCCGTGGCATCGCCCAGATGCGGGGCGGCAGCAAGGATGTTCGGGAACTCCGCGGGATCGAGGGATTGCATCGTCGACGCCACCTCGTGCTCGACGTGGGCCCGGCGTTCCGGCTCGACCTCTGTACCGGTGAACAACGGCTCCGTGATCAGCGAAATGGCGACCCGAACACCTTGGCGGGCGAGCTGGGTGGCGTCGGGAAGGGAGAAACCGGCGTCACGCAGGAGTTTCAGGCTCAATTCCATCGCGGCTCTGCTGTTGGGAGAGAACAGCATTCGCGGTACCACGATGGTCGCGGCTCCCGGGTGTGCGCGCAGGGCACGCATGAAGTCCTCGTGCACGGTGCGCAGTTGATCCCACCACGCACCGGTGGGATCCACGGTGATATCGAGGTCCTGGCAGACGCGATCGCCCATGGCGTCCAGTAGCTCGTCCTTGTTCTTCACGTGCCAGTAGATCGCCATGGGGGAGACGCCCAGTTCGGTGGCGATCTTGCGGATGGTGAGCGAGTCCAGTCCGCGACGGTATGCGACGTCCAGCGCGGCATCGACGACGGCAGTCCTGGTCAGGCGAGGCATCGGCTGAACTATACAGGTGTACGAGTCGGTGCTAGCGTGACTTGTACTTAGTACGAGAAAGGGCGGAAGATGGACGACGTCATCCTCGTCGGCGGCGGAATCATGAGCGCGACATTGGGGACGCTGTTGCAACGACTGGAACCGACTTGGTCGATCCGAGTACTCGAGCGATTGCCTCGCGTGGCAGCGGAAGCATCTGACGGATGGAACAACGCCGGAACAGGTCATGCCGGTCTGTGCGAGACCAACTACACGACAGTGAGATCCGACGGTTCCGTCGACATCGATCGAGCCGTGGGGATCGCCGAGCAGTTCGCGACCACCCGGCGCTTCTGGTCGACGCTGCCTCAGGTGGACTTCGTGCACCCGGTGCCACACATGACGCTCGTACGAGGTGCCGAGAACGTCGAGTTTCTGCGCGCACGGCACAGTGCGTTGCGTGCGCACCCGCTGTTCGAGGCCATGGAATACACCGAAGACGCTGCGGTGCTTCGGCAATGGGCACCGCTCGTGGCAGAGGGCAGGACGGGGCAGTGGGCGGCGACCCGAGATGCGACGGGCACCGACGTCGACTTCGGCGCAGCGACGCGGCAGCTGTTCGACGCCATGTCGGTCGCAGGCGCGAGCGTCGAGACCGGCCGTGAAGTGCGAGGGTTGAGTCAGGATCGAGATGGGTCCTGGCGACTCGACGTGCGCGGCGGTCGGCCGGTGGAGCGTGCTCGCTTCGTGTTCGTCGGAGCCGGTGGCTGGGCTCTGAAGTTGCTGCGCCGAGCCGGAATTGCCGAAGCACGAGGCTACGGACTGTTGCCGATCAGCGGACAGTTCCTGCGCTGTGATCGACCCGAGCTGACCGATCGGCACGACGCCAAGGTGTACGGGACACCGCCGATCGGAGCTCCGCCGATGTCGGTGCCGCACCTGGACACTCGAATCGTCGACGGGCGGCGATCGGTCCTGTTCGGACCGTATGCCGGGGCGAACCCGAAGTTTCTGAAACACGGATCCCTGATGGACCTTCCGCGATCGATCAACCCGGACAACATCGGCTCGCTGCTGTCGATGGCCCGCAGCAACACTCCGTTGATCGGGTTGCTGCTCTCCGAGTTGACCGCGACGCGGAGCAAGAAGATCGCTGCGCTGCGTGAGTTTCTGCCGCGCGCCGATTCCGCGGACTGGTCCATCGCCGGCGCCGGTCAGCGCGCCCAAATCGTGAAGAACGGTGCACTGCAGTTCGGCACCGAAGTGGTTGCCTCGCAGGACGGTACGATCGCCGCCGTGCTCGGCGCGTCGCCCGGTGCGTCCACTGCCGTGCCCATCATGATCGAGCTGATGAATCGGTGCTTCCCGGAACGACAGTGGGACTCCCGCCTGAACGAGCTGCTCACCGGCTAGCCTGTGGCGGTGGGAGACGCAGAGGTGGGGTACCGACAGATCGCCGACGACACCTGGGCGTTCATGCGGCCACCCGGCAGTTGGGGACAGACCAACACCGGACTGATCGTGGCACCGGGTTCCGCGTCGATGCTGATCGACACCGTGTGGGATGTGAACTGGGCGCAGCGGGTAGTCGCCGACACCGCCGAACTGGTGGCCGACGCGCCGATCACCGAAGTACTCAACACCCACTCCGACGGTGATCACTGGTGGGGAAACAACACAGTCCCCGCCTCCGCTCGCATCACCACCAGCGCCGCGTCACTGCACGCGATGAAAGAGGAGACACCACCGAAAGGGGTGGACGCGTTCGCATCTCTCGGTGCGAAGATCGGCTGGGTGCCGGGACCGGTCGGTGCAATGGGCTCCTACATGAACCGAGTCCGCGGTGACGCCACCTTCCCCACGACCCTGCCGCGGCTGCCCGATCACACCTTCGAGACCACCGACACCATCGACGTGGCAGGACGGTCGGTCCATCTGCGCTACCTGGGCCCGGCACACACCGAAGGCGACCTCATCGCCCACCTCCCCGACGTCGGAGTGGTATTCGCCGGCGACCTGCTGTTCATCGACGCCACCCCGGTGCTCTGGCACGGTCCGCTGCAGAACTGGATCGACGCCCTCGACCACCTCCTCGAACTCGACGCCGCCGTCTACGTTCCCGGCCACGGACCCCTGTGCGGCACCGACGAGATCCGTGCCGTCCGTAACTACTGGACCTGGGTGTCCGAGGCCGGACGCAGCTGCTTCGACGCCGGACTCGACTCCACCGTGGCCGCCCGAAACCTGCTCAAATCGAGCGAATTCCGGCAATACGCACACTGGGACTCACCGGAACGACTCATCCTGAGCATGAGCACGCTCTTCCGCCTGTGGCGAGGCGAGAAGCCCGCGCCACCCACGCTGACGCGTCGAGCACGGGCGTTCGCAGACGCGGGGCGGTTTCTGCGAGAGCAGTAGGAGTGCTCACCGCGAGTGCAGATTCACTGCGAGCTGAAGTGCGCCGTCAACGATGCCGCCTGAGTGAAGATGTCGGATAAGTCGAATCGATCCGGGGAGGGCTCGAGTACGACGGTGGTCGCTCCCGCGTCGATCCATCGTTGGACATCGTTCGGGGCCGCATCGGTATCGAACCTGCACGACACATAGACGACCACGTCGTGGGCGGGTCCACCGTCGATGTGCTCGATGGCCGTTCGCACCTGATCCGGGGACGTCTCGCTAGTAAGGATGGTTCCCATGCTGTGACGGCCGCTCAGGGCGAGAGTCTTCGGCCCTGTCGCACCGACGAGCAGCGGCGGCGGTTGCAGCGGAGGCCAATTCAGCTGCACGTTGTCGAGCGAGACGTACCGGCCCTGCACGGTGACGCTCTCGCCCGCCAACAGTGCGGTGAGCGCTGTCATCTGCTCGCTCAGCAACGTCAGAGGCGACTGCGCTCGCGCCCCGATCTGACCCATCCACGACTGCACACCGTGTCCGAGCCCGACGCGGAGCCGCCCCGGGTGGACTCGGGCCACGGTGGCGATCTCCAGGGCTGTGGCTGCCACGTTCCGCATCGGAGTGGGTAGCACCCCGATGCCGACGTTCACACGTTCGGTACTCGCGAGAACCAATGCAGCAGTGGACAGTCCACCGGAGTAGAAGCAGTCTTCCCACAACCACACCTCGTCGACGCCTGCGCGGTCGGCCGCACGTGCCGCCTCGACAAGATCCTCCGGCGCAAGTTCGGGTCGGAGTACAACGCCGATTCGCGTCATGGCAGTCTTCCTTTCTTCTCAGCGAACGAGATACGGGGACACCGAGCTTCGGTGCTCGTCGATGTCGAGGTCCTTGCCCAGTGGCGGGAATGCGCGTTGCGGGCAGTTCGAGCGCTCGCACACCCGGCAGCCCGCTCCGATCGGCGTCGCCGCCGCCGAACCTTGCACGTCCAGACCGTCGGCGTACACCAGCCTTCCGGCGTGGCGCAGTTCGCAACCGAGGCCGATGGCAAAGGTCTTGCCGGGCTGACCGTACCGCGCGGCGCGTCGCTCCACCGTGCGCGCGATCCACAGGTAGCTGCGGCCGTCGGGCATCTCGGCGATCTGCGTCATGATCTTGCCCGGATAGGCGAACGTCTCGTACACATTCCACAGCGGGCACGTGCCACCGCTGGACGAGAAGTGAAAACCTGTGGCGGACTGACGCTTCGACATGTTCCCCGCGCGATCGACGCGCACGAACGAGAACGGCACACCCCGCAACTCGGGTCTCTGCAATGTAGAGAGCCGATGGCAGATGGTCTCGTAGCTGACCGAGAAGAAGGCCGAGAGCCGCTCGATGTCGTACCGGAAATCCTCGGCCACGTCGTGGAACTGGTGGTAAGGCAGCACCGTCGCGGCTGCGAAGTAGTTCGCGAAACCGAGCACCGCCAACTTCTTCGAGGACTCACTGGTGAAATTGCCCTCGTCGGCCATCTTCTTCAGCAGATCCCCGCATTCGAGATAGGCGAGTTCGGCGGCATACTTGAACACCTTCTGCCCGCCGGAGAGATGCGGTGAAATCTCCAGTACTCGCGTGTGCGGATCGAACCGGTGCAGCACGTTCTCGCCGAGGTCGATGCGATTGACGATCTGCACGTCGTGGACCGTCCGCAGCCGCTTGGCGATCTCGCCGCCGACGTCAGCGCGATGGAACCGGATTCTCGACGTCAGAGCCTCTGCCGCAGTGTCCAATTCGTGCAGATAATTCTGCCGCTGATAGAAGTAGTCGCGCACTTCTTCGTGCGGCTTGCTGATGGAGCCACTGCCACTGCCGTCGGAGAAACGCTCCTCGGTAGCGGCCAAGAGCTGAGCCGTCGTATTGCGGTATCGGCGGTGCATGTTGACCATCGCCCGTGCCAACTGCGGGTGCGAGCTGACCATCTGCGCGATCTCGTGCGCATCGGCGTCGATCCCCATGTCCTGATCGAGCGCCACCTCGCGAAGTTCGGCAACCAGCCTGGTGTCGTCCTCGGAAGAGAAGAACGACGTGTCGACGCCGAACACCTCGGAGATCCGCAGCAGTACCGGCACCGTCAGTGGACGCACGTCGTGCTCGATCTGGTTCAGATAACTGGCCGAGATTCCCAACTTCTGCGCCAGCGACACCTGACTCATGCTGCGTTCGCTGCGGAGCTGCCGAAGCCGCACGCCGACGAAGGTTTTGGACATATCGCCAGGCTACGCCTGCGAAGAATTGGCTTAACAGCATTGGCAACTAGCTGCTGGATCACAATTCGGTGTTGATCGGGAACATTAGCCGAGGTAAAGGCGTATACCGGTATACGAGCTATTCACCACGCACCACGAGGAGCGGTCATGTCCAACCGTCAACGCACAACCGAAATCGTCAGGGACGTCGTCGTATTCGTCACCGGAGCCGTACTCGTCGCATCCACCGTCTGGCTTCCCGTCCAGGGAGACCAGGAAGTCACCGGTGCCATCCTCGTGCTCGGCATCCTCGCTGCATCGACCGCGCTGTGGGCCATCGGATCGTCGTCGAGGCAAAGCCACTGGACCCACGTCGGACTCGGACTGCTGCTCGCGGCCTCGCCCGCACTGATGGTGTTCCCGTCCGGATTGCTGGCCGCGGACCTGTTCGCCATCGTCGGCGGACTCGTGATCGCTGCCATGGGCGCGCTCGGAGTGGTTGCGTCGCGTCGGACACCGATCACCTCTCGAGTGGTGGCGTCCAGCAACGAGCACACCGGCGTCCGCGTCTGAGTCTTCTCTGCAACGGGTGCTCCACTCCCGGTGACGTGCACGACGAATATCGTGCACGGCTACGGGAGTGGAGCATTGTATGCAGTCATCGCCTCGATTCCCGACGTCGCCGGATCACCGACGCAATCTCGCCGGCGATGACGTCCGGTGCGGCCAGCACGTCGAATGCCGAGTAGCGAAGCACCAACCAGCGATCGAGCACCAGAGCGTTCTGTCTGCGCCGATCCTTGCTGAATACCCCGGCTGCACTGTGGAATTCGCGTCCGTCCACTTCTATGATCGTTCGGCTGCGGCGGTCGACGAGGTCGCAGACGTACGGACCGACCGCCGCATTCATCTCCAGGTACAGCCCGATCCGGTGCAGCGCGCGTCCCAATGCCCGCTCCGGTTCCGAGGCGAATCTGGTCACTGCCAGCCGGACGTGGCGAGCTAAGTCTGCGTTGCCGCGTCGGCCCGGGAATCGCTCGAGCAGGCGGAGGAGCGATGTGGGGTCGAGTCCGAATTTCAGGCGTTCGTCGATCAGCAACTCGGCCTCGGCGCGGGGGAGTACCGCCAGGCAATCGAGAATCGTCTGTGCGGGCGTGGTGCATGGCAGGGTCTCGACCTCGTCGACAAGCCTGGAATCGAGTGCGCGACGGTGTAGCCGAAGCCATGGCGGTGGCCGCAACCTCGCCGAGTGAGGGACGGTGGCGTCGAGTGTCGATGGCTCGGTCGTCCAGCCACGCAGGTAGGCGGCCGACCGGTGACTGAGCACGGCGTCCGGTCGCCACAGCAAAACGGCCCGACACCGGTCCATCGTCGACGGTTCCCCGCGCATGTGGACCGTCGGCAGAACGCGGGTGAATCGCCGCGAGACGGTGCTGGGGAGGAGTCCGGAAGCGACAAGCTGCTGAAGGGTGACGGGGCCGGGAGTGGAGCCTGCGGAATGACCCCGGTGTTCGGGAGTGGAGCCCGCGGAATGACCCTGTTGTTCGGGAGTGGAGCCTGTGTCGGGTGTCATGGGTGCAGCGTGAGCGATGGTGCGTGCGCCCCAGGATGGCCGAGCTGGGGGAATGGAATGCCCTGTGGATAGCTGCGTGCCTGTGGATGAGTGCACGTTGCGCTCCACTCGCGGGGCGTTGGACGCGTGATCTCGGCGAACGTGACGGCGAGTGGAGCACCCCGTGCATGTTCACATCGTGGGATCGATGTAGTGTGATGTCAGTCACATAGGAGTCGGATTCTGACTCGATTCAGACGACCCCGTCAAACCGTACAAGCGTCCGGTAAAGAATTTTGTTCATTCCGTTCATCAACTGGGGATTCATCGCTACTGGCGAGTAACCACGCCGTCCGATCGGAGAGGTTTGCGTCGGCCGAAAATTTGCAACATTAGCAACGGTGCCCGTAAAGCTAGCCAAGATTGGCACTAACAACTGGTAGACGCATGTTTTCGGGTGTGCCATTGTTTTGGAGTACACCAGAAGGGCCTGGCAACGATGTGAAGATTCGTCTCGAGGCAGGCCGAGAAGCAGAAGAGACTGGAGCTGAAGATGTCGACCACCGGCACCCCGAAGACCATCGCCGAGATCCAGCAGGATTGGGACACCAACCCCCGCTGGAAGGGCGTCACCCGTAACTTCACCGCGCAGCAGGTCTCCGACCTCCAGGGCACCGTCGTCGAAGAGGCGACACTCGCTCGCCGCGGCAGCGAGATCCTGTGGGACCTCGTCAACAACGAGGACTACATCAACTCGCTCGGTGCCCTCACCGGCAACCAGGCCGTGCAGCAGATTCGCGCCGGCCTGCAGGCGATCTACCTCTCCGGCTGGCAGGTCGCAGGCGATGCCAACCTCTCGGGCCACACCTACCCGGACCAGAGCCTCTACCCGGCCAACTCGGTGCCGTCGGTCGTCCGTCGCATCAACAATGCACTCCTGCGCGCCGACGAGATCGCCAAGATCGAGGGCGACACGTCCGTCAAGAACTGGGTCGCACCGATCGTTGCCGACGCCGAAGCCGGCTTCGGTGGCGCACTGAACGCCTACGAGCTGCAGAAGGCCATGATCGTGGCCGGCGCCGCAGGCGTGCACTGGGAGGACCAGCTCGCATCGGAGAAGAAGTGCGGCCACCTCGGCGGCAAGGTTCTGATCCCCACCCAGCAGCACATCCGCACCCTCACCTCGGCACGCCTCGCGTCCGACGTCGCCGACGTCCCGTCGGTCATCATCGCCCGCACCGACGCCGAGGCAGCCACGCTGATCACCTCCGACGTCGACGAGCGTGACCGCGAGTTCCTCGACGGAACCCGCACCGCAGAAGGATTCTTCGGCGTCAAGAACGGCATCGAGCCCTGCATCGCCCGTGCGAAGGCCTACGCCCCGTACGCCGACCTCATCTGGATGGAGACCGGCGTGCCGGATCTCGAGGTCGCCAAGAAGTTCTCCGAGTCGGTTCGCAGCGAGTTCCCGGACCAGCTGCTCGCCTACAACTGCTCGCCTTCGTTCAACTGGAAGGCGCACCTGGACGACGCGACCATCGCCAAGTTCCAGAAGGAACTCGGAGCCATGGGCTTCAAGTTCCAGTTCATCACCCTCGCAGGCTTCCACTCGCTCAACTACGGCATGTTCGACCTGGCGCACGGCTACGCCCGCGAAGGCATGACCGCGTTCGTCGACCTGCAGGAGCGCGAGTTCAAGGCTGCCGAAGAGCGCGGCTTCACCGCCATCAAGCACCAGCGTGAGGTTGGCGCCGGCTACTTCGACCGCATCGCCACCACCGTCGACCCCAACACCTCGACGGCTGCACTGAAGGGCTCCACCGAAGAAGGCCAGTTCCACTAAGCTGGCCCGCCTCTCCTCATCTTCAGCGCACTAGTCAGGCGGTCCGCAACTTTCGTTGCGGGCCGCCTGTTCTGTACAACGAAGGTCTTGGGCGTACCCGGCAAGAGTTACCCCCATCTCACCGGAGATGTTGTAGCGCAACGTTTGTTGAAGGAGTGTCACTGTGACGGTCGAGAGGGTGGGGATCGTCGGAGCCGGGCAGATGGGCGCGGGTATCGCGGAGGTCTGCGCCCGCGCGCACGTGGACGTGTTGGTCTACGAACAGACTCGTGAGCTGACGAGCGCCGGTCGCACCCGCATCCTCAGGTCCCTCGACCGCGGAGTGAGCAGCGGCAAGATCACCGAACGCGAGCGAGAGCACGCTGCGGCCAGGCTGCGATTCACCTCCGACCTCGCCGACTTCGGCGATCGCCAACTCGTCGTCGAAGCAGTACTCGAAGACGAGAAGACCAAGGCCGACATCTTCGCCGAACTCGACTCGGTGGTGACCGACCCCGACGCCGTCATCGCCTCGAACACTTCCTCCATTCCCATCGTGAGCCTGGGAGCCGCAACGACGGCACCCGGCCGCGTCGTGGGTCTGCACTTCTTCAACCCGGTCCCGGTACTGCCACTCGTCGAGCTGGTCACCACCGACCTGACCTCACCGGCAGTGGCAGACCGTGCCGAGCGATTCGCAGGCGATGTTCTCGGCAAGCAGGTCGTGCGCTCAGCAGATCGCTCGGGCTTCGTCGTCAACGCGTTGCTCGTGCCGTATCTGCTCTCTGCGATTCGCATGGTCGAGTCCGGATTCGCCACCAAGGAAGACGTCGACAAGGCGACGGTGCTGGGTCTGGCGCACCCCATGGGACCGCTCGCGCTCGCCGACCTCGTCGGCCTCGACACAATCAAAGCCATTGCCGATTCCATGTATTCGGAGTTCGAGGAACCTCTCTTCCTGGCACCGCCGCTGCTGCTGCGTATGGTCGAATCAGGGCGCGTGGGCAAGAAAGCCGGAGCCGGGTTCTACCGCTACGAGAACGGCCGGATCGCAAAGTAGACACCGCCGCGGGCGGGTTGCCCCGCGACGGTGACCGGAGCGCTATTGTCGGTTTGCGAACGCAGTCACTTCGATCACAGGAGCGTGTCAGTGAGCAAGTCCACGAAGTCGAACGGTGTGGTTCCCAAGGCATTCGGGATCGGGTTGGCCGCCACCGGCGCCGCCCACTTCGTGGTGCCGGAGGCGTTCGAGGGAATCACCAAGCTCCCGTTCCCCAAGGACACTCGAACCTGGATCAGTCGTAACGGAGCCACCGAACTTGCCGTCGGTGCGGCGATCGCCTACCCCAAGACCCGCAAGATCGGACTGATCGGTTTGGGCGCGTACGTGCTGTGGCTCGGCGGGAACATCGCCAAGAACAGCTGACGTTACTGTTGCGAACGACTCGTTTGGAACAGGAATAGCCTGGTCGAGGCGGTAGGTGCCTTGCGTTTGCACTGATGCGTAGGTAGCAATGTAGTTATGACTTCAGCTACCGCATACCAGGCCACCGCTCCGGACGCCCCGCTCGAGAAGGCGACGATCGAGCGACGCGCCGTCGGACCGAACGACATCCTCATCGACGTCAAGTTCGCCGGCATCTGCCACTCCGACATTCACACTGCCCGTAACGAGTGGGGCGGCACCACGTACCCCGTCGTCCCCGGGCACGAGATCGCAGGCATCGTGGCCGAGGTCGGCTCCGAGGTGACCAGCCGCAAGGTGGGCGACCGCGTCGGCGTCGGCTGCTTCGTGGACTCCTGTGGCGAGTGCGAGGCGTGCAAGGACGGCGACGAGCAGTACTGCACCAAGGGCGTCGTCCAGACGTACAACTCGAAGACCTACGAGGGCGAGTTCACCAACGGTGGTTACTCCACCCAGATCGTCGTGACGGAGAAGTTCGTTCTCGGCATCCCGGAAGGCGTCGAGCTCGACGTCGCCGCACCGCTGCTGTGCGCGGGCATCACCCTCTACTCGCCGCTCAAGCACTGGGGAGCAGGACCGGGCAAGAAGGTTGCCATCATCGGCATGGGCGGCCTGGGCCACGTCGGCGTCAAGATCGCCCATGCAATGGGCGCGCACGTCACCGTGCTGAGCCAGACGGACGCCAAGGAAGCCGACGGCAAGGCCTACGGTGCCGACGAGTACTACGCCACCAAGGACACCACCGCCCTCAAGGATCTGCAGGGCAAGTTCGACCTGATCCTCAACACGGTCTCCGCGAACCTGCCGATGGGCAAGTACCTCGGACTGCTCGCCCGCAACGGCACCCTCGTGGAGCTGGGCGTTCCCGAAAAGCCCCTCGAGGTACCGGCATTCAACCTGCTGGCCAACCGTCGCTCGTTCGCAGGATCCATGGTCGGCGGCATCGCCGAGACCCAGGAAATGCTGGACTTCTGCGCCGAGCACCACATCGGTGCCGAGATCGAGGTCATCCCGGCCGAGAAGATCAACGAGGCCTACGACCGCGTCGTCAAGTCCGACGTGCGCTACCGCTTCGTGATCGACGCAGCCACGCTGTAAATCTCCACCCAGCTGTTTCAGGGCCCGCGACGAACGTTCGTCGCGGGCCCTTTCTCAGCTCTCAGCCAGTCGCTTCTTCTCGTGCTCGACGTCGAAATCTGCTGTGGGCCAATCGAGATCGAGCTTCTCCAGGGCGTCGATCAGGATCTCGGTGACCGCAAGTCTGCTGTACCACTTGCGGTCGGCCGGAACGACGTACCACGGTGCGTGATCGGTATCCGTACGATCGAGCACCCGCTGATACGCCGCCCGGTACTGCGGTAGGAAGCCACGTTCGGTGACGTCGCCCGGGTTGTACTTCCAGTGCTTCTCGGGTCGATCGAGCCGCTCCTGCAATCGCTTCTTCTGTTCGTCGGCCGAAACGAACAAGGCCACCTTGACGATAACCGTGTCCTCGTCGACCAATTCCTTCTCGAAGGCGTTGATCTCGTCGAATCGCTTCTCCCACACCTGCCGCGGCACGAGGTCGTGGACCGCGACGACGAGAACGTCCTCGTAGTGGGACCGATCGAACACCCCGATTCGGCCTGCCCGCGGAAGGGCTGTGCGGATGCGCCACAGGTAGTGGTGTTGCTTCTCTTCCTGAGTCGGCACCCCGAACGAGGCGAGGTCGACGCCCTGCGGATCGACCATCCCGATGACGTGCTTGACCATGCCGCCCTTGCCTGCGGTGTCCATGCCCTGCAGCACCAGCAGAACCGACTTGGTGCCGCCTGCGCGCCCGTGGGCATAGAGCTTTTCCTGGAGCGCCGCGAGTACTGCACCGCGCTGCTCCAGGACGTCGTTGCCGTGTGCTTTCGCGCCGTCGAAACCCGGAGTTGCCGTGAAATCGATGTCCTCCACACGGGGAGAGGCGCTGGCGCGCAGCACATCGACGGGAGAGAGCGTCCACAGTTTCGACTTGTCGGCCATAGGCGGAAGACTACTTCTCTACGATGGAACGCATGGCCCCTACGATCGCAAAAGCTGAATCCGCAACGCGTGAGCAGCTACTCGAGTTCGTCTCTCCGCGGCACCACCACACGTTGATCACCCGCAAGCGCGACGACGGTCTGCAGGTCTCCCCGGTGTCCGCCGGGGTGGACTCGGAAGGCCGCATCGTCATCGCCACCTACCCCGAGCGTGCGAAAGTGCTGAACATTCGCCGCAATTCGGCCGTCACGGTGTTGGTACACAGTGACGACTGGAACGGCGACTACGTCCAGGTCGACGGTACGGCCGAGATCATCGATCTTCCCGATGCCGTCGAGCCTCTGGTGGAGTACTTCCGCAGCATCGCCGGCGAGCACTCGGATTGGGACGAGTACCGCGCGGCGATGGTGAAGCAGGGAAAGTCGTTGATACGCATCGTGATCGACACCTGGGGGCCGATCGCCGCGGGTGGCTTTCCCCCGGGAAGAGTGTGACCAGCCCCCCGGGGAGGGTGTGATCTAGCCCTTCAGCGGTGCCGCGAACAGTGGCACGGCGTTCTCCAGCGCGTATCGGGTGCCTGCGACCGAGGCGGCCGAGAATGCGTTGGACAGGTTGGTATCACCCAGCACCACGAGGCGTCCGTCGCGTGCCGACGGCAGGCCCTGAATCGACGGGTTCTCGGTGATCACCTCGGGTCCGGTGCCGATGGGGAACATGACCGTGAGGTCGGCGTCGAGCGCGGAGATGTTCTCCTCGGAGAGTTCGATGTTGAACGCTCCCGGCTCGGCCAGGGTCTGGATGGCCGGGGTGTTGGTCAGGCCGAGTGATTCGAGAAAGTCGACGCGGGTGTCGCCGCGGACGTAGGCACCGACCTGTCCGCTGTAGAGCGTGCCGACGGCGACCGTTTTGTCGGCGAATTCGGGGTTGTCGGTGACGGCATCGGCGAGCAGCGCTTCGGTGTCGTCGACGAGCTTGTTGCCCTCGTCGACCTTGCCGAGTGCCTGCGCGACGATCTCGGTCTGGCCGTCCCAGGTGGTGCCGTAGGCGATGTCGGTTCCCGGCGGTGCCGCGACCGTGGGCGCGATCTCGGACAAGTCGTCGTAGACGGCCTTGTCGTTGGTGCTGCGAGTCCAGAGGATCAGATCCGGTGCCAGCGCCGCGATCGATTCCATGTCGACGTCGAAGGTGCCGAGGATGGTGGGGTCGGTGTCGTAGGTCTCGTCGACCCACGGGCCGAGCCCGTTTCCGCCGACGGCGAGCCAGTCACTCGCTCCGACGGGCTGCACACCGAGTGCCAGTGCGGTTTCGGCGTCCGACCAACCCAGCGCAACCACTCGCTGCGGATTCGCAGGTACCTCGACGTCGCCGAACATGTCGGTCACGACGACGCCGCCGGACTCGGCCGGATCGGAACTGTCGCCATCGGAGCTGCATGCGGTCAAGGCGAGGGCGAGGGCGAGGGCTGCCGCAGGCAGAGCCAACGAACGAGAAATGCGCATAGGGCACGCTAACCTATCAAGCGCTGAAATGCTCCACGATCTTCGCGCAGAAGGCCGGCAGGTCGTCCGGATTGCGGCTCGACACCAGGTTGCCGTCGACGACCACTTCCTCGTCGACGACGGTTCCTCCCGCGTTTCGAATGTCGGTTCGGATGCTGGGGTAGGACGTCAACGTCCGGCCCTTCAGAACGTCGGCCTCGACGAGGGTCCAGGCACCGTGGCAGATCACGCCGACGGGCTTGCGGGCCTGCACGAATGCGCGGACGAACTCCACTGCGTCCGCGTCTACGCGCAGTTGATCGGGGTTGGTGGTTCCGCCGGGCAGGATCAGTGCGTCGAAGTCGTCCGCGGAGACCTCGGCGACGACGCGGTCCACCGTGAAGGTGTCGGCGGCATTGACGTCGCTCTCCATCGCTTGGATGTCGCCATGGTCGAGTGCTACCAATGTGACTGTGGCTCCGGCATTTTCGACGGCCTCGCGGGGCTGAACCAGTTCGACTTGCTCGACGCCGTCCGTAGCGAGAATGGCGATGCGGCGTCCGGTCAAGGTTTCGGTAGTCATACCTGTTCGAATGTCCGACCGGGACCGATCCCAAACTGACGAGCGCTACGGCTTGTTCGGCTCGTCGTCGACCAGAGGATGCGGCTGCGATTTGAACTTCGCGGGGGAGCCGTCGGCCATGGCGACCCCGTGGATTCCGCCCCACATCATCATGCAGAGGTAGTCGATCAGATCTTCGGCGGACATCGACTTGTTGGAGATCCACCAGTGCGTGGCCAACTGAACCGCACCGACGATGGCGAAGGCCCACGGCACCGAACCGCCGGAATCCATCTCGCGTTGCCGTAGGCGTTCGCCCAGCACCGTGGAGAGCAACTCGGCGATCATTCGCTCGGACTCGGCGACGACGTCGCGGTTGTTGCCGGCGTTGTTCGCCATGACGTACAGGTACACCTCGGGATCGGTGGCCACCGTCTCGACGTAGGCGGTCACGACGATGCGAGTGAGCTCGTACTCGTCGAGTTCGTGCGCGATCGCCGAGTAGATGCGAGGTGCGAGAGTGGTCTCGACGTACCGAGACATGGTTGCGCTCGTCAGATCGTTCTTGTCGGTGAAGTAGCGGTAGAGCACCGTCTTGGAGATACCGATCTCCGACGCGATCTCGTCCATCCCGATCTCGCGGCCTCGTAACCGGATCGCGGCCAACGTGCCGTCGACGAGCTCTTCGCGGCGGGCGATCTTGTGCTCACGCCACCGACGTTTGCGACCGTCCGGCTTCTCGGTCTTGGGTTGGTCTTCGGTCGGCTCGGACTCGTCCAGCTTTGCCCCCGTCGTATTTCTCGCCACAACCCCACCCTATGCGCCTTGTCCGACACCATTGCAGGCTGCGTCCGGTTGATCCGCCGTATTTCTGGGCACAATGTCGGTTGTGCAGCTCATGAACTTCGACGACGACACCAAACGCCGAGACCTCCGCAAGATGAAAACGGTCGCGACCGGGTTTCTCGTATTCGCATCGATCGTCTACCTGTTCTGCCGGTGGCAGGAGTCGACGGGCGCAGGTGCCTGGGTGGGTTACGTCCGAGCGGCGTCGGAGGCAGGCATGGTCGGCGCGCTCGCCGACTGGTTCGCGGTGACGGCACTGTTCAAGCACCCGCTGGGTATCCCGATTCCGCACACGGCCCTGATCAAGAAGAAGAAAGATCAGCTGGGCGCGAGCCTGAGTTCGTTCGTCGGCAGCAACTTCCTCGCGCCCGAGGTGGTGTCCGAGAAGGTCGCGTCGGCGCAGGTTCCGTTGCGGTTGGGTACCTGGCTCGCCCAGCCCGACAACGCCGAACGCGTCGCGGCCGAGGCGGCGACCGTGCTGCACGGCGTCGTCGACGTCCTCAACGACGAGGACATCACCGCCGTCATCGACAGCACCATCGTGCGTCGCCTCGCCGATCCGCAGTGGGGTCCGCCGATCGGCCGCATCCTCGACGAACTACTCCGCGAGAACCGTCAGCTGCCGTTGATCGACATGCTCGCCGAGCGCGCTCACCAGTGGGCGCTCGGCAGCCAGGAGATGATCGATCGCGTAGTCGCGCGGGATTCCCCGAACTGGTCGCCGAAGTTCGTCGACACTCTGTTGGGGGAGAAGGTCTACAAGGAACTCGTCGAGTTCACCTGGAAGATTCGCTCCAACCCCGAGCACGACGTGCGTCAGGCCGCGAACAAGTTCCTCGTCGACTACGCCAACGACCTGCAGCACGACCCGGTGACCATCGAGAAGGCCGAGAAGCTCAAGGCGCAGATCATGGGACGCGAGGAGATCACCGGCCTCGCTGCGGCGACGTGGAAGGTGGCCAAGCGCCTGATCACCGAGTCGGTGGACGATCCGACGAGCACGCTGCGCACCAAGATCAAGGAGAACACCGCCAACCTCGGCGTCCGTCTGCGCGACGACGAGGATCTGCGCGGCAAGGTCGACGGGTGGCTCCTCGGTGGGGCGAGCTACATCGCCGCGAACTACGCAGACGAGATCACCACGATCATCGGCGACACAGTCGCCCGCTGGGATGCCGAGGAAGCGAGCAAGAAGATCGAACTGCAGGTGGGACGCGATCTGCAGTTCATCCGCATCAACGGAACCGTCGTCGGTTCCATCGCCGGTCTGGCGATCTACACGATCTCGGATCTGATCTTCGGACACTAGTGCTAGCAAAGTGCTTGCAATAGTTAGCACCCTTCGGTACCGTCCAGTAGGACACCGAAAACAGGAGGCCGAGATGGCCGATGACGAGGGGGATCTGGTCGCCAAGGCGACCGAGGCGACGCAGGTCGTCGCCGAGGCGGGGGATCTTGTTGCCGCAGTCGTCACGACTGCAGCGCAGGACATCGGCAGCTACATCCGGTCGCAACGGGAAGCCGCACAGGTATCGATGCGGCAACTCGCCAGCCGGGCCGGAGTGAGCAACCCCTACCTCAGCCAGATCGAACGCGGACTGCGCAACCCGTCCGCAGAAGTACTAGCGCAGATAGCCAAGGGTCTGCGCGTCTCCTCGGAGGTGCTGTACGTCCGGGCCGGGATCTTGGAAGCGCGTCCCCACGGTCCGGTGCGCGAAGCTCTGCTCGGCGATGAGCACATCACCGAACGGCAGAAGCAAGTGCTGATCGAGATCTACGACTCGTTCTGTCGTGAGAACGAGTCGACGCAGGAGCCCGAACCCGACGAACAGGAGACACCCGATGTCTGATTCCAAGAACTTCGAGAACGTCAAGACCCCCATCTTCGCAGCCGTCGGTGCAGGCGACGCCGTCGTCCAGGCAGTAGCGGACGTCGTCGCTCAGGTGCGTTCGCGCGCCGAAAGCCGCACCAGCGAGGTCAACGCGCGCATCGCCGACATCTCCGAGGACGTCACCGAAGGCGTCGAGAGCCTGCGTGAACGGCTGGCGAACCTGCCCGCAGAGCTTCCCGACGAGATCGCCGAACTCCGCGAGCGCTTCACCCCCGAAGAGCTCCGCAAGGTTGCCGAGGCATACCTCAAGGTCGCCTCCGACCTCTACACCTCGCTCGCCGAGCGCGGCGAAGAGACCGTCGAGCGCATCCGCCGCACCCCGGCCGTCGAAGAAGGCCTCGAGCGCGCCAACTCCGCCGCCAACGACGTCGTCGACCTCACCGAGCAGGCTCTCGGAACCGTCGCCTCGCAGACCCGTGCAGTCGGCGAGCGCGCCGCAGCTCTGGCCGGCCTCGCGTCGGACAAGGTTCGTGAAGGTGCCGAGGAAATCTCCGAGGCAGCCGACGAGCTCGCCGAGAACATCGACGAAGCAGGCGACGAGGCCAAGGACAAGGCCATCGAGGCTTCCGACAAGGTGAGCGGCGTGGCAGGCACGGTCGAGGCCAAGACCCGCAGCAACGCGAACTCGCCGATCAAGAAGACGCCTGCCCCGGCCAAGAAGACGGCACCGGCACCGGCTGCCAAGAAGACCGCACCGGCTCCGGCCAAGAAGGCTCCGGCGAAGAAGACCACTCGCTAAAGCACTCGTAAAGAAAACGACCCCTGCGCCGCGCGGTGCAGGGGTCGTTTCTCGTACACTGGCCGCGTGAGCATCGCCGGCAGCTTCAGCTACTACATCCTGACCTTTCTTCAGATCCTCGGAGTGGTAGGTGCAGGATTCGCGATCTTCCACGCATTGCGTCAGCGCGCCGACGCCTTTCCTGCCGTGGACAAGCTCACCAAGAACGCCTGGCTGGCCATTCTGTTCGTCGGTCTGCTCCTCATCCTCGTCTCCGGAGTGATCGGATTCCTGGGCATCATCGGCGTCGTCGCCGTGTGCGTGTACCTCGTCGACGTGCGACCGAAGATCGACAGCATCCAGCGCGGACCCCGCTGGTAGGCAGCCGCGTCGACGCCCGTTCGGTTCTGGGCGTACCCTCTACCGCACCCGCTCGGGGGGATACAGGTAGAGGGGATTGTCAGTGGTTTCACGCAAGGTAGTCGAACGTGTGCTGTTCGGAATCGGCAGCGCGGCTGCGGCGGCCTCTGTCGGTGCATTCGTCGTCCGGCGGCGTCGCCTGCATTCGTTCACCAAGACGACCGATGTTCGGCCCGACGAGCTTCTGAAGCACCCCACGATCGAGCCGCACATCACCGAGGTGGTCACCGACGACGGTGCACATCTGCACGTCCGTAGCTACGGCGATGCAGATGCAGAACCGATCGTCTTCAGCCACGGGTGGACCTGCTCGGCCGACTACTGGTTTCCGCAGATCAACGCCCTCGCCGGCCGATACCGCGTGGTCGCGTACGACCAGCGCGGTCACGGCCGCAGCGACGTCGGAACGCGGCCCCTGAGCCCCGACGTGCTGGCCGACGACCTCGCCGCGGTGCTCGCCGCCACCGTCGTCGAGGACAACAAGGCCGTCCTGGTGGGGCACAGCATGGGCGGCATGTCGATCATGGCGTGGGCCGGAAACTACCCCGAACAGGTCGATCGACTCGTCAGTGCCGTGCTCCTCGCCAGCACCGCGACCGACTCCCTCGTCCGCGAAACCACCGTCATCCCGCTGCCGCAGCGCTTCCCGCGCGTTCCGGCACCGGTCGGTCGAGCCGTGCTGAGCTCGGCGCTGCCGTTGCGGCCGTCGCCGGTGACGCGCCAAGCCATCAAATACATCTCCATGGCACCCGGAGCCACTGCCGCCGAGGTGGCGTTCTGCGAGAAGATCGTGCTCGAATGTGCCCCGCGCACCCGCGGCATCTGGGGTGCCGCGCTCACCGACCTCGACATCCGCGAAGCGCTCGAGAACATGTCCGTCCCCACCAGCGTGCTCGTCGGATCAGCCGACCGCTTGACCCCGCCCGTGCACGCCCGCAAACTCGCCCGCGCACTCGACGACCACGACCACCTGAGCCGACTGATCGTCATTCCCGGCGTCGGACACATGAGCTCGGTGGAAGCAATCGACGAATTCAACGCCGAAGTGGTAAGGCTCCGGAATCTCTAGGTTTCAGCTGAAGACCACGGTCTTGCGGCCGTGCACGAGGACGCGATCCTCCAGGTGCCACCGCAGACCGCGGGAGAGCACCAGCTTCTCGATGTCGCGGCCCTGACGCACCATGTCGGCCACCTCGTCGGAATGGTCGACGCGGATGACGTCCTGCTCGAGGATCGGACCCGCGTCGAGTTCGGCCGTCACGTAGTGGCACGTCGCGCCGATCAGTTTCACGCCCCGCGCGAACGCCTGGTGGTACGGACGTGCGCCGACGAACGACGGCAGAAAGCTGTGGTGGATGTTGATCGCCCGGCCGGCCCAGTGTGCGCACAGCGATTCGGGGAGAACCTGCATGAACCGGGCCAGCACCACCGCGTGCGGGTCGTAGGAATCGACCAGCGACCGCACCTCCTCGAAGGCAGGACCGCGCTCGGCCGGATCCTTCGCGAACTCGACGTGATGGAACGGGGTGCCGTGCGCGGCGGCGATCGGCTCGAGCGACTTGTGGTTGCCGATCACCGCGGAGATCTGAGCGGGCAGCTCGCCGCCCGCAGCCCGCCCGAGGAGGTCGTGCAAGCAGTGCGCTTCCTTGCTGACGAGCAGGACCACGCGCTTGGGGTCACCCGAATCATGAAGTGTCCATTCGGTTTCCGGGCCGAGCTCGGCGGCCACCGCGGCGAAACGCGTGCGTAGTTCCTCGATGCTCATGTCCACGGACGACGCGCGTACGGCCTGCCGGGTGAAGAACCAACCGGTGTCGGGATCGGCGTGATACGCGGCCTCGACGATCCATCCACCGACCTCGGCGAGGAAGGTCGAGATGCGGGCGACGATGCCCGTCTTGTCGGGGCAACCGAGCGACAGAACGTAACGGCGATCCTCGGATACGGAAGAACTCATACCGCCGATTGTCTCAGGGCGTCCGCACCCCGGTTGCCACCAGTGTCCCGAGATCGATCGAATCTATTCCGCGCTCGGTCAGCAGCGCAGAGAACTCGGCGCGGATCTGCGTCCGGGTCGCATCGTCGAACGGTGTCAACGCGCCCCGCATCGCGCTGCCCAGCACGAGATCCCACAGGAACGACTCCGTCGCGGGAGCGTGGTTGGACAGCTCCACGACCTCGACATCGGTGGTGCCTGCCGCGGTGAGCCATCCGGACAGCAGATCCGCCGTCTCCATCCGCCGGATCGGGTGCCTGTCGTAGCCGTCCTGCGCGAGTGGCCCGTCGTGCTCGCTCGGCGGCGAGTGCGCACCGATCACCTCGAAGTACGTGCTCGCGAACGCCTCGATCGCGCCCTTGCGCCACACCGTCACCCCGACGCGACCGCCCGGACGAACCAGAGACAACAGACGAGCGAAGTCCCCCTCGGGATCGGGCAGAAAGAAGATGCCGTACGAACAGGCCAACGCGTCGTATCCGGCATCGGGAACCGTCGACGGCGGCTCCCACTCGGTGGCGTCGGCGAGAACGAAGTCGATGTTGCGCAGCGCACGATCGGTGGCTTTCACGCGGCCCACCTCCAACAGGTCGTCGGCGAGGTCGATGGCATGCACGAGGCCGTCCGGGCCGACGGCCGCCGCCGCGGGAATCGCCGAGGCACCGGTTCCGGCACACACGTCGAGAACCGCGTCACCCGACGTCAACTCCAGCGCGAAGACGAGCGACTGCCCGGCCGGGCCCCACACCTGCGGAGTCAGGCCGTCGAACTCCCTGCTGGTGGCGTTGAAGGTGGCTGCGAGCGACGCTGCGGTCATGACCGAAATCGTAGACCGACAGGGTTACGAATGGCAGAGCTGTGAAAAGCTGGACTCTATGACACTCACCCGCGCCGCCCTCGCCGGAATGGTCGACCACACGCTGCTCAAGCCCGAGGCCACCGAGGCAGACGTGATCGCCCTCATCGAGGAAGGCCGCGAGCTGGGAGTGCTCGCGGTGTGCGTCTCGCCGTCGATGCTGCCGATTCGCGCCGAGGGAATGCTCACCGCCGTCGTCGCCGGATTCCCGTCGGGCAAGCATCATTCGTTGATCAAGGGATCCGAGGCAAGGCTCGCGGTGCAGCAAGGTGCCGACGAGGTCGACATGGTGATCGACGTCGGCTCGGCCATCGCGGGGGACTACAACGCGGTACTGGCCGACATCGTCACCGTCCGCGAGGGGATCGCCGGAAGCGCTGTCCTGAAGGTCATCATCGAATCGGCAGCATTGTCGGACGACGCGATCGTCGAGGTCTGCCGCGCCGCCGAGAAGGCCGGTGCCGACTTCGTCAAGACCTCCACCGGATTCCACCCGGCCGGCGGCGCGAGCGTCGAAGCAGTGCGATTGATGGCAGAGACCGTCGGCGGTCGACTGGGCGTCAAGGCCAGTGGCGGCATCCGCACCACGGAGGCCGCCCTGGCCATGATCGACGCGGGCGCAACGCGATTGGGACTCTCGGGAACGCGCGCGGTGTTGGACGGATTGAACTAGAGCGACTGCGTCGCATGTGTACGGAACTTCGTAGTGGGCTACGAAGTTCCGCGCACATGGGTTATGCGACGAGCGAGCAACCCTCGGGAGTCGGCTGATTCTGATCCTGCTGAGTCACCGGAATCGTGTACTGCCCGCCTTCGAGGGCGAGCTCGATGCCGCTGTCGGTGACGGTCAACGACGTCGGAGCCATGTCCAGCGGGTAAGCCTGCAGGCTGTCGGTCAGCACGCCGACGACGGAGTCGACCAGATCGGTGGGGATACCGAGACCCAGGATCGAGGCGTCGACGGTCTGGAAGTCGACCCTGCCGTCGACGACCTGCGGCTTGACGGTCAGATTCGCCAGAGCCCCGACGGCGAAGTCGAGGGTGCCCGCCGACGCGTCCGACGTGACGCCCGAGACGATCGCACCGATGCCCTGGCTCTGCAGCGTGCGGGTGATGCCGTCGGTGGACCACGAGATGTCGGCACTCGAGCTGCCGATGGTGCCGCCCGAGTCGGCGGTCTGCGTCAGGTTCAGGTCACGTGCCTCGGCCTGCACGACCATGCCCTCGGCGGGGCCGAAGCGCGCGTCGTCGCTGTCGACGGTCACCGAGGAGACCTTCTTGTCCACCAGTGAGAGCAAGACCGGTTTGAAACCGAGACCGACCTCGACCTGGCTGCCGAGCTCGGACTCGAGCTGACCGGCCAGGCAGGATTTGATCTGCTGACGGACGAACAACTCTCCGCCGATGACGGCGACGAGGAGGACGACAACGACGGAGACTGCGATCAGCGGTGCTGTGCTGCGCCTGGCTGTGGATGACATTCCTGGCAGTCTTCCCGATGATTCTGAGCAAGCTCTGTGAAACTCGCCGAACCTGTGTTCTCGGTACGAAACTTTGTGACCTGTAACACATTGTGACGTAAGCTTGCGTCATGAGTACGACAGGACCGAGCGTGCACGAACTGCACTCGCTGGCCACTCGTCAGGACGGCTATTTCACGGCCGAGCAGGCCGGCGAGCTCGGCTTCGATTCTGCGATGGTGCGCGTCAATCTGGCCACGAACACGTGGACTCGCGTCGAGCGCAACCTGTTCCGACTCTCCCAGTGGCCACGCAGCGAACTCGAAGTGTTCGCCATGTGGTGCGCCTGGTTCGGCGGCGACGCCGTGATCTCGCACCAGAGCGCGGCGGAGCTACACGGATTCGGGCACCTGCACCCGCAATTCGTGCACGTCTGCGCATTCGGCGACCTACGGCTGACCGATACCAGGCTGGCGGTTCATCGCCTGCGACTCGAGCCCCGGGACGTCGAATCGGCAGGCACGTTCAACCTCACCACCCCGGTGCGTACGGTGCTCGACCTCGCCGCAGGCGGCATCTCCCAGATCACCCTCGACGAGGTGGTGTGCGACGCCGTCGCAATCGGTCGCGTCGACCCGCAAACGCTGTATTCAGAGGCGGGAAGCAGCACCGACCGAGTGGCCGAACGCGTCGAACTGGCACTGTCCGCCTGCACGTAGGCGCTACCCCGCGTGCACGATTCGGGTGCGGGTGATACCGAAGCCCGCCCGCTCGAAGGCTGCTCTCATGGGTAGATTCGGCGCGTCGGTAGTGCCCACTATCCTCTGTTCCCCGGCGTCGTGATGGATGCGGACCATCTGCGAAAGCAAATCATGAACGTAGCCGTTGCCGCGGTGTTCGGGAAGCACGCCGAGATAGCTGATGGCGGCGTCGTATGCGTTTCGGGTCGGCACGATGAAGCCGACCGTGGTGCCGTCCGTCCGGCTCGCGATCTGCCAGGCTTCGCGATGCCCCGGTAGGGAGCTGTAGAAGGCAAGGTCGTCTGCCGCAAGTGCGGCGACGCCGTGATCGGCAACCATGGATCGAGTATGGGAGTCCAGGCTCCCCGCTGCCACGGCTCCGAACAGGGTACGGAACTGGGCGTCCGTGCCTGCAGCGAAATGCAGCCGAGTCGAGATCTCGGGGCTCGGATCGTCCGCGGTTCGGGCGAAGGCGATGCGTTCGGTGGTGCGAGTGAATCCTCCCCGGTGGGCGGCAGCTTCACGCCACTCCAATGCCGCCGATACCGATCTGTCGTTCGAGTCGGTCACTGCCACATCGACATTGAATTCGAGTTCGCCGGCGTCCTCGAAGGCATCGCGGCCGGCGAGAATCAACGCGGTGCCGATGTCTTCGGGATGTTTCTCGGCCCGTTCGACAAGTAGGCAATCCAAGGTGAGCGGACTCGTTGCGTCTGGGCGTCCCCACCACAGAGCGCGCCCGACCGGGCGATCGGCGCGTTCGGCAATCCAGGTCCATTCGTGCCGGTAATTGCCCGACGCCATCTCCTCGCGGAGGCGAGCTCGATCGACCCACGCGACCGGTTCCTCGCAGGACCACTGCTCGAGTGCAGGGAGGTCGGCGGGCGTGCTGGGTCGGACCGTGAGCGAGTCAGGTCCGTCCATTCCGGCCCTTTTCGTGATCATCGATCAGCGGTGCGACCGTCGACCAGGGGACTGTCAGCACGTTGTCTCGCATCCGTCGGCGGGGGAGTGTGATCGGAAGGCCTTGTTCGACAAGCACTTTCATGGCTGCGTGCCACCGAATTCGAGGCCCGAACGGTGCCAGCGGTGCCGACACCGACCACGCTCTGTCGGCCCGTCGAAGCAGATCGTGCACGAGCTCACCCTCGATGTTGCGATGTATCAACACCTTCGGTAGCCGCTCCGCGATGTCCGACGGCATCTCGAGGTCGAACGGATCCCATGCCAGCGTCAGTGAACGCGGTCCATCGGCGTCGAGCAACACCCAGGCGCAGCGTCGACCGAGCTCGTCGCAGGTGCCGTCCACCAGCAGGCCGCCGGGTGCCAGGCCCGACAGAATGCGTTGCCAGGCAGCAGGTACCGCATCCTCGGGATACTGCCGCAGTACGTTGAACGCCCGCACCAGGTTGGGGCGCAAGCCCGCCAGCTCGAAACCGCCGCGGGCGAACTCCACGCCGTCACTCCCCGGGACGACGCGTGCGGGGTCGATCTCGAGACCGGTGACTCGGAGATCGGGCCTGACGGTGCGCAGTCGACCGGCCAGCTCGAGTGTCGTGTTCGGCATCGCCCCGTACCCGAGGTCGACGACGAGGGGATTCGGCGACCCGAGCAGAACGCGTCGAACATCGGGGTTGTGCATCAGCCACCGGTCGCTGCGACGCAACCGATTGATGCCGGTGGTGCCGCGGGTGATGACGCCTTCGGGGGCGGGAGTGGAGCCTGCGGAACGACCCCTGTTCGGCCGGCTCAGGGCTAGGCGTTCTTCTCGAGCCAGTCGGCGGTCACTTCGCCCTCACCGCGCCACAGGTCGATGAGGTTGACGAGCATGAGCTGCTCGAGCTTGCCGCCGATGAACGGCAGGAAGACCTTGGCCTCGGAGGAGGTGCGCAGCGTCGAACCGCCGTTGGTGGGGAACAGCGAGGTGGTGCCCTTGAGCGAGCCGGGTCCGGCCGGAATCGACGCGTCGTAGTGGCCCGCGGTGACTTCTTCGTAGGCGTCGAAGTGCACGTTGCGGGTGATGACCATGTCTTTCTTCATCACCGTCTGCGCGATGTCGGGCAGTTCGGTGCGCGGGATGACGTGGTGCATCACGATGTCGATTCCGGCGTCGGTCACCTCGAAAGTCTTCAGCTCGTTCTCCGAGTACTTACGCATCTCCTCGATGCGCGCATCCCAGTGATCGCGACTGGAGAGCGCTGCATAGACCTGCTGCGTCGAGTGGGTGAACCGGGCGGAGTAGTTCATTCGGCGAGCCATAGTGCGCCAGGTTAGCTGTTCGCTTGTGCCGCGATCCAGTTACCGGTGAAGTCCTGCTCGTTGTCGATGAGGGAGAGCACCTGTTCGCTGATCATCGCTTCGATCTTGCCGCCGAAGATCGGGACCTTGACCTCGGTGGTGCCGGCCAGCGCGATGGTCGTCGCATCGCCCGTGGCGTCGAGTGTGGTGGTGCCGGTGATGCGGGCCGGTGCGCCTTCGACGGTCGCTCCGAAGGTGCCGGCGGCGTGGGTGCCGTCGAACCGGCCCCAGCTCTCGGTGCGTTCGATGATGAGGTCGCCCTTCTTGAAGGCCGTGACCGCGGCAGGCAATTCCTCTTCGGGCACGGCCTGGGTCAGGACGACGTCGATGGTGCCGTCGCCGACGGTGATGCTCTTCACGCTGGCACCGGGGCCGCCGATCTGCTCGATGCGGTCCTTCCAGTACTGCTCGGAAGTCAGTGCGGCGTGGACCTTGTCGGCGGAGGCGGGCACAGTCGAGCTGTGCTCAATGGGGCGAGGCATAGGCGCAGGTTACCGGGTGACTCCGACGCAGGTGCGCGACCGGTAGCGTGAGAGTCCGTGCCTACTGCAATTTCGGAGCTCACCACCATCCGGGTGGGCGGCCCGGCCCGTGAATTCACTGTCGCGACGACCGGCGACGAGTTGGTCTCCCTGGTGCGCGACGCGGATCGCTCGGGAACCGATGTGCTGGTCATCGGCGGCGGATCCAACCTGGTGGTCGGCGACGACGGGTTCGACGGCCGGGTGATTCGGGTGACCGGTTCGCGGCTCGAGATCGACGGTGAGATCGTGACGGTCGACGCCGGCGTCGAGTGGGATGCCGTCGTCCAGGCGACGATCGATGCGGGACTGTCCGGCATGGAAGCGCTGTCGGGCATTCCCGGAACCACCGGCGCGACGCCCATCCAGAATGTCGGCGCGTACGGCGCGTCCACGTCGGAGTTGTTGCACAGCCTCACCGTCTACGACCGCGAGACCGAGCAGACTGCGGTGTGGACGCCGGAGCAGTGCGGTTTCGGCACGCATCGGTCGTCGGTGTTCAAGCGATCCTCGCGGTACGTGATTCTGGACGTGACCTTCGCGCTGAAGAAGACGACCGAGTCACTTCCGGTGCGCTACGCGGCGTTGTCGGAGCGTCTCGACGTGCAGATCGGCGACGTCGTACCGGTGCCGGACGTGCGCGCGGCCGTGCTGGCTCTGCGCGGCGAGCGCGGCATGGTGCTCGACGCAGGAGACCACGACACGTGGAGCGTCGGATCGTTCTTTCTCAACCCGGTACTGCCCGAGGTGCCTGAGGCCGCTGCGCACGCGCCCAGCTTTCCCGACCCCGCGGGAACCAAGATCCCGGCCGCCTGGCTGATCCAGAATGCGGGCTTCCCGCGCGGCTACGGCACCGAATTCGGGCGCGGCACCGCAGCGTTGTCCTCCAAGCACGTGCTTGCCGTCACCAACAGGGGTGGGGCAACCGCGTCGGACATCCTGGCGCTGGCCGTGCACGTGCGAGACGGGGTGCAGGAGAAGTTCGGCGTCACGCTCACGCCCGAGTGTGACCTCGTCAACTGCGCGCTGGGTTAGGCCCGGTCGAAACGGCGCATACGATGGAGCTTTGTTCGTCGGGCTCGTAGGAGGTAAATCAGTGCAGGTCACCAGCGTGGGACATGCGGGATTCCATATTCGGACCGACGCCGGAAGCATCCTGTGCGACCCGTGGGTCAACCCGTCGTTCTACGCGTCGTGGTTCCCTTTTCCCGACAACTCGGGCCTGGACTGGGACGCCCTCGGTGATTGCGACTACCTCTACGTCTCGCACCTGCACAAGGACCACTTCGACCCGAAGAATCTGGCCGAGCACGTCAACAAGGACGCCACGGTTCTGTTGCCGGACTACCCGGTGCTCGATCTCCGCCACGAGCTCGAGAAGCTGGGCTTCCACAAGTTCTACGAGACGACGGACTCGGTCAAGCACACGATCTCCGGGCCCAAGGGCGATCTCGACATCATGATCATCGCGCTGCGCGCGCCCGCCGACGGTCCCATCGGCGACTCGGGTCTCGTCGTCTCCGACGGCAAGACCGTCGCGTTCAACATGAACGACGCGAGGCCGGTCGACCTGGATGTGATGACCGAGAATTTCGGTCCCGTGGACGTGCACATGCTGCAGTACTCGGGCGCGATCTGGTACCCGATGGTCTACGACATGGTCTCGCGCGCGAAGAAGAACTTCGGGATCCAGAAGCGTCAGCGTCAGATGGATCGCGCACGGCAGTACATCGAGCAGGTCGGCTCGACGTGGGTCGTCCCGTCGGCCGGCCCGCCGTGTTTCCTGGACGACGAGCTGCGCTCGCTCAACGACGTCTACGGCGACCCGGCCAACGTGTTCCCCGACCAGATGGTGTTTCTCGAGCAGATGCGACTGCACGGGCACGACAAGGGCCTGCTGATGATGCCGGGCACCGCCGCAACATTCGACGGTTCCGAGTTGATATCCCACGAGCACCCGATTCCGACGGCCGAGGCCGAGGCCATCTTCACCACCGGCAAAGCCGACTACATCGAGGCCTACGCCCAGCGTCAGGCATCGGTCATCGCGGCCGAGAAGGCAGCCTGGGCTCCGGCCGAGGGCGAGCCTCTGCTCGAGCCGATGCGAGGCCTGTTCGAGCCGATCATGGCGCAGACGGATCTGATCTGCGACGGCATCGGCTACCCCGTCGGAATCACCATGGGCGACGAAACCGTTGTGCTCGACTTCCCGAAACGGATTGTGCGCGAACCGATTTCGAACGAAAAGTTCCGCTACGGCTTCACCATCCCGCCGGAGCTCGTACGCACCGCGATACGTGACCAGGAGCCGGACTGGGTCAACTCGATTTTCCTGTCCACCCGCTTCCGGGCCCGACGTGTCGGCGGCTACAACGAGTTCCTCTACACGTTCTTCAAGTGCCTCACCGACGAACGCATCGCCTACGCCGACGGCTGGTTCTCCGAGGCGCACGACGACACCGCCACGATCACGATGGGCGGCTACGAGATCCAACGCCGCTGCCCACACCTGAAAGCGGACCTGACGAAGTTCGGCATCGTCGAGGGAAACAAGCTCACCTGCAATCTGCACGGGTGGGATTGGAGCCTCGATTCCGGCCGCTGCCTCACCTCCAAAGGCCACGAACTTCGAACACGCAAGCTGTGAGACTGCCCCCAAAAATCGGGGTAGTTCGCAGACGCAGGTACGTTGGACACCGTGCATGAGCAGGTAGAACGGACAAAACGGACGCGTACGGTGTGGTTGATCGCCGTGCTCGTCGCCTTGGTGGCGTTGGTGGCAGGGTGCACCGTCGGATCGGGCGGGGGCGGTTCGGGCACCGCAGCCCCCACCACCACGGCCGCGCCCGTTGCGCAGGTCACCGAGAACCCGGTCGCAGGTGCCGTCGACATCAGCCCCGTCGCGCCCATCTCGGTCTCGGTGACCGACGGAACGCTCACCGAGGTTGCGCTGACGAACCCCGAGGGCAAGGTCGTCCAGGGCGCGCTCTCGCCCGACAAGACCTCGTACGCCGTCACCGAGCCACTCGGCTACGGCGTGCAGTACACCTGGGCCGGCTCGGCCATGGGCAGTGACAACAAGACCGTCGACATCACCGGGGCCTTCACCACCGTCGAACCCGACAGCCGCACGTCGGTGAGCACCAACATCGGCGACGGCCAGGAAGTGGGCATCGCCGCGCCGATCATCCTGCAGTTCGACTCGGCCATTGCGGACAAGGCCGCCGTCGAGAAGGCATTGACGGTGACCACCAACCCGCCGACGCCCGGCGCGTGGGCATGGTTCCCCGACGACAACGGCTCACGCGTTCACTGGCGTCCCACCAACTACTGGGCCCCCGGTACGACGGTCTCGGTGAACGCCAAGCTCTACGGCGTGAACTACGGCGACGGCGCGTACGGTGCCGACGACGTCACCCTGAACTTCAGCATCGGACGCAGCCAGGTCGTCGTCGCCGACGCGACCAGCCACCGCATGCAGGTGGTCCGCGACGGCGCGACGATCATGGACATTCCCGTCAGCTACGGCGAGGGCAACGAGGACCGCAACGTCACCCGCAGCGGCGTCCACGTCGTCACCGAAAAGCACGAGGACTTCCTGATGTCCAACCCGCCGTTCTACGAGAACGTCCGCGAGCGCTGGGCGGTGCGCATCTCCAACAACGGCGAATTCATCCACGCCAATCCGCTGACCACCGGTGTGCAGGGCGCATCGAACGTCACCAACGGGTGTATCAACCTCTCCGACGCCGACGCTCAGCAGTACTTCCAGACGGCGATGTACGGCGATCCCGTCGAGGTCACCGGAACTCGCATCGACCTCTCGGCGGCTGACGGCGACCTGTACGACTGGGCCATCGACTGGCCGACGTGGGAGTCGATGGGAGCGGCGTAGCCGCAGGTGAGCGGAACTTCGTAGCAGGGGTCGAAGTTCCGCTCACATGCGGCGAAGCCGCTACTTCCGGGAGAAGCGCCCCGGACCGGCCTGATCCCGTGGCTTGATGATGATCTGGTCGAGGTTGACGTGCGACGGGCGTGAGGCCACGAAGCCGATGACCTCGGCGATATCGCTCGCGACCAGTGGTGTGATGCCCTGGTAGACCGCGTCGGCCTTGTCTGCGTTGCCGTCGAACCGGACGAGCGAGAACTCGGTTTCCACAGCACCCGGCGCTACCTCGGTCAACCGCACCGGCTTGCCGAGCAGCTCGCCGCGCAACGTCCGATGCAGCACTGCCTGAGCGTGTTTGGCGGAGGTGTAGCCCGAACCGTTGTCGTAGGCCTCGAACGCCGCGACGGAGGTGATGGTGACGATCAGGCCGTCACCGGAGTCGATCAGCTTGGGCAGCAACGACTTCGTCACCCGCAATGTACCGAGCACGTTGGTTTCCCACATCCAGCGCCAGTCGTCGAGGTCGGCGTCGATCACCGGGGCCAAGCCCTTCGCGCCACCGGCATTGTTGATCAACACATCGACGCGGGGAATGACCGCGGTGAAGGCAGCGACCGAATCCTCGTCCGTCACATCGAGTTCCAGGGCAGTGCCACCGATCTCCGACGCCAACTCCTCGAGCCGGTCGAGACGGCGGGCTCCGATCACGACGTGGAATCCGTCGGCGGCGAGTTGGCGGGCAGTGGCCGCGCCGATGCCGGAGCTCGCTCCGGTGACAACGGCGATTCGGGCATCGGGGGACATGTGTTCGGACGAGGTCATAGCGAAATTCTATGCCCGGCGTACCCCGTGCTTTCCGGTGCCCGATTGGACATCGGACGCAAGGGTGCTAATTTTGGACTCATGTCCGCCAGTGAGACCACCGCGATGCGGGTCACCTATGTGACCGCGTCCCTCGGTTCTCGCTTGCCACTTCCTCGGGAACTGTGTTGTCTCGGCCAAGGAACCTGTCTCTAGCCTTTTCGCGCTACGGGCAGTCGATTCGCGTGTCGTGGTTCTGTGCGACCACCGCACCCCTTCCTTGACCTGCATCACTTCGCTCTTTCGTCGTTGTCCATCCACGACGGAGGTCTGCCACTGCTGAGGACCACAACGGATGTCTGTATCAACGCTGCACCACCACGCCGGCCCCACCTCTCTGCGGTCTCTCGAGAGGCCTCGATCGCGCATCCAACTCGTCGCACCCGATCTGCGGATCGCCGACAGTCCCGCTGCGTCGGTGCTTCGGGTGGCCTGCGTCGAAGGTCCTATCTCGCGCGAGCGTGCTGCTCGCGCAACCGGTTCGAGCATCGCAACAGTCAACCGTCAGGTGTCGGCCCTGCTCGCCGTCGGGCTGCTCCGTGAGCGCGCAGACCTGACGGCACCGGGGGCGATCGGACGCCCGCGGGTGCCGTTCGAGGTCAACCACGAACCGTTCTCGACCATCGGCATCCACATCGGAGCCGTCGTCACCGGCATCACCGTAAGCGATCTGCGGGGACGCATCCTCGGTGCCGTCGAAATACCCACGCCCGCTGGATCTTCGGAGACAGCGCTGGCCTCCGTCACCCGCAGTGCCGGTGCCTTTGCCGGACGCTGGCACCGTCGCACCCCGCTGTGGGTCGGGGTGGCGATCGGTGGACGCGTCGACACCGCGAGCGGAACCGTCGACCATCCGCGGCTGGGATGGGAAAACGGCCGCGTCGCCGGGATCATCGGCGGCGGACTCGGCCTGCCGATCTCGGTCGCCGGGCACGTCGAGGCCATGGCGGCCTCGGAGCTGCTCCTCGCGCCGCGTCTGTCGGACAGTGTTGCGGCGCAGAGCATCAGCGGAACGTCGCTGTACTTCTACGCGCGTGAGACCGCAGGCATGGCGCTGACCATCGACGGCCGCGTACACACTCCCGCGAGCGGTCCGGGCTCCATCGCGCACCTACCCACCGGATCGTCGGCGCTGTGCGGCTGCGGCAATCGGGGATGCCTCGAGGCCTCCGTCAGCGATCGCGCGGTGGTCGCCGCTGCCGTGGATCGCAAGATCGTTGCGAGCGTAGCCCGCGGAGCGACCGATATCACTGCGCCGCAGCCTCACCCGAGCATCGCCGCGGTATATCAGGCGGCGCAGGGAGGCTCGGAGGCCGCGCGGGAGCTGCTCGTCGAGCGGGCGCGAATTCTGGGTCGGACGGTGGCGCTGCTGCGCGACATGTTCAATCCGGACCGCGTCGTACTCGGAGGCCAGGCGTTCACCGCGTACCCGGCCGGAATTCCGCACGTGGGCGAGGCCTTCGCCGCATATTCGACGTTGGCGCGCAGGGATATTCGGGTGACCGGCTTCGGTGACAAGGTGCAGGAATACGCCGCAACCGTGGTCTCGCTGAGCGCCCTGTATTCCGATCCGCTCGCCTCGATGCGCAGGGCTGCCGCGTAGGTTCACCAACTATGAGCAAGCCCGATATGAGCACCCGTGCAGCAGGACCAGTTCGTCAGGCCACCGGCGTCGACGGAGCCAACATCGTCTACCGCGTCAGCGGTGACCCTGCGGCGCGGCCATTGATCCTGCTGCACGGGTGGGCGCAGAGCTCGGCCTGCTGGGGGGAGGGACTGCTGGCCGACCTGGCGGAGCGCTACCGCGTTCTCGCCGTCGATCTACGCGGACACGGCTACTCCGACGCCCCGCCGGCCGGTTACGACGATCCCAAGATTTGGGCAGGCGATGTCGAGGCGGTGCTCGCTGCCGAGAACATCACTGCCGACGCGGTGCTGCTGGGTTGGTCGTACGGCGGACTGGTGATCTGCGACTACCTCGCCGAACACGGCACGGGCGCGGTGGCGGGCATCGTGCTCGTCGGCGCGATCACCAGCATCGGCAGGGGAGAGGCAGGCGGCCGCGTCGGGACGGCCATGCGCGCGGCCATCCCCGGCGCGATGGCCGAGGAGCCTCGGGTCGCGATCAAGGCGCTCGGGAGTTTCGGGCATGCGCTCACCGGGCCGACGGAAGGTAAGGGCATGGAAGCGCAGGCGCTGTTCGGATTGACGCTGTCCACGAGGCCACGAGTTCGCGCTGCCCTGTTCGATCGAGCGGTCGGCCACGACGAACTGCTGCGCAGCCTCGACATCCCCGCCTTCGTGCTGCACGGAACCGAGGACACCGTCGTCGACGTCTCTGCCGGACGGCACGCCGCGGAGCTGATTCCTGCGGCGTTCGCGTCGTACTGGGATGGCGTCGACCACGGCCCGTTCGTAGCCGATCCGCAGCGATTCCTCACCGAGGTGACCGAGTTCGTCGATGGTCTGAGTCTGCCCGGTCGTCAGAAGGGGTAGTTATCGAGACGTAATGTGGAGGCGTGCACACTGAAGAAGTGACTGGACGCCAGCTGAACAGGGTCGCTGTGTTGTCCTTGCATACCTCCCCGCTGGCGCAGCCAGGAACGGGTGATGCGGGCGGGATGAACGTCTACGTGCTGCAAAGCGCGAAAGAGCTGGCCAAGCGGGGCGTGGAGGTCGAGATCTTCACCCGCGCGACGGCGTCGACCGATGCTCCCGTCGTCGAGGCAGCTCCCGGTGTGCTGGTACGCAACATCGTCGCGGGCCCGTTCGAGGGGTTGGACAAGCACGACCTGCCCACTCAGCTGTGCGCATTCGCCGCCGGGGTGCTGCGTGAGGAAGCTCGGCACGAACCCGGTTACTACGACCTGGTGCACTCGCACTACTGGCTCTCGGGTCAGGTCGGCTGGCTGGCGCGCGATCGCTGGGGAGTGCCGCTTGTGCACACCGCGCACACTCTCGCCGCCGTCAAGAACGCGTCTCTGGCGCAGGGCGACTCGCCCGAGCCCGCCGCGCGTCAGATCGGTGAGCAGCAAGTGGTGGCCGAGGCGGACCGGCTGATCGCCAACACCACCGAGGAAGCGAAGTCTCTCGTCGAGATCTACGGTGCGCAGCAGGGTTCGATCGATGTGGTTGCACCGGGAGCCGATCTGGCGCAATACAATCCGGGGGACAAGCTCGCGGCGCGCGCCGAACTCGGATTGAATCCGGACGAGTCGATCGTCGCTTTCGTCGGACGCATCCAACCACTCAAAGCCCCCGACGTGCTGATCGCCGCGGCTGCCGAAGTGCTGCATCGCAATCCGGCAACACCACTGCGCGTCCTCATCGTCGGCGGCCCGTCCGGCAGCGGATTGGATCGACCCGACAGTCTCATCGATCTGGCCGAGAACCTCGGGATCACTCCCCGAGTGACGTTCATGCCGCCGCAACCGTCGGCGCGCCTGGCCCAGGTCTACCGCGCCGCGGACATCGTCGCCGTGCCGAGCTACAACGAATCGTTCGGCCTGGTCGCGATCGAAGCCCAGGCCTGCGGAACTCCGGTCCTGGCCGCCGACGTCGGCGGACTCGGCGTGGCGGTGCGATCGGGCGAGACCGGACGCCTGGTGCAGGGCCACCGCACCGGGGATTGGGCGGATGCGCTCTCGTCCATGCTGGCGGACCCGGTTGCATTGGCCGACATGGCGACCGCAGCACCGCGGCACGCCCGCAACTTCTCGTGGGAGCACACCGCCGACGGACTCATCGAGAGCTACCGGCAGGCCAAGTTCCACTTCGACCGAGGCGAGGGGCCGAGCGAGTTCTCGCCGCGACGCGTCCGAGGATTGTCGACACTACGCAGATCAGGAGCTGTGACTGCATGAGCGAGACCGCCGAACTGATCGACCGGGCACTGAAGGACCGCGAGCTGGACTACACCCGGCACGGCGACGTGTTCACCGTCGCTCTGCCTGGAGAACGCAGGCTCCAGACGACGACGATGCTGACCGTCGGGCATCACGGGGTACGCATCGAGGCGTTCGTCTGCCGCAAACCCGACGAGAACTTCGAGGGCGTCTACAAGTACCTGCTGCGACGCAATCGCCGCCTGTACGGGGTTCACTACACGATCGACAAGGTCGGCGACATCTACCTCGTCGGCCGAATGTCGTTGCACGCCGTCAACGGTGACGAACTCGATCGCATTCTCGGCCAGACTCTCGAGGCCGCCGACGGCGACTTCAACGTGCTGCTCGAGCTGGGATTCGCGGAGTCCATCAAACGCGAATGGGCGTGGCGCGTCTCGCGCGGCGAATCGTTGGCGAACCTCAAGGCATTCGAGCACATGGTGGACAAGCAGGAGCAGCCGTAACTCGCTCGAAATAGGTCGGAGTCGCTGCCCGTAACGTCCGGTTCCTAGCCTGACACACATGACCAGGCCAGAGGACGCTCGCCCACCGGTACTGCAGATGTTCGGTTACGGTCTGCAACACATTCTCTCGATGTTCGGCGGCGTCATCGCCGTTCCGATCATCGTCGGTGGAGCGGCCGGACTCTCGGGGGCCGATCAAGCACTGTTGATATCGTGCGCGCTGTTCGTCAGTGGTGTGGCAACTGTGCTGCAAACGATCGGCATCCCGTTCTTCGGCTCGCAACTGCCGCTGGTACAGGGCATTTCGTTCGCGTCGGTCTCGACGGTTCTCACGATCATCGGTAGCGCAGAGGACGGGCGAACCGGACTGCGCACGGTGCTCGGAGCTGTTCTGGTGGCCGCGCTGATCGGTTTGGCGATAGCCCCGTTCTTCTCCAAGGTCGTTCGGTTCTTCCCGCCGCTGGTGACCGGATGCATCATCACCGTCATCGGACTGTCACTGATGCCGGTGGCGGCACGCTGGATCACCGGCCAAGAGATGGTGGGCGGTGCGCCGAACCCGAACTATCTTGACCCCGGCAACATCGGGTTGGCGATGTTCACCCTTCTTGCCGTGCTGGTGATGACCAAGATTCCCGGACTGTCGCGGCTGTCGATCCTGCTCGGCCTCGTCGTCGGCACCATCGCGGCACTGATCGTCGGCAAGACCGACTTCGACGGCGTCGCCGACGCGTCCGTGGTGGCCGTCCCGACACCTTTCGCCTTCGGCTCACCGATCTTCGCAATCGGCGCGATCGTGTCGATGACCATCGTGATCCTGGTGATCATGGTCGAGACCACCGCCGACATCCTCGCCGTCGGCGAAGTGGTCGGAACCGACGTCGACTCCAAGCGCGTCGGCGACGGCCTGCGCGCCGACATGGTGTCCTCTGCCGTCGCCCCGATCTTCAACACCTTCCCGGCCACGGCCTTCGCGCAGAACGTCGGCCTGGTCGCGATGACCGGCATCAAGAGCCGCTTCGTCGTCGCGATGGGCGGCGGCGTGCTTGCGCTGCTGGGCCTTTCGCCGGTACTCGCGGCCGTCGTCGGGGTCGTCCCGCTTCCGGTTCTCGGCGGTGCCGGAATCGCGCTGTTCGGAACCGTAGCCGCCAGCGGTATCCGCACCCTCGGCAAGGTGAACTACGACAACAACTCCAACGTCGTCATCGTGGCCGTGACCTTGGCGTTCGGTCTCATACCTGTTGTCGCGAGCGACTTCTGGGACGAGTTCCCGGACTGGTTCGTCACGATCTTCCACTCCGGAATCAGTGCCGCCAGCATCGTCGCGGTGGTGCTCAACGTATTCTTCAACGTATTCAAGCCCGGTACGCCACCGAACCCATCGGTGGTGGCAGCGGGCCCCGCAGTGATGGTGCGTGAGGACGAAGCGAAGGTGCTCGGCAAAGGCGGAAGCTTGCCCGACAGGTCTGTGCCCGACAAGGCTGTGCCCGACAAGGATGCCTGAGTGAAATCCTGCGCGCCCTCGTCCGCACGAGTACCGTCCCGGACCAGAAGAAACACATCTAAATTGGAGGACATCTTGTCATTCGTCACCCGCACGAGTACGCGGAAGGCAGCACTCGGCGGCGTCGCGTCGCTCGGTGCCATCGCCCTGATCGCAGGCTGTGGATCTGCCCCCGAAGACGAAGGATCGGGCGGAGGCGGATCGAGTGACTTCCTGCCCTGCATGGTCTCCGACAGTGGCGGATTCGACGACAAGTCGTTCAACCAGCTCGGGTTCGAGGGCTTGACCGAAGCATCCGAAGAGCTCGGCGTCGAGCCACGCACCGTCGAGTCCGCATCGCCCACCGACTACGGCCCCAACATCAACAACCTCGTCGATCAGGGCTGCAACCTCATCGTCACCGTCGGATTCGATCTGGCCGACGCCACCAAGGTGGCAGCCGAGGCCAACTCCGACATCGACTTCGCGATCATCGACGATTCCACGATCGATCTGCCGAACGTCAAGCCGCTGACCTACGACGCGTCGCAGTCCGCATTCCTCGCCGGCTACGCGGCCGCGAGCTACAGCACCACCGGAGTGGTCGGTACGTTCGGTGGCTCCCAGTTGCCGACCGTCACCATCTTCATGGACGGGTTCGCCGACGGCGTGAACTACTTCAACGAGCAGAAGGGCGAGGCAGTCCGCGTCATCGGCTGGGACGTGCCCTCGCAGAACGGCTCGTTCACCGGCGGATTCACCGCCAACGAGGTCGCGAAGAACACCGCTCAGGGTCTGATCGACCAGAACGCGGACGTCATCTTCCCGGTCGGCGGTCCCATCTATCAGAGTGCCGCTCAGGCCATTCGCGACTCCTCGCGTCCCGTTGCCCTCATCGGTGCCGACGCCGACGTCTTCGAGTCCGATCCGTCGGTCGGCGACCTGCTGCTCACCTCGGTGACCAAGGGCCTCAAGACCAGCGTCGACGAGGTCGTCGCCAACTCCGGTGCCGATGCGTTCGACAACACCCCGTACGTGGGCACGCTCGAGAACGACGGAGTCGGTATCGCACCGTTCCACGACTTCGAGTCCGAGGTCGACCCCGCACTGCAGGGCGAGCTGGACACGATCAAGGCCGGCATCGTCGACGGGTCCATCACCGTCGAGTCGCCGTCTGCACCCAAGTAGCACCAAGCGGTCGTAAGGGATATGAAGCTCGAACTTCGCGGTATCACCAAACGATTCGGCTCGTTGATCGCCAACGACCACATCGATCTGAACGTCGAATCCGGCGAGATCCACTGTCTCCTCGGCGAGAACGGTGCAGGCAAGTCCACGTTGATGAACGTGCTCAGTGGCCTGTATCGCGCCGAGGAAGGCCAGATTCTGCTCGACGACGTCGAGCAGAACTTCGCCGGACCGGGCGAGGCGATGGCCGCCGGAATCGGCATGGTGCATCAGCACTTCATGCTGATTCCGGTGTTCACCGTTGCCGAGAACATCGTGCTCGGTAACGAAACCACCTCGCTCGGTGGACGACTCGACCTCGTGGCAGCGCGGAAGCTGGTGCGGGAGATATCCGCGAGGTTCGGCTTCGACCTCGATCCCGATGCTCTCGTCGACGACCTCCCCGTCGGCGTGCAGCAGCGGGTCGAGATCGTCAAAGCACTCTCTCGTGAGGCGAAGGTGCTCGTGTTCGACGAGCCGACGGCCGTCCTGACGCCGCAGGAAACCGACGATCTGATGCGGATCATGCGGGAACTCGCGGCGTCGGGCACCACGATCGTCTTCATCACCCACAAGCTGCGCGAAGTACGCGAAGTGGCCGACAAGATCACCGTCATCCGGCTCGGAAAGGTCGTCGGCGAAGCGAAGCCGACCGCCAGCAACACCGAGCTCGCTGCACTGATGGTGGGACGCGATGTACAGCTCACCGTCTCGAAGGACCCGGCCACGCCCGGGGACGCGGCACTGGTGATCGAGAACCTGTCGGTGTTCGACGCCCAGGGCAACAAGACCGTCGACGACGTCAGCCTCGAAGTCGCGGCGGGAGAGATCCTCGCCATAGCCGGCGTGCAGGGCAACGGTCAGACCGAATTCGTCGAAGCCCTACTCGGGTTGCAGGACAACGTATCCGGCAAGATCAGCCTCGACGGCAACTCGCTCGTCGGGTCGACGGTGCAGGACGTGCTCGACGCAGGCGTCGGCTTCGTGCCCGAGGACCGCACCGTCGACGGCCTGGTGGGTGAATTCTCCATCGCCGAGAACCTGATGCTCGATCGCTCCAACAGCATGCCGTTCGTGCGGCGCGGCGCGGTACAACGCGAGTATCTGGACACGTTCGCGTCGGAGAAGCTCAGCGAATTCGACGTTCGCGCACCGGGAATCGGCACCGCCGTCGGACGCCTGTCCGGTGGCAACCAGCAGAAGGTGGTTCTCGCGCGAGAACTGAGCCGCGATCTGCGACTGTTCGTCGCTGCGCAGCCTACTCGCGGAATCGACGTCGGATCCATCGAATTCGTGCACAAACGCATCGTCGCCACGCGGGACTCGGGGATCCCGGTCATCGTGGTGTCGAGCGAACTGGATGAGGTTGCCGCACTGGCCGACCGCATCGCCGTCATGTATCGAGGAGCAATCGTGGGAATCGTCCCCGGGGATACGTCCCGCGAAACACTCGGATTGATGATGGGCGGTGAGCGCAGTGAGTGAGGCCGAGAAGGCCCCGGCATCTCAGCAGCCGTCGAAGTCTCATGTCGTGTTGCGGCAGATATTCACCGGCAGCGCCATCATCTCGGTTCTCGCGGTACTGCTCGCGCTGATCGTCGGTGCGGTGCTCATCGCCGCCACCAACTCGGGCGTGCAGGAATCGGCCGGGTACTTCTTCTCCCGTCCCTCGGACATGGTGAAGGCGATCTGGGATTCCGTTGCCGGAGCGTATTCCTCGTTGTTCCAGGGCTCGGTGTACAACTTCCGGCGTCCCGGATTCGAGAACGGCATCCGTCCGCTGACCGAGACGCTGACCTTCGCCACTCCGCTGATCGTCGCCGGACTCGGTGTGGCACTGGCCTTCCGCGTCGGGATGTTCAACATCGGTGGCCGAGGCCAGATGCTCATCGCCGCGGCGTGCGCAGGCTGGGTGGGATTCGGAGTGAACCTGCCCGCCGGCCTCCACCTGCTGGTTGCCGTTCTCGCCGGAGTCCTCGGCGGCGCAGTGTGGGGCGGTATCGCCGGATTCCTCAAGGCGCGCACCGGCGCTCACGAAGTGATCGTCACCATCATGCTCAACTACATCGCGTTCTATCTAGTCGCATACCTGCTGCGCACTCCCGGTGCTCTGCAGGCGCCGGGATCGAACAATCCCAAGACCGCGCCCATCGCGTCGACTGCAGTGTTTCCCAAGCTCTTCGGCGACCGCTACAGCCTGCATCTCGGATTCGTGCTGGTGATTTTCGTGACCGTCGCAGTGTGGTGGCTGCTCGAGCGATCGAGTCTCGGATTCCGCTTCCGTGCCGTCGGCGAGAATCCGCACGCCTCGCGCGTCGCAGGCATGAACGTCAACCGGATCTACCTGTACGCGATGATCCTGTCGGGTGCCCTGGTCGGCTTGGCCGGAGTGGCGCAGGTACTGGGCACCGTCACCACCGGCTTCAGCGCCGACATCGACGCCGGAATCGGGTTCGACGCCATCACCGTCGCACTGCTCGGGCGATCGAAACCCTGGGGGGTGTTCTTCGCGGGAATCCTGTTCGGCGCGTTCAAGGCCGGCGGGTTCGCCATGCAGGCAGCCGAGGGCGTACCCATCGACATCGTCCTCGTCGTGCAGTCGGTGATCGTGCTGTTCATCGCTGCGCCGCCACTGGTTCGAGCCGTGTTCCGATTGCCCAAACCAGGTGAAGAGAAACTCGCGAAAGCCGAGACTGCGAAGGTGGGTGCACTGTGACAACCTCTACCGACGCCGTCGACGCCCCCGCCGAGGCGGTACTCGGGCGCAGCTGGAAGGTGCCGACGATCCTCGGGATCGTGACACTGCTCGCCCTGGTGCTGTTCGTCGTCAAAAAAGGCTCGGGGACAAGCACATTCGCGTTGGCGTCGGAGAACGACTTTTTCGCCCTGCCTGCGGTGGGTGTGCCGTCGTCCGGTACCGGTCTCGTCGTGGTCGTGGCACTGGCCGTCATCACCGCGTACGCGACGTTCTTGGCCTCGCAGTACCGCTCGGCACCGCTGTGGCTGCTCGCAGTGTTCGCAGTACTGTTCGTCTTCGGATTCCTGGCCTGGGCCGCGGACGGTGAAACCATTCCCGTTCCCGGATTGCTCATCGGCGCAGTCGCTCTGAGCACCCCGCTGATCTTCGGCGCGATGGGCGGCGTGATCTCCGAACGCGTCGGCGTCATCAACATCGCCATCGAAGGTCAGCTGCTCGCAGGCGCTTTCGTCAGCGCCGTCGTCGCGTCGATCACCGGCTCCACGTACGTCGCGCTACTCGCCGCACTGATCGCAGGCGCATTGACCGCGTCCCTGTTGGCCGTGTTCTCGATTCGCTATTTCGTCAATCAGGTCATCGTAGGTGTGGTGCTCAACGTGCTGGTCGTCGGACTGACCAGCTTCCTGTACTCGGTGGTGCTCACCAAGAACACCGAGACACTCAACTCACCACCGCGCTTCGCGCGCATCGACATTCCGGTGCTCTCGCAGATTCCGATTCTCGGCCCGGTGCTGTTCCGTCAGACACTCATCGTGTACCTGATGTACATCGCCGTCGCGCTCGTGTTCTTCGGGCTGTTCCACACCAAATGGGGTCTGCGACTGCGTGCCGTGGGTGAACACCCGCAAGCTGCCGACACCGTCGGAATCAACGTAGCCCGCACCCGATTCTGGAACGTCTGCCTCGCCGGTGCCATCGCCGGACTCGGTGGTGCGTACTTCACGCTCGGCTCCGTCGGCGCGTTCGGCAAGGAGATGACAGCCGGTGCCGGCTACATCGCTCTCGCCGCCGTGATCTTCGGCCGCTGGGATCCGGTACGCGCGACGCTGGCCGCACTGCTCTTCGGATTCGCGTCGAACCTGCAGAACGTACTGGGCATCATCGGCTCGCCGGTACCCAGTGAGTTCATGCTGATGCTGCCCTACGTGGTGACCATTTTTGCCGTCGCGGGCCTGGTGGGCCACGTCCGGGGACCGGCCGCAGCGGGCAAACCGTATGCGTCGCGAAGTTAGCGCCAGCACTACCTGACTCGGCGGTAGGGTCGCTGTCCGTTGTGACCGCTTTCACTGTATGGTTCGGTCATTGTTGCCGCAGTTTTTCGAAGGAGAGCCATGAGCTTCCGCAGTCCCTTTCCCGATGTCGAGATTCCCGAACTCACCGTCTACGACTTCCTTTTCGGATCGATCGCCGAGTCCGACCTCGACAAGCCTGCACTGATCGACGGAACGTCGGGTGCGGTCACCACCTACAAGTCGCTGATCGGTCAGATCGACGCCATCGCAGGCGCTCTGGCCGCACGTGGACTCGAGGTCGGCGACGTCGTCGGACTCCACTCGCCGAACGTGCCCGCGTTCGCCTCGGTGCTGCACGGCATCCTGCGCGCAGGCGGAACCGCAACCACGATCAATGCGCTGTACACGGCCGAAGACATCGCCAAGCAGCTCACCGGCTCGGGCGCGAAATTCCTGTTCACCGTCTCCCCGCTGTACCCGCAGGCCAAGGCTGCCGCGGAGAAGGTCGGCCTCGACGCCGAACACGTCATCGTGCTCGACGGCGCAGAGGGCCACCCGAACCTGCGCGACCTGCTCACCCAGGGCGCACCTGTCCCCGAGGTCTCGTTCGATCCGGCCACGCACGTCGCAGTGCTGCCGTACTCCTCCGGTACGACGGGTGTGCCGAAGGGCGTCATCCTCACCCACCGCAACCTCGTCGCGAACGTGGCGCAGATGGAACCGCGCGTCGGAATCGACAGCAACGACGCGATCCTGGCGCTGCTGCCGTTCTTCCACATCTACGGACTGACGGTGCTGCTGAACATCGCGCTGAAGCTGCGCGCGCATCTGGTGACGATGCCGAAGTTCGACCTCGTCGAATTCCTGCGGATCATTCAGGATCAAAAGCTGACTTACCTGTTCATCGCACCGCCGGTGGCCGTCGCGCTGGCCAAGCACCCGCTGATCGACCAGTACGACCTCTCCAGCGTGCACACCGTCTTCTCGGGCGCGGCACCGCTCGACGAGGAGCTCGGCAAGGCCGTCGCGAAGCGCCTGAACACGCGGGTGCGTCAGGGCTACGGCATGAGCGAGCTCAGCCCGGTCAGCCACGCCATCCCGTTCGATCGCGACGACATGCCGCTCAGCTCGGTGGGTCAGCCGCTGGCGAACACCGAGAACAAGCTCGTCGACCCGGGCACACTCGAGGAGATCGAGCTGCCCACAGAGGGATTGAGCAAGCCCGGTGAACTGTGGGTCAAGGGACCGAACGTGATGGTCGGGTACCTCAACAACCCCACCGCAACCGCTGAAACCCTCGACTCCGACGGTTACCTGCACACCGGCGACATCGCCGTCGTCGATCCCGAGGGTGTCGTCTACATCGTCGACCGCCTCAAGGAACTGATCAAGTACAAGGGCTACCAGGTGCCCCCGGCCGAGCTCGAGGCATTGCTGCTCACGCACGAGGAGATCGCCGACGCCGCCGTCATCGGTGTGCTCGACGACGAGGGCGAGGAAATCCCGAAGGCATTCGTCGTCCGCCAGCAGGGTGCCACCATCGACGAGGAGGGCATTATCGCCTTCGTCGCCGAGCGCGTGTCGCCGCACAAGAAGGTACGACGCGTCGAGTTCATCGACATCGTCCCGAAGTCCGCAGCCGGCAAGATTCTGCGCAAGGACCTGCGCGCCGCGGAGGCCGGAAAGTAAGACTCTGTTCCACGACAACACCCCGTCCCACACTCGGTGAGGCGGGGTGTTGTTCTTTTGTGGGCCAACGCTTTTCCGGAACCTCACACCCTTTTTCCCGACCGCGGGGCACTGATCCGAGGCGAGTACGGGCGCGCGGTCGTAAGTGGGGGTGTGAGGTTGCTGTGGAACCGGGTTGGCGTTCGCTGCGTCCAAGGGGTGGGTGGGTTCGACGAAGGGGAGAGGTGTGAGCGTGACGCGGTGGTGGGTGGCGGGTCTGGTCGGCGTGATGGTGTCGGTCGCCGGATGCGGCGGGGCGACGGAGAGCGCGCCGGTTGCAGAGCCGACGACCTCGGTGGTTGCGACGCCGGTGACGGACGAGCCATGGGATCCCTGCACCATTCCGGACAGTGCCGTCGAGGCTGCGGGATTGGATGTGGACAGCAAGAGCACGAACCTGTTCGGAGACGCGCCACTGTCCACCGATTGGATGACCTGCATCTGGACGGATCCTGATCCCGGGTCGTGGTACTTCCTGGGAGTGTTCTCCTCTCACCACGACCTCGCTTATCTGCAGTCGAACGAGCAGTTCGGTGACTTCACGGCACCCGATAGTGCTGAGCCCGTTCAGTTTCGGCGAACTGCGAACTATGAAGAGGTCAGCTGCGGTGTTGCGTACGAAGTGGTCGGAGGGGTTGTGTACTTCATTCTCGACGGTAGGGCGGGTCGCGAGCCCCGAGGCGAACCGTGTTCGGAAATCGGTCGAGTTACGGAATCTTTGCAGACCAACCTACCGGCGCGGGCACGGTAGATCGAAAGGTAGAGGTTCGATGGCATCTGGAAACGGCGATCTATTCGAGTCGATGCAGTATTGGAAGAACCTCTCGGAACGTGCCGAGGCAGGGTTGATGGAGATCCCGCAGAGCGTTGCTGCCCAGTGCGATCAAGTCTGCGCCGAATACATCGACCATCTTGCCGAAATGCTGGGGAAGACCAAGTTTCTCGTCGATCTCGACGCATTCGGCACCCTTCCTTCAGCTCAACAGCTGGGTCGCAAGTTCAAGCGACTTGCCGATGGGGAAGAGGGGTCGGCGGCCGCCGTGATCAGGCAGCACATCGAAGTCGTTCAATTGATGCGGTCGGTGTTTCGTCGCTATTTCGTCGAGACCGAGGACGTCGATCAGAGTGTCGGCGCTCGGATCGGCGGTATCGGAGCAGGTCTGGGGGAGTGAGTCCGCAACCTCACACCCCATTGCTCGACCCCACATCCCCGCTATGACGTGAACCCGCGCGCTCGGCCGGCAACAAAGGTGTGAGGTTCGCAGTCCCGGCGCCGAAGCGTCGAACACTGTCCGAAATGTCCGTAATGTCAACCCTTGCAATACGATCGAGACAACACTCACGAATCGGATGACTTAGTCTGCGATCGTGAATCTCTCCGCTGCCCGTCTGATGCCGATGCGACCGCGCGATCCGAAAGAGCCGCATCGTTCCGCGAGCCCGCTCGAGTTGTTCTTCGACCTGGTGTTCGTGGTGGCCGTCAGCATCGCGGCGGTTCAACTCCACCACGACCTCACCGAGAACCACGTCGCCGACGGCTTGCTCGGCTATGCACTCGTGTTCTTCGCGATCTGGTGGGCGTGGATGAACTTCACGTGGTTCGCCACGTCCTTCGACACCGACGACTGGCTGTATCGCGTGCTCACCGTCGTGCAGATGGCCGGAGTCCTGACACTGGCCGCCGGGATCGAGCAGTCCGTCGTCGACGAGAATTTCACCATCGTGGTGATCGGGTACGTGGTGATGCGCGTGGCGATGGTGACTCAATGGCTGCGGGCATCGAGAAATCCCGAACATCGACAGACAGCGCTGACCTACGCGATAGGCATTGCGGGAGTGCAGGTTCTGTGGATTCTCTGGGTGCTGCTGCTCGACGGTACCGCCGCGATCATCGGGTTCGTCGTGCTCGCGGGCGTCGAGATGTCGGTACCGCTGATCGCCGAGCGCAGGGGCGCAACACCCTGGCATCCGCATCACATCACCGAGCGCTACGGCCTGTTCACGCTGATCCTGCTCGGCGAATCTCTGCTCGCCTCCGCCAACGCCATCATCGAAGCGCTGCAGGACGAGACGGCTCTGGCACCGCTGATCTCCATCTCGATTCTCACCGTCATCGTCACCGCAAGCCTGTGGTGGATCTACTTCTGGCCCCCGCATCACCGCGCGATCGGCAGACTCGGCAACTCGTTGTTCTACGGCTACGCCCACTACTTCATCTTCGCGGCCGCAGGCGCGTTCTCGGCCGGCATCGAGGTCGAGATCGATGTGCTCACCGAGCACAGCAAGCTCGGCGACGTCGCCGCGTCGTTCACCGTCACGATCCCGATCGCGGTATTCGTACTCGGTGTCTGGCTGATCGCGATTCGCGGCAACGCCGACCGCGTCGTGAACGTCGTGGTTCCGGTCGGTGCGGTTGTCGTGCTGTTCGATCCCGTTATCCCCATTCCGATCACGCTCACCGCAGTCGTCATGGTCGTCGTCGTCGCGGTCCTGGTCGCACGCGGGCCAACACACACAGAGCATGAGAAACTGACCACATGAGTATCGGAACCTTGATTCTGCTTCGTCACGGCGAGAGCGAATGGAATGCGTCCAACCAGTTCACCGGTTGGGTGGACGTGCGACTGACCGAGAAGGGTGAGGCCGAGGGCAAGCGCGCCGGCCAGCTCCTCGCCGAGGCGGGCATCCTGCCCGACCTGCTGTACACCTCGCTGCTGCGTCGCGCGATCAGCACCGCCAACCTCGCACTCGACGCGGCCGACCGGCACTGGATCCCCGTCGTCCGCGACTGGCGTCTGAACGAACGGCACTACGGCGCGCTGCAGGGATTGAACAAGGCCGAGACCAAGGACAAGTACGGCAACGAGCAGTTCATGCTGTGGCGTCGTAGCTACGACACCCCGCCGCCTCCCATCGAGATCGGCAGTGAGCACAGCCAGGACACCGATCCGCGCTACGCAGATCTGGACAGCGTCCCGCTGACCGAATGCCTCGCCGACGTCGTCGAGCGCCTGATTCCGTACTTCGAGGAGACGATCGTCGCCGATCTGAAGGCAGGCAAGAACGTCCTCGTCGCCGCGCACGGCAACTCGCTGCGCGCTCTCGTGAAGTACCTCGACGAGATCTCCGACGCGGACATCGCCGAACTCAACATCCCCACCGGCATTCCGCTGAAGTACGAGCTCACCGAGGTCGACGGGAAGCTGAAGCCCACCAACCCGGGCGGCACCTACCTCGACCCCGAAGCAGCGGCTGCAGGTGCAGCTGCCGTGGCAAACCAGGGCGGCAAGTAGCTCCTCCTCGCACAATCCGACGTTTTGTCGTAACTGCAGGTGAACGATCGAAGAACACTGCCGACGGGGACTATGACGACCAGGGAAATGCCTGCACCCTGCGTATGTGAGCTGTCCATCGAACGTACGATTCCGGTGTGAGTGTTGCATCGGCCGTACTACTGGCTATCGCCACGGCCTTCGTGGGATACCTCGTCGGCGGTGTTCTGATTCCGTACCTCAACACCCGACACTCGGAGCGCCGCCGAGCCACGTCCGGCCTGACGATGTCGCAGGTACTGGATCTGATCGTCCTCGCATCCGAGAGCGGCATCGCCGTCGTCGATCAATTTCACGACGTCGTCCTGTCGAATCCGCGAGCCGAGGAGCTCGGACTGGTGCGTAACCGTCTGATCGACGACCGGGCCTGGGATGCCGCGATCAAGGTCCTCGCCGACGGCAACCCCGTCGAAGTCGACCTCAGCTCGAAGAACCCGAGAACCGGCCGGGACAAGATCGCCGTCCGCTGCGTTGCGCGCCTGCTGAGCAAGGAAGACAAGCGGTTCGTGGTGCTGTTCGCCGACGACGATTCCGAGCAGGTCCGGATGGAGGCGACGCGTCGGGACTTCGTGGCCAACGTCAGCCACGAACTCAAGACGCCCGTCGGCGCGATGAGCCTGCTGGCCGAAGCGCTGCTCGAATCGGCCGACGACCCGGACTCCGTCCGGCACTTCGGCGGCAAGGTCGTCGCCGAATCCAAACGGCTCGGCAACATGGTGACCGAACTGATCGCACTCTCGCGACTGCAAGGTGCCGAGAAGCTACCCGACCTCGAGGTGGTCGACGTCGACACCGTCGTCAACGAGGCGATGGATCGATCCAAGCTCGCTGCCGAGAACGCCGGAATCTCCGTCACCACCGACCACCCGAGCGGCCTCGAAGTTCTCGGCGATCAAGCGCTGCTGGTGACGGCCCTGGCCAACCTCATCCAGAACGCTATCGCCTACTCCTCGGACGGTGCGCCGGTGTCGGTGAGCCGAGCCCTGCGCGGAGACAACGTGGCGTTCGCCGTCACCGACCGCGGCATCGGCATCGCCAAGGGAGACCAGGAACGCGTCTTCGAGAGATTCTTCCGCGTCGACAAAGCTCGGTCGCGGGCAACCGGTGGCACAGGCCTGGGCCTGGCCATCGCCAAACACGTCGCAGCCAACCACAACGGCAACATCTCGCTGTGGAGCAAGCTGGGCACCGGATCCACCTTCACCCTCCAGATCCCTGCGTACTTCGAAGAAGAAGACGACGCTTCGGTTACAGAAAGAGAGAATCAGTGACCAACGTTCTGATCGTGGAAGACGAAGAGTCGTTGGCCGATCCACTGGCCTTCCTGCTCCGCAAGGAAGGTTTCGAGGCCACCGTCGTCGGAGACGGACCGTCGGCACTCGCGGAATTCGATCGCGCAGGAGCCGACATCGTGTTGCTCGACCTCATGCTCCCCGGCATGAGCGGAACCGACGTGTGCAAGCAATTGCGTTCGCGCTCAGGCGTTCCCGTGATCATGGTGACCGCACGCGACAGTGAGATCGACAAGGTCGTAGGGCTCGAACTCGGTGCCGACGACTACGTCACCAAGCCGTACTCGGCGCGCGAACTCATCGCCCGAATCCGCGCAGTCCTGCGGCGCGGCTCCGACGCAGAGGTCGACGGCGGAGTCGACACCGGAGTGCTCGAAGCCGGACCCGTACGAATGGACGTCGAACGCCACGTGGTGATGGTCGGATCCGAGCAGATCACGTTGCCGCTCAAGGAATTCGACCTGCTCGAGTATTTGCTCCGCAACTCCGGTCGTGTACTGACGCGCGGACAGTTGATCGACCGCGTGTGGGGAGCCGACTACGTGGGCGACACGAAGACACTCGACGTGCATGTCAAGCGACTGCGCTCGAAGATCGAGTCCGATCCGGCCAAGCCGGAACACCTCGTGACAGTGCGCGGACTGGGCTACAAGCTCGAGGGATAGAGCCTGCGGCATGTGCATGGAACTTCGTAGCCCACTACGAAGTTCCATGCACATGCGGCGGAGCCGCTCTGTTGGTGCGCTGCGCCTCACGAGTGGCGGGATGGATCGCGATCAGACCCAGACCGCGGCGACGCTTGCACAGGGATGCCAATTCCTCGTAGGCGGCTTTGCCGAGTAGCTCGGTCAACTCGGGCTTGTAGGACTCGAACACCTGCTTCGAGCCGACGTGTGCATCGGGCGAGCCGGAGCAGTACCAGTCCAGATCCAGACCGCCCTCGCCCCAGCCGCGTCGGTCGTACTCGCCGATCGTGGTCTTGAGAATCTCGGAGCCGTCCGGCCGTGTCACCCAGTCCTGGGTGCGTCGGATCGGCAGCTGCCAGCACACGTCGGGCTTGACCTCGAGCGGTTCGATGCCCTTGCGCAGCGCCATCGAATGCAGCGCGCACCCGATTCCGCCCTCGAACCCGGGACGGTTCTGGAAGATGCAGGCACCCTTGTAACGCCGCGTACGCAGTGACTGTTCGTCGTCGAGATCGTCGTATTCGACGTACCCCTTCTTGCCCAGACCCTTGTCCATGAGCTGCCAGTCCTGCGGAGTGAGCAACTTCACCGACTCGTCCAGCTTGCGTTTGTCGTCCTCGTCGGACAGGAACGCGCCGTGGGAGCAGCAACCGTCGTCGGGGCGGCCCGCGACGGTTCCCTGACACGCAGGAGTTCCGAACACGCAGGTCCAGTTGGACAACAACCACGTCAGATCCGCAGCGATGAGATGTTCCGAATTGTCGGGGTCGGGGAACTCGACCCATTCTCGAGGGAAATCCATCTCGACCTCTGCAGCGAACGACGGCTGCTCACGACCTGATGTCACAAACGACGACGGTAGACCCAGTACCGTGGGCATGTGCGAATAGGGGTGCTCGACGTCGGTGCAGACGCGGGCTCGAGGCGACTCGTAGCGTTCGTGTCGCGGATCATGGCAGCCGACCGTGCAGAATTGGAAGGTGTCAGCGCCGACAGGTCACCACTACGGGTGGCCGGGGCTCTGGTAGCGGAGGCGAGCATGCGGGCATCGACAGCGGAGTCATTCGAGACATGCCCGTGGGCGCTGAAGGAAGGTTTGATGTTGAGGAAGCTGGACCCCGAAACCGACGGCGATCTGGTGGGGAGTTCGAGATGAGCGACACCAACCCGGAGGACACCGGACAGATCTCGGTTGCCGAGCTCCTGGCCCGAAACGGTCAGAAAACGAACCTGAGCGCAGGCGGTCGCCGTCGCCGTGGCGTCAAGGGCGGCATCTCCGTCGCCGAGCTGACCGGTGAGATCCCCGTCGTTCGCGACGAGCCCGGCAACCGCAGCGCGCTTGTTGTCGAAACCCCGGCTCCCGACGCGTCCGAGCCCGAGACACCAGACGTGGCCCCGGCAGCGCCGCAGAGCAGCGATGTGGTCGAGGACGACGCGCCCGTCGCCGTCTCCTCCCGGCCGCAACCGGCCCGGCCGCAGACCGCTCGCCCCACCCCGTTCCAGTCGGCAGGCAAGCGCGAGAAGCAACAGCCCGAGCCGGAACTGCTGTCCGGCTCCACCACGGTGGCCGGTGACCTGCTGAACCGCTCGCACGACGACACCGAACGCGCCAAGCGCCCGGCTGCGGCCACGACGCCGACGTCGGATCGGCTTCCGTACGGATCCACCGCGGCCGAGCAGGGTCGGACCCGCAAGCCTGTGGGATTCCGAGCATCGCGGCAGGTCGAGGTGTCCGAGCCGAACACCGACGTCGCTCCGCGAGCAGCACTCATCGACGTCGACGACCTGGCCAAGACCGCGGTGTCCCCGCGCATTGCGCGCGCCGACGACACGACAGCCGAGTCGGCAGATGCGCAGGCAGAGGTCGAGACGTCCGCCGCCACCGAGGTCGTCGATCTCGTGAAGCCGGAGATCGACGACGAGCCGAAGACCGCGACCGACGTCGAGGCCGACACGGCAACCGACGACGCACCGGAAGCGGAGGCCGACAGTTCGACTGCGGCCTCGCGCACCGACCGCCGGGCAGCGGCCGTCAAGGGCAAGGGCGGTGCCGTCCGGCAATGGCTGGTGCTGATCGGTCAGGCCGTGGTGTCGGTCGCCGTCGGCGCGCTGTTGTTCAAGGGCTTCGAGCAACTGTGGGACGTGCTTCCGTGGGTCGCGCTGGTGCTGTCGGTACTGGTCATCGTCGGGCTCGTCGCGGTGGTGAGAATTCTGCGGCGCACCGACGATCTGATATCGATCGTCATCGCGATCGCCGTCGGTGTCTTCGTCACGCTCGGTCCGCTCGCCTTCCAGCTCAGTACCGGCTGAGCCGGCAGACCGATGGGTGCGAAGCGAATTCAGGTGGGACTGTCCACGGCCTCGGTCTACCCGCAGAACACCGAGGCGGCGTTCCGCTACGCGGCGGAGCTCGGGTACGACGGCATCGAACTGATGGTGTGGGCCGAGTCGGTCAGCCAGGACGTCGACGCGGTGGCCGCGCTCTCGCGGGAGTACTCGATGCCGGTGCAGGCCATCCACGCGCCGTGTCTGCTGATCTCGCAGCGAGTGTGGGGATCTGATCCGATCGCCAAACTCGCCCGTTCGGTCGAGGCGGCCGAGAAGCTGGACTCGGCGACGGTCGTGGTGCACCCACCGTTCCGGTGGCAGCGCAAGTACAGCGACGGCTTCGCCGATCAGGTCGCCGAACTCGAATCGAACTCTCACGTTGTGGTCGCCGTCGAGAACATGTTCCCGATGCGCGCCGACCGCTTCTTCGGGCGCAAGGAGAAATCCGCACAGCGACTCGAACGACGTGGTGGGCCGGGCGCAGCACTGTCGGCGTTCTCGCCGTCGTACGACCCGACGGACGTCGGCCACGGTCACTACACGCTCGACCTCTCGCACACGGCCACCGCAGGCTCGGACGCGCTCGAGATGCTCGACCGGATGGGCGAGGGCATCGCGCACCTGCATCTGGCCGACGGCCGGGGCGCATCGGTCGACGAACATCTGATCCCCGGCCACGGTAGCCAGCCGTGCGTGGAGGTGTGCACCGAACTGGTGCGCCGCGGCTTCGAGGGTCAGGCAGTGATCGAGATCAACACCCAGAACGCGCGGACGGTCTCCGAGCGTTCCTCGATGCTCGGACAAGCACTGCAGTTCGCCCGCGCACACCTGTCCTGAGGCCGCCGGTAAGTTGTCGTCAATGAGTTCCGCCAGCCCCTTCAAGGCCGCCACCACCCTGACCGCGCTCGAGGTCGCCGCCGACACCGCGTCGTTCGCGGGCGCGATCGACTCCACCTGGACCATCGGTCCGAAGGTGCACGGCGGCGCGATGCTCGCCGTCTGCGCGGCAGCAGCGCGTCAGCACATCGTCGCGACCGACCCGGATCAAGCCGAGATCCAGCCGCTCGCGGTGAGCGTGAGCTACCTGGCCGCTCCCGATCCCGGCGAAATTGCCCTGACGACTGTGGTGCGCAAGCGCGGTCGCCAGGTCTCGCACGTCGACGTCGAACTCACCCAGGCCGGACGCGTTGCCGTGCGGGCGGTGGTGACCCTCGGTCGTCCCGATTCCGACGAACCTCACCACGAGACGCCGACGTCGCTGGCGTCGATGGCCGCCGAGCCGCCCGCGGATACCCTCGCGGTGGCAGGCGATCATCCGATGGCGTCCATCGTGCACGTGGCCAAGGGCTGCGAGATGCGTATCGACGCGTCGTCGGCGTCGTTCCTGACCGGTCAGCAGGGCGAGGCGGAGATTCGATTGTGGGTGCGTCCCTTCGCAGGCGACGAGGCCGACGTCGACACCGCGGTGCTGTTCGCACTGATGACCGGAGACATCTCGGCTCCGGTGACCATGAACCGCGGAATGTTCGGGTGGGCTCCGACCGTGCAGTTGACGACCTACCTGCGACGCCGTCCGGTGCCGGGGTGGCTGCGCGTGGCGGCGACCAGCACCGTCATCGGCAGCACCTGGTTCGAGGAGGACCACGTGGTGCTGGATTCGACCGGTGCCGTCGTGGTGCAGAGCAGACAGTTGGCGATGGTGCCGCGCTCGAACTGACATGGCAGGCTTGGCCGCATGACGAGAATTGCAGTGATCGGCGGCGGACGGATCGGCGAGGCGTTGATTGCGGGACTCCTCGAGTCCGGCCACGCAGTGCGCGATCTGGTGGTCGCCGAGAAGTCCGAGGCCCGCGCCAAGGAGATCGCCAAGGAATTCGGAGTACTGACCACCACCGTCGGCGACGCATCCGAGGGTGCCGACGTGATCGTGCTGGCGGTCAAGCCGGCCGACGTCGAAGCGGCACTGACCGAGATCACGAAGATCGAACTCGACGGCGATCGCGAACAACTCATCGTCTCGCTGGCCGCAGGCGTCCCCACCGCCAAGTTCGAGCCCAAGCTCCCCGCCGGCTTCCCGGTCGTTCGGGTCATGCCCAACACCCCGATGCTGGTGGGGGAGGGCGTCAGCGTGTTGGCACCGGGCAAGTACGCGCGCGCCGAGCACCTCGAACTCGTGCGCTCGATCCTCTCGGCCGTCGGCAAGGTGGTCGTGGTCAAGGAGAATCAGCTCGACGCCGTGACGGCCGTGTCCGGCTCCGGTCCGGCCTATTTCTTCCTGGTGGCCGAGGCCATGATCGACGCGGGTGTTGGCCTGGGATTGAGCCGCGACGTGGCGTCGGCGCTCGTGGTTCAGACGATGGTGGGGTCGGGGGCGATGCTCGATCGCTCCGACGAGAGCGCGAGCGAGCTCCGATATGCGGTGACTTCTCCGGGCGGAACTACCGCCGCTGCGGTGCGTGAATTGGAGAAAAAGGGCCTCCGAGCAGCTTTTTTCGATGCTCTCGGTGCCGCAAATGCCCGATCCATTGAGATGGGCATCACAGCGGAATAAAAAATCTTTTCCCCACACCCGTCGCAGTAACCCCATCTGTCCCTATAGGCTCGGGGGCAGCACGTGCGTGTCTGTTCGGCAGGAGGGGAAGCCTGCCGCATGAGACGTGCCGGAGGTATGTGGATTGATGGCGTCTATAAACAAGCCGTCCAAGGGTTCGTCCCCGGACGGTCAACCGGCTCTGGCCGGAACGCAGTTCCTCACGGTCGCCGAAGTGGCGACGCTGATGAGGGTTTCGAAAATGACCGTGTACCGGCTGGTGCACGGCGGAGAATTGCCCGCTGTACGAGTGGGTCGATCTTTTCGTGTGCACGCGAAGGCGGTTCACGACTATCTCGAGACCTCGTACTTCGACGCAGGCTAGTAGTGCACGTGGGGCCGGTTTCGTAAGTCCTGGTTCACACCGGTAGGATTGGCGCTCGTCGTGCCAGCCAGCCGGTGTGCAACCGTGGGCGAGTACGTGGCCCCAGCGCCAGCTCGGTGACCAAGGCTTTTGGCTCGAAGCCCTCAGGGCTTGGTTGTCAGGTAGGCGTACGCAAACGGCGTGCGCGAAAACGCTAGAGAAGAACGTGAGGACACCCGCATGGGTTCAGTGATCAAGAAGCGTCGCAAGCGCATGTCGAAGAAGAAGCACCGCAAGCTGCTTCGCCGTACCCGCGTGCAGCGCAGGAAACTCGGCAAATAAGCCTGCCGTCATCTGCTTCACGAGGAAGCCCGTCACCATCGGTGGCGGGCTTCTTCCGTTCGAAGAACGGGCTTTGCTTCTCGCCCACGCGGACGCCGACCGATCCAGTAGGCTTGCAGCGGAATCGACGTTGGGGGTGCGCAGTGAGTCCGAGCGAACGTGGATCAGCTGCGCCCCGAGTGGTCCTCGTGACCGGAGCGAGCCGATTTCTCGGCGGTTACCTCGTCACCAGGCTGGCCCAGAATCCGAACATCGAGCGCGTCATCGCCGTGGATGCGGTGTCTCCGAGCAAGGATCTGCTGCGCCGCATGGGTCGCGCGGAATTCGTGCGAGCCGACATCCGTAATCCGCTGATCGGCAAAGTGATTCGCAATGCCGGCGTCGACACAGTCGTGCACGCAGCCACCGTCGCCAAGCCACCTAGATCCGGTGGCCGCGCGACGATGAAAGACCTCAACGTCATCGGCGCGATGCAGCTGTTCGCGGTCTGCCAGAAGTCACCGACCGTCGAGAGGGTCGTACTGCGTTCCTCGTCCTCGGTGTACGGCTGCAGCGCCAAGGACCCGGTGAAATTCACCGAGGAAATGAGTGCCCGACGCCCCCCGAGCGGTGCGTACGCGCGGGACACGATCGACATCGAGGGATATCTGCGCGGGCTCGGCCGTCGACGACCGGACATCGCGGTGTCGATCCTGCGTATGGCACCGCTGATCGGTCCACGACTGAACGGCACCATCTCGCGGTACATGACCTCGCCGCTGATCCCCAGCATCGTCGGTCGTGACGCCCGCATGCAGTTGCTGCACGAAGAGGACGCCCTGGCTGCGCTCGAGCGCGCCACTCTCGGCGGGTCGGCAGGCACGTTCAACGTCGGAGCCGACGGCACGATCATGCTGTCCCAGGCAATTCGCCGAGCCGGCCGCGTTCAGGTGCCGGTACCGTTTCCGCTCTTCAAGAGTGTCGGCCGCGCACTGATGGGCGGCATGATGCGCGAGTTCACCACCGAGCAACTCGATTACTTCCACTTCGGCTGCGGACTCGACACCACCCGCATGCGGTCCGTCCTGGGCTTCGAGCCGCGGTGGACTACGGTTCAGGCATTCGACGACTTCGTCCGAGGAGCAGCACTGCGGCCGGTCATCAGAACCGAATGGGTGGACAGCATCGAAGATCGACTGGTCTCGGCCGTCGAAACAGGCGCGTCCACGGCGCGTGCACTGGCAGCACTGCGTAGTTCGGAACCGGTGCGTAGTTCGGAACCGGCGCGTAGTTCGGGAGGGGACCGGTGAGTGAAGTGGCCAAAGTGATTCCATTGCACGGCGGCTCGTCCGGCCGCTCGGCCCGAGCGGCTGCGGGCTCGCGTGAACGGCACCCCTCCGCCTACGCCGACCCTCGAGAGCCGACGCCGCTGCTGGACCCGGCGCCTGCCGACGCGTCGGCCGTGATGCCATCGATCCCGACTCCGTTGCTGTCGATGATCGACGACACCAAGTCCACGATCGTCGACCAGATCTCCTCGGTCGCCGAGTTCGTACGCAGACGGCTGGCCGGTGACTACAGCGTCGACGAGTTCGGCTACGACCCGCACTTCGCCGACGCGGTCTGGCTCCCGTTGCTGCGGCCGCTGTTCGACAAGTGGTTCCGCGTCGAAGTCAAAGGCATCGAGAACATTCCGTCCGACGGCGGCGCGCTCGTCGTCGCAAACCATGCGGGCGTGGTGCCCGTCGATGCGTTGATGGCGTCGGTCGCCGTGCGCGATCACCACCCGGCGCACCGCCCTCTGCGAATGTTGGCCGCCGACATGGCATTCGAGATGCCCGGCGTCGGCACGATCGCGCGCAAGGCGGGGCACACGCTGGCGTGCAACCCCGACGCCGAGCGCCTGCTGCGCACCGGCGAGGTCGCCGCCGTGTTCCCCGAGGGGTTCAAGGGCATCGGCAAACCGTTCAGTGAGCGCTACAAGTTGCAGCGATTCGGTCGCGGTGGATTCGTCTCGGCCGCTCTGCGGACGGGTGTGCCGATCATCCCGTGCTCCATCGTCGGCTCGGAGGAGATCTACCCCAAGATCGGCGACATCGCACCACTGGCCCGACTGATGGGCATGCCCTACTTTCCGGTCACTCCGTTCTTCCCGCACCTCGGACCGCTGGGTCTGATCCCGTTGCCGTCCAAGTGGTACATCGAGTTCGGCAAGCCGATCCCCACCGATGGGTACGACTCCACCGCGTTCGAGGATCCGATGGTGCTGTTCGAGTTGACCGACCACGTACGCGAAACCATTCAGCACACGCTGTATCGACTGCTTGCCAAGAGGCGCAACGTCTTCCTGGGTTGAACGCTCGGGTTATCGTGTGGCAGTGCATATTCGCGACACTGCCGCTGCCGATCTACCCGAGATTCTCGACATCCACAACGATGCGGTCGCCAACACCACCGCCATCTGGGACGAAGAACAGGTCGATCTCGCCGATCGCACAGCCTGGTTCGAGGGACGGATCGCCGCTGGATACCCGGTACTCACCGCAGAGGTCGACGGACGGGTGGCCGGATACGCGTCGTACGGGCAGTGGCGTGTCAAGAGCGGCTACCGGCACTCGGTGGAACACTCGGTGTACATCCACCGAGATTTCTACCGTCGCGGGCTGGCCAGCGCGCTACTGGGCGAGCTGATCGAGCGAGCCCGGGCCGGAAACGTGCATGTGCTGGTGGGGTTCATCGAATCCGAGAACACCACGTCGATCGCTCTGCACGAGAAATTCGGGTTCGTCACCGTCGGACAGATGCCACAGGTGGGCGTCAAGTTCGGTCGGTGGCTGGACCTGACGCTGATGCAGCTCACGCTCTGATAGTCGTCACCGGATGAATCAGGCTTCCTCGGATCAGGCCTTGCGACGGCCGATCACCGCGGCCAGCCCGCCGCCCACCGCGCCCAAGGCCAACGCCGTGGGCACACCGATCTTGGCGGCCTTGCGTCCGGTGCGGTAGTCGCGGATCTCCCAACCCCGGTTCTTGGCCAGCTCACGCAGATCGGTATCGGGGTTGATCGCCACGGCGGTGCCGACCAGCGAGAGCATCGGCACGTCGTTGTGGCTGTCCGAATACGCGGTGCAGCGCTTGAGATTGAGACCTTCACGCACCGCCAGCGAGCGCACCGCGTGCGCCTTGCCGATGCCGTGCAGGATGTCGCCGACGAGACGGCCGGTGAACACCCCGTCCTTGCTCTCGGCGACGGTTCCGAGGGCCCCGGTCAAGCCCAGGCGCTTGGCGATGATCTGGGCCAGTTCGAGGGGAGTGGCCGTCACCAGCCAGACCTGCTGACCGGCGTCGAGGTGCATCTGAGCGAGAGCCCGGGTACCGGCCCAGATCTTGTCGGCGATCATCTCGTCGTAGATCTCCTCGCCGAGCCTGGTCAGCTCCGAGGTGGGACGGCCGGTGATGAACGAGAGCGCCTTCTCTCGTCCGCTGGCCACGTCCTCGCTGTTCTCCTTGCCGCTGACCCTGAATTTGACTTGCTGCCAAGCGAATTGGGCCAGATCGCCGCTGGTGAAGTATTTGCGCGCGGCCAACCCGCGAGCGAAGTGAATGATCGACGCGCCCTGCACCATCGTGTTGTCCACGTCGAAGAAGGCAGCAGCAGTCAGATCTCGCGGAACGGCACCCTCGGACTCGATCTGCAACGCCAGCGCGGCATCGGCACTGGCCCGGCCTGCAACGTTGGCGCGGACCTCGGCGTCCGTCGGACCGAACGGATTGCGAATCCTGCGGATGCGGCGCTTGAACTGCTTGTCTCCGCTCGGATCGTTCGTATCGACCATGTCGATATCGGGCGTGTCCTCGATCGGCAGGTCTGTTCCCCCGTCGCTCACTTCCGTCCCCCTCCCAGTCGAGTCGCTCGCCGCAAGCCTAGTCGGGGTTGCCCGGACGACAGGCGAAGGGCGGCACTCGACGCCTGTCGTTCGGGCCCTGATCGGACCGAGGACTGTGACCTTCGTCTCCGTTGCGGCCGTGTCACAGTGGATGCATGCAGACGACTCCCACCGGCGTGGCTCTTCTCACCCGCGCAGGCTGCCATTCCTGCACTCACGCGTTCGAGGTGTTGAGCGAGGTCTGCCGCGAATTCGACGTGGCAGTCACCGTCGTCGACGTCGACGAGGCGGCAGCGGAATCGCCTGACCTGCGTGCGGAGTACGGGGATCGAGTGCCAGTGGTGCTGCTCGACGGCATCGAACACAGTTACTGGGAGGTAGACGTGCCGCGGTTGCGGGCCGATCTCGCCCGGGCAGGGCACCCTAAGAACGTGTGATTGGTCTCGCGTGTGCAGGTGAAGGCCGGTGTGCGCAACTTTGTTCATTCGTTCACAAGCAGTTACCGTGGTGTGAACAGCGTCCGTGAAATAGACACGAACGCAGGATCAGCGTGAAGACCGGCATCGACGCCGTTCGGACGAGGAGCCCCAGACGTGACCGAAGAGCGCCCGTCGCCCAGCGGCGTAGAGCGGGTCATCCCTCAGGCTACGGTCACCCGTCTGGCGACGTACCTGCGGGTCCTCTCGATCCTCGCAGACGAGGGCGTTCTCATCGTCTCCAGTGAAGAACTGGCCACCGCAGCAGGCGTCGGATCGGCCAAACTGCGCAAGGATCTCTCCTTTCTAGGCCCCAACGGCGTTCGCGGAGTCGGCTACGACGTGGCCCGCCTCCGCGCCAAGATCGACAGCGCACTCGGACTCGATCGCGGCCACCGCGTCGTTCTGGCCGGAGTCGGCAACCTCGGGCAGGCGCTGGCCGGCTACGGCGGATTCGCTCGACGCGGCTTCACGATGGTCGGACTGTTCGACAGCGACCCGGCGCGGGTGGGCACCGACATCGACGGCCTCACCGTCCGGCACGTCGACGAACTCGTCGTCGCATGCCGTGAACTCGAAGCCACCATCGGCGTCATCGCCACCCCCGACGAGGCAGTGCACAGCGTCGCCGAGAAGCTCGTCTCGGGCGGCGTCGAATCCATCCTGAGCTTTTCGCCGATGGTTCTCGACGTCCCCGAACACGTCGAGGTGCGGCGTGTGGACCTGGCGGTGGAGATGCAGGTGCTCTCCTTCAACAGCTCTCGCAACGTCTCGGAACCGACCATCGTCACCGCACCCCGCCCGCAGCCGGTGTCCCCGCCCCCGCTCACGTCGACGGCACGCCTCGGCCGCAGTCACGGTCCGCGCATCGCCGGCAATCCAAGCCCAGTCAACAGTTCGACAAGAAACGGATCGGTGATTGCACCGTGAGTGTCCTTCTCGTCGGGATTTCGCACCGTAGCGCTCCCGTCGCAGTCCTCGAGCGTGTCGCCATCACGGAGACCGATCGCCCGAAACTGACCGACAAGTTGATGGCCAGCGGAAGCATCTCCGAGGTCATGGTGGTGTCCACGTGCAATCGCGTCGAGATCTACGCCGTCGTCGACGCCTTCCACGGCGCGTTGACCGCGGTCGGCGAGGTTCTCGGTGAACACTCCGGGCTCGAGGTCGCGGACCTGACCAAGCACGCGTACGTCCGCTACAGCGAGGCCGCCGTCGAGCATCTCTTCGCCGTGGCCAGTGGCCTCGACTCGATGGTCATCGGCGAGCAGCAGATTCTCGGCCAGATCCGTTCGGCCTACGCCGCCTCGGACGGTCAGCAGGCATCGGGCCGAGTGATGCACGAACTGGCTCAGCAGGCCCTGCGCGTGGGCAAGCGCGTGCACAGCGAAACCGGAATCGACGCCGCCGGAGCCTCGGTGGTCTCGGTCGCCCTCGACCGCGCCGCCGACCTGTTCGACGGTTCCCTCGCCGGCCGCAAGGCCGTCGTCCTCGGTGCCGGAGCGATGGGCGGCCTCGCCGTCGCCCACCTCGGCCGCGCAGGCATCGGCGAGCTGACCGTCGTCAACCGCACTCGCGAGCGTGCCGACCACCTGGCCGAGAACGCCGTCTCCAACGGGATCGCAGCAACCTCGGTCGCCCTCGAGAACCTGGCCGACGCAGTCGCCGAGGCCGACATCCTCCTCACCTGTACCGGAGCGGTGGGGGCCGTGGTCTCCATCGCCGACGCCCACCTCGCGCTCGCCCGGCGCGGCTCCGATCGACCGTTGGTGATCTGCGACCTCGGTCTGCCGCGCGACGTCGACGCCGCTGTGTCGGGTCTGCCGGGCATCACTGTCTTCGACATGGAGTCCCTGCAGCGCGATCCTGCTGCCGGTGCCGCGGCGAACGACGCGTCCGCGGCTCGCGAGATCGTCTCCAGTGAACTCTCGGGTTACCTTGCCGGACAACGACTTGCCGAGGTCACCCCCACTGTCACGGCATTGCGCCAGCGTGCTGCCGAGGTGGTCGAGGGTGAGCTGCTGCGTCTCGAATCGCGGCTGCCCGGGCTCGACTCGCCGCAGCGCGACGAGGTGGCACGCACCGTGCGCCGCGTCGTGGACAAGCTGCTGCATTCGCCCACCGTGCGCGTCAAGCAGCTCGCCAGCACCCCGGGCGGGGATTCCTATGCCGCCGCGCTGCGCGAGTTGTTCGAGCTGAGCCCCGGCTCGGTCGACGCTGTTGCCACGCCGATGGAGATCGGCTCGCTGGAACTGGTGGACGATTTCACCGCCAGCCGCACCGATCTGCGCCCGGACACTCACCCCGGCGGAACCGCCGGTCAGGAGCGTGCCGAATGACCGGCATCGTCAAGATCGGTACTCGCGGAAGCCTTCTCGCGACCACCCAGGCCGACACAGTTCGGGTGGCCCTCGCGGCAGCCGGAGTCGAAGCGGAACTGGTGATCGTCAAGACTGCGGGCGACCTGTCAGCTGCTCCTGTGCAGACGATCGGCGTCGGTGTCTTCACCGCGGCGCTGCGTGAGGCGCTGGCCGACGGCACCGTCGACATCGCCGTGCACTCGTACAAGGATCTGCCGACGGCGGCCGACGATCGGTTCACCATCGCCGCCATCCCGGCTCGCGAGGACCCGCGCGATGCCCTGGTCGCCCGTGACGGACTGGTACTCGGTGAGTTGCCTGCCGACGCGAGGGTCGGCACGTCCGCGCCCCGCCGTATCGCTCAATTGCGCGCTCTCGGACAGGGATTGGACGTTCAGCCGTTGCGCGGCAACCTCGACACGCGGATCGGAAAGGTGGCGTCGGGTGAGCTCGACGCCGTCATCGTCGCCCGCGCCGGACTGTCCCGTATCGGTCGACTCGACGTCGTGACCGAAGCACTCGACCCGGTTCAGATGCTCCCGGCACCCGCTCAGGGTGCGCTGGCAGTCGAATGTCGCGTCGAAGACACCGATCTCGTGACCGCCATCGCCACCCTCGACGACGCACACTCTCGCGCCGCGGTGGCAGCCGAACGCGGACTGCTCGCCGAACTCGAAGCCGGCTGCACCGCTCCGGTCGGCGCGATCGCCGAGGTCGTCGAATCCATCGACGAGGACGGCCGAATCTTCGACGAACTGTCCTTGCGGGGCTGCGTCGCCGCCATCGACGGCAGCGACACCATCCGCGCGTCGATCGTCGGATCCCCCGACCGAGCCGAGGAGCTGGGCCGGGAATTGGCCCGCGAACTGCTCGATCTCGGTGCGCGCGAACTCGTTTCAGTCACCGAACCAGCACAGGCCGGTTCTCAGGTACAGGGTGGATCTCATGTCTAGGGCCATAACGGCACCCGTCCGCGGACGCGCCAAACGCAAGGCGACCCGTCCGGTGGTGCGAAGAGAGTCGATCGCCACCGCTCGACTGATTCCGAAACGGGGCACCGCAACCCCGATAGAACTGCAGTACCCACACAAGACAGCACTGGAGAACAACCGATGAGCCCAGTCCGCAAGAACACCAACGGACGGATCCTGTTCGTGGGATCCGGGCCGGGTGACCCGGCTCTGCTCACGGTCCGGGCACGGGAAGTGCTCGGAGCGGCCGAGCTCGCATTCACCGATCCCGACGTCGACAAGGGCGTCACCGCCCTGGTCGGTGCCGACGTTCCGCGTGACCCGGAGACGGGCGAGAACGGTGTCGAGGTTCGTCCGGCACTCGGCGAACCGGCCGAGGTCGCCAAAACCCTTCTCGCCGAGGCCAAGAACGGCCACGACGTGGTTCGCCTGGTCTCCGGTGATCCGCTCACGACCGACTCGGTGATCGCCGAGGTCAGCGCCGTCGCTCGCACTCACGTGCCGTTCGAGGTGCTCCCCGGCCTGCCCGCAGGATCGGCCGTCCCCAGCTACGCCGGAATGGCACTCGGCTCGGGTCACACCGAGGCCGACGTCCGGGGCGAGGTCGACTGGGCAGCACTCGCTGCTGCTCCGGGCCCGCTGGTACTGCACGCAACTTCGGGTCACCTGGCCGAAACCGCCAGTGCCCTCGTCGAACACGGCCTGGCACCGCAGACGCCCGCGGCCATCACCGTCCGCGGCACCACCCGTCAGCAGCGCACCGTCGAGGCCACCCTCGCCACACTCAACGACGCCGGATCCGAGCTCGTCGGATCGCTCGTCGTCACCGTCGGCAAGGTCGTCTCGGGCCGAAACAAGATGTCCTGGTGGGAATCTCGCGCACTGTACGGCTGGACCGTGCTGGTGCCCCGCACCAAGGATCAGGCAGGGGAGATGAGCGATCGACTCGTCACCCACGGAGCCATCCCCATCGAGGTCCCGACCATCGCCGTCGAGCCCCCACGCAGCCCGGCCCAGATGGAACGCTCCGTCAAGGGCCTGGTCGACGGCCGCTACCAGTGGGTCGTCTTCACCTCCACCAACGCCGTTCGCGCCGTGTGGGAGAAGTTCGAGGAGTTCGGTCTGGACGCTCGTGCGTTCTCCGGCGTCAAGATCGCCTGTGTCGGCGAGGCAACCGCGGCGAAGGTGCGTTCCTTCGGCATCAACCCCGAACTCGTGCCCTCGGGTGAGCAGAGCTCGCTCGGACTGCTCGAGGACTTCCCGCCGTACGACGAGGTCTTCGACCCGGTCAACCGAGTTCTTCTGCCTCGCGCCGACATCGCCACCGAAACTCTCGCCGAAGGCCTGCGCGAGCGGGGCTGGGAGATCGACGACGTCACCGCGTACCGCACCGTCCGGGCGGCACCGCCCCCCGCCGAGACCCGCGAGATGATCAAGACCGGCGGCTTCGACGCAGTGTGCTTCACGTCGAGTTCCACCGTCCGGAACCTGGTCGGCATCGCTGGAAAGCCGCACGCTCGCACACTGGTGGCGTGCATCGGCCCCAAGACCGCCGAGACGGCCGTCGAATTCGGTCTGCGCGTGGACGTGCAGCCCGAGTCGGCACAGGTCGGACCGTTGGTCGAGGCGCTCGCCGAGCACGCGGCTCGCCTGCGGGCCGAGGGTGCACTGCCCCCGCCGCGAAAGAAGTCGCGCCGCCGGTAACCCGGTCGCGGATCTCACGATCGGCACACCCGGTCCGTAAGGAGTTCGCTTGTTCCCCACCGACCGTCCCCGACGCCTGCGCCGTACCCCGGCACTGCGTCGACTCGTGGCCGAGACCTCGCTCGAGGCACGGCATCTGGTGCTGCCGATGTTCGTGGCCGACGGCATCACCGAGCCTCGGGCGATCAGCTCGATGCCGGGGGTGTACCAACACACGCTGGATTCGCTGAGCGCTGCGGCCGCCGACGCCGTCGCGGCAGGCGTGGGCGGCGTCATGCTGTTCGGGGTACCGAAGCCCGAGGACAAGGACGAGACCGGCTCGGGTGCAACCGACCCGGACGGAATTCTCAATCGGGGTCTGGCGCGGCTGAAGGCCGACCTCGGGGATTCGACGGTCATCATGGCCGATACCTGCCTGGACGAGTTCACCTCCCACGGGCACTGCGGAGTCCTGGGGGAGAACGGTTCCATCGACAACGACGCCACCCTGCTGCGGTACGTGGACATGGCTGTCGCGCAGGCGGAAGCCGGCGCGCACCTGCTCGGACCGAGCGGAATGATGGACGGACAGGTCGGTGCCATCCGCGCGGGACTCGATGCTGCCGGCCACGTCGAGGTCGGTCAGCTGGCCTATTCGGCGAAGTACGCCTCGGCCTTCTACGGCCCGTTCCGCGAAGCAGTGGGGTCCTCGTTGCAGGGCGATCGCCGGACGTATCAACAGGACGCCGCGAACCGCCGCGAGGCCACCCACGAGGTGGAGCTCGATCTCGCCGAGGGTGCCGACATGGTGATGGTCAAGCCGGCGATGTCGTATCTCGATATTCTTCGCGACGTCGCCGAGATGTCACCGGTTCCGGTTGCGGCCTATCAGATCTCCGGGGAATATGCCATGATCACCGCCGCCGCTCAGAACGGGTGGATCGACCGCGACGCAGCGGTACTGGAATCGCTCGTCGGCATTCGGCGCGCCGGTGCCGATGTCGTACTGACCTATTGGGCTACCGAAGTGGCGGGCTGGTTGTGAACGAATTTCCTCCGAACAACAACCCGGACGGCAACAACCCCGACAGCAACACGCCGGGTAACCCACCGCCGCAGCCGGACTGGCAGCGCTGGGAGATGGAGCACGGGTTCCCACAGACAGGACCGGAGCTCGAGCCGACCCCGCGTCCGGCCCCCGTCGACGTCGAGACCGCACGCCACCTGTGGTGGGGAGTGGCGCTGATCGGGGCGCTCTCGGCGCTGTTCTCGGTGTGGACGCTGTTCGGGGCGCGCGAGGAATTCGCGCAGTCCTTGCTCGACGACCTCGCAGCGCAGGACGCGGCCGCCGACATGACGGTGGAGTCCACGCAGTCGATGGTGACGGTGATGCTCGTCGTCACGGTGTTCGTCGTACTCGGTTTCGGGGCGTTGTTCCTGTTCTGGGTCAAGCGAATGCGTGCGGGCAAGATGTGGGCGCGCATGCTGCTCACCATCATCGGATCGTTCACCGTGTTCACCACGATCCTCGAACTGTTCTCCATTGCGTCGAGCGCGGGCGCGATGAACATCGTGATGAGTGTGCTCGGCATCGGCCAGGGAGTGCTGGCCGCCGGGGCGATCTACCTGATGCACCGTCGGGAATCCAACGAATACTTCGTCGCTTCGGGAAAACGATAGATTCGGGCGTGTTCGCGGCTCCGGTACCCGCTGTGTGACTAGCATCACTCTCGATATCTTCTCGAGTGATCGGAACCGACATGGCAGACAACACCACTGCAGCAGCGAGCATCACGCAGCCGACCGCGGTACCGGCCGTCGATCGCGAGCCTTGTCCCGCTGAGAGCGGCCGCCCCGGCTGGGCCCTGCTCGGGCTGCTGCTCGCCGTCTCGGCCGCCATCGCGATCATGGCGCTGGGAATTTCTGCGGGCTGAGCGCGTCGCGTCTGTGCGGAATCTCTGCCGGCCGAACGCATGGCTCGCCCACGGTGGCAGGATGTCTGGCGTGAGCGCAGACATCGACGCACCGATCGCCCGGCCCCGAGTGGTTTCCGCTGCCTACTGGCTGTGGTTGGCCTCGGCGGTGCTGCTGATCGTCGTGTGCATGATCGCCCTGACGCTCCCTGCCGATCAGATCCGTTCATCGTTCACCACCGGCGGTGCGACGGACGAACAGATCGATTCCTTCCTGACGGTCTTTCGTGGACTCGGTGTGATCTTCGGAGTGGTCGGGCTGGCCGTCGGGCTGATGTCGGGCCCTGTTCGCGGCGGCGACCGCAGGTTCCGACGCGCCCTGGTGGCCCTGTCCGGAGCCGTCGCGCTGCTGCTCACGTTCGCCGCGCTGGTGTTTCCGTTCGTGCTGCTGGTGATCACCGTCGCGTTGGTGGTCGCAGCCGTTCTGGTCTACCGGCCGTCGGCGCGGGAGTGGTTCATCCGTGAACAGTGAGACCCCCACCGACGAGCCCGTGCTCTTCCACGAGCCCGGGGGGCGGTGGCGCATGCTGGCCTGGGGGCCGGTGTTCTGCCTCGTGGTACTCGCGGTCGAACTCGCATCAGGACCGGTGATCCACTGGTTCGCCCTCGCGCTGTTCTCGCTGATCCTCGTCGGTCTCACGTACGTCCAGCTCCGCGCCGCGCGGATGCACGTCAGCGTCGAACTCACCACCCGTCGGCTGCGTCAGGGAACAGAGACCGTCGACCTGGTCGAGATCGACGACATATTGCCGCCGGCCGAGTACGCCGACGGTGACTACGAGCCGAAGAGATGGGAGACCGCGCGGGTACTCGGGGAGCTGTCGGGTGTGCCGCGCAAGCGTCACGGCATCGGGCTGCGTCTGGTGGGCGGCGGACTGGTGCAGGCGTGGGCGAAGGACGACGACGGGTTACGTGCGGCTCTCGAAACGGCGAAGCGGGAGTACCTGTGAGGAAGTCTCTCGGGTGGGCGGAGCTGGTGCTGGCTCTGCTCGCGGTGATCGGAGCGGTGGCGTGCTGGAACGCAGGCGTGCGCATCACCGAGTTTCCCGCGGTTCCCGATGTGTCCCCGGCGTATTCGGGAACGTTCTACTCGGGGTCGTGGATCGCGCTGGCCGCCCTGGCCGTCATCGTGGCCGGACTGCTGATGGTCGACGGCGTCCGTCGAGTCCTGTCGAGAGGTGCACCCCCTACCGGGTAGGGGTATGGTGGGCGCTATGAGCAGCTACAGCGCAGAGCAGGACGATCTGCTGAAGCGATTGCGTCGTATCGAGGGCCAAGTGGCCGGGATATCGAGAATGGTCGCGGACGACCGCTATTGCATCGACGTCCTCACCCAGGTGTCCGCGGCGACCAAGGCTCTGCAATCGGTCTCGTTGAAACTCCTCGACGCCCACCTCGCAGGATGCGTCGTCGAGGCCGCGAGGCAGGGCGGACCCGAGGCGGATGCGAAAGTGAAAGAGGCGTCCGAGGCCATCGCGCGCCTGGTTCGTTCCTGACGAGAGAATCCCAGTGCGCTCCTGACGGAAGAAGGAAAATCCAGATGCAGACGACATATTCGGTCGAGGGCATGACGTGCGCGCATTGCGCAGCGTCGGTGAGAGAAGAAGTATCGGAGATATCGGGAGTCACCGGCGTCGACGTCGATATCGACGCCGGTTCCGTTGTGGTCAGCAGTGATTCGGAACTCGATACCGCAGCGGTGGATGCCGCGATCGTCGAGGCCGGGTACCGAATCGCGTCCTGACCAGGCGGCGGAGACGGGCGGGGTTCGGATCCGGGGAAAACGGTGATACCGGATGAATCGGACTATTCGTTGCCGTCGTCAGGAGTTGCTCGTGAAGCTGGTGTCCACAGTCGGAATCGTCGCGGTGAGCGCCTGCGTGTTGGCGGCCTGTTCGTCGGGTGAGACACAGCCGCAGGTAGATGCGCCGCAGGTCGGTGCGTCGGAATCCGCGTCCTTGCCGAGCCCGGATGCACCCGGTACCACCGAGCCCGGGCCGCTGCCGTCTCTGTCGGTCACCACCGTCCTCGACGGTCTCGACAAACCCTGGGATGTGGTGGTGGCACCGGACGGCACGGTGCTCACCGGTGAACGGTCGGGTCGCTTCGTCATCCGCGATGCCGCAGGAGTCCAGCGTGAACTGAACGCGGACCTCGGCGATCTCTACGCCGCCGGTGAGACCGGGCTCATGGGTATCGCACTGGCGATGGATTTCGAGTCCTCTCGAACCGTGTTCACCTGCCAGGGGCGCCAAGGTAGCGACGAGAACAGCATTGCCGTCGTGTCGTGGACCGTCGATCCGGGGTGGACGGCCCTGACGAGAACCGGCACTGTCGTCGACGACATTCCGGTCGCCGACGGCGGGCGGCACGGTGGCTGCCGCATCTTGGCCCACCCCGACGGCACGCTGTACATCGGCACCGGCGACAACGCGAACCCGACCTTTCCCCAGGATCGGAACTCACTGGGCGGCAAAGTGTTACACGTCAACGCCGATGGCACCGCCGCAGCTGACGCACCGGATCGCATCTTCACTCTCGGTCATCGCAATGTGCAGGGACTGGCGATCCGTCCCGGAACCGATCAGATCTTCGAGGTCGAGCAGGGGACGAGCCGAGACGACGAGCTGAACCTGTTGGTGCCGGGCGGCAACTACGGCTATCGCCCCGATCGACGGTCGTCGGTGTACGACGAATCGGTCCCGATGACCGACCCCGATCGGGTTCCCGGTGCCCTGCCTGCAGTGTGGAGTTCGGGTGATCCGACCATCGCCACCCCCGACGTCACGTTCGCCGACGGTGAGCAGTGGGGCTCCTGGAACGGTGCCGCGGTGATCTCGAGTCAGCAGGGCGAGAAGCTCGTCTTCCTGGCATTGTCGGAGGACGGAACCGAGTACGTCGCCGAGGCGGAGGCACTGGTCGGCACCTACGGCAGGCTGCGTTCGCTCACCCCCTTCGGAAGCGACGGCGGGTTCCTGCTCACCACCGACAACGGATCCGACGATCAGGTGCTGCTCGTCACGCCCGAGGTCGGCTGAACCGAGGTTGCCGTCATTACGTGTGACCGGTGGTTCGATCGGTGCGTGACCCGGGATCGCTGTGGACTCTGTGTGCTGCCGGGCCACGAATTGCGTCGTGAGTCGGCCAGCACCCCCTCGAGTGTGATTAAGATCATGTGATATCGGTCATATCGGACTGGTCGTGGATCGTCGTCAGGAGTGTGGATGAACAAGCTGGTGTCCAGTTCCGGAGTAATCGCCGCCAGCGTCTTCCTGACGATCGCTGGTACGACGACCGCGACGGCACAGCCCGATCCGTTACCTGATCTGACGGTCACCACGGTGCTCGACGGACTCGCGAAGCCATGGGATGCGGTGGTTGCGCCGGACGGGACGGTGCTGACCGGAGAGCGCTCCGGGCGGTTCGTGATCCGCGATGTCGGCGGGGCCACCCGCGAGCTCGACGCGGACCTCGACGATCTCTACGCGTCCGGCGAGACGGGTCTCATGGGCATTGCGCTCGCGACGGATTTCGCCGCATCCAGAACGATCTACACATGCCAGGGCGTGCAGGGCTCAGGAGGCGGAACCGGTAGCGCCGGAACCGGAAGTGCAGGCGGCGGCAGCGACAACCACATCGCCGTCGTATCGTGGACCGTCGACCCGGGGTGGACGGCTCTGACGCGCACCGGCACCCTCGTCGACGACATTCCCGTCGCCGACGGCGGGCGGCACGGCGGCTGCCGAATTCTGGCTCATCCCGACGGCACCCTGTACGTCGGGACCGGGGACACTGCGACGCCGACGGTTCCGCAGGATCGGAACTCGTTGGGCGGCAAGGTTCTGCACATCAATGCCGACGGTTCGGCGGCCGCGGGTTCACCGGATCGAATCTTCACTCTGGGACATCGGAACGTGCAGGGCTTGGCGATTCGGCCCGGTACCGGTCAGATCTACGAGGTGGAGCAGGGAACAACCCGAGACGACGAGCTGAATCTATTGGTGCCCGGCGGCAACTACGGTTACCGCCCCGATCGACTTCCGCTGATCTACGACGAGTCGGTACCGATGACCGATCCGACCCGCGTGCCCGGTGCACTCGCCGCCGTGTGGAGCTCGGGTAGCCCCACCATCGCCACGCCCGGTCTGACCTTCGCGAACGGCGCGGGATGGGGTTCCTGGAACGGGGCCGCGGTGATGTCGAGTCAGCAGGGCGAGAAGCTCGTGTTTCTCAAGCTCTCCGAGGACGGGACGGAGTACGTCGACGAGGCCGATGCCCTGGTGGGTACGTACGGTCGACTGCGCTCGCTCACCAGCTTCGGCGACGACGGCGCATTCCTCCTGACCACCGACAACGGATCCGACGACAAGGTTCTGCTCGTCACCCCCGCTGCCGACTGATGTGCGGCGCCGAGGTAATCGAGACGGTTCACCGCAAAATTGGCCGTAGGGCGCTGTTCGGATCGTTGGGGGCCGCTGCGTTGACCGTTGCGACGGCCGGAGCGGTTCGTGCCGAACCCGTTGTGGCGTCGGCGATTCCAGCGGGCCGACTGGTCGACCTGACCCACACCCTGAGCCCGACGTTCCCGGTGTGGCCGGGCAGCGAACCGTTCACGATGCGGCCGGTGGCCGCCTACGAATTGGGCGGCTTCCTGGGCAACAAGCTCTCGTACTGGGAGCACACGGGCACGCACATCGATGCCCCGGCGCACCGCATTCGCGGCGGCGCGACGGCCGACATCCTGCCGCTGGAAGATCTGATCGCCCCGCTGGTCGTGGTGGACATCTCGGCCCGGGCCGCGTCGGATCCGGACGCCGTGGTGACGACCGAGGACATCGACCGGTGGGAGCGCGAGCACGGCCGAATACCCGACCGTGCGTTGGTGGTGATGCACAGTGGCTGGCAGACCCGGCTAACCGAGCGCGCCACACCCGGTTTCGGCGGCGACGCGGCACAGATGCTGGTGCGCGAGCGCAACATCGTCGGAATCGGAGTCGACACGCTCAGTCTCGACCGAATGAACGACCGCGAATACCCCGCGCACACAGCGGTTCTCGGAGCAGGTCGATACGGAGTCGAAGCGCTCGCGAATCTGGATGCGGTGCCCCCGGCAGGGGCGACGGTCGTCGTCGGCGCGCCGAAGCACGCGGGCGCGACCGGCGGTCCCTGCCGGGTCTTCGCAATAGTTCCCGGCTGAACCCGGCTACGCGTCAGTGCGCGTGACTGGGGTTCGCGGCCGGTTCTTCCTCGGTTCCGGCCCCGGGCTCACCGAGCATCGCGGCACCGACCAGCGCGTCGGGTACTCCGAAGCCGTCGACGAGCAGTTCGGCGTGCGGACGCAGCGTGCGGCACCGCTCGTTGATGGCACGGGTGACGGCCTTGGATCGCTCGGTGGACAGGTAGCGGTGCTCGATGAACCAGGCCTTGTCCTTCTCGATCACCGACAGCGCGTACAGGTCGCAGACCTCGTCCAGTAGATCCTTGGTGGTGGGGTCCTCGCAGGATTCGATGCCGGCGATGAATGCCTCGAAGATGATGCGGTCGATGTGCGCGCTCGCGGCATGCAGAACGTGATCCTGCACCGCATTGAACGCCTCGAACGGGCTGGTCTCCTTGGACTTGGACTGCAGCCGCCGTGCGACGGTGGAGAGCAGGTACTCCTCACGATCCTCGAACATCTTGACCTGGGTGCCGCGGTTGAACAGCGAGCCCTCCTCCTCGTTGTCCTGGCGCCGATCGAGGATGGTCTGCATGATCGCCTGGGCTGCAGTGCGTTTGACGACGCGGTCGCCCACCATGTCGGCGGCGAACTTGACCCATTCGACCGGGCTCATGGATTTGACGTCGTCGGCGTACGCGGTGAGCAGCTCCTTGGCGACCAACTGCGTCAGCACATGGTTGTCGCCCTCGAACGTCGTGAACACGTCGGTGTCGGCCTTGAGCGAGATCAACCGGTTCTCGGCGAGATACCCTGCGCCGCCGCACGCTTCGCGTGCTTCCTGGATCGCGGCGGTCGCATGCCAGGTGTTCGCGGCCTTGAGACCTGCCGCCCTGGACTCGAGCTCGCGCTGCTCCTCGGCGTCGGGGTTGTCCGCAGTCTGCAGCTCGTGCATCTTCGACACGAGTTCGTTCTGTGCGAACTGCAGGGCGTAGGACTTTGCGATGAGCGGGAACAGTCGACGCTGATGCACCAGGTAGTCCATGATCAGGACCTCCTGATCGGAATCCGGCGCGGCGAACTGCCTGCGCTGCAACGCGTATCGCGTCGCGATGTCGAGGGCGACGCGGGCCGCCGCAGCGGCACTGCCGCCGACCGTGACACGTCCGCGGATCAGCGTGCCGAGCATCGTGAAGAACCGTCGAGACTTGTTCTCGATGGGGGAGGAGTACGTGCCGTCGTCGGAGACGTCGGCGTACTTGTTGAGCAGGTTGTCTCGCGGGATGCGGACGTGATCGAACATGAGGCGGCCGTTGTCGACTCCGGGGAGACCGCCCTTGTACTGACAGTCCGAGGTGGTGACGCCGGGCAGATCGTCGCCGTTCTCGTCGCGGAGCGGGACGAAGAAGCAGTGCACGCCATGGCTTTCGGGCTCCTCGCCCGGGCCTGCAGTGATGAGCTGGGCGAACACAGCGGCGACGGTCGCGGTTTCGGCGGCACCGCCGATGTAGTCCTTGCGCGAGGACGGCGTCGGGGAGTTGATGACGAACTCGTCCGTCTTCGGGTCGTACGTGGCGGTGGTCTCGAGCGACTGCACGTCGCTGCCGTGTCCGGTCTCGGTCATGGCGAAGCAGCCGAGCAGATCGAGGCTGATGATCTTGGGGACGTAGGCCTCGTGGTGGCGTTCGGTGCCGAGATTCTCGATGGCACCGCCGAACAGCCCCCACTGGACGCCGGCCTTGACCATCAGCGAGAGATCGCTCATCGCGAGCATCTCGATCGTCGTCACCGCTGCGCCGACGTCGCCGGTGCCGCCGTGTTCCTTCCTGAAGCCGTTGTCGGCTGCACCGGCAGCGGCGAGCAACTTGAGTTGCTCCATCGCCTTGGTGCGGGCGATGACGGTGTTCGGCGTGTAGTGCGGACGGAACTCGTCGCGTGCAAGTTGCTGACGCGCCTGGTTCTTCACATCTCGCCAGCGGCCGTCCAGAGTGTTCCGAAGGTGATCCGTTGTGGTTGCCATACTCGACGGTAACCTTTTGCGGCCGCCTGTGAAGGCCGGAAAGTCAGACCGGCCAGACGAATTCTCGGAACACTGCCCGGCAGGTCCGCCAGAAGCCCGATTTCGCGTACGGACCGTCGTGGAACAGAGACGCGCAGTTGTCCTCCAGAGCCCTGTTCACCAGGGGACTGAAGTCGGTGAACTCACCGACCAGGAACTCCTTGAAGCCCGCCGGCCACGCGTACTGGGCTGGTTCGTGTTGTGCCTCCACGACCGCGAGTGTAATGCAGCAGTAACACCGATGTTACAAATCCCACTCACTTCATCAGCGCGAACGCCTGCTGGGCAACGAGAAACGCGTAGCTGGACGGGATCAGATCGATCGCGCCGTCGGCCCGGAACTGCTCGGTCACGATCCAGTCCTGTCCGGCGGCATCGGTGGCCAGGAATGCGCCCGCCAGATCGCCGGGCGCGTTGCCGCCCTTGAACCCCGAATACGGCCACAGCGCCGCGTCGAGCTGCACACCCGGGGTGATCGCCAGAATGCGACGGTTCTCCTCGGCCGAATCACTCGTCGCCAGGTAACCCATCGCGGCACAGACGTCCTGCGCGTTGGCGAACCACTCGACCCCGTCGGCCGACGCCGGGTTGTCGAGGAAGTTCTCGAAGTCGATCTCGAGCGGCCTCGCGTCCGCCTGCTCGAGCAGCTCGGCCCGGGTGTCGGGATCGGCCTGGGACCACTCGGCGCGCATGTTGGGATTCCCGAACCCGATGACGAAGAACTGCCGTGTGTCCATCATCGGTGTCATCACCGACGGATCGTGATGCCCCATGATCGATAGTTGGCGTTCGACCCGCTCGCGGCCGAGGTGATCCATCAACAGATCCGTTGCGGTGTTGTCGGACAACGAGATCATCTTCTCGGCTGCATCGCGGACCGACACCGTCGTGCCGTCGGGCAGATTCTGCAGCTCGCCGGACGGCGCGCTCTTGGTCGCATCACGAACGGTGAGCTGCTCGTCCCATCGGACGGTGCCTGCCTCGATTTCGTCGGTGAGCGCGCCGAGGACGTACAGCTTGAACACCGACCCGAGGGGAAGCACCGAGTCCGCGTTGGTGGAGTAGATCGATTCGCAGTCACCGCCGTTGAGCCGTGACGCGCTGTAGGAGTAGTTCGGAGCCACCTTCGACAGTGCCGCGTCGAGATCGTCGAACGACGAGATGATGGGAGTGTCCGGCCGGGCCAGGAAGCCGTCGAGCTTCCCGTCGGCACCGATCGACGTCGAGATCGTGGCCGGGATGCCTGCGGTGGTGAAGCGCAGGACGCCGGAATCGGGACCGGCCTCGAACCCCGTAGCCACGTTCGGTGCGCCGCCGCGCAACTGTTCGAGTGGTCCGGCGAGCCCACCCAACGGAGCGACGGCCTCGGCCAGCTCGGCGCCGGTGACGGCCGCGACCTCGGCGGGGTCGGGCGCCTCCTCGGCGTTGATCCACCGCAGGATGCGGTCGTTGAGTGCGCCGACGGGAGTGGAGGCGTCGACGACGAAGTCCGGAGCGGTCGTGGTGGGCACGGGCGCTGCGGACGTGCCCCCGCAGGCGGCAAGCGTCAGGGTTGCGGCCACGACCACCCCCACGAGTCTCGTCACGGTCCGCGTCGTCATGCTGCGATGCTAGTGGATTCGGACATTTCGCCACCCGTCCAGTGTCGGGACGGCCAGCTGAGTGCTGTGGCAGTGTGCTCTGGCGTGCTGACTTCCGAAGACGTCCGTCGAATCGACTCCGATCATCTCTGGCACCCCTACAGCCGGTTTCCGGCGGGTGCGACGCCGCTGGTGGTCGACAGTGCGTCGGGAGTGCGGCTGACGTTGGCCGACGGCAGGCAACTCATCGACGGGATGAGCTCGTGGTGGGCGGCGGTGCACGGCTACCGCCATCCGGTGCTCGACGCCGCCGCGCACGATCAGCTGGACCGGATGAGTCACGTGATGTTCGGCGGACTGACACACGCTCCGGCGGCCAGGTTGGCCGAGTTGCTGGTCGACATCACCCCCTCGGGGCTCGACAAGGTGTTCCTCGCCGATTCCGGATCGGTCTCGGTGGAGGTCGCGGTGAAGATGGCGTTGCAGTACTGGCGCGCGCGCGGCGAGAACGGTCGCACTCGGCTGTTGACCTGGCGCGGCGGATACCACGGAGACACGTTCGCTCCGATGAGCGTGTGCGATCCGGACGGCGGGATGCACACGCTGTGGACCGATGTGCTGGCGAAGCAGGTGTTCGCTCCGGCTCCGCCCGCGGAGTTCGACGCCGGCTACGTCGCCGAATTCGAGCGGGTACTGAGCGAACACGCAAGCGAACTGGCGGCGATCATCGTCGAGCCGATCGTCCAGGGTGCGGGCGGGATGCGGTTCCACGACGCGCGCTATCTGCAGGAACTACGCCGCGTGGCCGACGAGTACGGAGTGCTGCTGATCTTCGACGAGATCGCAACCGGATTCGGTCGGACCGGGGAGTTGTTCGCTGCCGACCACGCAGGTGTCGCGCCCGACATCATGTGCATCGGCAAGGCGTTGACCGGCGGATATCTGACCTTGGCGGCGACGCTGTGCACCACCGAGGTGGCCGAAACGGTCTCGGGCGGCGAGGCTGGAGGCCTGATGCACGGGCCGACGTTCATGGGTAATCCACTGGCGTGCGCGATCGCGGTGGCCTCGGTCGAACTGTTGCTCTCGCGCGACTGGCGCGCCGAGGTCGCAGGTCTGGCATCGGGGTTGGCCGACGGCCTCGCGCCGGCCCGGTCTCTGCCGGGAGTCGCCGATGTTCGCGTTCTCGGCGGCATCGGCGTGGTCGAGATGCACAGCCCGGTGGACATGGCTCGGGCCACGGCAGCGGCCGTCGAAGCGGGAGTGTGGCTGCGGCCGTTCGGCCGTCTGGTGTACGCGATGCCGCCGTTCATCTGCACCGATGCGGAGGTGGCTGCCATCGCCGAAGCCCTGGTGGCGGTGGCGCAGCACCATACTTGAACGGCGTTCAAGTATGGTGCTGCAATGACCGCTCTGGATTGGCTCGACGCCACCGCGCACGCCCGACGCCAGGCCGGTCTCGAGCGCATCGTGATCCCCCGCACGGCCGAGGACGCGATCCTCGATCTGGCGTCGAACGACTACCTCGGCCTGTCCAGGCATCCGGCCGTCATCGACGGAGCCTGCGCTGCTGCGCGCCGATGGGGTGGCGGATCCACGGGATCGCGGCTGGTCACCGGTACCACGACGGCGCACGAGCACCTCGAGGGCGACCTCGCGGAGTTCGTCGGGGCCGAGGCCGGACTGGTGTTCTCCACCGGCTACACCGCCAATCTCGGGATCGTGACGGCACTGGCGGGCCGAGACGCGCTGGTGATCTCCGACGCCGCGTCGCACGCCTCGCTCATCGATGCCTGCCGCCTGTCGCGGGCACGGGTGGCCGTCGCTCGGCACTGCGATACCGAGCACGTCGACGAGCTGTTGCGTGAGCGTCCCGAACAGCGGGCCCTCGTGGTGACCGACTCGGTGTTCAGCGCCGACGGCGATCTCGCGCCACTGGCCGACCTGTACGCGGTGTGTCGGAGACGGAACGCGGTGCTCGTCGTCGACGAAGCGCACGGATTGGGCGTACGTGGGGACGGCGGCCGGGGAGCCGTCCACGAAGCAGGCCTCGCCGGAGCGCCCGACCTGGTGATCACCGCAACGCTGTCCAAGGCCCTCGGATCGCAGGGTGGAGTGGTGCTCGGGCCGGCAGCGGTTCGCACGCAGGTGCTGCACGGTGCGCGCACGTTCGTGTTCGACACCGGCCTCGCTCCTGCTTCCGTCGGCGCGGCATCGGCCGCGCTGACCGTCCTGCGCGGCGAACCCGACCGGGTGCATTCGATCGGCGTGCGAGCAACGCAACTGGCCGCCGCAGCGGGCGTCGAACCGACGAAATCGGCGGTGGTTCCGGTGGTCCTGGGCGACGCGCAGCGTGCGGTGCGCGCGGCGGAGGACTGCCTCGAGCTCGGCGTCCGCGTCGGATGCTTCCGGCCACCGTCGGTTCCGGCCGACGGGTCTCGACTCCGACTGACCGCGCGCGCCGATCTCACCGACTCCGATGTCGACCGTGCCGCGTCGGTCCTCGCGGAGGTTCTGTGGTGACGGTTCTACTTGTGACCGGAACGTCGACCGGCGTCGGCAAGACCGTGATCACCGCAGCACTCGCGGCGGCAGCACAGGCAGGTGGACGGACCGTCGCGGTGTGCAAGCCGGCGCAGACCGGCGTCGGAGGCGACTGTCCGGACGAAGCCGATATCGATGTGGTGCAACGCCTTTCGGGTGTACGGGGAGTGGAGTTGGCACGGTACCCCGAGCCGCTTGCGCCCGATGTCGCAGCCCGCCGATCGGGTCGGCCGATGCTCGAACTCGACGCCGTCGTCGACGCTGTGCGCGCGCTCGACGCGGCCCACGACCTCGTGCTGGTCGAAGGCGCGGGCGGAGTCGCGGTGCGTCTGGGCGCAGAAGGCTTCACCGTGCTCGACATCGCCGAGGCCGTGTCTGCACCGATCGTGATCGTGGCCGGTGCCGAGCTGGGCACGCTCAATCACAGTGCGCTTACAGTCGCAGCTGTGCGTGCAGCGGTCGTGGCGTGTTCCGGCCTGGTCATCGGGTCGTGGCCGACCGAGCCGAGTCTGGCGGCGCGGGTCAACCTGGAGGAGCTACCGCTCGTGACGGGCGTCGAGCTGATCGCATCTGTGCCCGACGGTGCAGGCGCATTGGACGAGAAGGAATTCGGTGCGCTCGCTCGCACGATGTTCGGCGAGTTTACTGATTCGTTACTCGGGTAACCGACGAGGAACGTCTGCCGCTTCGGCATTCGGAACAGATCGGGAGTTCCAATTATGAGTACCACAGTGTGGATCATCGTTGCAGTAGTCGTCGTAGTGCTGGTCGTTGCCGTCGCCCTGGTCGTGGCGCGCAAAGGCAAGGAACGAAAGAGGCTGGAAGCGAACGATATTCGCGAGAAGGCAGCCGGCCAAGCGGCCATCGTCGAGGAACGTGAGCTGCTGGCTCGCGAAAGTGAGGCCAAGGCGCGTCGGGCGCAGGCCGAGGCCGACGTCAAAGCCGCAGAGGCGGAGAAACTTGCGCAGCAGGCGCAGTCTCATCAGGGTGTCGCCGCGTCGTCCCGCGACGAGGTCGACTCGGAATTCGAACGCGCGAATCGGATCGACCCGGACGTGAAGAACGGCCGGAATATGACAAACGACCGCAACGTGCGAGACGACCGGAACGTCGCAGACGACCGTAACGTCGCAGGCGACCGCAATGCGACAGGCGATCGGAACGTCGTGGACCGCAATGCAACAGATGACCGGGACATCGCCGGCGACCGCAATGTGCCGGACGACCGCAACATCGCAGCCCACCGGGACTTCGTGGGCGATCCGGACGTGCCCCCGACGGCACCCCGGCACGAGCGGAACTAGTCGGTCGAATTGTGGGGTAGCTCGAGCTCGACTACCTCGTGCTCGCCGAGGTTCGGCCGCTCGTTGGTGATCTTGGCCTTGGCGTAGGCCATGAGATTCGAGACCTTCGATCCGGGGGTCGACCAGTACTCCGCACCTTCGGCGGCCACGTGTATCAGCGCCACCTCCCGGGAATCGGGGTTCTTCTCGAACCACGTGGCCGCCCGTGTGTTCCACAGTTCCTCGGCCTTTGTTCGGTTCTCGACGACGGCCGCGGTGCCGGACAGGGACACCCAGCCTTCACCGGACTGAAACGAGACGTTGACCGTCGGATTCGCCGCGATATCGGCCACCTTGCGGGAGTCGTGTGCAGCGAAGAACCACAGGTCGCCGTCGAACTCGGCTTCCTGCAGCGCCATCGGACGCGAGATGAGGTGGCCGTCTCGGCCGACGGTGGTGAACATGCAGAGTCCGGCTTCGGACATCAATTCAGCGACCTTGGTGACGCCGTCCGCGGAGCTGTCGGTGTTCGTTCTATCGGTGTTCGTCATCGAAACCAACTACCCGGTGTGCAGCTCACTCAACCGTTGAGGTGACAAAACGGACACGGGTACCGGGAGGCTGCGCATGGGAAAGAATCTCGACAAGAACAATCGGCTGGACCTGCGCGTGAGCAACGACGAACGTGAGGTCGCCGTGAACACACTCGGCCTGGCGATGAGCGAGGGCCGCTTGACGTTGGTCGAGTACGAACAACGCCTTTACGCGGCATAGGCGTCGACGACTGGCGGTGACTTGGCCGAGGTCGTTCGCGACTTACCGGCCGTCGAGAAATCGACGGCCATGGACGTCGCCCACACCAGGAGCGAGTGGCGCGAGTATCTGGACGAGTGGCGGTGGTGGTTCGGCGGTGCCGTCGTCATGAACGGAATCTGGGCCGTGCAGTGGATCTCCGACGGCGAGGCGACCTCCTATTGGCCTCTGTGGCCCCTCGGCATCTGGGGCATCATCCTGATCGCGATGGTGTTCATGCCCGAGGACAAGAAAACAGACAAGGACTGATGCCGTCGGGCGAGTGCATTATTACGCCCTGTAGTTGGTGATTTCGCCGAACCTGGGACACTGGAAGTCGTGACTGCTCCTCTCGGCGACGACGCCCCCGTATCCGCTCAACTCTTCGCCCGCGCGAGCGCGGTCATTCCCGGCGGAGTCAACTCGCCGGTACGCGCCTTCGCGTCGGTCGGCGGAACGCCCCGCTTCATCACGCAGGCCAGCGGATACACGATGACCGACGCCGACGGAAAGTCGTACGTCGACCTCATCTCGTCCTGGGGTCCGATGATCCACGGACACGCCCACCCGGCCATCGTCGAGGCCGTCCAGAAGGCAGCCTCGACCGGTCTGTCGTTCGGTGCACCCACTCTCCGCGAAATCGAACTCGCCGAGGAAATCGTGCGTCGCGTCGGCCCCGTCGAGCAGGTTCGTCTTGTGAATTCGGGCACAGAGGCCACCATGAGCGCGGTGCGCCTGGCCCGCGGCTTCACCGGCCGCACCAAGATCGTCAAGTTCTCCGGCTGCTACCACGGCCACGTCGACGCCCTACTGGCCGACGCGGGCTCCGGTCTCGCCACCCTCGGGCTGCCGACCTCCCCCGGCGTCACCGGCGCACAGGCGTCGGACACCATCGTCGTTCCCTACAACGACCTCGCCGCCGTCACCGCAGCCTTCGAGGCCAACCCCGGCCAGATCGCGTGCATCATCACCGAGGCAGCCGCAGGCAACATGGGAGCAATCCCGCCGGTCACCGGCTTCAACGAGGGACTGCGCCGCCTCGCGACCGAGCACGGCGCACTGCTGATCATGGACGAGGTGATGACGGGATTCCGCGTCAGTGCTTCCGGTTGGTACGGCATCGACGGAATCGCAGGCGACCTCTACACCTTCGGCAAGGTCATGTCCGGCGGATTGCCGGCCGCCGCATTCGGCGGTCGAGCGGACGTGATGGCCTACCTCGCGCCCGCCGGACCGGTGTACCAGGCGGGGACGCTCAGCGGTAACCCCGTTGCTGTCGCTGCCGGATTGACGAGCCTGCAACTGGCCGACGCAGCCGTCTACGAGAAGTTGCAGACCAACTCGCAGCGACTCGGAACACTGCTCGGCGATGCCCTCACCGCCGAAGGCGTCACCCATCACGTGCAGTTCGCGGGCACTATGGTGAGTGTGTTCTTCGCCGATGGACCCGTCACCGATTATGCGCAGGCCAAGGCCGCGCAGACGTGGCGATACCCGGCGTTCTTCCACGCCTTCCTCTCCCGCGGCGTGTACCCGCCGCCGAGCGCATTCGAGGCCTGGTTCGTCTCCGCTGCCCTCGACGACCGAGCCTTCGAGATCATCGCCGATGCGGCTCCGGCTGCAGCCAAGGCCGCAGCAGCCGCTGCAGCACCGAACTGACTCCCACCCGACCTAGCGAGAAACAGGACCCCGACGTGACCGAGGCCCCCGCAACACATCCGCACTCGACGACGCGCACCATCGTGCACGTCCTCCGGCACGGCGAGGTGCACAACCCCAAGGGCATCCTGTATGGGCGGTTGCCGGGCTTCAAGCTGTCGGTGACCGGCCAGGCTCAGGCCAAGTCGGTCGCGAACGCGCTCGCCGGCCACGACATCACCCACGTCGTGGCATCGCCGTTGCTGCGCGCGCAGGAGACCGCCGCGCCGATCGCAGCGGCCCACGGCCTGACGATCGCCGAGGACGAGAACCTCATCGAAGCAGGCAACGAGTTCGAGGGACTGCGCGTGGCCGTCGGCGACGGTGCACTGCGCCGACCACGGCACTGGTGGAAGCTGCGCGACCCGTTCACCCCGTCCTGGGGTGAGCCGTACCTGCAGATCGCGCACCGCATGCTCGCCGCCGTCAACGCGGCCCGCGTCGAAGCCGTCGGGCACGAGGCCGTCTGCGTCAGCCACCAGCTCCCGGTGTGGACACTGCGCCGATTCCTGCAGGGCGACCGGCTCTGGCACGACCCGCGGAATCGTCAGTGCGGTCTCGCGTCACTGACCTCGTTGGTCTACGAGGGGGACCAGCTCGTCGACCTCGTCTACTCCGAGCCCGCGGGAGCGTCCGATCCGAGGATCTCCGGTGCGTAGATTTTTCTTCGCCGTCTGTGCAGCGTCTGCGATCGCTCTTGTCGCCGGATGCTCGACCGGCACCGACGCGGTGGCGCAGGGCGGCACCTTCCAGTTCGTCTCACCCGGCGGCAAGACCGACATCTTCTACGAGCCCGACGAGCGCGGCACCATCGGCGAACTGTCCGGGCCGGATCTGATGACCGAGGGCAAGACGACCTCGCTGTCGGACTACGACGGTGACGTCGTCGTTCTCAACGTCTGGGGTCAGTGGTGCGGTCCGTGCCGCGGTGAGGCCGACGACCTCGAAAAGGTTTACGAGGCCACCAAGTCCCTCGGCGTCGAATTCCTCGGCATCAACGTGCGCGACGAGTCGCAGACCGCCGCGCAGGACTTCGTCGTCAGCAACAACGTGAGTTACTCCTCGATCTACGACCCGCCGATGCGCACCCTCAACGCGCTCGGCGGCGTCCCCACCTCGGTCATTCCGACGACCGTCGTGCTCGACCGACAGCATCGCGTCGCCGCGGTATTTCTGCGTGAGCTGCTCGCCGAGGACCTGCAACCCGTAGTCGAACGCGTCGCAGTCGAGGAGCCAGTGCGGCCATGACAGAGACGATGTATCTCGCCGGGATAGGCGCGAGTTTCCAGGAAGCTACGGCCTCCGGGCCGCTGATCCTGGCCCTCGGTGCCTGCGTCCTGGCCGGACTCGTCTCCTTCGCATCACCGTGCGTCGTTCCACTGGTACCGGGTTACCTGTCTTACCTTGCCGGAGTCGTCGGAGCCGACGCGCCGGCCGTGAGTGCCGACGAGGCCTCGGTCAAGACGAAAGTACGCAGCGGCCGGTTGCGCGTGGCCGGAGCGGCGGGACTGTTCGTCCTCGGATTCACCGTCGTGTTCGTCCTCGCCACCGCATCGGTGTTCGGAGCGATCACGGCCCTGGCGATCAACCGCGAACTGCTCATGCGGATCGGCGGCGTCGTCACCATCGCCATGGGCCTGGTGTTCGTCGGACTGATCCCAGCCCTGCAGCGTGACGTGCGCTTCGAGCCGAAGCAAATCGGGTCACTGGCCGGCGCGCCGCTGCTCGGCGGCGTCTTCGCACTCGGATGGACTCCGTGCCTGGGGCCGACGCTTGCAGGCGTCATCTCACTCGCCGCAGGTACCGACGGCACGACGGCAGCGCGCGGCGTCGTCCTGATCGTGGCGTACTGCCTCGGTCTCGGTTTACCGTTCGTGATCCTCGCGTTCGGTTCGGTCAGCGCGCTGCGAGGCGTCGGCTGGCTACGTACACATGCACGACAGATACAGGTGTTCGGCGGAATCATGTTGATAGCAGTAGGAATTGCACTGGTCACCGGTGCCTGGGATCAGTTCGTCGGCTGGGTGCGCGACGCCTTCGTCTCCGATGTGGTGTTGCCGATATGACCGCCGACCTCGAAGAGCGCACCGGGGCCCCGCACAAGCAGTCGCTGCTGGGTAGGGGAGTGGCTCTGGTCCGCAACACCTGGCGCGGCCTGACCAGCATGCGAACCGCGCTGGTGCTGCTGTTCCTGCTGGCCTTCGCCGCGGTGCCCGGTGCCCTGGTGCCGCAGCGCAGCCTCAACGCGGGCAAGGTAGACGAGTACATCGCCAACCGCCCGACCCTCGGCCCGATCATGGACAAGCTCGAACTGTTCGACGTGTTCGGCAGCTTCTGGTTCACCGCGATCTACGCGCTGCTGTTCATCTCGCTGATCGGCTGCATCCTGCCGCGCTGCATCGAGCACGCGAAGCAATTGCGCACCAAGCCGGTTCGCGCTCCTCGCAACCTGTCCCGCCTGCCGCACCACAGCCGCTACGACGTCGACGGAACGCCGGAGGAGGTCGTCGCACAGGTGCGCACCCAGTTGCGCGGCTGGCGCGTCGCCCAGCGAACCGAGGACGGCGGAGCAGTGACTCTGTCGGCGGAGAAGGGCTACGTCCGTGAACTCGGAAACCTCGTCTTCCACCTCTCGCTTGTCGGACTGCTCGCCGCCATCGCCATGGGCAAGCTGCTCGGGTACGAGGGCAACCGCATCGTCATCGCCGACGACGGACCCGGCTTCTGCACCTCGACCCCGGCCAACTACGACTCGTTCCGCGCAGGCAATCTCGTCGACGGCACCGACCTCGAACCACTGTGCGTGCGAGTCAAGGACTTCAAGGCCGACTACCTCGACACCGGCCAGGCCGAGATGTTCACCTCCAACATCGAGTACCAGGCAGGCCAGGACCTCACCGAGAACGTCTGGCGCGATGACCAACTGCAGGTCAACCACCCGTTGCGCGTCGCAGGAGACCGCGTCTACCTGCAGGGCCACGGCTACGCACCCACCTTCACCGTGACGTTCCCGAACGGCGAAACCCGCACCGACACCATCCAATGGCAGCCGACGGACGCGACGACCTTCCTCTCCAGCGGAGTGCTGCGCGTCGACCCGCCCGGCGGTTTGTATCCCGACGCACTGGACCGGCGCAAGAACCAGATCGCCATCGAGGGGCTGTTCGCGCCGACGGCGTCGTTCCACGGCAGCCTGCTGTCGTCGAGCTTCCCCGCCATGAACGACCCCGCCGTCGCCATCGACATCTACAAGGGCGACACCGGACTCGACACCGGTCTGCCGCAGTCCATCTTTTCGCTCGACCAGGAAATGATCGCCCAGGGCCGCCTCGTCAAACAGGACCGCGTCAACCTGATGCCGGGAGAATCCGCGACCCTCAGCGACGGCACCGTCGTCACGTTCGACGGCGCGAAGGAATTCGTCAACCTTCAGGTCTCGCACGACCCCGCCCAGACCTGGGTGCTCGTCTTCGCACTGACGATGATGGGCGGACTGCTCGTCTCACTGGTGATCAAGCGTCGCAGAATCTGGGTCCGACTCACCGCCGACGCTCAGGCACGACGTACTGTAGTAGACCTCGGCGGACTTGCACGCACCGATCAGGCGGGGTGGGGCGAAGAGTTCGACCGCCTGTGCACCCGCCTGCTCGGCGACACCTCGAAACAGGAGAACTGACCGATGCCGATCAACGAGACCCTCTCGCAGTACAGCGACTGGTCCTTCGAATCAGCGTTCACCGTCTACGTGCTCGCATTCGTCCTGCTCATCGCCCAGTACGCCTCCGCCAAGGCGACGGCCGTGCAGGCGAAGGAACTCGTCGGTGCCGGCGGCCCGGCCGTCGACACCCGACCCGGACGTGTCGCCGAAGCCCCGAAGCGACCGCTCTCCGATCGACTCGCAGGCATGGGCTTCGCGTTGCTCGCCCCGGCCCTCGCACTGCACATCGCCTCGGTGGTGCTCCGCGGCTTCGCCACCCACCGCTTCCCGCTCGGCAACATGTACGAGTTCGTCACCATGGCCACGGCAGCTGCTGCCCTCACCTCGGTGATCGTGCTGCGCAAGAAGACGATGCGCCCGATGCTCGTGTTCGTCCTCGCACCGATCATCGTGCTGATGTTCTTCGCCGCCACCAAGCTCTACGCCGACGCCGCACCGGTAGTCCCCGCGCTGCGCTCGTACTGGCTGCCCATCCACGTCAGCATCGTCAGCGTCGGAAGCGGCATCCTGCTGGTATCCGGCGTCGCCTCCCTGCTGTTCCTGCTGCGCATCAAGCAGCCCCTGGGAGAGGAAAGCGTTGGGTTCTGGGGCAAATTCGCCTCCAAGCTGCCCGACGCCCAAGCCCTCGACCGACTCGCCTACAAGACGACCATCGTCGCCTTCCCGCTCTTCGGAGCAGGCGTCATCCTCGGCGCAATCTGGGCCGAAGCCGCATGGGGACGTTTCTGGGGCTGGGACCCCAAAGAGACGATGTCGTTCATCACCTGGATCATCTACGCCGCCTACCTGCACGCTCGCGCCACCTCCGGCTGGCGCAACACCCGCGCAGCCTGGATCAACATCGCCGGATTCACCGCCATGCTCTTCAACCTCTTCATCATCAACATGGTGGTCTCGGGACTGCACAGCTACGCGGGACTGAACTGATCTTCGGTCCTTCCACAAGCTCCACGCTGGATCTTCGGGTCGTTCCGCAGGCTCCACTCCTGCCTTCCAGCTGGTAGCGTCCGATCCGGCTCGATGGGGGACACATCCGAGCTCGGATCTTCGATGTGGGACGCGAACTGGGGGGAATCGGTCATGGCCGATCGGCACGAGAACAACTGGCAACCCGTCCGGCCACTGGACGACGACGTGCCGGAAGAACACGTAGCTCCGCCCACGGGATCCGAGCCGGTCGTTGTCGCAGCGGCGACGGAGGCCACACCCGCACAGCCGCGGGAGCCCTTCCGATCGACCCCCATCACCATGCCGCCCGAAAGCATGGACAACCCGCCCGCGGCGAAGCCAGAGGCCGCGCCCACACCACCGCCGGTTCCTGCACCGCGCGCTGCCCAACGGGGGGACGGGTCTGGACCTGTAGGAGGTGAAGGCAACGATGCCGTGGTCGCTGCGACCCCGGCCGAGGTGGACAAGACCACAACGGCAACTCCGACGACATCCGTCGAACCGCCGAAGACACCCGTGGCGTCGACTGTGAAACCAACTCCTTCACACGCGCCGCCCGAAGCGAGGCCGATCCCGAGCCCGCCCGTCGCGTCGGGACCGCCCCCGCCTCAGAACCACTGGGCTCCGCAGAATCTCGGTGGGCCGCAGAATCAAGCTGGGCCGCAGAACCACTGGGCTCCGCAGAACCAAGGTGGCCCGCATGGGCAGTTGGCGCCGGAGGGCCAATGGAATCCCCAGAATCAGTGGAATGCCCAGAATCAATGGGGGCCTCAGCCCGGTCAGTGGCCCGGGCCGCAGCATCAGAATCAGCCGCATCAGAATCAGCAGCATCCGAGTCAGCCTCAGCAGCTTCCGCAAGGCCCGGGCGACGCGCTGGTGTTTGCGCCGGGAGCGGTACCGGCCGTGGACCCGAGTCGGTCGGGTGAGCAGCCGGTCCCGCAGCCGGTGTCCTCGCTCGATCTCGGCAGTTCGTTGCTGGTCCGATCAGGGAATGCGCCGCCGGTGGCAGGGTGGCGTCGGGCGCTGTATCTGATGTCGGGCGGTCGTGTGGATGTCGGTAACAGTGCCGCCCAGCAGCGACGTCTGGCTTTGACCGCGCAGGTGGATCGGCCTCTCGTCGGGTGCCATCGCGTCGCAGTGCTGTCGCTGAAGGGGGGTGTCGGCAAGACCACGACGACGGCCACGCTCGGCTCGACGTTCGCCGAGATTCGAGGTGATCGGGTAATCGCGATCGATGCCAACCCCGATCGTGGAACGCTGGGGCAGAAGGTGCCGCCCGAGACAACCGCCACCGTTCGTAATCTGTTGCGCGACATGCAGTCTCTGGATCGCTACAGCGACGTCAGGGCCTACACGTCGCAGAATGTGCATCGACTGGAGGTGTTGGCATCCGATTCGGATCCGGCGGCCTCGGAGGCATTCAGCGGTGAGGATTACGACCGCGCGCTGTCGCTGTTGGAGAAGTTCTACAGCATCGTGATCACGGACTGCGGCACCGGTCTGATGCACTCGGCCATGGAAAGCATTCTCAAGGGAGCCGACACTCTGGTGGTGGTCAGCTCGGGCTCGGTGGATGGCGTGCGGAGCGCGTCGGCAACCTTGGATTGGCTCGATGCGCACGGCTACCGCGAGCTGGTCGCCACATCGGTTGCGGTGGTCAACGGGGTTCGGCCGAGAGCCGGAAAAGTCGACCTGCAGAAAGTTGTCGAACACTTCGAGCAGCGGTGCGCTCGGGTGCGGACGATCCCGTTCGACCCGCATCTCGAGGAGGGGGCGGAAATCGAACTCGATCGTCTTCGTGGACGCACGCGAAAGGCACTGTTGGAAGTCGCGGCGGCGGTAGCGGCAGGATTCCCTGACGCGACCGCCGGTGCCCACCGCAACTGAGAGCTACCGGACCCTATTCGCTGGGTTCGGTGCCGGCCTCGGTCCCGTCTTTCCCTCCGCGGCGAGCTTCACGATTGATTCGCCACAGAAAATCGGGATCGTCATCGGGTCCCACAGTGCGGGTGGGTGGAGCCTGCGTGCTGGGTCCGAATGCCTTCCAGAACAGCACGATCACTGCCACCAAACCGATCAACGCCAATAGATAAATCACGACGCACCTCCTACTGCGAGGGTAGCCGTGATGCAACCACCTCCGCACCCGTCGAGCGTGGAAGATTCCTGAGAATGTTCGATGAGTTCGTACGGGTGCATTTACCGCGGGTGGATCGCTCTTCGGGATCGCGAATCAGTGGTGTGCGCCGGCTTCTGTCGTCAGAGAGGTCAGCAACTGCATGACCTCGGTCTCGCGGAATCGACGGTGCCCGCCCGGAGTGCGGAGCGATCCGAGGCGGCCGGCGTGTGCCCAGCGTGTCACTGTCTTGGGGTCGACGTGAAAAAGCGCGGCTACCTGACCCGGTGTGAGAAGTGAGTCCTGCGCCTTGTGAAATGTGGGTGCGCTCATCTGTCGTGTCCTCCTACGATGCGGTTCGGCGCATATGCGCCGAACCGGAGATATCGGTCTGCTGCGTTCGACCCCCATGGTTGCACTCGAACCCCTAGGTACTCGACTGATACAAGGTTGGTAAAGGGGAGGTAATGGACAAATCGGTCATGGCGGGGGTGGGTTGGAGTGCCTGCCGAGCCCGGTAGATTGGGACCCGTGAGCGACGCGACGAATGCCGAGAACAACGATCCCACCAGCGACAATGCCGCGCCAGATAGGTCGGCGAAGAAGTCCCTCGCCGTCAACCTCGGTGTCTACACCTTCGCGCGACTGGCGCTCGTCATCCTGATCGCGGCCGTCATCGTCGGCGTCGGTTTACTCTTCGGCGTCGAGGTCCCGGTACTCGTGGCCGCGATTTTCTCGGTGCTGATCTCGCTACCGCTGTCACTGCTGCTGTTCAAGAACATGCGCATCCGCGTCAACGAGTCCATCGCAGCTGTCGACGAGGACAGGCGTACCGCCCGCGCGGACCTGCAGTCGAAGCTGCGCGGTGAAGACGGAAAGAAATGACCAGGTCGGTCGATCACTCGGGATCACGGGCATGGGTCGACAATGCGGTCCGGTTGATCGAGGCCGATTCCCAGCGCAGCGCCGACACGCACTTGTTGCGATACCCGCTGCCCGCAGCCTGGGGAATCTCGCTGTACCTCAAAGACGAGTCGACGCACATCACCGGCAGCCTGAAGCATCGGCTGGCTCGGTCGCTCTTTCTGTACGCAATCTGCAACGGCTGGGTCACCGAACGCACCACGGTGATCGAGGCCTCGTCGGGCTCCACCGCAGTCAGTGAAGCGTATTTCGCCGGACTACTCGGACTGAAATTCGTCGCCGTGATGCCACGGAGCACCAGCCCGGCCAAGGTCGCACTCATCGAGTCCCACGGCGGGAGGTGTCACTTCGTCGATCAGCCCGGCGAGATGTACACCGAAGCGCATCGACTCGCGGCCGAGCCCGACAGTCACTACATGGACCAGTTCACGCACGCTGAACGAGCCACCGACTGGCGCGGAAACAACAACATCGCCGAGTCCATCTTCGACCAACTACGGCTGGAGGAATGCCCCATTCCCGACTGGGTGGTCGTCGGTGCGGGGACCGGCGGAACCAGCGCCACCATTGGCCGCTACATCCGATATCGCAGGCACGCAACACAATTGGCAGTGGTGGACCCCGAGAATTCAGCGTTCATCGGCGGCTACGAGTCCGGAGACGCGGGCTACGAGACAGGACTGTCGTCCCGGATCGAGGGCATCGGCCGACCGCGCGTGGAACCCTCGTTCGTCGGCCAGGTGATCGATCGAATGATCGCAGTGCCCGACGCCGCCTCCGTGGCCGCCGCACGGTTCACCTCGGACGCACTCGGCAAACGAGTGGGCGGATCGACGGGCACCAACATCTGGGGTGCCTTCGGATTGATCGCGGAAATGATCGCCGCAGGCCGCATAGGGAGCGTGGTGACACTGCTGTGCGACGGCGGAGATCGGTATTCGCAGACCTACTTCGACGACACCTGGGTCTCGAACCAGGGAATGGATCTCGACGAACCGACCGCAGCGCTGGAACAGTTCATTCGTACCGGGGTGCTCTGAAGCGGCTTACTTGCTCACCGCCATCGATGCCGCTGCAGTTGCAGCGGACACCGCAGCGACCGCCGGCCAGGCACCGATCTTCTTGGCCAGCGCGTGCGAGGCACCGAACGCGACGAGATAGGTCCCGAGCAAGGCCCCGGCACGGACCGAACCCGAGGATTTCTGCCAGCGGGTCGTGCATGCCACCCCGGCGGCTGCGAGCACCGCTCCGCCGAGCTGGCGATTGCGTTGACTGCCGGGCAACGACGAAGCCGCCGAGCAGACCGCCGGCAGCGAGCGCGGACGTGGCAAGCGAGCGACGAGTGTCGTTGGTGGGCATGATCATCACCCTAATCGCGCCTGCGCCCGCAGGCTCCTCGCCAGGTGGTCACGTTGCTCGATCACCAAGCGCCGCAGGGCAGCCGGTGCCCACTCGTGCTCGACGAGCCAGCTGTCCGCGGCCTCAGTCGACGACTGCTGCGGGAACAGGCGGACGACGATTCGCCTGGCGATCTCGATGCTGCGCGAGGTCCACAACGAAGAGATGGACTCGAAGTACAGATTGTCGTAAGGCTGCGTCAGGTCCGGTCGGTGCCCGGCCCCGAAGCCGGTGATGAAGGCGTCGAGAACATCGTTGGACGCGTCGTCGCGCTCGGTGATGGCCGTCCACGCCCTCGCCTTCACCTCGGCATCGGGTATCGCCGTCGACGCCGCGGTATGTGAGGTACGTCCCGACGACGTGTCGTCGGAGGCCAGCTCGGCGTCGAGCTCGGCCGAGGTCGCGTTCCCGGTTGCGGCCAGGGCCAGCCAGAACGACCAGCGCTGATCGGGATCGAGACGTAGACCTGGCACCGTCGCCGCGCCGTCGAGAAGTGCGCGCAGGTCGGCTGCGCGGGAACCGTCGAGTTGGGCCGCGGCCGCGGTGGCACGCGCCCACACCAGCTGGGTATCGCTCCCTGGCTCGCTCGCGTGCAGTTGCGTCCACGACGCCTCGAGCCACTGCCGGGTTGGTTCGCCCCGTCGGTCCTCCGGGAGGTAGTGCTCGAGGGCGTACGCCACATTGGCTGTGACCGCTGACAGTAGGCCGATCTTGGGCTCGTGGGGTGCGAATCTGGTTGCGATGTCGGTGTATTCGAGGGCAGTCATCTCGGCGTCGCGGGTGGAGTTCCACAGCGCTGACCACACCAGGCCCCGGGCGAGGGGATCGACGATGCGATCGAGGTGGTTCCGCACGGTGGTAGTCGAGCGCTCGTCGAATCGGATCTTGGCATACGTCAGGTCGTCGTCGTTGAGCAGTACCAGCGCGGCATCGGGAAAGTCGACCGGCGTTCGAGCATCGGTGATGTCGAGTTCTCGGCGGTGGGTTCTCGTCAGATTCCCCGCCTCGTCGAGATCGTAGAGCCCGACGGCAATTCGGTGAGGCCGCGGATCTGTCTGCTCGACGGCATCGCCGGTGTAGCTGAGCGTGGAGACGCCGGTGGTCTGCAGCCATGCTGCAGCCCAGGTGTCGAGTTCGCGTCCGCTCGCAGTGGACATCTCGCTCAGCAGATCCGTCAGTGTGGTGTTCCCGAAAGCATGGGTGCGGAAGTAGTTGCGGGACGCTGCGAAGAAGGCATCTGCACCCACGAACGCCCCGAGTTGCTTGAGGACGCTCGCCCCCTTGGCGTAGGTGATGCCGTCGAAGTTGAGCTTGGCGGCCTCGAGGTCGGTGATGTCGGCGACGATCGGGTGCGTGGTCGGGAGCTGGTCCTGCAGGTACGCCCACGCTTTTCGTCGATTGGCGAAGCTGACCCAGGCATCGGTGAATCGGGTCGCCTCGGCCGACGCAAACGCACCCATGAAGTCCGCGAAGGATTCCTTGAGCCACAGGTCATCCCACCACTGCATCGTGACGAGGTCGCCGAACCACATGTGCGCCATCTCGTGCAGAATCGTGTTGGCGCGGGCCTCGTACTGGGCTTCGGTTGCCGCAGAACGGAATACATACGATTCGGTGAACGTGACGAGGCCGGGATTCTCCATCGCGCCGAGGTTGTATTCGGGCACGAAGATCTGGTCGTACTTTCCGAACGGGTACGGGTAGTCGAACTTGTCGTGAAAGAAGTCCAGGCCCCGCTTCGTGATCTCGAAGATGTCCTCGGCATCGAAGTATTCGGAGAGCGACGCCCGGCAGTACGCGCCGAGGGGGACGGTGAGTTCGCCTCGCGTCCAGGACGATTGGACGCGATGATACGGACCGGCCGCAACTGCGGTGATGTAGGTCGATATCGGCAGGGTCGGCGCGAAGGTGGTGACCGTGTCGGCGGTGACTCCCTCACGGTTCGACAGCACGGTCCACGTCGGTGGAGCCGTGACCGTCAGGGTGAACGGGGCTTTGAGGTCCGGTTGCTCGAAGTTCGCGAACACCCGGCGTGCATCGGCCGGTTCGTACTGCGTGTAGAGATAGACGTTGTGGTCGACGGGATCGACGAACCGATGCAGTCCCTCACCCGACCGGCTGTACCGTCCCCGCGCGCGAATGCGGACGATGTTGTGCTCGGCGAGCCCGACGAGTTGAATCCGTGAGCCGTCGTAATCGACCGCCGCGTCGATGCCGTTGACGGTGACTTCGTCGACTGCTGCACCGATGAAATCCACCCATGTCGCAGCCGTGGTCGCGTCGAATTCGATGGTTGTCACGGTCTCGAAGGTGTCGAGATCCGCGTCCTTTGCGCGCAGAAGATCCAGGTGAACGCGATAGTTCACCCCGCCGATGTGGCGCGATCGCCTGCGAGTCTCGGTCCGGGTCAGATTCGCGGTGCTCACCGAACCAACCCTATGCGATTCGTTTTCACAGGGTCGGCGCAGTGAAGTAGTGGCGTCCGAGTGGGTCGACGATGTGCAGCACCCCTTCCGGTAGTAGTTCGGTGCGCCAGAGTTTGCGCGTTTTGAGGTTGTGGTGGAGTCGGCAGCGCGGGCCGATGTTCGTCGGGATCGTCCAGCCCCCTCGCTCCGGATTCTGCCGATCGAACTCGACGATGTGGTCGAGGTCGCACCGGTCCGAAGGCACGTCGCATCCAGGATGCAGGCAGTACGGATGGTCGGCGCGAATCTGCGTCGCGAGTGCCCTACTCGGCTTGTACGACAGTGCCCCCGGGGGCGGAACCGTCATGCCTCCGTGTCCGTCCGGGTGGAGCGCGTGCACGGCGAGGGGATTGCTCTCGACGATGGTCCGCCAACGCTCGATCAGCGTCCCTCCTCCCGGTCTCGATCGCGGTGCGTCGTCGGGTGGCGCGGTGTCCTCGGGTGGTGTTGCGTCCGGTGGCAGTTGCCTGATCGGCCGCACCGGCCCCTGCGGCGCGGATTCCGAACTCGCGGTGGAAGTCTCGGTCGCGCCGGGTGGCTGCGGCTCCGCGGTCTCGGGAATCGCGACGTCACCGCGGGAGGTCAGGCACGTCGAGCACTCGCACACCAGTGTCTCGCCACGCATCAGTGCTGTCTGTGCGTCGCCCCGTCGTTGATCGTCCGAACGTGGATCCTCGGGGTGCAAGCGGGTGACTTCGGCATCGATTCGCGAAAGCTGTTCGTCTGCTTCGCCGTCGGTCATCACCGTGGTGAGGCTCGACAGCCCTCGTGCTCGTCGACGAACCCGGATGCGCTTCTCCGTGCGCGCGGCACGCTTGCGTACTGCGCGGTCCCACTCGGCATCGGCCTCGATGAGCAGTCGGTCGATCTCGCGCCCCAGGGTGCCCGGCGCCATTTCTCCGGCAGCTTTGAGAACCTCGGCTTCGATGGCGACGACTGTTTCCGGACGCGCATGAAGCAGATGGTCGTGGATCGTTTTGACCCGATCTTTGTCGAGTGAGCCGTTGATGAAACTGCTCCGTACGAGGGGACGCAGCTGCCGCCACATCTGAAGCTTGTTGTGAATGGCGGCGAAGGTGGACGACATTGCCGCAGCCAGCTCGCAGATCGCCGAGCTGTAGAGATCCTTTTCGGTCACTCCTGTGTCCCACGGCGAGGCGCATGCCGTTCGGCCGTGAACGTAGTCGTCCATGAGCGCCAGTTCCGATGCGGCAGCGGCGTTGCTCGTCCGGCGCGCACCGAGAACGTCGGCGAGTGCAGAGTGATCGTCAGCCATCCACGTCGACTCGCGTAACCCCATGTCACCCCCCAGCGACTAATGGTCGAACACGCATTCGACCCGTTGCCGAGAAGTGTAGAACCGGCCTCCGACAAGTTCTGATTCCGAGACACTCAGCGTGAGCGAACAGCCACGGCGACATCGAGAGCCAGCAGGTGATGATTGATGTCGATCGCAGCCCGAGAGCCTGCTGCCGCCGAATTGATCAACTGTGCCGGCGAATCCGAGACGTTGCCCGCTGCCCACAGGCCGTCCACGCTGGTGCGGCCGGTCGGGTCGGTTGCCACCCATCCGTTCTCCAGTCGCGCGCAACCGATCCGGGTGAGCAGACCGTCGTTGGGGACGAATGTCGGGCCGACGAAGACGACAGCTCTGGGAACGACGCTGCCGTCGGTGAGTTCGACGCCGGCGACGATGCCGTCTTCCGTGACGAGCCGAGAGACGGGGACGTCCACGATTCCGACGGATCGGGCGTCGAGTCCGATCCGTTCGTCTTCGGTCAGTTCGATCCCGTTGGTGAAGAAGATGACGTCCGACGACCATTGGCGAATCAGCGAGGCCTGATGGACGGTGAACGGTCGATTCGAGCCGCCGATCACGGCAATGGGTTGGTCTTGCACCTCGTAGCCGTGGCAATACGGGCAATGCAAGACCCCTGAGCCCCAGTGCTCGCGTACGCCCGCAATGTCGGGCAGTTCGTCGCGGAGACCTGTGGCCACCAACATCGACCTCGAATCCAGGACCGATCCACTCTCGAGGTGCACTGCGAAACCGTCCTCGATGCGAGTAACGCTGCCCTGCACAATCTCGCCGCCGTATCGGATGACCTCGTCGCGGCCGACCTCGCGTAGTTCGTGCGGCGATGCGCCATCGCGCGACAGAAAGCCGTGAACATGATCGGCAGGCGCATTGCGTGGACGCCCGGCGTCGACCAGGATCACCCGTCTCCGTGCGCGAGCCAACAGTGTTGCGGCACTGAGTCCGGCGTGGCCGCCGCCTATCACCACTGTGTCGTACGTCAAGATGCCTCCTCGGGAACGGGTCGATGCGATGGACTAGGCTGCGAACGTAGCAGAACTGTCAACTGGTTAACAATATTGGTGGTGACGATGACCGATGCTTCGCTTCGTGAGCTGACCTGCGTACGGTGGGCCGAGTCCAACCCAGGCCTCGACGCCTCGCCGATGCAGGTGGTTGCCCAGATCAAGCGCATCGTCGCGCTCCTCGAGTTGGCCGTCGAACCGATCTATGCCGAGGCCGGCGTCACGGTCGCAGAGGTCGAACTGATGGTGCCGCTGCGCTACGGCACCGAACCTGTGACGGCAGTTCGATTGGCCGAACTGCTCGGCATGACTCGCGCCGGAGTCAGCAAGGCATTGGGGAAGCTCGAACGCCGCGGTTTTCTCGAACGCGTGCAGAATGCCGAGGATCGGAGGTCTGCGTCGATCACGTTGACCGATGCGGGCAAAGATGTTGTGGACGAGGTCTTTCCACGCGAGCTTGCGGCTCACGGCCGATTGTTCGACGCATTGGGCGCGCGACGGGAGCGAGTCCTCGAAGCCCTGGACGTTCTGGCCGAGTCGATGGAGGACGGTGTGTCCTCGCAGTGACAACTCCATCGAGCTGCAACGCCGCTACGCTCGGCGTCACGTGCAGGGCAACCCCGGAGGCGGCACAGTGAACACCTTCCAGAGATCGGCAGCAGCGTTCAACAAGGTTTTCGTGGTCGTCATGAAGGCACCGGTGCTCGACAGAGTGCTGGGACGGTCGATGGGAATCCTGACCTATACCGGCCGAAAATCCGGCAAGGAGTTCTCACTGCCAGTGGCCTACAAGCGAACGGGCAATCACGTGAAAGTTGCTGTGGCCGTGCCGGACAAGAAGAACTGGTGGCGAAACTTCGAGAGCGACGGCGGTCGGGTCGATGTCGATCTCGGCGGCGTCCATCACTCCGGCCTTGCCATGGCGACTCGTGACGATCGTGGGCGAGTGACTGTCGACATCGACTTGGATCGCTGAGTCTACGAAAAGGCCAATCAGAGTTCTCGGTCGTGTCGATTGTCAGATCGCCGTTGCTCTCGCGCAGAAGGGCTCTCAGAGATTCGATACCGGTGCTCCGATCGATGAGGGGCGGGTGGGCGATCGGGTTGCTCACGTGCACTACCAGATTCGCATCGTCTTCCGAGAGTTCGACGGTGATCGGGCGACCGGGGGAGTACTTGCTCGCGTTCGTGAGTGCTTCCTGCAGGAGGCGAAGCAGGATGGTGTGCGCTGCTTCGGGCAGGTCGGCCATGTCGATCGTGTTCGTCACGTCGACGTCCACACGAGACTCTCGGGCGCGTCGGATCAACGATTCGACGCAGTCGCGACGAGGGAGACCCGGTGCAGATCCCACGCGCAGTGACTCCACCGAATCGCCCAACCGTTCCACAGCACGGGCGAGTTGCCTGCGCGCGGCACCCACCGATTCCTGTTCTCGATGCCATTTCTCCGGTCGCAGTTGTGGACCGCGCTGTCAACTAGCGTTGACAACCGATCGCTGTCAACCTACATTGACATCATGACCGAAGCCACTGCACTTGCAGCCGCAGCCGCCAGTCCCGATCCGGGGGAGGGGCTACGTGCGGTCGCGGCCCTCCGTCGATTGCTCGAGCGGCTCGAGGCCGTTCAGGTTCGCAATGCCAGAAATCAGGGGTGGTCTTGGCAGGCAATAGCCGATTCGCTAGGAGTCAGTAGGCAGGCAGTCCACAAGAAGCACGGCGGAAACGGAAGGTAAGCAACATGTTCGAGCGATTCACCAAATCTGCCAGAGCTGTCGTCGTCGGCGCTCAGGGGCAGGCACGGGCGCTGCATTCGACGCGGATCGAGCCCACTCACTTGTTCGTTGGTGCCCTCGAGTACGCCGAGGAGCCGTTGAAGAGTGCGCTGGCCGAGGCGGGATTGACCCTGGACGGTGCACTCGCGGACGCCCGGTTCCGCGACGCGCGTGCACTGAAGTCTCTCGGAATCGATTTGGACACCGTCGTGTCGACGATCGACTCCACGCTCGGTCCCGGTGCGCTCGAGGGGGTACAGGGCGGCGGATCATCGCACCTGCCCTTCGCCGCGTCGGCAAAGGAAGTGTTGAAGCTGACTTTGAAGGAGGCCGTCGAACGACGGGACCGTGAGATAGGCGTCGAGCATGTTCTTCTCGGTCTGGTTCGCGGTGCCGATCCGGGGTTCACCGAACTGGTGCAGCAGCATTGTTCGCTCGAGCACTTGCGGTCGACGCTTTCGCTCTCCCGGACGTCGTAGCCCCGAGCGCTTTCGAACCCTACGATGGCGCCATGAACTTTGTGATTCGGCTCGTGATCAATGCCGTTGCCATCTGGGTTGCCAAAGAATTCGTGGACGGCATCACTGTTACCAGCTCGGGACGCGGCGATGGGTGGGACATCGTCGTGCTGCTCGGTATCGCGGCCGTGTTGACGGTCGTCAATGCGTTCATCAAGCCGATGGTGAAGCTGCTGTCGCTGCCGTTGCTGATTCTGACTCTCGGGCTGTTCACTCTCGTGATCAACGCGTTGATGCTGTTGTTGACGGGTTGGCTGTCGTCGCAGACCGGCTACGGCCTCGAGATCGTCGGGTTCGCCGCCGCGTTCTGGGGCGCGATCATCATCTCGATCGTGAACTTCCTGTTGGGCGCGTTCGTTCCCGACAAGCGTTAGGCGAAGGCCAACGCCACGCCGGTGCTCGCGCCCCAGACGAGCATTGCCAGACCTGAATCGCGCAGTGCCGGAATCAGCTCGAATCCGTGAGCTCCCTTGCGCACCGGGGAATTCGCGCGAGCGGCGAGGGGAAGCGCGAGCAGGCCGACCAGTGCCCACGGGGTGCGAGCGATCAGAACGACGGTCATCGCGAACGGCACCACCAGTAGCGCGAGATGCAGGTAGCGAGTGCGGGTGTCTCCCAATCGCACTGCGAGCGTGAGCTTTCCGGACTCGGTGTCGGTGGGGATATCGCGAAGGTTGTTGGCAACCAGGACTGCACTCGAGAACGATCCGACAGCCACCGCTGCCAACACTCCCGCCCAATCGATCTGTTCGGACTGCACGAACTGGGTGCCGAGAACCGCAACGAGACCGAAGAACACGAATACGGCGATCTCGCCGAAACCACTGTAGCCGTACGGCTTCGAGCCGCCGGTGTAATACCAGGCACCGGCGATGCAGACGAGTCCGACGATGACCAGCCACCACGCGCTGGTCGCGGCCAGGACCAGTCCGGCCACTGCGCCTACTGCGAAGCAACCGACGGCGGCCTTCTTGACGGCCCCGGCGGACGCGGCCTTCGAGCCGACCAGTCTCAGGGGCCCGACTCGATCGTCGTCGGTGCCGCGGATTCCGTCGGAGTAGTCGTTGGCGAAATTGACACCGATGATGAGGGCCAACGACACGATCAACGCCAGCAGCGCCTTCCACCACACTCCTCCATCCAGCGACACGGCCGCACCGGTGCCGACGAGGACGGGGGCGATCGCATTCGGGAGTGTGCGCGGTCGCGCACCTTCGATCCATTGCGCTGTGGTGGCCATGAGCGACGATCTTTCCGTATCTGTCCGACGGGTGAGAACGCGGCCGGTCAGAACGGCAGGCGCGGCAATACCGGCAACGGGATGACGGGCATCTGGACACCAGGAATCTGTGGCAGGGGCACCGTAGGGACAGGTGGAGGTGCCGGCGGGTAGTAGTGCGGCTGCTGGTACTGCACGTAGGGCGCTGCATCGGCGGCAGCAGGCGGAGGTGCGGTGGTGGTCGGTGGGGGAGGTGGGATGTCGGGGAGCGGTGACGATGTGGCCGTCGTGGTGCTGGTGTCGGCAGGCGTGGTGGTGTGCGGAACCGACTCACCGACGCTGGCGGGGGTGCTCAGCGGTTGACTCTCGTCGCTGGATCCGAGTGCGGTGAACAGTCCGATGGCGGCGATGACGCCTGCGATCGGTAGCGCGATCATGCCCAGGCGCGCCAGGGCGGGACGGTGCGAGACGACGGGCGGCACGTGGGTCGCATCGACATGAGTGGCGTGCACCGCGGCACCACCGGCGACGACCAGCTCGGGCCTGTCCGGGACGATGACCGGCAGCTGCAGGAAGCGTTCGAGGGTGGCCCGGACCAACGGAACGTTGGACGTGCCGCCGATGGCGACGACTGCGTCGGGATAGAACTCGGCTTCGAGGCCGAGTCGGCGCACTGTCTCGGCGGCCTCCTCGGTGGAGCGCGCAATGGACAACTCGAAGATGTGCCGCTCGAGCAGGATGTGCTCGCCATCGGGTGTGCTGGTGGTCAGGTGCGAGGACAGTGCTTCCTTGATTCCACGGCAGAAGGCCGTCAGCGCACTGTCTTCGTCCGGAGATTGGGGCGGACGCACTATGCCGAGTCCGAGTATGTGTTCACGGACCACTGCGTCGAAGGAGGCACCGCTCACGGCGGTGGACCGCGCCGAACCGTAGGAGCGGCCGGATTCGACGTCCACGATGTCGACGTCGACTCCGGTCTCGCCCGCGTCGAACAGCGCGATCGTTCGGTGGTGGGAAGGGAGCCCTGGGCGCAGGTACTCCATTGCCGCGCCGGTCTTGTCGATGAGGTGGACGTCGGAGACGTACTCCTCGGCCAGCGCGTCGGCGATCTCGGTGCGTTCCTCGGGGGTGCGATAGGCGACGCCGAGTGATTGGGGCGCGTCCGGACTGTCGACGATGCCGCGGACGACGCGCGCGACGTCGGATGCGGTGGGGGAGAGCTGCCAGTCGTCGAACTGGGTGCCGTCGGTCCATGCGCCGTCTTCGGTGGTCCGCGCCGTACGAATGCCGCACGTGCCCAGGGACACACCCACTGACGAACGCATCGCTTCTCCGGCCTCTCCATTTCGGTGACGGTGTTCGGGTCTGAAGAACTCGCCCTCATGACAGGCGACGTGAACACTGTACCGTCTCGCGGTTTGGTTAGAGGCTCGAAACAATCCGAAGGTCAGGTCGATGGGGTCCCATCATCGGCCTACGATCTGGTGGCAGTGCCCATCGACATCGCGCATCCTCGGAGGAAGCACCTCACGACCGACCTCCCGGTGGTGGGGATCCTCGGCGTGGTCGCGACCCGAATCGGCAGCAATCTCGTTCCGGTGCCGGGTGCGCGGGCGCAGACCCTGCTGGTGGCCTTGGCGCTGGCACCGGGGCGGAGGCGGGCGGCGCAGGCCCTCATCGACGAGGTGTGGCCCGGCGAGCCTCCCCGCTCGCCGAAGAATGCTCTGCAGACGCAGATCTCTCGGCTGCGGTCGGTGTTGCCCGCGGGCGTTGTCGAGAGCGACCGCGGGGGCTATCGGTTGGCTCTCGACGCCGAGGACACCGACCTCGGCCGCGCGCGTGTCCACACTCGCGCTGCGGAGGGTCGACTCGCTTCTTCGGAGTGGCAGGACGCCCTCGATGGTGTGCTCGACGCCCTGAGCCTGTGGCGAGGGGAGCCAGCAGAATCGGTCCGAGTGCAGGCCGAATTGCTCGAGGTCGCGCTGAGGTCCGTACAGATTGCGGCGCTGCTCGGGTTGCGCCGTTTCGATGACGCCATCCCGCTCGCACGAGCGAGAGTCACCGCAGATCCAACCGACGAATTCGCTACCGCCGACCTCATGCGTGCATTGCACGGCGCAGGCAGATCGAACGATGCCCTCACGGTCTTCGTGGTGTTGCGAACCGAACTCGCCGAACGTCTGGGAACGGACCCCTCGCCGGCCGTGACCGCGTTGAACACCGAGATCCTGGGACACACCGCACCGAAGATGCTGCAGACCATCGGTCTGCGTGCCGCACCGAACGCACTCATCGGACGAGGCGACGACGTCGACGCGATCGAGGCACTGCTCGGCAGTTCTCGCGTCACCACTGTCCTCGGTCCCGGCGGCGCGGGCAAGACGCGGATCGCACACGAACTCGGTCGCCGCGCTGCGGCCCACATGTCGGTAGCTTTCGTCGAACTGGCATCGCTGCGCAGCGAGGAGGACGTCGCGTCGGCGATCGGAGCGACCCTCGGGCTCACCGAGGCCGACGTCAAGGTCGGTGGGCTTCAGGTCACCCGGATCCATTCGATTCGGGAACGGCTGGTCGATGTCTTCTCGACGCGGCGGGGTTTGCTGATTCTCGACAATTGCGAGCACGTGATCGACGAGGTCGCGGTGGTGGTCGACGCCCTGGTGGCGTCGACCGACGCGGTGACTGTGCTGGCGACGTCGCGTTCCCCGATGGGGATCACGGCCGAGTCGGTCTTCCCGCTGCCGTCATTGGGCGTCACCGGCTCGAATTCGCCTGCAACGGAACTGTTCTGCATCAGGGCGCGGGCGGTCCGACCGTCGGCGCGCCTCGAACCCGACGCGGTGGCCCGCCTGTGCCGTACGTTGGACGGATTGCCGTTGGCGATCGAACTGGCTGCGGCGCGGGTCAAGTCGATGAGCGTCGAGGAGATCGACGCGAGGCTCGACCGTCGCTTCACGCTACTGCGATCGGCGGATCGAACCAGGCCGGAACGGCATCGGACGTTGCATGCCGTCATCGACTGGAGTTGGAATCTGCTCGACGCCACCGAGCAGGCGGCGCTGCGTCGGCTGTGTCGGTTTCCAGCGGGATTCGATCTCGACGCAGCGAGGCGAGTGGCGCAATGGGCTGCAGTGGAGGATGTTTCGGCTGCGCTCGACGGTCTGGTGAATCAGTCCATGCTCAGCGTGGTCGAGACGCCGATCGGTATTCGTTACCACATGCTCGAGACAGTGCGCGAGTACGGCGAGGAGCAGCTCGACGCCAGTGGCGAGGCCCGAGCCGTCGCAGCTCGACTGCGCGAGTGGTCCACGTCCGTCGCGGTTCGGGTATCCGCCGGCTACTCCGGTGGGCGTCCGGCCGAGATGGTGGCGCTCATGGAAGCCGAACACGACAACCTGCTGTCGGTGATGAGACATTCGCTCGAGCAACAGTTTTCGGACAACGTGTGCACGTTGTTCTCGGTACTGGGCTACTTCTGGGCCATGCGTGGGGCGCATTCGGAGGTGCTCAACTGGGCAGACAGAGTCCAGACCAGTATGCGTGGCGGGATGCTCGGCACGCCCGACGACAATGCCGCGATGACCCTGCTGGTGCTGGCGGCGCACTACGCCTACGGCGGGAATCTACGTCGGATAGCTCGCATCCGAGTGGACCTCCGGCGCCTGCTGCACGGACGGGCGGGGATATCGCCGGGGCTGCGCTTCAACTCGGAGGTTCTGGTCCACCACGCCGGGGGTCGAGGTGTGGCCCGAAAACTGGCCCTTGCCATTCGATCCGAACACGACGACGTTCGCTGCAACGCGTACGTCGTTCGCTCGATGCTGGCTCAGAACTCGGGCCGCCTGTACGAGTCGATCCGAGACGGCGAGCAGGCGCTCGTCATCGCACGGCGTCGGGGCGACCTGTGGGCCGTTGGCTCGACGTCGCAGACGCTGGCCAGCTCGTACGGACTGGCGGGTGATCACGCGAGGGCCGTGGAGTACTACCGAATCTCGGCCGACGTCATGTGGGAGATGCACGCGTTCGAGGAGAGCATGCAGACGCGCACTTTTCTGGCGATGGCGTTGATCGGAGCCGGTCGCGTGGACGAGGGACGCGGACTGATCGACGAGTTGGAGGCCGTGGCGCAGGGGCAGGAGATCACCCTCGATCCGCCCTCGGACAACGACATCGGTGCCCGCTGGGATCGCGCTCAGCAGAGGTCGAGTTCCGCGTCGCTGACGGCGGCGCGGGCTGCGGCGGATATCGAGGACGGTGCCGTCGAGCAGGGTCTCGAGGGTTTTCGCGGCGCATTGGCGTTGGGTGGGTGGCCGTCGGAGGATCCGAGTGATCCGTTCATGACCATTCTGGTGTGTGCGGGCGTCGGTGCGCACGTTTTGCACGGTCGTGCCGAGGACATGGCCGATGCGGTGGCCGCGTTGACGCGCAAGCCGTGGAACGTATTGGTTCCGGGTGGTTTCTACGACATTCCGATGCTCGGCGCGGTTGCGTGTGCGGTGGGTTCGTTCGAGATTCACAGTGGAGACCGGGCGTTGGGGGCGCAGTTGTTGGCGGTGTCGAAGAAGGCGGTGGGTCGGCAGGACTTCCCGACGATGCGGATCGATCGGCATCTGAGTGCGGCCCGAGCGATCGCCGGTGACCGCGAGGTCGATGCCGGGCTCGCTCGGGCCGCTGTATTCACCAGGAATGGTGCGCTGCAGGAGATTCTGCGGTTGCTTCCGTTGGTCTAGGCCTTGCGCATGTACATTCTGACGGTCAGTGGGGCGAAGATCGCGACGATGACTGCGGCTCCGACGAGTGAGTACACGACGTGAATTCCGAAGTGCCCGTTGTTTGCCAGTTCACGAACGGCCGTCACCAGGTGTGAGACGGGGTTGACGTCGGCGAAGGCGCGCAGCCAACTCGGCATCGTGCTGGTGTCGACGAAGGCGTTGGACAGGAACGTCAGTGGGAACATCACCAACATCGAGATGCCCTGGACCGAGGAGGCTTTGCTCATCAGGGTGCCCAGGAGCGCGAAGATCCAGCTGATCGCCCAGGCGCAGAACATCACCAGCAGCACCGCCCCGAGGAGACCGAGTGCTCCGCCCACCGGGTGATAGCCCATCGCGAATCCGGTGAGAAAGCAGACGACCGCGGCGATGAGGTAGCGGATGGCGTCGGCCATCAATACGCCTGCAAGCGGGGAAATTCGAGCGATCGGGAGCGATCGGAAGCGGTCGAAGACGCCCTTGTCCATGTCTTCGCGTAGCTGTACGCCGGTGACGACGGAACCGGTGATGACCGTTTGCACCAGGATTCCCGGCACGATCAAGGGCAGGTACGAGGTGACGTCGCCTGCGACCGCGCCGCCGAAGATGTAGCTGAACATCAGCGTGAAGATGATCGGCAGCAGCACCACATCGGTGAGTTGTTCCGGATTGTGGCGGAGCTTGAGCAGTCCGCGATATCCCATGGTGGCGGACTGTGCGGCGGTGCGGGCCAGGCCGATGTGTCGCACGACCGGTCGGTCGGCGGGGTCGATGTATGTCGAAGACTGCGGGGTGAGTGTGGTGGTCATGCTGCGTCCTCGTCTGCGCTCTTGCCGGTGAGGGTCAAGAAGACCTCGTCCAGGCTGGGTTTGGTGACGGTGATTTCATTGACGTCGATTCCGAAGTCGCGCAGGCGAATCAAGATGTCGGGGGTCATCGACGTGTCGGTCATCGGTGCGGTGAGTCGAGCCGACTCGGGGCTGGTGGCCACCTCGACGCCCAGCTGTTCGGCAACCAATGCTCGTGCATCGTCGATCCGGTGTCGGTCGGTCAGAGTCAGTGCGAGAGCGGATGTACCCACCGAGGACTTGAGCCCGTCGGCGGTGTCGTCGGCGATGACGCGGCCGTGGTCGATGACGGCGATTCGATCGCACAGTTGGTCGGCCTCGTCGAGGTACTGGGTGGTGAGAAGGACGGTCGAGCCCTCGGCGACGAGGCGGCGGATGGTGTCCCACATCTGCGCTCGGGTGCGGGGGTCGAGCCCGGTGGTCGGCTCGTCGAGGAACAGCAGCGGTGGTGCCGAGATCAGGCTCGCGGCCAGATCGAGGCGTCGACGCATGCCGCCGGAGAACATCTTCAACGGTCTCGACGCCGCCTCGGTCAGCCCGAATTCCTCGAGGAGGTCGACGGCTTTGGCCTTGCTCTCGCGGCGACCGAGCCCGAGTAGGCGGGAGAAGACGACGAGATTCTCGGTTGCCGTGAGGTCCTCGTCGACCGACGCGTACTGGCCGGTGACGCCGACGAGTGACCGGACGGCGGTGGCGTCGGCGACGACATCGTGGCCGAAGACGCGGGCCGACCCGCCGTCGGGTCGCAGGAGGGTGGCGAGCATGCGGACCGTCGTGGTCTTGCCCGCGCCGTTGGGACCGAGGACGCCGTAGACCGCCCCGGTGGGAACGGTCAGGCTGACGCCGTCGACGGCGCGTTGCTTACCGAATGTCTTGACGAGGTTCTGGGCCTCGATTGCTGGTGTGGTCATGGGGCCAACGATCGCCCCGGGCGCTTGCACGACGCGTACGTCGCGCTTGCGTCCGCTGTCCGGCCAGGTCAGAGCGGGAGCGAGGTCTCCGTGAGTCCGACGCCCCCGGTGCCGCGTAGCTTTCTGAACCATTCGGTGCCGAACGTGGTGGCGAGGTCCTCGAGAGACATCTGCAGAAACGGTCCGAAATCGCCGACCTGTGTTTCGTGGGCTTCCATTGCTCCCCGTTTGGCGTCCATCACGCTGGACACGTCGACCACCGTCGTGATCTCGGTCTCCGGCAGGCCGAAGGTCTCCATGTCCGGCGGTGACGCTTCCTCGCCCCAGTGCGGATTGGCTTCCATCAGCTTGCGCATGTGATCGCGGTTGGTGGTGGTCTCGTACACGAAACGAGTCTCGGCGATCTCGGTGGCGCGCTTGCCGACGACGTGAACCTGGATGTGGTCGGGGTGGCCGTAGCCACCGTTCGGGTCGTAGATGGTGACGACGTCGGCCTGCTCCTCGAGCAGGACGTCGGCCAGGCGTTGCGCTGCGGCGTCGACGTCGACGTTGCAGAACGCGTCGGGGTTGGCGTTCTCCGGAGTACCGGCCATTCCGGAATCGGCGTAGTGCAGCCGCACGATGCGGGAGACCCCGAGAACGGCGGCCGAACGATCCAGCTCGACGCGTCTGCGCTCGGCCAACGATTCGCCGTCCGTGAGGATTCCGTCGGGGAACTCGCCGAGGGCACCGTCGGTCGCGGTGACCAGGACGACGCGGTGGCCGGCATCGGCGGCGAGGCGCATCACGCCACCGGTGCCGAACACCTCGTCGTCGGGATGTGCGTGAAAGCAAACCAGGACACTCATGTACTGAATGCTTGCACGTCGAAGTGGGTGCAGCCCAGTCGGCGGAGAAATACGATCGGGTAGTGACTACACGGCAGACGGCCAGGATCGGTTCGTTGTGGCGGGGCTCGCGAGGGGATCGGTACTGCCGCGCGCTGCATCCCGTCGGCCTGCTGTTCGCCGTTGTGTTCTTTGCGCTGTCGATGACTCCATCGTTGTTGCCCCGCGTCTGGTACCTACAGTCTGTTGCCACCGGAATCAGCGTCGCGATCGGATACGGCGTCGGATGCCTCATCGCGTGGGTGGTGCGACTCTGTGGGGTGTCGCCGGATTGGTCCGAGCAGTGGCGTCGACGCGGGTGGTGGGCGTTGGCTGTTGCTGCGGCAGTGGCGATTCCGCTGTTTCTGATCCTGGGATCGTGGTGGCAGCAGATCGTCCGCAAGCTCGTCGGTGTGGAAGATTCCGGCAGGCCGCTGTACATCGCGGTGCTGGTGGTCTCCCTGGTGGTTGCCGTGGCCGTGTTGGCGTTGGGTCGTCTGCTGCGGCGGGCATCTCAGGCGTTGACGCGGTGGGGCAAGCAGTACGTGCCGAAGCCGGTCGCGAGGATCGCCAGCGTGATTGTCGTGGCCCTGTTGGTGGTGTTCGCCGTCAACGGCGCGCTCATCCGCGGCATCGTGGCGGTCGCGGAGAGTTCGGCCTCGACTGCAGACCGCGGCAACCATGAGGGCGTCGAGAAGCCCACCGCGGCCGAACTGTCGGGTTCGGACGCCTCGAACGAGGAGTGGGATTCCCTGGGGCAGGAGGGTCGACGCTTCGTCGTGTCCGGGGTATCGCCGGACGAGATCACTGAGTTCACCGGAAGGCCTGCGGTGCAACCGATCCGTGCTTACGCGGGCGTGGAGTCCGCGGACACCGTCGAGGGCGTTGCCGAGCGGGTGGTGGCAGAGCTCGACCGTACCGGCGCATTTTCGCGCGCAGTGCTCGCGGTCGCGACGACCACCGGACGGGGGTGGGTGAACGAAAACGTCGCTCGCCCTTTGGAATACCTGTACGACGGCAATTCGGCGATCGCGTCGATGCAGTACTCGTTCCTGCCGAGCCCGATGGCATTTCTGGCCGACCGGCAGACTCCGCAGGATGCCGGACGGGCTCTCTTCGAGGCGGTGTACGAGGTGTGGAGCGAGCTCCCCGAGGATTCGCGACCGAAGCTGGTGTTGTTCGGCGAGAGCCTCGGTGCGTACGGCGGGCAGGATGCGTTCAGCGGCGCGCAGGACATGATCGCGCGCATCGACGGTGCCCTCTGGGTCGGCAATCCGAACTTCACGCCCCAGTGGGCGCGCATCACTGCCGGACGCGACGCCGGTTCCCGGGAGATCCTGCCCGTCGTCGACGGCGCAGAGCACGTTCGATTCGCCAGCTCTTCCGGTGACCTCGACATCGGTGGGTCGTGGGAGGAGCCCCGAATCGTGTACTGGCAGCACGCATCCGATCCCATCGTGTGGTGGTCGCCGGATTTGATCCTGAACCGGCCCGACTGGCTACGAGAACCGCGCGGTGCCGACGTCGACCCCGGAGTGCAGTGGTTCCCGTTCGTGACCTTCTGGCAGTTGACGTTCGATCAGGTCTTCTCCACGAACGTCGACGACGGACACGGCCACAGCTACGGAGCCGACGCGGTGAACATGTGGGCCGACATCCTCGAGCCGCCGGGCTGGACGGACGCCGATGTGGAGCGGTTGTACGAGAAGATGGCGGGCTGAGGCGTCGGCTGGTCGGTTGCTCGGGTGACCACTCCGCCGCAAACGCGCGCGCGTTTGCCGGACGCGCTCAGGTTCGCGACCTGTTCGTCGACCAATTCGCGCGCACCTGACAAACGCGCGCGCATTCGTGCGTGAGACAGTGCACCCCATGCCGCCTTCCTCTGCTGGTCGACTCAGCGCTGACGACGACCTGTCGACGGTTCTCGAGCTCGAACGAGAGCTGCAGACTGCGGAATGTCGACGCGATCGCGAGAGACTGGCCAGTCTGCTCGCCGACGACTTCACCGAAGTCGGAGCCTCGGGCACGGTGTGGGACAAGTCGTCGATACTCGACATGCTCGGCAGCGAAAGCTCCGTCGAGATCGAGGTGATAGAACTGAGTGGACGGGTGATCGGATCCAATTGTGTTCTGGTGCAATGGATTTCGAGAACAGCGGAGCTGCGCGCTCGGCGAACCTCGCTGTGGCGGCGTACGGACACCGGATGGGAACTGGTGCACCACCAAGGCACGCCGATCGGGTGACCACTCGGGCGCAAACGCGCGCGCGTTTGCTGAACGCGCGCACGTTCGCCACGTGTTCGCTGACTATTCCGCGCGGCACCTGACAATTGCGCGCGCGTTTGCGGTCAACCGAGGGCCGCAGCGTCGAATGGGAGTCCCCAGTAACTCAGCGCTTCTCCAACACGGTTCGCAGTTCCGCCCGATTCAGTTTTCCCGGACCTCGTGTCGGTAGGGAATCGAGTAGAAACAACTCTCGTGGCGCTGCGGTGATGTCCAGCGAAGCAGCAACGTGGGAGCGCAAGTCCGCCAATGTCACCGGAGCGGAGGCGACGACTGCGACCACCACTTTCTGGCCCAGTCGCTCGTCGGGCAACCCCACGACGGCGCATTCTCGTATTGCCGGGTGTGTTGCCAGTGCAGCCTCGACGACCTGCGGAACGACGGTCAATCCACCGGTCGAGATTGCCTCGTCGAGTCGCCCCGAGATGCTCAGAACCCCGTCGACGATGGTTCCGGCGTCGTCGGTGCGGAACCAGCCCGGTTCGGCGAAGGCCGGATGATCGGGCAGCCCGCGGTATCCCGAGGCCAGGGTCTTTCCACCCAACACGACCCTGCCGTCGTCGATGCGTACGACGGTGCTGTGCAGCGGAACCCCGTCGTACACGCAGCCGCCGGCCGTTTCGCTCATTCCGTAGGTTCGCACCAACCGGATTCCCGCGTCGTGTGCCTTCTCTCGCAGCGGAACCGGCGTCGCGGCCCCGCCGAGCAGCACTGCGTCCAGCGAGGCAAGGGCCGCGACCGCCTCGGGGATCTCGAATGCCTTCACCAACTGCCCGGGGACCAGCGAGGTGTAGCGCAGGGGTCCCGACATCAGGCCAATCGCGTCGATCAGAACGGTGGGATCGAAACCACCGGACACGTCCATGACGACGGGCGAGGTTCCGGCGAGCACACTGCGTAGCAGCACCTGCATTCCGGCGATGTGGTGCGCGGGCAACGCCAGCAGCCACGACCCTGGTCCGCCGAGTCGCTCCTCGGTGGCCGTTGCGGAGGCCACCAGTGCGGACGCGGAGAGCATGGCTCCCTTGGGGACACCCGTCGTCCCGGAGGTCGCGACGACCAGGGCGACGCCGTCGTCGATGGGGGTTCCCGGTGCCAATGCGTCGTGCAGGCGCTCGGTCTCACGCGGATCGTCGGTGGGCACGGGAAGCAGGGCCGGGCCGTCGCCGGCGAGCATGCGGCTCAGCCGCGGCATGATGTCCGCCGCTCCCGGTCCCGATGGAATGGATACGCTCTCGAGCACGGACTCGAGGCTAGTCGTCGGGATCGATCGCGGACGGGCGCACCTACCGGTCCCGCGGTTGTCACCCGACATCGAGTCGCTGTGGAACAGTGGAACATCGTGAAGGGATCGGGCATGGACGACGCGGCGTGGGCGGCTCTGTCGTACTTCGATGCCGTCGATCCCGCGCTCGCCGCCGATGCGCGCCTGGGGTGGGACGGTCTGGTCGACGTGTCTCCTCCCGCGGGCCCGACGCAACATTCCGTGCAGACCTACCTGTGGGTGTACCTGCGCCACGCGGCCGAGGGGCCCGATCGCGCGGTCGACATCGCCCGTGCGCTCGGCGACCTACTCGACCGGCTCGGACGCGTCGGATACGCGGAGATCGCCCGAAGCGCTGTCACCGAGGAGCTCGTGCGAACATCCGACGACGCCGTCTGGTTGCAGCACTATCGCGCCGCCACCGAACAATCGGGCATCGGTGCCGTCGATACCGAGCTCGTCACCTGGCAGGACGCCCCGACCGGCGTCGAGCGGGCTATCGTCGAAAAGATCGGCGAGACACTGGAAGTCGCGACCATCGCCGGCGAGTTCGAGCCGTCGAAGCCCGGTGGGCGACCGCTCGGAGCCAACGCGCAGGCCATGCGTCGACGCGGCGTCACCGATGCTGTGCTGACGACCGATCGAGGCAAGGACGACTCCGAGGCCGTCCTGCTCGAACAGCTTCTCGACCACCGCATCGAGTTGTGGAGCAACTACAGCGCACCGCGGGCCGAGCTGTATCTGGGGCTGCGCGAGACGTTGCACGAGGCCGCCCGGCCGGTGTACGGCTGTGTACGCAGGCTCGAGAGCTTCATCGGATGCATCGGGGACGGCGTCGCGTTGACCGACGCCGGGTACCTGCCGGACGAGCTGGTGGCGAGCATCGCGAACACCGTGTTTCCTCCGGCCGAACGTCCCTCGCATGTCGGCCGCGAACTCGACACGGAGAAAGTGCTGATCGTCCGACGCCTCCTGATGAGGGTGCGTCTGCTGCGTCGTTCCGCCGGGCGGTTGGTACCGACAGCCCGAACTCGGCAGCTCAGCTCCGACGGGCTCTGGCGCGTGCTCACCGCAGGCATCGTCGGCACCGAATATCATCCGGACACGATTGCCGCGGAGGTCGTTCTGGCGCGCATGATCGTCGGTCACGATGTCGCCGACGTGGAAGCGACAGCAGACGACCTGGCGCGTCTGCTGCGCGCCGAGGGATGGACCCATTCCGGCGAAGAGCCCGCTGCCGAGCACGCCGAGCCGCTCGCTCGGACCCTGGTTGCCGAACTGAGCGCACTCGGCGCGTTCGAGTTGTCGGAACCGGGCCACGCGTCCGGATCACAGTCGTCCGGCTCGGTCGCGACCGATGAAGGCAAGCGACTCGCCGCAGCGGTACTGCGGCATCGGCTCCTGCACACGCGCTATCCGTCGTTGTGACCGCTCTCGGATGGGCTATCGGTCGAAACTGGAGATCCGGCACGGTTAAGCTCACCTGGATCCGGTTCCAGAACGGGCCCGGCTGTTCGTTGCGAGGTGATGCCGGTGGACGGTGAGGTCGCGGACACCGCGCGCTCCCAGTCTCGCCGGCAGAGCGACTCCGCTCGTCGATACCTCGATGTCGAGGCGACGACGCCTGCTCTGCGATCGACGGTCGAATTCGCCGCACGCAGCGTCGGATTCGCCATCGCCCAACTCAACGTGCTCGACGAGGACACTCAGTACACGCTGGTCAACGTCGGCGGACCGCCGGTGTCCACGGTCGTGCGAGCCGACACCCTCTGCGACGACGTGGTGCGCTCCGGCGAACCCGCAGTCGTGGCGCACGGACGCGTCCACGCCACCACCCGACAGCGCGCCATCCTCGACGACAACGGCATCGCGTCCTACGCGTCGGTTCCGCTGCGCGGGCGAGAGGGCCTGGTGATCGGTACCCTCTGCCTGCTCGATCGCACGCCGCGCTCGCTGTCGGGTGAGCAGATGCAGGAACTCGAACAGTTCGCGTCGGTACTCGAGGAGCAACTCGACCTACATCGTCGTGTCGGATCGGGCGTCATCCGGCTCGGTAGCGACAACGACATCGCCGACTCCATCGCCGACGGTCACATCGTCCCCTGGTTCCAGTCGATCGTGGATCTACGGACGGAGGAGATCGTCGGCTTCGAGGCGTTGGCGCGTTGGCACCACCCCACCCGCGGGATGGTGGTGCCTGCGGATTTCGTACCGTTCGCCGAGGCCAGCGAACTGATCATCGACGTCGACCTCAGTGTCCTCGCGCAGGCCGCCGCGGAGATGAAGAAGTGGCACGTCCATCGTCCGGACCTGCGGCTGACCGTCAACATCTCGGGACGCCACCTCGCGCATCCCGACGGCGTCAGTCAGCTGCAGCGTGCCATCGCGTCCTCCGGGGTGTCGCCGTCGTCGATCTCGCTCGAGCTCACCGAGACCACTGCCGTGACGCCGGGGCCGCTGCTGCGCAGGCACATCGACGACGTGCATCGGCTGGGCTTTCGGGTGCTGCTGGACGATTTCGGTTCGGGCTGGTCCTCACTCGAACGACTGGTGACGTTGCAGCCCGACGGGATCAAGATCGACGGGCATCTGACGCGGTTCGTCGACACCGTGGCCGGACGGGCGATGATCAAGTCGTTGGCCGGAGTGGCGAAGGACCTCGATCTGACGATGATCGTGGAAGGCATCGAGAGCCGCGAACAAGCCGACGCTGCGCTCGAGCTCGGCTGCACTCTGGCTCAGGGGTATCTGTGGTCGCGCCCGCAGTCGGCAACGGCGGTGCTGCGCGCGATCGCCGACGACGCGTCGAAGGGCTAGCGGTTGTCCCGCCGAAGCGGATGATCCTGCGGGATCTGCACCAGCACGATGGGAATCGCGTCCGGATCCTCGATCCACATCTCGATCAAGCCCCACGGCTCCGTCCGGGCCTCACGCAAAATTTCGATGCCGGCAGCCGTCAATTCCTCTGTGGCAGAGTCGATATCGCGTACCTGTAACCAGAGAGCGCCGGAGAACGACCCCGATTCGTCGCCGCGATGGTGCGCAGCGACCTCGAGCAGACCCTGACCCGCGAAGAACACCGTCCCGCCGGGGTATTCGCGACACACGGCCAACGAGAGACCGTCACGGTAGAACGCAAGAGTCCTCTCGTAGTCGACCGGCCGGAGAATTGTCCGAGAAGCGAGGATGTCCACCACGCATGAATACCACGGCTACGATCACAGCACGGTCGTGACGATCCGATCGCCGCCGGCGGCTTTGGCCTTGTACATCACCGAATCTGCCACTCGTATTGCGCGCGGCACGATGTCGATGTCCTCGTCCCACAGCGACGAGTTCCAGTGCACGATCGCGGCTCCGATGCTGACGGTCACCGCGACGGTGTCCGCCGGGTTGCACTGAGCTGTGCGCACGCCATGGATCAGCGTGTCGATGTGCAGTTGCGACGTCGACACCACGGCGAGGTATTCCTCACCGCCGGTGCGCGCCAGTACGCCGTATTCGCCCAGGTGCGAACCGAGCCGGTCGGCGATCCGGACGATGACCGCATCGCCTTCCACGTGGCCGTGCTCGTCGTTGATGGACTTGAACCCGTCGATGTCCACCACCAGGACCGCCGTGCAACGCTCGGCTTGCCGACCCGATATCCATACCTCGTCCATCGCCGCGCCGAGTCCGCGTCTGTTGAGCAGTCCTGTCAGTGGATCGAGCAACGACGTGCGGGCATCGTCGGTCAGCATGGTGACGATCAGGTGCGAGACCAGCGGTACTGCGGAAATGGCCAGGAGTACGACCATGATCCGGAAGATCAACGTCGCGATGTGCATCTCCTCCGAGCCGTAAGTCACCGCCGCGGCGACGAGGGTGCATGTCACTGCGAACATCAAGTGTGCAAGCAGCCAGCGGGCGCTGAGAAAAAATGTGCAGAAGGTGCCGATCACCGCAAACACAGCGCACGTGAGGAGTGCCTCGGCGGGCGGGTTGATCACGATCGCGGATGCACTGCCGACATCGGCGAAGATGGCGAACGCAACCACCCCGCGTCGGCCCGGGAACGGTCTGGTGAACCACGCCGCGCTCACCACGACGACCGAGATGAGCAGTAACGCCCTCCACACAAGAGCTATGGGGCTGTGTCTGGTGTCCGGAGAGAAGAACGCCGCCAAGGCCAGCAAACCGAAATCGAAGGTCAGGATTCCCAGCACCCAGCGAACCATTTTTCCGCTGGGCCGAGAGTTCTGGAAGTCCGCCATCCAGTGGTAATCGTAGGGCTGAACGAACCACGCCCGGAGTGCATGCGCGGCGGTACCGAGGGGGCCGCGCTGCTGGGGCGTGTTCATCGAGGACTCAGAAATATCGAGGGAACGGTGACCAGTCGGGCTCGCGCTTTTCCAGGAAGGAGTCGCGCCCCTCCACTGCCTCGTCGGTCATATAGGCCAGACGCGTTGCCTCGCCGGCGAACAGTTGCTGGCCCACCAGGCCGTCGTCCTGCAAATTGAAGGCGTACTTCAACATTCGTTGGGCCTGAGGTGATTTCGCGTTGATCTTCGCAGCCCACTCGATGGCCGTGTTCTCGAGTTCTGCGTGATCGACCACCCTGTTCACTGCGCCCATCAGGTGCATCTCCTCGGCCGAGTACGTCTCGCCGAGAAAGAATATCTCCCGGGCGAACTTCTGGCCGACCATCTTCGCCAAATACGCACTGCCGTAACCACCGTCGAAGCTGCCGACGTCCGCGTCGGTCTGCTTGAACCGGGCATGTTCGCGGCTCGCGAGAGTCAGATCGCACACCACGTGCAGGCTGTGTCCGCCGCCTGCTGCCCAGCCGTTGACCAAGCAGATGACCACCTTGGGCATGAACCGAATCAGCCGCTGTACTTCGAGGATGTGCAGGCGCCCAGCGCGGGCCTTGTCGACGGTGTCGGCCGTCTCCCCGTCCGCATACTGGTAGCCGCTGCGACCGCGAATGCGCTGATCGCCACCGGAACAGAACGCCCAGCCGCCGTCCTTACTGCTCGGACCGTTGCCGGTGAGCAACACCGTTCCCACGTCCGAGCTGACGCGGGCGTGTTCGAGGGCGCGGTAGAGCTCGTCGACGGTGTGCGGCCTGAACGCATTGCGAATCTCGGGACGATCGAACGCAACCCGCACGGTCGCGTCGGACACATGGCGGTGATACGTGATGTCGGTCAGATCCTCGAAGCCGGGAACGGGACGCCACAGTTCTGGAGTGAAGGTCACGATCTTCACCCTAGTAGGGGCGGGGCCTCAGTCCGTGCCGACCGGTTGGTGCAGCTAGCGTGCAGGCATGACCGACCCGATCGAGCTCGACCGCGATTACGACCACCACGGGGGATTCCCACGTTTTGTGCCCGCGAAGGTGGGGCCCGAGTACGGGCAATTGCTCGAGGCGCTGCGGACCGTCCAAGATCTTGCGGTGTCCACCTCGTTGCCTGCCGAGGTGACCGAGGCAGCGGCGGCGAAGGCTCGGGAACTGATCGAACTGCTGACTCCGCACGTAGTGGCCGAGGGACGCCAGACCGCTGGACGAGTTCCGCGCCTGCCCGGCCGAGGTTCGCTGCTGCTGTTGCCGTGGATCATCGAGAAATTCGACGCCGACGGTGTACGCAGTCGAGGGATGTTTCGACGCTTCCATCTCGGTGGCAACTCGGCCGCGCACGGCGGCACTCTGCCCCTGCTGTTCGACGACCTCTTCGGCCTGATCCAGCACGCGTACGGCAGACCCATCAGCCGCACGGCCTACCTGCATATCAACTATCGCAAGGTGACACCGCTGAACACCGAGCTGATCATCGAGGGCTCGGTCGATCGGGTCGAGGGACGCAAGGCGTTCATCAACGCTCGCCTCACCGACCTCGACGGCAATCTGCTCGCCGACTGTGAGGCGCTGATGGTGCAGCTGCTCCCCGGGCAGCAGTGATGGCACCTTCCCTGGACGACATTCTGGACGGCGCGCATGTGCTCTCGATGCCGATGCGGACCAAGTTTCGCGGCATCACCACCCGTGAGGTCGTGCTGCTGCGCGGTCCCGCCGGGTGGGGCGAGTTCTCGCCGTTTCCCGAATACGACGATGTCGAGTCGGCTCCGTGGTTGGCGTCGGCGATCGAGGCCGCGTGGGACGGCCCGCCGAGCCCGCTGCGCCGACGCATCCCGGTGAACGCGACCGTTCCTGCGGTGGACGCTGCCGAGGTGGCCTCCGTACTGAGTCGGTCTCCCGGGGCGCAGACGGCGAAGGTGAAGGTGGCCGAGAAGGGCCAGACCCTCGCCGACGACGTCGCTCGGGTGCGCGCCGTCCGCGAATTCGTTCCTCGGGTACGAATCGACGCCAACGGCGGTTGGAGCGTCGACGAGGCCGTGGAAGCTCTGACGGCCCTGACCGCCGACGGCCCGCTCGAGTACGCGGAGCAGCCGTGCGCAACGGTGCCCGAGTTGGTCGAGCTGCGGGCTCGCGGGCTGGGAGTACGGGTGGCTGCCGACGAGAGCATTCGCCGAGCCGAGGACCCGATGAAGGTCGTTCGAGCCGGCGGAGCAGACATCGCGGTACTCAAGGTGGCCCCGCTCGGCGGGATGCGGGCTCTGCTCGAGCTGGCCGGAGAGCTGGGGGAGTACGGCGTGCCGGTGGTGGTGTCGAGTGCTCTGGACTCAGCGGTGGGTATCTCGTCCGGGCTGGCCGCAGCAGCTGCGCTGCCGCACCTCGAATTCGCCTGCGGGTTGGGTACGGGCAGCCTGTTCGTTCGAGACGTCGCGCCCGCGCCGGAGGTGATCGACGGGACCTACCCGGCGGACGCGCTCGAACCGGATGCTCAGGCGCTGATCGAACTGGGTGCCGACGCCGATCGCACGCAGTGGTGGATCGATCGAGTTCGGCGCTGCCACGCTCTTCTGCGGTAGTCTTGCGCCCGGTCCGCGCGGGGCCGCTGTCACATCTGGGAGGAAGTTCGAAGTGGTTGCTGCACTCAAGGATTCGCTGCTCGACGAGTCGAAGGCCGACGCTCTGCGCGTCGATGTTCTGGCACTGATCGACGCCGAGGTCGCGGACAAGAAGGGCGCGAGTGGACTCGCGGTCAAGGGGGGATACGGCGCAGTGAAGAAGGTCGGACCGTCGTACATCGACAGTGCGGTCTCGGCCCTGTGGCCCGATTTCGTCGACAAGCTGGACCCGTTCTGGCAGTCGTACAACGCTGCTCCGCAGGGCACGTTCGGTGACTACCTCACCGCCAACGGCGACGCCGCATCCGACGCGCTGCTCTCGGTCACCGATGCTCGCATCGAGGAGACCGACAAGTCCGTCGTCAAGAAGTTCTACGGCAGTCTGCGTGGCTCGGCGAAGAAGAACGTCACCGAGGCGCTGCCGCGCGTGGGTGACCTGGTCGCCAAGCACGCCTGAGCGGCTTCGCCGCATGTGAGTGGAAATTCGTAGTCTGCTACGAATTTCCACTCACATGCGCGTAGCGCTCAATCGCTCCCAGTCGGCTTCCGTCTGATCCGCGTACAGCTGCGCGAAACGGCACAACGCCACCTCGAGGGCATCGGAATCGCCCGTGTATCCCGAGATCATCGACGCGCCACTGGTGCGCGCATGTCCTTTGGCCAGCAGTCGGCCCACCACCCGTGCGTAGTCGACCAGTGCGGGTGCATCGATCGACGACAGGTCGATCGTTCCCTTCATGTTGCGGAACTGTCGCACGTAGTACTGCCGTCCGGCGATGGTCGTCCAACCCAACAGCGGATCGCTGACGGTCTGCAGATCCTGCTGATACTCGACGACGCGTTGCCCTTGATGATCGTGCCAGGCCGATTCGCCGTGCACGTACGGCGCAAGCACCGAGCGTCTGGCCTGCTTGAGCTGCAGAAACACGACGTCGTCCTCGCTGGTGCCCTCGAGCAGAGCCACGTACGCCCGCAGCCCGACGCTGCCGACGCCGACCACGCGGTGCGCCACGTCGATCAACGTGTATCCACCGAGCACTCGACGCCAGTGCGGGGTGAGGGTGAGCAGATACTCGTCCAATCCGACGGCGAGAAGTTCCTCGTCCCTCGCCGAGATGCGCGTGGTGATCGGCGGCTCCTCGACGATTCTGCGCTTGCCGTCGTGCTTCTCGGTGAAACGCGGCAGAACGCGGTCACTGGTGCGTCGACGCGCCTTCTTGGTGGCGCGTTTGATCTCCTTGCGCAGCGACCCCTCGGTGGCGTCGCGCTGCAGCTTCTCGGCCGTCAGACGCTGGAACGAACGTGACATCAGCGGCTCGTCGGCAAGTCGGGCCACCTCGATTCGGTACGCGGACACGCAGGCGGTGACGGCGTCGCGGCACTGATCCTCGGTGCGGCCGTTCTGCCGTCCGGCCACCCAGATGCTCGCGGCGAGGCGTCGCAGATCCCATTCCCAGGCTCCCGGGTGGGCCTCGTCGAAGTCGTTGAGGTCGATGACGAGGTCGCGTTCGGGGGAGGCGTAGAACCCGAAGTTGCCCAGGTGGGCGTCGCCGCTGATGACCGGGTTGATACCGGTCGACGGCAGCATCGCCACGTCCCGGGCCATGACGATGGCCGTGCCGCGCAGGAATCCGTACGGGGACTCGACCATCCGCTCGAGGCGCGTCGGTATCAGCCATTCGATCCGGCCCTGGTGCGAGTATTCGATCTGCTTGACCGGGTCTGGTCGGTCCGCCGGTGGGGTCCAATCGCCGAGCGAGGCGATCGGTACCTTCTCGCGTAGGCGTCGACCCAGTTCGTAGCGTTCGGCGCGGGGGAGAGGACGGGCGCGCAGCGAGGCGAACGACGCACCGTCGACCTCGACCGAGTCGGTGACGACGGTGTGACCTTTTCCCAAGCCGGACATGTGAGATGACACTAATCGAGTGCTATCCGGCGGCCTTACCGAACTTCCAGTATCCGGTGAAGCAGATGCTGGATTTCGGTACTGCGCGGTCGTTCACCAGGTATCTGCGCAAGCCCGTGGCCAAGCCCTGCTCGCCTGCCACGTAGACGAACGGGATGCCGCCGGGAAGTTCGGCTTTCTGCACTGCGGCGAGTGCCGCATCACCGGGTTTGGCATGCGGGTTGGGGCGCACGATCCAGTTCAGCTCGACGCCCGGCGGTACATCCTGATGCTGGACGTCGGCCTCGGTGGGGACTTCGAGGAACACCACGGCCCGCAGGTCCGCGGGCGAGGATCGCAGTATTCCGAGAATTGCCGGAGCTGCACTTTCGTCGCCGACGAGCAAGTGCCACGAGGCATTCGTGTCCGGGTTGTAGATGCGTCCCTCGTCGAGAATCGCGACGCGCTTCCCGGGAACGGCGTGCGCAGCCCACGACGACGCTGGACCTGCTTGGCCGCCGTGTTCGGCACCGTGGACGACGAAGTCCACATCCATCTCCGCACCCTCGCTGTACCGGCCCTGGCCTACGGGCCGGAAGTCACGGACGGTGTAGTTGCGGACCACCGGCTTGGTGTCCTTGGAGAAGGTCAGATAACTGGGCGTACCAGAGTTTCGAGGTCGAGCTGGGGATGCGGGGTTCACGCTGACCGGGTTGCGGAAGGAACAGTCGGAACCACTGGTCGTAGCCCATGTACCGGTAGTTCGAGAGCGATTCGCCCCCGAGGGTGATCCTGACGAAACCGGAACTTACTCGTTCGGCAGCGAGAACATGCAGACGGTAGAACACCGGGTGCTCGGGTTTGAGGTACTTGGCCATGCCGGTGAGATCAGTGGACCCTGAATTCGAATGGGGTCGCGTCGATTCACTCGGGTCGCTCTCGCCGACAGTGCTGGACGACCTTCGCTCCCATCGGCACCGCGAACAGCATCATGAACACCCGGATGATCTGTGCGGCCACGACGAACGTCACGTTCGCTCCGGTCGATGCTGCGATGGCCAACACCGCGTACACCCCACCCGGGGTGGTCGCCAGGTAGCCCTCGTACCCGCTGGTGCCCGTGGCCGAGGCCAACCACAAGCCGAGCATCGCGCACCCGACGGTGACGGCGATGATGAGCAGCAATGCGGACGGCAGCACCCGAGAGATGGACTTCAGGCTCGCGACGGTGAATCGCAGGCCCGCTTGCCACCCGATCACGATGTACGCCGCCCACAGCAGCAACGTGGGAACCGATGCGTCGAACGACACCCCGGCAACGTCGGCGCACGTGGCGGCGATCAGCGGCCCCAGCAGCGCCGGAGCGGGAAATCGCAGCGCCAGTGCGAGCAGGACTCCCACCCCGCCGCAGACCAGCACGAAGGCCAGGTCCACATACAGCGGAGCTCCGGAATCGGCGAGCATCGTCGACTGACCGGGCTGTGCACTGAACACCAGTGTCGCCACCAGCGGCAGGGTTGTGGTGACGAGAACGACCCGCAGGTACTGCACCACCGCCACGACGCGTTCGTCGCCGCCGAGTTCCTGGGCAATGGCCACCAGGCCCGACGCGCCGCCCGCGACCAGTGCCAGCGCGCCGGTCAGTGAATCGATGTCCTTCCGCAGTCCCAGCAGTGCTCCCGCGGCAATGGACAGCAGAAGCGTTCCGACGCATGCCAGCAGCACCGGCAACCAGGCGTCGCCCAGTGAGCTGAGAGTGTCTCGCTGCACCAGTGTCCCGATCTCGACACCCAGCACCGCCTGAGCCACCATGCCGAGCCGTCGTGGCAGCGGAGCGCGCTCGGTGCCCGTGGTCGGTGCCCAGCCTGCGAGAGCGAAGATCACCGCCACGAGCAGCGCGACGAACAGTGCGGCCGACGGAATCCCCAGAGCATCCGCACCGACGGTCAGGCCGACGGTGACGAGAACCAGCAGGAGCCAGCGAATCAAGAAGGCCGCTCGATCTCACGAACCTCGGGCGGCAACCCCCATTCGGAACGGCCGAGGCGGCTGAGCGGGGCGATGGCGTCGAACTCGGGGAGGCCGTCCTCGGCCAGAAATTCGGGACGCACCGACAGGGCGACGACGGTGCCCATGACGACGAAGCAGTTGCCGACCTCCACGACACGATGCAGCGTCGCCTCGATGGCGATCGGAGCGGCCGCGACGCGCGGTGGCGTCACGACGGTGCTGGGCTCGCTCTCGATCCCGAGGGCCTCGAATTCGCTGACGTCGTGGTCGAAGCTCGCCGAGCTGCTGTTGACCTGATCGACCAACGGTGCCGTCGCCAGATTCACGACGAACTCGCCGGTGGCCTCGATGTTGCGAAGACTGTCCTTGCGGCTCACCGACGTGAACTGCACGACCGGCGGCACAGTCGACGAGACCGTGAAAAAGCTGTAGGGGGCGAGGTTCGCCACACCGTCGGCCGAGATTGTGGAGACCCAGGCGATGGGCCGAGGTACCACCGAAGCGGTCAGGAGCTGGTAGAAGCGACCGGGAGCGACCTCGTCGGGCCGAAAGACTGTACGCACACCTTCATACTGTCAAAGCCCGGTTGCGGCGTCCTATCGACGCGTCTGACACTCTGGAAACTGTGAATCCGTCCACCGCACAGGCCACCGCAGTCGTCGACGAATTGGCGCGCAGCGGGATCCGAGACGTCGTGTTGTGTCCCGGCTCGCGGAACGCCCCGTTGGCGTTCGCGTTGCAGGAGGCGGACGTCGCCGGCCGCCTGCGGTTGCACATGCGGATCGACGAGCGAACTGCCGGCTTTCTGGCCATCGGCCTGAGCCTGGGCAGTGGTCAGCCCGTCCCTGTAGTGATGACGTCGGGAACTGCGGTCGCCAATCTGGGGCCTGCGGTTCTCGAAGCGAACTACGCGCGCATTCCGCTGATCGTCATCAGCGCCAACCGCCCGTACGAGATGCTCGGCACCGGCGCGAACCAGACCATCGAGCAGCTCGGCCTGTTCGGATCCCAGGTTCGCGCGACGATCAGCCTCGGGCTCGCCGAGGAAGGGCCCAAGCAGAACAGTCAGTGGCGCAGTGCGGTCTCGCGGGTCATCGCCGCAGCGCGCGGCGCACGCTCCGGCAACGCCGGGCCGGTGCACTTCGACATCCCGTTGCGTGAGCCTCTGGTGCCTGCGATCGGCGACCCCGGCGCGCGTCCGGAGGGTCGGCCCGATGGATTGCCGTGGACCTCGACCACCCAGGCGACGCTCGACGTCCCGGTGGAGTTGGACCTGTCGGTGGACACCGTCGTCGTCTCCGGTCACGGCGGCGGCGTGCGACCGGAACTCGCCGGGCTGCCGACCGTCGCCGAGCCAACCGCACCCCTACACGGAATCGCGTTGCATCCCTTGGCTCTTGCGCAGTTGAAGCCGAAGCAGGCCGTCATCACCGGACGCCCTACGTTGCACCGGCAGGTATCGGCGTTGCTCGCCGACCCGGCAGTGGACGTCATCGCGCTCACCACGGGACCGCGCTGGCCCGACGTCTCCGGCAACGTCCTGGCCACCGGCACCCGGGCGGTCACCACCGGTGCGCCCGACCCCGCCTGGATCGCCCGTTGCGCCGCTCTGTCCGAGAGAGCCGAACTGGCTGTGCACGAACAACTTCGAGAGCATCCCAAGCCGACGGGACTGCATGTGGCCGACGTGGTGATGTCCGCGCTGCAGCCCGGAGACCAGCTGGTGCTCGGAGCGTCCAATCCCGTGCGCGACGCGGCCCTGGTCTCGACTCCGATCCCGGACGTGAAGGTTCTGTCCAACCGCGGCGTGGCCGGTATCGACGGCACCGTCTCGACGGCTATCGGTGCCGCGATGTCCGGAAAGCGCCGCACGATAGCGCTTCTCGGTGATCTGACGTTTCTGCACGACGCCGCGGGCTTGCTCATCGGCACCGGTGAACCGCGTCCGGACGACCTGACGATCGTCGTCGCCAACGACGACGGCGGCGGCATCTTCGAGCTCCTCGAACAGGGCGACCCGCAGTACGCGGGTGTGTTCGAGAGAGTGTTCGGCACGCCCCACGGCATGGACCTCGGCGCGCTGTGCGGTGCCTACCGTGTGGAGCATCGACTGGTCGACTTGGCCGATCTGGCAACCGAACTCACCGGCCATGCCACGGGAATCAGGGTGCTGGAAGTGACCACCGAGCGATCGGGCTTGCGCGAGCTACACGCAGCAATTCGGGCGCGGCTGTAGCGCGTGGTAGGCCGCTAGCTCTGTTGCGCTGCAACTCATTTGCAGGTTTCCTGGTCGATCAGGTCTTCGATATTTCCGCCGACGAGTGGGAACTGCACCGTCGATTCTCCCGTGACGATCAGCGTCGCGCCGGTGCCGTTGTTGTCCGCGAAATTTCGTTGGGGGGGTTTACGATCGCTGCGGGCGCGCGTCTGGAACGCATGCACGCAACGGAGGCCGACAATCGTATTGGGGAGAACCGGTGACGGGTGCGTTCGAGGTACTGCTGGACGATGACCGCACTCAGCTCGAGGCGTTCATCGAGGACTACCGGAGAGCGCTCGATGCGACAGTCGATGGTGTCACCGAGGAGCAGGCGCGTGAACGGTTGGTTCCCTCTGCGACAACGTTACTCGGCTTGCTCAAGCATGTGACCTGGATGCAGCGGGTGTGGTTCGAGGAATGCGTCGGGGGTGGGTCCAGGGTTGCGCTCGGACTGGTTCGTAGTGCTTCGGAGTCCTTCGTCGTCGACGACGGTGACACCATCGCCGGTGTCGTCTCGGCGCACAGACAGGCATGCGCAACTGCTAGAGCTGTAGTAGCCGAAGTGCCACTCGATGCCATCGTGACGGGCCATCATTCCGGGCCTCGTACGGTGCACTGGGTATATGTTCAGGTGCTGAGGGAACTGGCCCACCACTGCGGCCACGCCGACATCCTTCGTGAACAGATACTCGCGTCCTGAGGCGGAGTCGCCTTCCGACCCCAAGGGGCGGACGCTAGCTCTGTTGCGCCGCAACCCATTCGAGGGTTTGGCCGGTTTCTTGGTCGATCATGTCCTTGATCATCTTGTTGATCAGGTCCTCGATCTTGCCGCCGACGAGGGGGATCTTGACGGTCGATTCGCCCTTGACGATCAGCTTCGCGCCGGTGCCGTCTGGGCGAAGCGAGAGCGTGCCCTTCACCTTCGATGGCAAACCGGTGGTTCCACCGGTCAGCGTTCCCTCGGCGCGGTCGCCCTCGAGTGGCCCCCAGTGGTCGGTGCGCGAGACCATCAGCTTGCCCTTGACGACCTTGGTGACGAAACCGGGGAGCTCGGACGTACCGACTTCTTCGGTGATGTCGACGGTCAGGCCACCGTCGTCGTGCTTGGTCAGCTCGAACCCGTCTGTCTTCTTCGCCTTGGCGAAGCGGGCCATCCACTGGTCTTCACTGGTGAGTGCTGCATGCACGTCGGCGGGGGGATTGGACGATTCGACGGTGAACTCGAAGCTGCGCGACATGAGTGCAGACGTTACCCGAGCGGAGTCGCGTCGGCTGCGAAGTAACCTGATCGCTGTGACCGATACCGACAGAGGCAGCCGAACGCTGTACAGGGCCCGGCTGGTCGTGCTCGTGGTCGCCATTGCGATTTCGGTCCTTTCCGTGCTTCTTGTGGTCGGAGCCTGGCGCAACGACGTCACCATCGATTCCGACAAGGGCACCGCCACAGCCGAGGTGCTGTCCGCGGGCAAGTTGCGCTCGGCCGTCAGCTTCATCACCCCCGACGGCGTGACACACAACCCGGCGCTCGGCGTGCTGTACCCCACCAACCTCATCGCGGGTCAACGCATCGAGGTCGAGTACTACAAGGCCGACCCGGACGTCGAGCTGGTTCGCGTCGCGGGCCGCGACGCCACCGTCGCTATCGTTCCGGCCGGATCCGTCATCGTCGTCACCTGGCTGATTGCCGGCCCGGTGCTGATCTGGTTACGTCGCAAGGAGGCCAAGAATGCGTAATGCCAAACAGTGGGTCATCGCTGCCCTCGCCGCGGTGGCCGGGTTCGCGTTGGTGAACTTCGGCAACATCGCGTCCTCGATCGTGGTGATGGTGCTTGCCGTGGTGTTCCTTCTCGTTCTGATGACGCCGGTGCTGTATCCGAGTTCCCTGTCCGACATCGGGAGTGGAGCCTGCGGAACGACCCGGCCGGACGCCTCGCGCAATCAGGCGACAGAGAGATCGGTGCCGCTGGTCTACTGGCGTCCGGGATGCATCTTCTGCTTGCGGTTGCGGGTGGCGCTGTTGCTGCGCGGAAAGAAAGCCGTGTGGACGAGCATCCGCCAGGATCCGGCTGCGGCCGCGCGGGTGCGGTCTGTCAACGACGGCAACGAGACGGTTCCCACGGTGTTCGCGGGCTCCGAACACCGCACCAACCCGAATCCGTCGTGGGTGCTCGCGCAATTCGTGTGACGTTGGCCCACACGTAACGTTGTCCATACCTGGCCGACTGCGGGGCCGCCCACACTGAGGATCGTGCGAGTAGCCATCGTTGCGGAATCGTTCTTGCCCAACATGAACGGCGTCACCCACTCGGTGATCCGTGTCCTCGAACACCTCGACAAGACGGGGCACGACGCCATCGTCATCGCCCCGGACAATCCGTCCGGCCCCAGAGCCGCGACGTGGCACGACGACGTTCCGGTGCACCGGGTGCCGTCGATCATGGTCCCCAAGGTCAGTTCGCTGCCCGTCGGTGTACCGGGCCTCGGCATGGTCTCGGCGATGCGCGCCTTCGCCCCCGACGTCGTGCATCTGGCGTCACCGTTCCTGCTCGGAGCAGGCGGCCTCGCCGCCGCCAACCGACTGGACGTACCCGCGGTCGCCGTCTACCAGACCGACGTCGCCGGTTTCGCCGCCAGCTACGGCCTGGGCCTCACCTCGAAAGCCGCGTGGCGCTGGACCAGGAGACTGCACCGCGGCGCGGCCCGCACCCTGGCGCCGTCCACCTCGGCCGTCGACGCGTTGGAGTTGCACGGCATTCCGCGCGTGCACCGGTGGGCGCGAGGAGTCGACGCCGTCCGATTCGCGCCCTCGGCCACGTCGCAGACGCTCAGAAGTCAGTGGGGAGCAGACGAGAAGCTGATCGTCGGCTTCGTCGGCAGGCTCGCCCCCGAGAAGCATGTCGAGCGGCTCGCCGTACTGGCCACCGACCCGTCGATCCAGCTGGTGATCGTCGGCGGCGGACCCGACACAGCGGCGTTGCAGACCCTGATGCCGGGCGCGATCTTCACCGGACAACTCGGCGGCGACGAACTCGCTCGGGCCTACGCCAGCTTCGACATCTTCGTCCACCCCGGCGAACACGAAACCTTCTGCCAGGCAGTCCAAGAAGCCCTCGCCAGCGGCGTTCCCGTGATCGGACCCGACGCCGGTGGCCCACGCGACCTCGTTTCGCACTGCCGCAACGGCTACCTGTTGCCGGTCGACAAGTTCACCGAATTGCTGCCCAGTGCCGTCGGAGCCCTCGCCGAACCCACCACTCGGGCACGATTCGGCGACGCAGCCCGCAAATCGGTGCTGCACCGCACGTGGCCCGCAATCTGCGACGAGCTGATCTCGCACTACTACGACGTGCAAGGCATCACAGCGCCGCGGGTGCAAAAGATTGCCTGAGTAGTCTGGACCGTGTGGCCCAGACATCACGCGCAACCCTGGCAAAAGAGCCCCACGAGGTGGCGTCGATGTTCGACGGCGTCGCCCGTCGATACGACATCACCAACACGGTTCTGTCGTTCGGGCAGGACCGCAGTTGGCGCAAGCTGACGCGTCGAGCGTTGGATCTCAAACCCGGTGAGCGGGTACTCGATCTCGCTGCAGGCACCGGCGTCTCCACCGTCGAACTCGGTCGCAGCGGAGCCTGGTGTGTGGCCACCGATTTCTCCAAGGGCATGCTGCAAGCCGGACTGCAGCGAGGTGTGCCGATGGTTGCAGGCGACGCGATGGCACTGCCCTACGCCGACGCCAGCTTCGACGCCGCCACCATCTCTTTCGGCCTCCGTAACGTCTCCGACTTCGACGCAGGCCTGCGCGAGATCGCCCGCGTCACCAAGCCCGGCGGCAGGCTCGTCGTCTCGGAATTCTCCACGCCGGTGTTCGGTCCGTTCCGCACCGTGTACATGGAGTACCTGATGAAGGCGTTGCCGAAAGTCGCTCGCGCCGTGAGCAGTAACCCCGACGCGTACGTCTACCTCGCCGAGTCCATCCGCGCCTGGCCGACACAGGAACAATTAGCGCAGCGGATCGCCGACGCCGGCTGGACCGACGTGCAGTGGCGCAACCTCACCGGCGGAATCGTGGCGCTGCACAAAGCAATTCGGCCCTAGCACGGTTCACGAAAACGGCGGCCGGGAATCGATTTTCAGCGAGCCGGTTCCCGATGCCCGCCAGGTACGCGCGACGAGATCGCTGTCTGCCTCGGTGATGAGGTTGCCCATGCAGCGGACGGCGACTTTCATCAGTGCCCGCGAGCGCATACCCACCGGTCCCGCTGCGGGCAGGAATCTCGGCACCGTGAGCAGTCCAGCGAGGCGTCGAGCGATGGAGAAGGACTGCCCGTAGTGCTCGCGGAGCAGGCTGGGCCAGGCGTCGGTGAGGTCGGGGTCATCGAGCAGGTCGACGACCATGCGGCCGCCTTCGAGTCCGTAGTCGATGCCCTCGCCGTTGAGTGGGTTCACGCAGGCCGCAGCGTCACCGATGATGGCCCAGTTTGTGCCCGCGATTCCCGAGACCGCACCACCCATCGGCAGCAGCGCCGACGCCACCGATCGCAACTCACCGCTGAGGTCCCATTCGTCGCGGCGCTGGCGGGTGTAGAGGTCGAGTAGGGGACGCAGCGCTCCGGGTGCAGGCCTCTTGGCGGTGGCCAAGGTGCCGACGCCGATGTTGATGGTTCCGTCGCCCAGCGGGAAGACCCAGCCGTAGCCGGGCTGCAGAGTGCCTGCGGCGTCACGCAATTCGAGGTGCGAGCTGATCCACTCGTCGTTGCTGCGGCCCGAGTCGATGTAGGCGCGAGCAGCGACGCCGAATGCAGTGTCGCGATGCCATTGCCGCCCGAGTTGCTTGCCCAGAGTGGAACGGACACCATCGGCGACGATCAGTGTGCGGCAGGAGATCTCGTGTTCTCCGGTGGCGGTCTGGAGGGTCACCGAGCGGACCGAATTGCCGTCGCGGGTGACGGAGACAGCCTTGGCTCCCTCGGCCATCACGGCCCCGGATTCGACTGCGGCGACGCGAATCCTGTCGTCCAATTCAGTTCTGGGAACTGCACTTCCGATGGTCGGCAGCGATCTGCTCGGCCACTCGAGTTCCAGTTCCTGCCCGAATCCGCTCAGTCGCAGTCCTCGGTTGCGCGCTTTGCCGCGCACCCACTCGCCGAGGCCCAGCTGATCGAGCTCGGCGACGGCGCGTGGCGTCAACCCGTCACCGCACGTCTTGTCGCGGGGGAAGACTGCCGCGTCGGCCAGGACGACGTCGCGGCCGGATCTCGCGGCCCATGCCGCAGCGGACGATCCTGCGGGGCCCGCACCCACGACCAGAACGTCGGTCGCGGTGGGTGGGGCGGGGTGGGAAGTGCTCACGTGTTCCAGTATCCCGATTTCTACGAACGGGTGCGTCGAGGGCCTCCCGTCAACGCCGTGCGAACGCGTGGTGGGCATGCGTCACCTCAGCTTCCAGCGCGAACTCGCGGTCACCAGCAGAATTCCGCACGTGATCCTGCTCGAAGGTCTGATGGCAGCACTGACCGACGCTGGAAGTCATCTCCGGCAACCTCGGTGAGTGAAGTGTCACCTGTGGTCGGTGACACCGTCCCACCGGTGTGCACGCTAGGTTCACTACGGTAGAAGGCGAGCAGCGGCGCTGAAGCCGCTGCCGCCGGCATGTCGACGACAGGACAGGGACCAACATCGTGAGTACAGACGACGCTGCCGTAGCAACGGTCGTTGCCGGAGTCGACCTGGGTGACCCGGAGCTCGCGCGATCCGTCGCCGACGGCCTCGCACGCGTCGAAGAACTGATGATCAGCGAACTCTCCGACGGTGAGGAGTTTCTCACCGAGGCCGCGCTGCACCTGGCCAAGGCCGGTGGAAAGCGATTCCGGCCCCTGTTCACCGTGCTCACGGGTCAACTGGGACCGTCGCCGACCGATCCCGCGATCGTCACCGCGGCCACGGTCGTCGAACTGGTTCATCTGGCGACGCTCTATCACGACGACGTCATGGACGAAGCGTCGATGCGTCGAGGCGCCGAGAGTGCGAACTCACGCTGGGGCAACAGTGTGGCGATCCTCGCGGGCGACTACCTGTTCGCGCACGCGTCTCGTCTGGTGTCCACGCTCGGGCCCGACGCCGTCCGCATCATCGCCGAAACCTTCGCCGAACTCGTGACCGGTCAGATGCGCGAAACCATCGGAGCCAAGAGCACCGACGATCCCGTCGCGCACTATTTGAAGGTCGTATGGGAGAAGACCGGTTCGCTCATCGCCTCGTGCGGACGCTTCGGCGGAACGTTCAGCGGCGGCGATGCCGAGCATGTGGGACGCCTCGAGCGCCTCGGTGACGCTGTCGGTACCGCCTTCCAGATCTCCGACGACATCATCGACATCTCCTCGGCCACCGAGCAGTCCGGCAAGACTCCCGGTACCGACCTGCGGGAGGGCGTACACACTCTGCCGGTGCTCTTCGCGCTGCGCGAGGAAGGTTCCGACGGTGATCGACTGCGCGAGATCCTCGCCGGTCCGGTCACCGAGGACGCCCTGGTCACCGAGGCCCTGGAACTGCTGCAGCGTTCACCCGGAATGGTCTCGGCCAAGAAGACACTCGGCGAATATGCCGCTCGGGCACACGCAGAACTCGCACTGCTGCCGCAGGGGCCGGCCAACGATGCACTCGGACGGTTGGTGAATTACACCGTCGAACGCGTCGGGTAGTCGGCTCGGACTCCAGGCAGGGAACTGCCGGTCGGGGTGCTTTCGTTGAATCGGGTAGCAACACCCGGTACGAGGAGGCATTCGAGACATGAACGGTTACGCGAACGGCGCGAAGACTTTCGGCCTGCTGGTCGGGATGTCGGCGCTCATCGTTTTCATCGGCTCACTGTTCGGTAATGCGACGATTCTGATCGGCTCGATCGTCCTGGCCGTCGGCGTCAACGGTTACGCGTACTTCAACAGCGCGAAGATGGCGTTGCGATCGATGCATGCCGTGCCGGTGACCGAGCTCGAGCAGCCGGCGATGTATCGGATCGTTCGCGAGTTGGCGACGGCCGCTCATCAGCCGATGCCTGCGCTGTACGTCAGTCCCACCAACAACCCCAACGCGTTCGCCACCGGACGCAATCCGCGCAACGCTGCGGTGTGCTGCACCGAGGGCATCCTGCGCATCCTCGACGAGCGCGAACTACGAGCAGTGCTCGGTCACGAACTCTCGCACGTCTACAACCGCGACATTCTGATCTCGTCGGTGGCCGGGGCGATGGCTGCTGTCATTTCGGGCCTGGCCAACCTGGCCTTCTTCGCCAACATCTTCGGCGGACGCGGCAACGGAGGCCCTAACCCGATCGCGCTGCTCCTGGTGTCGCTGCTGGGGCCCATTGCGGCCACCCTGGTTCGGCTGGCGGTCTCTCGTTCGCGGGAGTACCAGGCAGATCAATCGGGAGCCGAGCTCACCGGCGATCCGCTGGCCCTCGCGTCGGCGCTTCGCAAACTCGAGCGGGGAGTGCAATTGGCACCGCTGCCGCCCGAGCCGCGATTGGCCGCCGAGTCGCATCTGATGATCGCCAACCCGTTCCGCATCGGCGACACGGCAGGTCGACTGTTCGCCACCCACCCGCCAATGGCCGACCGCATCGAGCGACTCGAGCGGATGGCCGGCCACCGGCCCGACTGACAGGAGCCTGCGGCATGTGAGTGGAACTTCGTAGCCTGCTACGAAGTTCCATGCACGTGCGGCGAAGCCGCTCTAGCGGTAATTGACGAACTGCAGTGCGATGCCGAAGTCCTCGTTCTTGAGCAGCTGCTGGATGGCTTGCAGATCGTCACGCTTCTTGCTGCTCACGCGCAGTTCGTCGCCCTGAATCTGTGCCTTGACGCCCTTGGGGCCGTCGTCGCGGATCTTCTTGGAGATCTTCTTGGCGTTCTCGGTCGTGATGCCCTGCACGAGCTTGCCGGTGACCTTGTAGACCTTGCCGGACGCGGCCGGATCGTTGGTCTCGAAGGCCTTGAGGGAGACGTCCCGTCGGATCAGCTTCTCCTTGAACACATCGAGAGCGGCCTTGACCTTCTCCTCGGATTCGGAGGTGATGACGATGGTCTCGGACTCGCCGCTGCCGGACCATTCGATGCTGGTGTCGGATCCACGGAAGTCGAAGCGGGTCGCCAGCTCCTTCGCGGCCTGTCCGACAGCGTTGTCCACTTCCTGTCGGTCGACCTTGCTCACTACGTCGAAGGACGAATCAGCCACTTCTCACACTCTCCAGTCGAATCGAAAATTTGATTTGGCGGTGGTTTCGGTCCACATCCCGCAGGGACTTTATCGGCCCGCCACCGACCGTATCCACCCGGTTTGCGTTCCGGGGGGACGTTCGTTGTATTCTTCTCACCGCGCCGAAGAGCAGTACGGGCTTCGATCGCATCACGGCAGATTGCCCGAGCGGCCAATGGGAGCGGACTGTAAATCCGTCGGCTTATGCCTACGTAGGTTCGAATCCTACATCTGCCACACCTGGAACCCCGGCGAGGATTTTTCTCGCTGGGGTTTCCATGTGAAGAGGGACATGAACGGCTCGCTGACCACGCAATTTGGTAGTCGGCGCTCCGAATGTGTAACCTCTTGAAGGCTTCAGCGCACGGCAACATGCGTCGTTGTTCGCCCCCTTAGCTCAGTCGGTAGAGCGTTTCCATGGTAAGGAAAAGGTCAACGGTTCGATTCCGTTAGGGGGCTCGCTGGATTGGATGGCTCGACGTCGCCTTCCCCACGTGGGATGGTGGACGATGAGCACCTGAGGCGGTGTAGCTCAGTTGGTAGAGCAAACGACTCATAATCGTTGCGTCGCCGGTTCAAGTCCGGTCACCGCTACACAGTAGGCAAGCACGACCCGTAGCACCCATGAACAGTCCTGATTGACCCTGATCAGATTTACCCGAAAGTAGGCGTCCAGTGGCCTCCTCCACCGATGTGCGGCCCAAGATCACCTTGGCCTGCGAGGTTTGCAAGCACCGCAACTACATCACCAAGAAGAACCGTCGGAACGATCCCGACCGCATCGAGCTGAAGAAGTTCTGCTCCAACTGCGGCACGCATCGGGCTCACCGCGAATCTCGCTAGTCCGCACGGCTCGCTGGTTCGCAGTTCCGATCTCTCATCGGCGCCCGGCGTTAGGTCGCATTTTCTTCCCTAACGGTTCTTGCGTCCAGGGTAGAAAAGGTCTCCACAGTGTCACAAGCTCCACACGACGTTCCGGCCATGGATGCGTCCGCACACGCGGCGTCCATGGTCGGTTCTCATTTTCGCGTCGACGACTTCTACGAGGTCGGCCGTGAGAAGGTTCGTGAATATGCGCGTGCCGTCCAAGATTTTCATCCCGCGCATCACGACGAGGACGCAGCGAAGGGCCTCGGTTACGACGGTCTCCTCGCGCCCTTGACCTTCATTTCCCTGCTCGGAATCATGTCGCAGACCCGGATGTTGCAAGAGTTCATCACGGGATACGACCCGAGTCAGATTCTCCAGACCGATCAAAGACTGGAATTTCATCGCCCGATCCAGGTCGGCGATCGAATCTTCTGCGACGTGTATCTAGAGTCGTTCCGGCAGATGAGCGGCAGCGACATCATGACCACCAAGAACATCATCACCGATCAGAACGGCGACCTCGTTCAAACCACCTGGACGACCATTGTGGCGCGTACCGGCGGGGAGATCGACGAGAACATCGCCCATGCGGTGAAGGAAGTGATCCGGCATGGCGCTTCGTGAATTCGACGACGTATCGGTCGGCGAGGAGCTGCCTGAGCGAATCGTGTCCCTGACCCGAGGCGACCTGGTGAACTACGCAGGCGTGTCCGGCGATCCCAACCCGATCCACTGGAGCGACGAAGTCGTCGAGCTGGCCGGATTGGACGACGTCATCGCTCACGGAATGCTCACGATGGGCCTCGGTGCCGGCTTCGTCACCTCGTGGCTCGGCGACCCGGGTGCGGTCACCGAGTACAACGTGCGCTTCACCAGTGCGGTCTTCGTCCCGGCCGACTCCCCGGCGTCGGTGGAGTTCGCCGGCAAGATCAAGTCTATGGACGCCGATGAGCGAACCGCGACTGTCGCCATCGTCGCGAAGTCCGCCGGCAAGAAGATTTTCGGGCGAGCCACCGCAACGGTGCGCTTGGCCTGAGCATGGTCGATCCGGTCGAGGTCGTTCACGGCCGGGACGACGGGATTTATCTGTTCCGAAGGGTGTGCAGTACACTGAGATTTCTGGGGTAATTCGGCGCTCTGCGCTGCCCGCGTCCTCTTCCCGAGGTTGTGTGGGCCGTGTGTATGAGCCGGATGGACACCAGAGCGGCCGAGAAGTTTCGGCCGAAGGGGCGTAGCTCAATTGGTAGAGCAACGGTCTCCAAAACCGTAGGTTGCAGGTTCAAGTCCTGTCGCCCCTGCCCAAGGTGTCAGCAACTGAGAGGAACGACGTGAGCGAGGAGCGCGGTAAGCGCGACGGTCGATCGGAGGAGTTCGAGAACTCTTCGGCTTCAGGCGACGTCGCACCTGGCTCCGAGGGCCGTCCTTCCGATGCTGACACCACTGCCGGTGAATCCGCTGCAGACGCCGTGGTTCCCACCGGTAAGCGATCGACCAGCAGGTCCCGCGGTAGTGCTGCGGGCGTGTCGATGTCCAAGGCTCCGGCCGCATCCACCGCGCCCGCGAAGGCCAAGACCGGTAGGACCCGATCGGGCAACGTCAAAGCCGACAAGCGGCCGAACGTGTTCCTGCGTCTGTTGCAGTTCTTCCGTGAGGTCGTCGCCGAGCTTCGCAAGGTCATCTGGCCGAACAAGAAGCAGATGGTCACCTACACCACCGTCGTGCTCGTCTTCCTGACGTTCATGGTCGCGTACATCAGTGGCCTCGACGTGCTCTTCATTCAGGGCGTCGGCTGGCTGTTCGGCTGACCGATCGCAGCTGCGTGACTTATCGACGATCGAACCGAGCAGGAAACTAGAGAAAGGGTGCTGACGTGAGCACGCCGCACAACGACGCCACCGAAGTGGCCGCATTCGACGCCGATGTCGAGGCGACCAAGCAGGGCCTCGAAGCGGAGCAGGCCGCTCAGGACCGCGAGACCGACGAAGCCATCAAGGCCGACGTTGCCGCTGCCGCCGGTGAGGACGTCCCCGCCGAAGACGGCGAGACTGCCGACGTAGATGTGACAGCCGAGCCCGAGGATCCCGTCGCCGAGATGAAGGCGGCTCTGCGCCGCGCTCCCGGTGACTGGTACGTCATCCACTCGTACGCCGGATACGAGAACAAGGTCAAGGCAAACCTCGAGACCCGCGTGCAGAACCTCGACGTCGGTGACTACATCTTCCAGGTGGAGGTTCCCACCGAAGAGGTCACCGAGATCAAGAACGGCCAGCGCAAGCAGGTCAACCGCAAGGTTCTGCCCGGCTACATCCTCGTCCGCATGGAACTCAACGACGAGTCCTGGGGAGCTGTCCGCAACACCCCCGGCGTCACCGGCTTCGTCGGTGCCACCTCGCGGCCGTCACCGTTGACCATCAACGAGGTCGTCAAGTTCCTCATGCCGCAGGAAGGTGCCAAGAAGGACGCGAAAGCGACCGCAGGCGCAGCCGACCAGGGCGGCGACACCACGTCGAAGCCGACCATCGAGGTCGACTTCGAGGTCGGCGAGTCGGTCACCGTCATGGACGGCCCGTTCGCCACCCTCCCCGCCAGCATCAGCGAGGTCAACGCAGAGCAGCAGAAGCTCAAGGTGCTGGTATCGATCTTCGGCCGTGAAACACCGGTCGAGCTCGGCTTCACCCAGGTCTCCAAGATCTAGAAGCCGACCACACAGACTTGCAGTAGCAACCGCAAGAAACCCGAGCGAATACAAGGAAAAAGAAATGCCCCCGAAGAAGAAGAAGCTAGCCGGGATCATCAAGCTTCAGATCCAGGCCGGAGCCGCCAACCCGGCACCGCCCGTCGGCCCCGCACTGGGCCAGCACGGCGTCAACATCATGGAGTTCTGCAAGGCCTACAACGCCGCGACCGAGTCGCAGCGCGGCAACGTCGTGCCGGTCGAGATCTCGGTCTACGAAGACCGCACGTTCGACTTCAAGCTGAAGACTCCTCCCGCTGCCAAGCTGCTGCTCAAGGCCGCAGGCGTGGCGAAGGGCTCCGGCGAGCCGCACAAGACCAAGGTCGCCAAGGTGACCATGGATCAGGTGCGCGAGATCGCCAAGACCAAGGCCGAAGACCTCAACGCCAACGACATCGATCAGGCCGCGAAGATCATCGCCGGCACTGCTCGCTCGATGGGCATCACGGTCGAAGGCTGATTCTCAGCCCCTCAAGCATCACACGTGGGAGAGCCGGCCAGGCTCGTCAACCACACTGAACTCGAACGAAGGACAGTAAGACATGGCAAAGCGCAGCAAGGCCTACCTCGAGCAGGCCGCAAAGATCGACCAGGACAACCTCTACTCGCCTCTCGAAGCCGCGAAGCTGGCCAAGGAGACCGCGTCGAGCAAGTTCGACCCCACCGTCGAGGTCGCAGTGCGTCTCGGCGTCGACCCTCGCAAGGCCGATCAGATGGTGCGCGGCACCGTCAACCTTCCCCACGGCACCGGCAAGACCGCTCGGGTTATTGTTTTCGCCGCTGGTGAGAAGGCTGCAGAGGCCGAGGCAGCAGGAGCCGACGTCGTCGGTGCAGAAGATCTGATCGAGCGTATCCAGGGCGGATTCCTGGACTTCGACGCAGCGATCGCCACCCCGGATCAGATGGCCAAGGTCGGCCGTATCGCCCGTGTCCTCGGACCGCGTGGCCTGATGCCGAACCCGAAGACGGGCACGGTCACCAACGATGTGACCAAGGCCGTCAACGACATCAAGGGCGGCAAGATCAACTTCCGCGTCGACAAGCAGGCCAACCTGCACTTCGTCATCGGCAAGGCCTCGTTCGACGAGACCAAGCTGGTGGAGAACTACGGCGCAGCGCTGGACGAGATCCTGCGTGCGAAGCCTTCGTCGGCCAAGGGCCGTTACGTCAAGAAGGTCACCGTCTCGACCACCACCGGACCCGGCGTCCAGGTCGATCCGAACCGCACGCGCAACCTCCTCGAGGACGACGCGAACGCGTAAATCAGCTCAGCACCACTGCGAAGGCCGGCACCGAAACATCGGGTGCCGGCCTTCGTTGCGTGACGGGGTCCGTGTCGCCTACGCAGCCCGCGCCCGCGCGAAGTTCGCCAGGATGATGCCGGCGATGCGGTCGAGCAGTGCGGCGGGCAGGTCGTGGGCCATACCGTCGATCAGAGTCAGCTCGGCGTCGGGGACGGCGCGGGCGATGGCCTTCCCGCACGACGGCCGCACCAGTTTGTCGGCGGTGCCGTGGATGACCGTGGTGGGTGCGGTGATCTTCTTCGCGTAGGGCCGCAGACTGCCGGTGCCGGTGATCGCAGCCATCTGCCGGACGACACCGGACGGGTTGTAGTTCCGCTCGTACATCACCTGCGCGATCTCCAGTTGCGCTTCGATCGGTGTTCGGTAACCGGGGGAACCGATCGCGGCGAGCGTCTTGGCCGAGTGCGCGATGATCTCGTCCCTGGTGGCGTCCTTCCCGACGCCGCCGATAAGTGGCAGCAGCGCGCGTGGGTCGGGCGGCGGCAGAAACGGCTCGTTGGTGCTCGAGAAGAGGATGCCGACCGACTTCGTTCGTTCGGGATAGCGTCCGGCGAAGACCTGGGTGATCATTCCGCCCATGGAGGCACCGACGACGTGCACCGAGTCGACGTCGAGATGGTCGAGCACGCCGACGGCGTCGGCCGCCATGTCCGTGATCGTGTACGGCACGTCCGAGGACATCCCGAACTCGTGCCGGATCAGGCGAAGAATCTGGGAACCTCGCACTCTCTGCCCGGTCATCTTGGTGGACAACCCGATATCGCGATTGTCGATCCGGATCACCCGGTAGCCGGCGTCGACGAGGCGGGTGCAGAAGTCCATGGGCCACAACGTCAATTGCGCGGACAGGCCCATGATGAGCAACACTGCGGGATCGTCGATCGATCCCATGTCCTCGTACGCGATCTCGACGGAGTTCGTCGGCGCGACACCTTGTTCGATTCTCATGTTCTCGTTCCTACCAGCCGGGCTCACCGAGTACCGGAACCACCAGGTAACTCGGGTTCTGCGGGTCGATGTCGATGTCCTGCCTACGCAGACGCGTACGCACCAGATCCGGCAGGATCGGGATGAACCGCGGTGTGTCGGTGGCGAATACGCTCACGCGCAGGCTGTGGCCGGATGCGATGACTGCCTCGGTGGTGAGGATGTCGATGTCGAGAGCGATGGGTTCCCCCACGGGCACCGGGAGCAGCGCTGCCTCGGTGAGTGGATGGTACGGACGGGTGTAATCGCCGTTGGGGGCGAACAGTGATCGCTCGTCGTCGACGGCTCGGCGTGAGGCGAGCAGTGCCCCGTTGCTGAGCACAGTGGATCGCCCGTCCGGAGCGACATCGCAGATCATGATGGCCCACAATGCTTCCGGCGCATGGCAGACGACGCGCAGATGCAGGTTCATGGGGCCGGACAGCACGGTGTCCGACTCGGCGGGCGCAGTGGTGAAGGTGACTGCGGCGCCCTCGGCGAATCGATTGTCGTAGGTGAAGCCGCCGCCCAGGACTGCCGTCACGCCGGCGAGAACCTGTGTGGTGTCGCGAGATACGACGGCTCGCAGCGACGGGCGAACCGTCAGGGCGTCGGACTTCTCGGCCGGTTCGCCGGTGAGACTGCCGTCGGCGACGGCATGGGGCGCGGTGCCCGATACCGCTGCCGACAGGTAGAGCCTGCGGGGCTGCGCCATGGGAGCTGGAAAGCGCCCGTGCGCAGTCCAATTGCCACCCTGCTGACGCAGGGTGACGGGACCGTAGTTCTCGATTCCGTTGTCCACGTCGCGCAGCCACTTGTCGAACCAGGCCCGTTCGAGCACGTCCAGGCGAGGCGGGAAGCCCGGTTCGCCGAAGCCGATTCCCGGGTTGCCGTGGTATCCGTCGCCGACGAGCAGCTGCTTGAATCCGCGTTCGAGAGCGAGCCGATTGTAGATGTCCGGTGCGGAGCCGCCGAAGATGTCGTGCCAGCAGCCGTACAGAAATGTCGGTGCCGAGATGTCTTCGATGACGGCATCGATGGTGTCGTAGTACTCGTTGTCGTAGATTCGCGGATCTCTACCTGTGACAAAGCCTTTGGCCAGATCGAGCAGATTTGTCGCCGGGGATCGAGCGCGATCGCGGAGCCAGGCGAGCGTGTCGATTCCGCCGACCGCAGGCGCCCATTTGAGCCCGTTGACGGCCGCGAGCCACAGCGGAATGAACGCCGAGGTGGCACCTCCGGTGGCGAAGATCTCGCGCACGATGTCCACCGACCCTTCGACCGCGAACACCGCGTCGAGGCCGGCAGGCTGCTTGGCTGCGGCCTGCAGGGCGTTGATGGCGGAGTACGAGATTCCGGCCATCCCGATCCTGCCGTTGCACCACTGCCTGCGTCGGGCCCACTCGATCACCTCGAGCGAGTCGAGCTGTTCTCGGGGGCCCAGCACGTCCCAGGTGCCCGAGGAACTGCCGGTGCCGCGGACGTCGACGATCATCTGCACGTACCCGCTGCGCACGAGATGACGGTTGACCGAGAGCAGGTCGGCCGCCCCGCCCGCCACCACTCGGGTGATCTCGGTGATGCCGTCGAATCTGGTTCCGGTCAGGTCGAACGCGGACGAGAGCGCTCTGATCGCACGGCCGAGGACCGGGGTCTCGAGGACGGTGTCGATGCCCTTGATCAGCAGCTTGTTGTACGGCGTGAGGTTCAGGACGGTGGGAAACGTGCCCTCCACCGCGCGTCCCGACGCGTCCGCGGGGCGAAAGACGTATGCGCGCAATGCAGTTCCGTCGCTCATCGGAATGCGCACGTTCGCCGTGACGGACACCCGCGGGTAGTGCGGTTGCTCGCGCACGATGGTCGCCCATGCCGCCGCTGCGTCGCCGCCGCTCGGATCGCGTACGGGTTGCAGAAGGGGGTGTGGGTGTACTGCCGTCATGAGAAACGATTAGACCGTCGAAGGGCCTCGTTTGTCTCGTGGAACGGAAATCACTGGTGATTGCACCTACCGGCACGGGGCGATTTGCCTACTTCGATTGGGAACACTCTCAACGCCGGTTGAGCGCCGCTGTGGGGGTTCCCAGACTTTTCTGGTCGACCGGTTATGGGCCCGCGTCATTGCTAACGTCTGCCCGTCCGAGTGATGTGGGACACCGACCGTTGCAGGGGAGCGCAAATGCACGTAGAAGCACTGTTCGGAGACGGATCATTGCGTCCGATCTGGCCGCACGCAGATGCACTGATCACCAGCGAATGCCCGGGGCTTCGCTTTGCCGGGAAGTATGCGGACGTCGTCGCGCTGAGCAACGGTGATCCGACGGCGCTGCGTCCGTTCATCGACGAGGACACACGCCGCCGCGTGGCAGACATGGCAGCACCGCGCACCGACACTGCGCTCGTGTTAGGGGCCAACGGATTTCTCGGTGCTCACCTGATCGGCCGTCTCACTCGTGATTCCGCCGTCGAGGTCGTCTACGCGATGGTTCGTTCCACCGAGGAGGAAACGGCTCTCGAGCGTCTGCAGCGCACCTTCGATCAGTACGAGATCGCGGTGGATGCCGACAAGATCCGCATCGTCGAGGGCACGCCGACGAAGTTCCGGTTCGGTCTCGACAAGGCCGCCTACTACGACCTGGCTGCCGGAGTGGGGCAGATCTTCAACTGCGCCAGTTCCACCGACTACACCGAGAGCTACGCCGAGCTGCGCGACGACTGGTTCGTCAGCGTGCTGCGCATCCTCGAATTCAGCATCACCTCAACGCACAAGCACCTGACGTACGTGGGCAGTATCGGTGCCCACCTCTATCAGAAGCCCGAAGACTTCCGTCGTCCCGATTCGTGGTGGTACTCCGGGTACGCGCAGATGAAGTGGGTCAACGCGACGCTGCTCGGATGGCTGTCGATGTCGGACACCTACTCGGTCACCCTGTGCGAGGCTCCCTACATCCTGGGCAGCACCGACCTCGGCCGCGATCCGGGACGGGTCTACAGCTTCTGGCGCATCATCGAACTGGCTATAGCTGCCGGTGCCATCTGGGACGGTCCGGGAATGAACTACGTCCCGGTCGACGTGATGTGCGACGTCATGGCGAGCAACGCGTTGCGCAGCCATCCTCTGACGAGGCTCCTGCCGAGCAATCCCACCGGCTACGGTCACGATCTCTACGCCGACCTCCTCGGGCTCGATCTGGTGAGCTGGGAGGAATTCAAGGAGCGCGTCAGTGCGCGCATCTCTCCTCGATTCGCCGAGACGATGCTGGCCGACAACATCGATCAGCTCATGCGTCTGGTGCACAAGCCCGAGGCGATACTGCCCGTCGACCACGACATCTCCTGGTGCGATCACCGCCGACTCTTCGAGCTCTACTTCGACAAGGCACAGCTCAAGACGCTCACCCCCGCCGCCGTCAACTGACGTGGCGGACGGATTCGAGCCCACCTCGGTGCGCCTACGGGACGTACCCATCGGCCGCGAGGTGACCAACGGCGTTCTCTCGCTGGGCTTCTACGTGGTGTGCGGGCTGATCGGGCTGCTGCCCGGCTCGCTGCGGAATCGGGCAGCCGATGCCTTCGTGACCTGGTCGGAGAGCGTCGACGAACAGCGGCACAGCTGATGTCGTGGGTTCGGTGGGCAGTCGGCCTCGGTGCGGTGCTGGCAGCTCCGTTCGCGTTGTTCGTGTACTGGCGGACTCGGTTCTTCTTCCGCGATCCGCACCGAGTACCGCCTGCCGATCCGCGGGCGGTGCTCGCCCCGGCCGACGGGTTCGTCACGTACGTCAAACGCGTGGAGGCGGGCAGTACCGCGTTCGCCGTCAAGAAGGGGCGGACGATCGTCCTCGACGAGATCGCAGGAGTCAGCTCGACCGACAGTGGTTACCTGATCGGCATCTACATGTCCGAATACTCGGTGCACCGCAATCGAATTCCGGTGTCGGGCACCGTCGGTATGCGTCGCCACCGGTCCGCCGCACCGTTCAACAAGTCGATGGCCAGGGTCGGCGCGAACCTGTTGACCCGACGCACTCCCTACGACGAGGGCTGCGACTATCTGCTCACCAACGAGCGGCTCACCATCTCGATCGAGCACGAGTCCGGTGCCGTTGTCACGGTGACGCAGATTGCCGATCTCTGGGTCGACCGCATCGTCGCGCACGTCGCCGTCGGTGACACCGTCGAACGCGGCGAACAGTACGGAATGATCCGCTTCGGTTCTCAGTGCGACGTGTTCGTGCCGGACGCACTCGTCGACGAGATCACCGTCCGGCCAGGCAATTACGTGTTCGCCGGGGAGACGACGGTGGCCCGTTCGCCGATCCTCGTCGACGGCAGTCAACAGAGCGAAGAGGAACGATGATCACGATCGAAGAGGTCGACGGCAAAGCCGGCTGGCGCGAATTCGAGGCCGTCTCGGACCTGGTCTACCAGGGCGATCCGTACCGCCTTCCCGACGAATCGATGGACCTGCGTCGAGTCCTCATCGCACCGCCGTCCTCGGTCGCCGCCACCCGCATCACGAAAGCATTCCTGGCGCGCGAGAACGGAATTGCCGTCGGTCGGGTCGTGGCCATCCACGCTCTGTCGTTCACCGAGTACACGGGGGAGTCGATCGGCTTCTTCGGCTTCTACGAGGCCGTCGACGATCACGACGTCGCGAAGGCGCTGCTCGACGCTGCGGCGCAGTGGCTTTCGGCGCGTGGGCTCGCGACTGTATCCGGGCCGTTCGGGCCGTCGATGTTCTACAGCGCAGGCATCGTCGTCGACGAGATCCCGGCACTGCCGCTGGTGGGGATGCCGCACAATCCGCTCTACTACGCGGCCCACTTCGAGAAGTGGGGTCTGATGGCGGTCAAGGACTTCTACAGCTACCTCTTCGACGACCCGTGCATCATCTACAACGACCCCAAATACGCGCGGCACATGCAGATCTTCGAGAAGATCAAGGCGCGATCCGAGGTGACGTTTCGGTCGATGAAGTACCGGACGCTGCGTCGCGACGCGCGCATCGTGCGGGACCTCTACAACAAGACGTTCGTGAACTTCTGGGGCTTCTCGCCGCTGTCCTACACGGAACTGTTCGAGTTGCTGAAGATGATGCTTCCGGTCATCGACCGCCGGCTCACCCTGCTGGCCGAACTCGACGGCAAGCCCGTCGGCTTCCTGATGGGAATCCCGGACGTCAATCAGGCCGCCGCCAAGGCGTCGCACCTGAAGTCTCGCTGGGCGCGAGACCTGTTGACGCTGTGGCACGTCAAGCGTCCGGGTCGTACGGAGGTCATCGACGGCGTGCGGGTGGACATGCTGTTCGTCGATCCCGATTGCCCCGATCGAGCCGTGTCCTCCTTGCTGATCATGGAGATGTCGGTGCGCATGCGCGATCTCGGGTTCACTCGTGTCGAAGCGGCTCCCGTGCTCGACGACAGTCCGTGGATGAAGGGCTCGGTCCTGTCCCGGACGAAACTCCCGCCGCACCGCACGTACCGCATCTTCAGCCGGGAGTTGACGTAGATGACCGACACGATCTCGCGAATCGACCCGCAGGTGGCCAGGGGAAACATCGGCGACCGGTGGGGTCGACTCGTCGCGCGTCGTCGCTGGGTGGTGCTGGCGATCTGGACGCTGCTGGCGGTGGGATCGGCGGTTCTGTACCCGGCGCTGCAGAATTCGCTGGTCGGGGCAAACTTCTCGGTGCCGGGCACCGAGTCGAGCCGGGCCGACGACCTGATCGAGCGTCACTTCCAGTCGTTCGGCTCCGAACAACTCGTCGTCACGTTCACCTCCGAATCGGTGAACACATCGGACCCGGCGTTCGCTGAGCGAGTGGGGGAGGTCGTCGGTCAGCTGCGGCAGTCCCCGGACGTGCTGCGGGTCGTCGACCCCTACGAGACCGCAGGCTTCGTCCCCACGATCTCCGAGGACGGGACATCGGCGTTGGCGTTCGTCGGTATCGGCGGAGAGGCCAGCGATCGGATCGCGGTTGCCGAACGCGTGCAGGAGATGATCGGCGCGGCGTCGGGCGACGGCGTCGAGGTGGCGGTGACGGGGTATTCCCCGATGACGGTCGATCTCACCCGCGTCGAATCCGAGGACGCCGTGCGGGCCGAAAGCATCGGTCTTCCCATCGCCTTCGTGGTCCTGGTTCTGGCGCTGGGGTCCGTGGTCGCGGGCATCGTGCCGTTGGTTTCCACCGGAATCGGCGTGCTGGCGGCGTTCGGAATGTTCGCGCTGTTGTCCAACGTGATGACGTTCGACGTTCTCGTCACCACCGTGGCTGCGATGTTCGGTCTGGGTCTGGGAATCGACTACGCACTCTTCATCGTCAGTCGATTCCGGGAGGAGATCGGGCGAGCCGGACCCCCGGAAGATCCCGACCGGACGGAGCGCGCGGTGGGGGCGGCTATGGGCACTGCCGGGCACACCATCGTCATCTCCGGTCTGGTCGTGTTGATCGCACTCGGAGCTCTCGCCATCGTCGACGTTCCCGCGGTACGCAGCATCTCGTTGGTCGTCGCACTCACCATCGCCACCGTCGTCGTGGTCGCGTGGACCCTGCTGCCGGCGATTCTCGCGGTACTGGGAACGCGCATCGGTGCCTGGTCACTGCCGCGCAGATTCCAACCTCCTTCCGTCGACGAGCACGACGCCGCCGTACCCACGTGGTGGTCGCGCTGGGCGCAGCACGTCATCGAGCGCCCGTGGCGTTACACGGCCGCGTCGGCCGCGGTCCTCATCGTCTGCTTGATTCCCATCGGTTCCATCTCGTACGGCGTCGATCTCGGTGCCGAGGCACTGAGCGCGGAACCGTCCGGACGGGCCAACACGGTCCTGACCGAGAAGTTCGCGCCCGGGACCATTTCTCCCATCACCATCGTGTTCACGGGTGAAGACGACAGTCCGCTGGGACCGCAGCAGATGGCCACCGTCAACGCGTTCGCCGACTCCGTGCGCGGCGACGATCGCGTCGCCTATGCCTTGGCTCAGCCGGAGGGCGGGCGGTCGTTGCTGATCGTGGTTCCTTCGGTGCCGATCGACTCGACGGAGGCCGCCGATCTCGTCGGATCCCTTCGTGCCCAGGCACTTGTCGCCGGTGACACGGACGGCACGAACGTCTCCGTGGGTGGCACCACCGCACTGGTGGTCGACGCCTCCGACGAGATCTCGGGCAAGTTCGCCTGGGTCGTTGCCGCGGTCCTGGCCTTCTCGCTCTTCTACTTGGCCGTCGTCTTCCGCAGCGTGGTGATTCCGCTCAAGGCTGTCGCCATGAACCTGCTGGTCACCGGGGCAGCGTTGGGTGCGACCGTCGCCGTCTTCCAATGGGGTTGGGGGTCGAGCATTCTCGGCTTCGAGAGCCCGGGCTACATCCAGGTGTATCTACCGGTGACGGTGTTCGCCGTGGTCTTCGGCCTGTCGATGGACTACGAGGTGTTCCTCATCGGCCGCATTCGTGAGGTGTTCCTGCGGGGAGCGAGCAACGACGTGGCCGTCGTCGACGGCATCGAGCACACCGCCAGGCCGATCACGGCCGCCGCCGCGATCATGGTCGCCGTGTTCGCCAGCTTCCTCACCGCCGACGTGCTCGAGCTCAAACAGTTCGGCTTCGCTCTCGCGATCGCCGTGCTGTTCGACGCGGTGCTGGTGCGCATGATGATGGTGCCGGCGATGATGAAGCTCTTCGGCGAGCGCAACTGGTGGCCCGGCTCGGACCGAAGGAAAGCCGTCACCGGCTCCGGGCGCTACGAGGCCGTCGGCAGCTGAGCGCGGGCCAGGACGGCACCGCCGGACGTGCGGATCTCGATGTCGGTCACGTCCTGGCGCAGCACCGCGGCGTTCATCCGGCACTCGATGGTGATATCACTACCGAGGAACGTGCCGGACGGGCGTTCGACACCCGACCGGTCGACGAGAACCACCTCGTACGGTCCACGATCGGAGATGCCATCCATCTCCAGGACGGTCTCGGTGCCCCACGTGTGGGCAACCAGACCTCCTTCTACGTCGACGCTCGGCGCACTCGTCGTGAACGCGACCTCCTCGTACGCGCCGAGGGTTCCGGGGGGACCGGTGATCGCGGTGGGTGGATTCGTGGGCTGGCGGTAGGCGTCGACTCCGAGCACGACCCCACTGCCGACCACCACCCCCACAATCGCGGCCGCAGCGGCCAGTCCTGCTGATCGGCGCTGCATTCCGAAACGCTGCATTCCCAAGCGCTGTGTTCCGAACTGCCGTGTTCCGAACTGCTGTCGCTGGGAGTGGCCCGTCGCGACGAGGATTCGCTCGCGTAGGTCGGGCGACGTCGGAGGTTCGAGCCAGGGCTCGGTCGGACCGCGGCTCCCGAGAGTCTCGGTCAGCGCGCGCAATTCGGCGATCTCGGTGTCGATCGTGGCATCCGCCGCAGCTAGCTCGCGCAGTTCGGAGGTTTCGGCGTCGTCGAGATCGTCACCGACGGCAGCGGCGATCAACTCGGCTCGGCGATCGGGTGATGCGCTCATGTTTCCTCCTTTCCGTCGAGGTGGTCTCGTAGGGCTCGCAGTGCGTAGAAGGTTCGGGTGCGCAGTGTGCGTACGGCAACCCCGGTCGATTCCGACAGCTCCGCGTAGGTGCTGCCGCCCAAGTGCACTGCGACGACGACCTGCCGATGCTCGGGGGAGAGCAGGGCAAGCGCGGCGATGATGCGGAGCCGCTCGTCGACATCGGGGCTGGTGTCGCGCGTGACCCCGCCCGACCCCCGATCGATGTCCTCGATCCGGTCCGAGGCCGGCATCGGCATCCTCGTCAGCGACCGCTGAACATCGACGATCACGTTGCGTTCGATGGCGAACAGCCACGTTCGCAGCGACCCGCGCCTCGGTTCGAATCGGGACCGCGCTCGCCATGCCCGAAAGAAGGTCTCCTGAACGCAATCCTCGGCCAGAGTTCTGTCGCGGAGAGCGTTGACGGCGAACCCGAGCATGGCCGACGCGTGCTCGTCGTACGCGGCAGCGACGTCGAAGTCCAGTTCGATCACGCTCCCGATACTCATGACAGTGGATACGTCGGTTGACCCTCGGACGTTCATGTCGAGGGCGAAAAATCTTTCTTTACCGAGCTTTGAACATTCTGGCATCGGCGCCCGTACACCTTGCACGGGCTCGCTTGCCCGATACTCCCACGGAAGGCACACGAGATGACCAGACGCTCGATCCCACGCCCGGCAATGTCGATCCGATCCACCGCCACAGTGCTCGTCGGTGGTACCGCGGCCCTGATGCTGTTCGCCGCTGCCCCGGCCGGTGCCGATACGCCTGTCGCCGAACCGGATTCCTTCACCAGCGCATTCACGGCCATGGCCACTCCCGACCAGGTGCTCAACGGTGAGGGCGTCGCCACTCCGGGGCAGCCCGGCGCGATGGGTACCTTCACGCTGCGCATCAACTCCGACCTCGACATCGTCTGCTACGACATTGCGCTCGAGGGCGTGACCGGCGACTACATGAGCCCGGCCAAGACCGCCACGCACCTTCACCAGGCGGCGGCGGGCGCAGCAGGACCTCCGCGTCTGGCATTCCCGAACCCCACCCCCATCGGCGACGGCCCGCGTACCAGCAGCGGCTGCATGCAGGGACCGTTCACCACCGGCCTCACTCCGGCCGGCGCCACCGCCGACAGCGGTACCGGATTCACCCTCGATCAGATCGAAGCCGATCCCGCGGCCTTCGCCGCCGACACCCACACCGTCGACTTCGCGGCGGGAGCGGTGCGCGGCCAGCTCACCCAGATTCCGGTCGGGTCCGTTGCGACCGGTGGCGGTGGGTCGGCGATCGCAGCGTCCGATTCGGCGTCGAGCTCGGTGCTGCCCGTCGTCGGCGCGGTGGCTCTGGGTGCGATGGTCGTCGCGGGCGTGACGTTCGCGGCTCGACGCGAGGTGCGGAGCTGAGATATTCGGTTCTGATCGCGGCTGCGGCCGCGGCGGTGGTGGTGGGCTGTTCCTCGCCACCGCCATCGCCACCGCCATCGCCACCGCCATCGCCACCGGTACCGGCCGCCCCCGTGTCCTCGCCGCCGTCGTCGGGCGCTGCCCCGACTGCGCCTGCCGTGGACTCGGTGGGACCGGCCCCGACTCGGGTGAGCGCGGTGGACATCGGTCTCGACGAGCCGTTGATCGGCCTGGGTCTCACCGAATCGGGGGAGATGCAGGTGCCCACCGACTACGACGACGTCGGGTGGTTCACCGGAGGTGGCCGACCCGGCGCGATCGGAAGTCCGACGGTGATAGCCGGGCACGTCGACTCGACGACCGGTCCCGCGGTGTTCGATCGTCTGTCGGAACTCGGAACCGGCGATGTCGTCTCGGTCGAGGACGAGGCGGGTGGTCGAGCCGAGTACCGCATCGACGAGATCGGTGACTACGGGAAAGCCGAGTTTCCGACGGCGCTCGTATTCGGGGCGGTGCCTGCCGACGAGATCCGGCTCATCACCTGTTCGGGTGACTTCGATGCAGCCGTGGGCAGCTACGAGCGCAACCTGGTTCTCTACGGGGTGCGCATATGACGGTGCGATAGCTGAACGTTTTGGAGTTGACACCGAACGTGTTGTAGCCTGGTCTACGGTTCGGATCACGAGTGCTCGCACTGGTGCCCTGACCGCCCAATCAAGTTCTACCCAAGACCGTTGGTCACCGCCTTCTCGAAGGATTCACTTCCGGGAGTTGCGCGGTTGAAGGTCCGAGATCGCGTCGGACGGCCCACGCAGGAGAACGAGGTAGGGAACCTGTATGCAGTCCTCGTGGCTGCCCGCTCGTTCACGCCCCGTGTGCTTCTTGCGCCGGGGCGTTCGTCGTTTTCCGGCCCTCTCGCGATCGACACAACTTCCCACGAGAGGAGGCGAAGTATGGCAAAGCCCGAAAAGGTCTCAGCAGTATCGGAGATCACCGAACAGTTCAAGGGTTCGACGGCTGCCGTCGTCACGGAATACCGTGGCCTGTCGGTGTCCGGTCTGACTCAGCTCCGGCGTGCGCTCGGCGAAGGTGCCACGTACTCCGTCGCCAAGAACACCCTGGTCAAGCGCGCAGCAGCCGAGGCCGGCATCACCGGCCTCGACGACTTGTTCGTCGGACCGACCGCCATTGCATTCATCAAGGGCGAGCCGGTCGACGCTGCGAAGGCCATCAAGGCCTTCGCGAAGGACAACAAGGCCTTGATCGTCAAGGGCGGCTACATGGACGGCGCAACGCTGTCCGTGGACGAGATCAACAAGATCGCAGACCTCGAGTCGCGCGAAATCCTGTTGGCCAAGCTCGCCGGCGCCATGAAGGGCAACTTGTCGAAGGCTGCAGGCCTGTTCAACGCTCCCGCATCGCAGTTCGCGCGTTTGGCGTTCGCGTTGCAGGAGAAGAAGGCTGCCGGCGCACCCGCCGCAGCCGAGGCGCCTGCAGAAGCAGAAGCACCGGCGGAAGCTCCCGCCGAAAGCTGATCCGCTGGTATCGGCGAACAGCTCAGCTCCACACCATCACCGAACACCAGTCGCGGATCAGCGACCAGGTACTTACAGGAAGGACCCGCCACCATGGCGAAGCTCAGCACCGAAGAATTGCTCGACCAGTTCAAGGAGCTCACCCTCCTCGAGCTCAGCGAGTTCGTGAAGGCATTCGAGGAGACCTTCGAGGTCACCGCAGCCGCTCCCGTCGCAGTTGCAGCAGCAGGCGCAGCCGGTGCTCCGGCTGAGGCTGCCGAGGAGCAGGACGAGTTCGACGTCGTCCTCGAGTCGGCCGGCGACAAGAAGATCCAGGTCATCAAGGTCGTCCGTGAGGTCGTCTCCGGCCTCGGCCTGAAGGAAGCCAAGGACCTCGTCGAGAGCGCTCCGAAGGCAATCCTGGAGAAGGTCGCCAAGGATGCAGCCGAGGCTGCCAAGGAGAAGCTGGAAGCTGCCGGCGCAAAGATCTCCGTCAAGTAAGACCGCTTCGTTGCAGTCGTACTTCACGCTCTGAAATCGAGAGCGAGTCGAGGGACCGTTCCCACTTCGGTGGGGACGGTCCCTTTTCTGTGTTTCCGGTGGCCCCGGTTGACTCGTCGTTGTGATCGATCACGGACTCCGCCGGATCGCGTGACACTCGCTCCGCGCCACTGTTTACTCGACCTCGCCGAAGTCCGAAGCGTTCCGAAGGGTTTCGGCCGTCATTGTTTGTGGCGTGTCACAGATTTGTAGCGCAGGGACTTGTCACAGTTCTGGCGAGTCGGCGACCGTGCCGCGTGAGATGAGCCACACTGATGCAAGCTCTACAGCCTGACTCGGGGAAGTTCTTACTGGGCGGTAAGCTCCTGTGTCGGAGCGGACACGTGCATGGGTTACAGTGACGCAACCCACATCTGGGTCGATGTGTACGAATTGTGGAGGTCAGCGTGGGAGTCGAGGTTTCGGTCGAGGGATTGACCAAGTCTTTCGGTGTACAGAAGATCTGGCAGGACGTGACGTTGACCCTGCCGAAGGGTGAAGTCAGTGCCCTCCTCGGTCCGTCCGGAACCGGTAAGTCGGTCTTCCTGAAGTCGCTGATCGGCCTCCTCCGGCCCGAGCAGGGCAAGATCTTCATCGACGGAACCGACATCCTGCAGTGCTCCTCACGTGAGCTCTACGAGATCCGCAAGCTCTTCGGTGTGCTGTTCCAGGACGGCGCACTGTTCGGCTCGATGAACCTCTACGACAATGTCGCGTTCCCGCTCCGCGAGCACACGAAGAAGTCCGAGTCCGACATCCGCAAGATCGTCATGGAGAAGCTGGAACTGACGGGTCTGCTCGGTGCCGAGGACAAGCTGCCCGGCGAGATCTCCGGCGGTATGCGCAAGCGCGCCGGACTCGCCCGCGCTCTGGTTCTCGATCCCGAGATCATCCTGGTCGACGAGCCGGACTCCGGCCTCGATCCCGTTCGTACCACCTACATTTCGCAGACCCTGATCGACATCAACGCCGAGATCGACGCCACGATCCTGATCGTGTCGCACAACATCAACCTCGCTCGGACGGTGCCCGACAACATCGGCATGCTCTTCCGTCGCCAGCTGGTCATGTTCGGCCCGCGTGAGGTGTTGTTGACGAGCGACGAGCCGGTGGTCAAGCAGTTCCTCAACGGAACGATGATCGGTCCGATCGGCATGTCGGAGGAGAAGGACGAGGCGCAGATGGCGCAGGAGCAGGCCATGGTCGACGCCGGGCACCACGCCGGTGGCGTCGACGACGTCGAAGGCATCGTCCCGCAGATGAAGGCCACCCCGGGTACTCCGGTGCGCCAAGCCGTCGGACGCAGGCAGGAACGCGTCCGCCAGATCATGCACACGCTGCCGCACAGTGCTCAGGTCGCGATCCAGGAAAGCCTCGACACCACCGACCCCGGTCAGCGGTACCCCGCGTACGCGGATCAGCAGCAGGGCTACGACCAGCAGGGCTACGACCAGCAGGGCTACGACCAGCAGGGCTACGACCAGCAGGGCTATGGCCAGCAGGGTTACGACCAGCAGGGCTACGGCCAGCAGGGCTACGACCAGCAGGGTTACAGCGGCCAAGGTCATGACCAGCCGGGCTACCAAGCTCCGACACAGGGTCGGGGTCAATAGCAGACATGGGGGGATCGAAGAAGTCCGCGTTCGCTCCGGCGAACGCCGCTCTGGCTCAAGCCGGCAATATCGTCGAACTGTTCGTCGAGGTGGTTCGGAACACCTTCCGTAGGCCGTTCCAGTTCCGTGAATTCATCGAGCAGGCCTGGTTCATCGCCAGCGTCACGATTCTGCCGACGGCGCTCGTCGCGATTCCGTTCGGCGCGGTCGTGTCGCTGCAGACCGGATCGCTCATCAAGCAGCTCGGCGCCGAGTCGTTCACCGGCGCGGCCAGCGTGCTCGCGGTCATTCAGCAGGGCAGTCCGATCGTGACCGCGCTGCTGGTGGCCGGTGCCGCCGGCTCTGCTGTCACCGCCGACCTCGGCTCGCGCACCATTCGCGAGGAGATCGACGCCATGCGGGTGCTGGGCATCGACCCGGTGCATCGCCTCGTCGTTCCGCGAGTGCTCGCGATGATCCTCGTCGCACTGTTGCTCAACGGTCTGGTCTCGGTCGTCGGCATCGCCGGCGGTTACTTCTTCAACGTGATCCTCCAGGGCGGTACCCCCGGTGCGTACCTGGCATCCTTCGGGGCGCTGGCGCAGCTCCCGGATCTCTATGTCGCAGAAGCCAAAGCGGCGATCTTCGGACTCATCGCGGGCATCATCGCCTCCTACAAGGGGCTCAATCCCAATCCTGGACCCAAGGGCGTCGGGGAGGCAGTGAACCAGACGGTTGTCATCACGTTCCTGCTGCTTTTCTTCGCCAACCTCATCCTGACCCTGGTGTATCTCCAGGTCGTCCCAGCGAAGGGAGCGTAACCGCGATGACGATCGCAAGAGGTCGCGGTGACCGCACGCTGATGCGCGTCAAGCGCGTCGGCAATGCCCCGCTCAACGTGCTCGATCGTGCAGGCGAGCAGATGTCGTTCTACCTGCGGGCCATCGGGTGGATTCCCAAGACCGCGGTGCACTACAAGAAGGAGGTGCTCCGCCTGCTGGCGGAGGTCACCTTCGGCAGCGGTGCGCTCGCCGTCATCGGCGGAACCATCGGAGTGATCGTGATGATGTCCGGCTTCACCGGCATCGTCGTCGGCCTGCAGGGCTACGCCGCACTTGAGCAGCTCGGTAGCTCCGTGCTCACCGGCTTCCTGTCCGCGTACGTCAACACCCGTGAAATCGCGCCGATCGTCGCAGGACTGGCATTGTCGGCCACCGTCGGCTGTGGCTTCACGGCCCAGCTCGGTGCCATGCGGATCTCGGAGGAGATCGATGCGCTCGAGGTGATGGCAGTACCCAGCGTGCCGTTCCTGGTGACCACCCGCATGATCGCCGGCTTCGTGGCCGTCATCCCGCTCTACATCGTCGGACTGCTGGCGTCTTACGTCGCGTCCCGAGGGATCAGCACCATCTTCAACGGGCAGTCCACGGGGTCCTACGACCACTACTTCAACCTCTTCCTACCTCCGGAAGACGTGCTGTATTCGTTCCTGAAGGTGCTGATATTCGCCTTCGTTCTGATCATGATCCACTGCTATTACGGCTACCACGCCTCCGGCGGACCTGCCGGCGTCGGTGTGGCCGTAGGCCGTGCCGTTCGTACCGCGATCGTCACGATCGCGGTGCTGGACTTCTTCTTGAGCCTCGCCATCTGGGGCACGACCACCACAGTGAGGGTTGCGGGATGATCGACTCGCCGTCGCGATTGAAGCGAGTACTGCTCGGTTTGGCGTTCTTTCTGGTGCTCATCCTGTTCTTGGGATGGAGCATCACGTCCTACAACAAGACGTTCAAGTCGGTGGTGAACGTCAGCCTCGAAACCGACTCGGTCGGAAACGCTCTGCCGATGAACGCGGATGTCAAGGTGCGCGGAATGATCGTCGGCGAGGTGCGCTCGGCGTCCACCGTCGACGGTGTGGTCACCTCTCGGCTCGCCATCGACCCGGACAAGGCTCCATTGATTCCGTCCAACGCGACGGCGCGGTTGCTTCCCAAGACACTGTTCGGTGAGCGCTACGTCGCGCTGATCGTGCCCGAGAACGACTCTGCGTCGCCGATCACCGAGGGCACGGTCCTTCAGCAGGACACCAGTGGGAACGCCATCGAGGTCGGGCAATTGCTCGACGGCTTGCTTCCACTGCTGCAGGCGATTCCGCCGCAGGATCTGGCGAACACCCTCGGATCGTTGGCGCAGGGCCTCAGCGGGCGCGGCGAGCAGCTCGGGACGACGATCGACAATCTGACCAACATCGTGTCGGGTCTGAACACGGAGTTGCCGAACATCCAGCAGACCCTGGTCGGGCTCGCCGACTTCTCGCAGACCTATGCAGACGCTGCGCCCGAGTTGATCTCGGCGCTGGACAACCTGCGGACGACGGGCAACACCGTGGTCGAGCGGCAGTCCAGCCTCGAAACGCTGTACGGCTCGCTGACCTCGGCGTCCTACACAACCGCGGACTTCCTGCAGACCAACTCCGAGAACCTGATCGGATTGGCCGCGAACTCTCGTGAAGCGCTCGAGCTGCTTGCCGAGTTCTCCCCGACGTTCGGCTGCACGTTCAGCCAGTTCGCCGAAGGTGCCAGGCGCGGCGCGGTCGTTCTCGGCGAGGGCGACGAGTACCCCGGCATCAACGTGTCTGCATCGTTCGTCAACCCGAAGGGCCGTTACTTGCCGAACCAGGACGAGCCGCGCTTGTTCGACGATCGCGGAGCCACGTGCTTCGAGCCTGCAGCACCGGGCGAGTTCTTCCCGCAGTATCCGGGAGGCTCGATCAACGACGGTTCCTACCAGGTGCCGACCCGCAACCCGGGCCCGCAGGTGATCGAAGGACAGGGACCACCGAAGTCGGCTCAGAGCTCCATCGTTCCCGCCGTCTCCGCATCCGCGCAGCCGGCGAGCTACGAGGGCTCGGACTTCGAGCGTGACACTCTCGCCGTGATCTACGGACAGGCGAGTGGTGTTGCACCAGAAAGTATTCCGTCGTGGGCAGCCGCTATCGGCGCACCGGCACTGAGAGGAGTGGAGGTGACCGTGCCATGAGAGGCCTTCTCGCGCCGATCATCAAGTTGGTCGTGTTCGCCGTGATCACGATCATTGCTACGGCCACTCTTGCCTTCACCATCGCCAATTCCAGTGGCGGCGGCGGCACCAAGTTCTCCGCGGTGTTCACCGACGTCACCTCACTCAACGAGGGCGACGAGATTCGGATCGCGGGCGTTCGCGTCGGCCAGGTCGACAAAATCGAGATTGCCAACGAGCGCGAAGCGAAAGTGGACTTCACACTGAGCAGTCGCGAGTGGCTCCCGGCCAGCTCGACGGCGACCATCCGGTTCAGGAACCTGGTGGGCCAGCGCTACATCGCCATCGAGCAGGGCTCGGGGGACCAGGGCCAGAAGATCACCGAAGGTGCCACCATTCCGTTGGAGCGGACCAAGCCTGCGGTGAATCTGACCACGCTGTTCGACGGCTTCCGGCCGCTGTTCACCACGCTCAGCTCCGACGACGTCAACAAGCTGTCCTACCAGATCATTCAGGTGTTCCAGGGGGAGTCGGGCACCATCAACGAACTGGTCACCAACACGGCGACCCTGACGAACACCGTCGCCGACAAGGATCAGGTCATCGGCCAGGTCATCACCAACCTCAACAACGTGCTGGCGACGGTCAACCAGAACGACGGTCAGCTCGACAGCTTGATCGTCAACACGCAGCAGCTCGTCTCGGGCCTGTCGGCCGACCGTGACGTGGTCGGCTCCGCCGTCACCTCGCTGGCCGGTCTGACGAACGCCACCGCAGACCTGCTCGAGCCGACTCGGCCGTCGATCCAGGGATCGGTGACCGCGTTGAACACGCTGTCCGAGACCATCAACCGCCGAAGCGACGACGTGGACAAAGTCCTCGGCATTCTGCCCGTCAAACTCGACAAGCTCATTCGCACGGCCCAGCAGGGATCTTGGTTCACGTTCTACCTGTGCGGTATCGACATAGTCGCCGGACCGGGTTACTCGCCGAACCTGAATCTGCCGACCGGGCTTCCGACCGTCAACCAGCCGCTGTACACGAACTCGGCAGAGCGTTGCAAAGCTGGGGGGATCAAACAATGAAATCTCGTCGTAGTCCGGCCACCATCGGTGCACTGGGCATCGCGATCATCCTGCTGGCCACGATGTCGGTCTTCTTTCTCGACCGGCTCCCGATCATCGGTGCTGGTTCGGTGTACACCGCCGAGTTCAGCGAGGCCGCAGGCCTCAAGCCCTCCAACGAGGTTCGCATCGCCGGCGTCAAGGTGGGCAAGGTGACCGACGTTCGTCTCGAAGGCGACCGGGTGCTCGTGGACTTCACGGTGAAGGACGCCTGGGTCGGCAACGAGTCACGGGCCGCCATCGCGATCAAGACCCTGCTGGGACAGAAGTATCTGGCGCTCGACCCGAGCGGACCGGAGACACTGAGCCCCAAGGACCCGATCCCGCTCGAGCGCACCACGTCTCCGTACGACGTCATCGACGCGTTCTCCGATGCGGCGTCGACCATCAACGACATCGACACCGATCAGCTCGCAACCAGTATGCGGACCTTGTCCGAGGCGTTTTCCGAGACACCTGCGAACATCCGTGCCTCGCTCGACGGCGTCACCCGGTTGTCACAGACCGTGGCCAGCCGCGACGAGGAGCTCAAGAAACTGTTCGAGGCCACCGGTGAGACGTCGAAGGTGCTGGCCGACCGCAACGAGGAGTTCAACAAGCTGATCACCGACGCCGGCCCGCTGCTCGAAGAGCTCAACAATCGACAGCAGGCCATTGCACAGCTGCTCACCGGCACTCAGCGAGTGTCGCAGGAGCTGACCGGTCTGGTTCGCGACAACGAGGCGACCATCAACCCGATGTTGCAGCAGCTCAACGGCGTCATCGACATCCTGCAGCGCAACAACGACAACCTCGACCGTGCGCTGAAGCTGTACGAACCGTTCATTCGGCTGTACACGAACGTGACCGGCAACGGTCGATGGCTCGATATCGTGCTGGCCAACATCACACCTCCCGGAGTTCCGTTGATACCTGGCTACCGCCAGCCCTCGCTCGACACGTTGGCGGGGAACTGATGACTGACACGCAGGCAGCACCGAAAAACAAGAACAAGCTCGCTCTGATCGCCGTCGTCGTGATCGTGGCGCTGGTCCTGGCCGTCGCCGGCTGGTGGTTGTTCACCAGGGCCGGCACGACCAAGATCACCGCGTACTTCGACAAGTCGATCGGCATCTACTCCGGCTCCGAGGTACGGGTGCTGGGCGTCAAGGTCGGTACGGTCGAGTCCGTCACGCCACTCGGTGACGACGTCGAGGTCGTCCTTCGCGTCGACCGCGGGGTGGACATCCCGACCGACGCCAAGGCCGTGCAGGTCAGCCCGTCGCTCGTCGCCGATCGCTACGTCCAGCTCTCGCCCGTCTACACCGGCGGCGACACCATGGCCGACGGCACGACGATCGGTCGCGACCGCACCGCCACACCCGTCGAGGTCGACGAGCTGTACAAGTCCATCAACGACCTGTCGACCGCCCTCGGTCCTGACGGTGCGAACAAGGACGGCGCACTCACCGACCTCGTCAACACCGGTGCGGCGAATCTCGACGGCAATGGTGAAGCATTGGGCGACAGCATCACACAGCTTTCGGCCGCCGGCCGGACGTTGAGCGACTCGCGCACCGACGTCTTCGACACGATCAAGAACCTGCAGACCTTCGTCAGTGCCTTGGCCGTCAACGATCAGCAGGTACGCAACTTCAACACTCAGTTGGCCGATCTGACCGGTTTCCTGTCGGGCCAGCGGGAGGACCTGGGAGCGGCGCTTCAACAGCTGTCTGTCTCGCTCGGCGACGTGGCGACGTTCGTCGCGGACAACCGGACCGAACTGACCGATGCCGCAAACGGTCTCGTGGTTCCGACTCAGACGCTCGCCGACAATCGCGAGCAGCTGGTGCAAACGCTCACGTTGTTGCCGTTGGCCATCAGCAACCTGGTGAACGCCTACGACGCCGAGTCCGGCACGCTCGCCTCGCGCGCCAATCTCCAGGACGAGACCCAGGATCCGCTCGGCACCGTCTGTCGGCTCCTCGATCTCGGCAAGCTGGTTCCCGGTGATCCGCGCTTCGAGGCCCTCGGTGCGCAGATTCAGCCGATCATCGATCAGTGCGCCAACATCACCACCATGATCCAGGCACCGATCGCCGACCAGAACCGGATCGTGCTGCCGTTCGGTGTTCTCACCAACGACATCGAGCAGAACGTGTCCGTGCCGGGCACCGTTCCGGGCGTCGTCTCGCCGAGGCTCGGAAACAGCTCGATGCCCGGACTGGAGCAGTCGTACATCGGAGGTGGGGGACAGTGAGAACCTCTGTGAAACGGAATCGAGCTCGTGTGAAGCGTTCCTTGGTAGTCGGAGCGGGCGTCTGTGTGGTCGCGCTGTCGGCCGGAGCGTGCTCGTCGGCCGGCATCTACGCCGTACCGCTTCCCGGCGGTGCCGATGTCGGTGACAACCCGTTCAACCTGACGGTGCAGTTCGACGACGTGCTCGACCTCGTCCCGCAGTCGACCGTCAAGGTCGACGGTGTGGCAGTAGGGCGAGTCGCGTCGATCTCCGTCCCGAACGAGGGGTGGACGGCCGATGTCGACGTCATCCTGAACTCGGAGGTGGACCTGCCTGCCAATGCGATCGCATCGGTGCAGCAGACGAACCTGCTCGGTGAGAAGTTCGTGCAGCTTTCGGCACCTCCCGGTGACGAGGCAGCAGCGCGGCTGCAGGACGGCGCCACCATCCCGCTCGATCGCACCCGCCACGCGACCGACATCGAGCAGGTACTCGGTGCGCTCTCGCTGCTGCTCAACGGTGGCGGCGTCGGGCAGCTCTCGCCGATCATCAAGGAACTGAGCACGGCCTTCGACGGCCGCGAAGGCAAGACCAAAGAGCTTCTGCAGCAGGCGAACACGTTGATCGACGGCCTCAACCAGCAGCGTGACGACATCACCCGCGCCATCGATGGTCTCGACACTCTCAGCGGCCGCGTCAACACGCAGACCGACAAGATCGACGCAGTGCTGAAGGACCTGCCGATCGCCACCGAGGTTCTCGAGCAGCAGCGTCCGCAGCTGACCGAGATGCTCGGAGCGCTCGACCGTCTCGGAGCCGTCGGCACCGACGTCATCGACCGTTCCAAGGACGATCTGATCGCGGACCTGCGGGCCCTGCGCCCGACGCTCCAGGCCCTGGCCGATTCGGCGGACGACGTGGTGACTTCGCTATCGGTTATTCCCACGCTGCCCTTCGCCGACGGCACCGAGAAGATCATCGAGGGCAACTCCGCCAACCTGTTCCTCTCACTCGACCTGTCGATCGGAACTGCCCTGCGCAACTTCGGCGTCGGTGAAGGCGATCCGGTCTACGTCCAGCCCAAGTACGGCAACACGCTGCCGGTGGTCGACCCGTCGAATCCGTACTACAACGGAAACGGACCTCGGCCGGGTTGGCCGACGATCTCACTGCTGCCGTTGCCGCCGATCATCCCGTCACCGGTTCCCGGCCCGGGTGCACCTGCGAACGAGCAGGCAGCCGCAGCCGCCGCGCCCGCGCCGTTCGATCCGTTGGCACCGTTGAACGATCTGCTCGAGCGATTCGGAGTTGGACAGTGAGATCGAAACTGGTTCGCTTTCAGTTGGTCGCGTTCGTCGTGGTCGCCGTCCTTGGGTTGATCTACGTCGGCGGCAAGTACGTGCGGCTGGACAACATGCTGGGCTTCGGGCAGTACCAGGTCGATCTGAACCTCGCCGATTCCGGTGGCATCTTCTCCAACGCCGAGGTCACCTACCGAGGTGTTCCGGTGGGAACCGTCGGAGATCTGGAACTGACGCAGGACGGCGTCCGGGTCGCGCTCATGCTCGACAACGGTGGGCCCGACATCCCGGCCGGCACCAAGGCCGTCGTGGCCAACCGGTCTGCGATCGGTGAGCAGTACGTCGACTTGCAGCCCGAGACCGATCAGGGCCCGTTCCTGGTCGACGGTTCGCAGATCGCGCAGGCCGACACCACCACGCCAGTGCCGGTGGAGGACGTTCTCGCCAACACGAACACGCTGGTCCGGTCGGTGCCTCTCGACACGCTCACGCGGGTCGTCAACGAGCTCGGTGTTGCATTCGACGGTAAGGGCTCAGATCTTGCGTCTCTCGTCGATTCGCTCGGGAACATCTCCGAGGCAGGCAACGAGGCGCTGCCGCAGACGCTTGCGCTGGTACGCGACGCGGTGCCGGTGCTCGACACTCAGTCCGAGCAGTCGGATCTGATTCGTGAGTTCAGCACCAGCTTGGATGAGGTGACGGCTCAGTTGAAGTCCAGCGATCCCGACATCCGCCGCCTGATCGATACCGGTACCGCGGCGGGCGATCAGCTCGGAGGGCTCATCACCGATGCCGGTCCGGCGCTGACCACCGATATCAACAACCTTGCGCTGGTTGCGGCTCAGGCCCAACCGCGGTACGTCGCGCTTCGTCCGTTCCTGACGTTCCTGCCTGCCCTCGGTGCCGGCATCTCCACTATCGTTCCGGGCGACGGCACGATCCATCAGGGTCTGCTGCTCGAGGTCAACAACCCGCCGCCCTGCACGGTGGGCTACGAGGGCAGCCAGGCGATCCTCGACGAGGAGAAGCGGAAGAACCCGAACTTCGATCCGACTCGGGAGAACTACCCCCTGAACCTCGACGCGAACTGCGCTACACCGCAGGGCAGTGTGACGGGTGTACGTAGCGCGAACCGCATCGTGTTCGCCGATCCGGACGTGCCGCAGCCGTGGGACCTCAAGCCCAAGGTCGATCCGGAGAAGCTCAACCTCAACCCCATCGCCACCCAGTTGGCACCGCTGATCGGCGTCACGCCGAAGTAGTGGAATCGGTGGAACTGCTGCTCAGCACTATCGTCGGGTCGAGAGTGGTTCGGCCGGATATTACCGAGTAGTAGGGTGGAAAGTGTGAACTCGAGCACCGAAGCCCTGGAGTCCCCAGCGACTCCAGGGCGCAACAAGACCGCGAAAATCCTGTTTGCCGTCGTCACGGTGATAGCCGTTGCCGCTCTCGCAGCGGCAGTGTTCTTCGGGTACGGCTGGGGCAGCGCGCTACTGAGCCAGAAGCCCACTGCGGACACCAGGGACGCGGCGCTCACCGGAGCTCAGCAGGCCGCCGTCAACCTCAACACGGTCGACGCGGCCGCTATCGATCAGTCGTTCGACAACATGAAGTCGTCCATCACCGGCGACCTGATGCTCAACGACCTCGAGCAGACGCGTTCGGGCATCACCGATCAGGTTCGTCAGTCCGGTGCCAAGAGCGAGGCCGAGGTGCTGCACGGCACGCTGACGGAGCTGAGCACGGACGAGAACACTGCCACCGCTCTGGTGGTCATCGCGACAACCACCACCTGGCCCGATCGCGTCGAGCGAAGCAAGCTGACGATGCGTCTGGCCATGGAAGAGGTCGACGGGGTGTGGAAGGCCAACAAGGTCGATCCCATCGGTTCGCGGATCTCGCTCGACAACCCGAACACCAACCCCGTCGTCCCGACCGAACCGGGCGGCCCCGCCGACCCGAACGCGGTCGATCCGAATGCGGCCGACCCCAGTGCGGAAGCGACGCCGGCTCCCCAGCCGGACACCGGCGGCAACTGAGATACCCGGCAGTGGTGTTTTCCGTCTGTACCGAAGTGAGTTTCGAAGGAGTTCTGTAGTGCCTCCCCAGCGTCGCAAGATCGTTCCACCCACCACCACCAGCAAAGTTCGCCGCAAGGTGGCCGGCACCGGGAAGCCGACTGCTGCCGGCTCCGACACGGATTCGACCGGTGCCGAGGGGTCCGCTGCGACCGAGACGCCGACGATCACCACGACGCCGCCCACCGAGCCTGTGGCGGACAAGCCTGTTGCCGACAAGCCTGCTGCGGAGAAGCCCGCAACCGCGAAGCCTGCGCTCGACAAGCCTGTGCTCGACAAGACCGCTGTCGAGGAACCCGCTGCGGCGAAGCCTGCTGCCGACTCCGCGTCGACCGACTCGTCCGCCGCGTCGGCGTCGGGGATCGGCTACAAGCATGTGATCATCGTTGCGGTCATCGCCGTCGTGCTCGGCGCGTTCGCTGCCGTTGCCGCGTTCAAGCCCTTCGCCACGATCGACAATGCGGCCTGGGTGGATTCCGCGGCGACTCAGGAAGTCACCTCGGCCGCGACCGATGCGCTGCAGACGCTGTACACGTACAAGGCCGCCACGATCGATGCCGATTTCGATGCCGCCCGTGCGGTGCTCAATCAGTCGATGCTCGACGAGTTCAACTCCACCGCCGACACCACCAAATCTGCTGTGGTGCAGACGGATACGGGGACCGAAGCCATGGTCACCGATATCGGAGTCTCGCGGCTGGAGGACGGCATGGCGGAACTGATCGCCAATGTGAACATCAGTGCCACCCAGAACGGTGTCGCCTCGGGCAGTGCCGAGGGCCCGTTGACGGTGAACATGGAGAAGGTCGACGGCGCCTGGAAGCTGTCGGCCATCGACGATCAGTAGTAGCCCGACCAGCACTCGATCCGGCCCCGTTCGACGCAGAAGCCCTGCTCGGACGGGGCTTTTTCGTCTGCTTTTCGGACATCTGTGACCGGCTTGCCACCGAGTTACCATCGCGATTGCGTCCTGGCTTGGGACGGGCCCTGGTTGTTCGGGACAACCATTTTCAGCTCGACAGCCAGGGGTGGATCCGATGAAAACGGAGCATGCTGGTCATGACTGACACAACTATCGATTTTTCCGTGCTGGAATCCAGGTCCGGTCGATCGGGCTTTGCCGAGCACGTCAATCCTGAACTGTATCGGCTGTTGTCTGCGCTGAATCTGGATCGCGAGTACGTCCGGGGCGACGGGACAGTCCTGTTCGACGCCTCGGGTCGTCGCTATCTCGACTTCGCGGGGGCGTACGGTGCCCTTCCGTTCGGGCACGGTCCGACGCCGATCTGGCAGGCGGTCAACGACGTTCGCTGCAGCGGGGAGGCGATTTTCGTGCAGCCTTCGGTGCTGAGCGCGGCTGGTGAACTGGCAGATCGGTTGGGGCGCATCGCACCCGACGGATTGACGCGAACGACGTTCGTCAACAGTGGTACCGAGGCGACCGAGGTGGCGCTCAAGATCGCGCGAGCGCACACCGGCCGGCTGGGTGTACTGACGACCGGGAACAGTTTTCACGGCAAGACTCTCGGCGCTCTGTCTGCGACGGGAAACATCAAGTATCAGAGCGGTTTCGGTGCTCCCGTCGAGGGATTCGACCACATCGAGTTCGGTGATTCGGAGGCGCTCGACGCGGCCCTGGCGGCGGCACCCGGGCACTACGCAGTGTTTCTGGTGGAGCCGATTCAGGGTGAGGGCGGAGTGGTGTGTCCGCCCGACGGTTACCTGCGCCGCGTGCGGGAGATCTGTGATCGGCACGGCGTGCTGATGGCTCTCGACGAGGTGCAGACCGGGCTCGGCCGGACCGGCAGGATGTTCGCGTCGGAGCACGAGGGTGTGGTGCCGGACATTCTGACCGTCGCCAAGGCGCTCGGTGGCGGCATCGTGCCGGTGGGTGCGGTGTTGTGTGCGCCGAGGCTGGTGAACGAGAGTTTCGCGCTGCGCCACACGTCGACCTTCGCGGGGAACGCGTTGGCTGCACGGGTGGGTATCGCGGTTCTCGACGAGTTGACTCGGGACGACTGCGCGGTGGTGGAGAATGTGGCCGTTGTCGGGAGGCAGTTGAAGAACGATCTGAGCGCGCTGGCCGAGAAGTATCCGTCGGTGGTCACCGAGGTGCGCGGTCGCGGACTGTTGCTGGGCATGGAACTCACCGCGGACGTGAACTTCGTCGGGCGCCAGTCGTTGCTGGGATCGATTGCCGATCAACACAATCTGGCCGTGCTGATCTGCTCGTATCTGCTCAACGTCGAGGGGATCCGAGTGGCTCCGACTCTGTTCGGTAACAGGGTGATTCGGATCGAACCACCGCTGACGGTCTCGGCGGTGCAGTGCTCGCGTCTGGTCGCAGCAATGGATCGGGCATTGGGCTATGCGGCGGTGGGGGACATGGACGGATTGTTCGGGCATCTGCTGGGCCGTCCCACCGTCGCCACTCCGCCGGCACTCGCGGCGTTGCGCCCGGGTCGGACGCCCGATATTGCTGTGCGGCCGACGGATCGACGCTTCGCGTTCATCGCGCATCCTCTCGATCTCGGGTTCTTCGCGGCGTTCGATCCGGCACTCGAGGTGTTCGATCACGGCGAGCGGCAGGATCTGCTCGAGCGGTTCGCGGCGTCGACGTCCGAGCTCGAACCGGCGTCGTTCGTCATCGGCAGTGGCCGGGTCGCCGGAGGTGGGGAGGCGACGGCGCACGGCGATCTGATCGGGCTGCCGTACACCTCCGAGCAGTTGCTGCATCTGCCGACCGAGCGTGCGCTTGCAGTGGTGGGCGGGGCCGTCGAGCTGGCGATCTCGCGCGGTGCGACTGTTGTCGGGTTGGGCGGCTATTCGTCGGTGATCACCGGGAACGGGTTGGGCCTCGGCGCGACGACGCGACCGATCACCACCGGCAACACGTTCACCGCTGCGGCGAGTCTGCGGGCTGTTCGACGCGTGTGCCGTGAACGCGGTATCGATGTCGCGCGGGCTCGGGTGACGATTCTCGGTGCCGCCGGGGCGATCGGGCGAACCATCGGCAAGCAGTTGGCCGGCGAGGTCGGCAGCATCGTGCTGGTCGGTAGGCAGGGGGAGAGTTCGGTCATCGCGCCCAAGCTGTGGGCGGCCGCGCAGGAGATGGTGTCGAGCGCTCGGGCCGGTGCCGGTTCGGGAGATCTGGCCGATGCCGCGCACGCGGTCGACGGCGATCTGGACGATCTCATCAGGTCGCGGCACGTCGAGTTCTTCACCGATCCTGTTGCTGCGGTGCATGATTCGTTGATCGTCATCGCTGCGACGTCGGCACCGCATGCGCTGATCGATCCGACGGATCTGATGGAGGGCGCCATCGTCTGCGATGTGGCGCAGCCGCCGAACATCGGCCGGGACGTGCGCAGTGAGCGGCCCGACGTGACGGTGTTCGACGGCGGCATCGTGCGGGTGCCGTCGGGTTCGGATTTCGGGTTGACCTACGGGTTGGCTCCGGGGCTGACGTATGCCTGCATGGCCGAGACGATGCTGATCGCATTGTCGGGTGAGTTCGGACTGCGCAGCATCGGCACCACCCTCGACGGCGACAGCGTCGAGCGGTTGGGCGAGTTGGCGGATGTTCACGGGTTCGCGCTCGCCGAGGCCACGCGGTGGCGCGAGAGCAACCGGTAGACGGCAGGGGGCGGGGGCGTCGGTGCCCCCGTCCCCGACCGGACGGGTCCATCGAAAAACCCGTCTCACCGAAAACGGATCGGGCCGAACCTCTTGACGAAGGGGGCGGCACGGTTCACTCTTGTCGTCAGGAGCACCCCCAGCGGCATCGGGCGTTCGGCAGGCGACACGCTTTCGCCGAGTCAGCGCACGAATGGACCCCGGGTGCTACTTTTGATGCCCCCGTTGCGCTGTGCGCACATTTGGGGTACCTTTGGACGTTGCGCTGGCTGCCTCCTGTCCACCTCTCGATCGCTGTTACCCGAAAGCACGTTTTCGGGCCGCTGTGATGGGGATTCGGTCTGGTTGCACCAGCCGAAATTCGCCCCACATATAGCAAACAGATACAGCGGCGGTCGCACTGCACGAGCGACCCGCGTGAGGTGCTGGAAGGACGCATCTTGGCAGTCTCTAGCCAGACCAAGGCAGTTGTCGGAACACCGGGAGCCCCGAGGAGGGTTTCGTTCGCGAACATTCGCGAGCCGTTGGAGGTACCCGGTCTCCTCGATGTACAGACGGATTCGTTCGAATGGCTGGTAGGTGCGCAGAGTTGGCGTGACCGTGCCGCCGCCCGCGGAGACAGCAGTGTCGCCGGTGGACTCGAGGACATCCTGACCGAGCTCTCTCCGATCGAGGACTTCTCGGGCTCGATGTCTCTCTCCTTCTCCGATCCACGATTCGACGAGGTCAAGGCCTCGACCGATGAGTGCAAGGACAAGGACATGACGTACGCGGCTCCGTTGTTCGTCACGGCCGAGTTCATCAACAACAACACCGGCGAGATCAAGAGCCAGACGGTCTTCATGGGTGATTTCCCGATGATGACCGACAAGGGCACCTTCATCATCAACGGCACCGAGCGTGTCGTGGTGTCGCAGCTGGTGCGTTCTCCGGGCGTCTACTTCGATCATTCGATCGACAAGACCACCGAGAAGGACCTGCACAGCGTCAAGGTGATCCCCGGTCGCGGCGCATGGCTCGAGTTCGACGTGGACAAGCGCGACACCGTCGGTGTCCGTATCGACCGCAAGCGTCGCCAGCCCGTCACGGTGCTGCTCAAGGCTCTCGGTTGGTCCACCGAGCAGATCACGGAGCGCTTCGGCTTCTCCGAGATCCTCATGGCCACGCTGGAGAAGGACAACACCGCCGGTACCGACGAGGCACTCCTCGACATCTACCGCAAGCTGCGTCCGGGCGAGCCGCCGACCAAGGAGTCGGCGCAGACCCTGCTGGAGAACCTGTTCTTCAAGGACAAGCGCTACGACCTCGCTCGCGTGGGTCGCTACAAGATCAACAAGAAGCTCGGCCTCAACATGGGTCAGCCCATCGTGGCGTCGACCCTCACCGAGGAAGACATCGTCGCGACCATCGAGTACCTGGTGCGTCTGCACGCAGGTGAGACCTCGATGACCGCACCCGACGGCGTCGAGGTTCCGGTCGAGGTCGACGACATCGACCACTTCGGCAACCGTCGTCTGCGTACCGTCGGCGAGCTCATCCAGAACCAGATCCGCGTGGGCCTGTCCCGCATGGAGCGCGTCGTGCGCGAACGTATGACGACTCAGGACGTCGAGGCGATCACGCCGCAGACCCTGATCAACATCCGTCCCGTCGTCGCTGCGATAAAGGAGTTCTTCGGAACGTCCCAGCTCTCGCAGTTCATGGACCAGAACAACCCGCTGTCGGGTCTGACGCACAAGCGTCGCCTGTCGGCACTGGGACCCGGCGGTCTCTCTCGTGAGCGCGCCGGCCTCGAGGTCCGCGACGTTCACCCGTCGCACTACGGCCGCATGTGCCCCATCGAGACCCCGGAAGGCCCGAACATCGGCCTGATCGGATCGCTCTCGGTGTACGCACGCGTCAACCCGTTCGGGTTCATCGAGACCCCGTACCGCAAGGTCGTCGACGGCAAGGTCACCGACGATGTCGATTACCTGACCGCCGACGAGGAGGATCGCCACACGCTCGCGCAGGCGAACTCTCCGGTCGACGATTCGGGTCGCTTCATCGAGGACAAGATTCTCGTCCGTCGTAAGGGTGGCGAGGTCGAGTTCGTCTCGTCCGACGACATCGACTACATGGATGTCTCGCCGCGCCAGATGGTCTCCGTCGCAACCGCGATGATTCCGTTCCTCGAGCACGACGATGCCAACCGTGCCCTGATGGGCGCGAACATGCAGCGTCAGGCCGTCCCGCTGGTTCGCAGCGAGTCGCCGATCGTCGGAACCGGCATGGAGCTGCGTGCAGCTGTCGACGCCGGTGACGTCGTCATCACCGAGAAGACCGGTGTCGTCGAAGAGGTCTCCGCGGACTACGTCACGGTCATGGCCGACGACGGAACCCGTAAGACCTACCGGATGCGCAAGTTCGCGCGCTCCAACCAGGGCACCTGCGCCAACCAGCGTCCGATCGTGGACGAGGGACAGCGCGTCGAGACCGGCCAGGTCCTCGCCGACGGCCCCTGCACCGAGAACGGTGAGATGGCACTCGGCAAGAACCTGCTGCTGGCGATCATGCCGTGGGAGGGCCACAACTACGAGGACGCGATCATCCTGTCGCAGCGCCTCGTGGAAGAGGACGTTCTCACCTCGATTCACATCGAGGAGCACGAGATCGATGCTCGCGACACCAAGCTCGGTGCCGAAGAGATCACTCGCGACATCCCGAACGTCTCCGACGAGGTCCTCGCGGACCTCGACGAGCGCGGCATCATCCGTATCGGTGCCGAGGTTCGTGACGGCGACGTGCTGGTCGGAAAGGTCACGCCGAAGGGCGAGACCGAGCTGACCCCCGAAGAGCGCCTGCTGCGCGCCATCTTCGGTGAGAAGGCTCGCGAAGTTCGCGACACCTCGCTCAAGGTTCCGCACGGCGAGAACGGAAAGGTCATCGGCATCCGCGTCTTCTCGCGCGACGACGACGACGATCTGCCTCCCGGCGTCAACGAGCTGGTCCGCGTCTACGTGGCTCAGAAGCGCAAGATCCAGGACGGCGACAAGCTCGCCGGCCGTCACGGCAACAAGGGCGTCATCGGCAAGATCCTCCCGCAGGAGGACATGCCGTTCCTGCCCGACGGCACCCCGATCGACATCATCCTCAACACCCACGGTGTTCCGCGTCGTATGAACATCGGTCAGGTCCTCGAAACCCACCTGGGTTGGATCGGCAAGACCGGTTGGAACGTCCAGATCGCCGCGGACGGCACGAAGCCCGATTGGGCCGAGCGTCTGCCCGAGGAGATGTTGGCGGCTCCGGCCGACAGCAACATCGCCACCCCGGTGTTCGACGGTGCCAAGGAGAATCAGCTCGCCGGCCTGCTGGAGAGCACGATTCCCAACCGCGACGGCGAGCAGATGGTCGGATCCGACGGAAAGGCCACGTTGTTCGACGGCCGCTCCGGCGAGCCGTTCCCGTACCCGGTGTCGGTGGGCTACATGTACATCATCAAGCTGCACCACTTGGTCGACGACAAGATCCACGCTCGTTCGACCGGGCCGTACTCGATGATCACGCAGCAGCCCCTCGGTGGTAAGGCGCAGTTCGGTGGTCAGCGCTTCGGTGAGATGGAGTGCTGGGCCATGCAGGCATACGGTGCCGCATACACGCTGCAGGAGCTTCTCACCATCAAGTCGGACGACGTTGTCGGCCGCGTGAAGGTGTACGAAGCGATCGTCAAGGGCGAGAACATCCCTGAGCCCGGTATCCCCGAGTCCTTCAAGGTGCTCCTCAAGGAGCTCCAGTCGCTGTGCCTCAACGTGGAGGTGCTGTCCTCGGACGGCGCTGCCATCACGATGGCCGACGGTGACGACGAAGACCTCGAGCGTGCCGCAGCCAACCTGGGAATCAACCTCTCCCGCAACGAAGCTGCCACGGTCGACGACCTCGCACAGTAGTTCTGTGGTCCGGTGGGCCTGCAGCGATGCAGGCCCACCGGGCGATATTTCTTGTTTTTGATTCGGTATCACAACACCCATAACGGGGAAAGGAAGTTACGTGCTCGACGTCAACTTCTTCGATGAACTTCGCATTGGCCTTGCCACTGCGGACGACATCCGTCAGTGGTCCTACGGCGAGGTCAAGAAGCCGGAGACCATCAACTACCGCACGCTCAAGCCCGAGAAGGACGGCCTCTTCTGCGAGAAGATCTTCGGCCCCACTCGGGACTGGGAGTGCTACTGCGGCAAGTACAAGCGCGTCCGCTTCAAGGGCATCATCTGTGAGCGTTGTGGCGTCGAGGTCACTCGCGCCAAGGTGCGTCGTGAGCGCATGGGCCACATCGAACTGGCGGCTCCCGTCACGCACATCTGGTACTTCAAGGGTGTGCCGTCGCGTCTGGGCTACCTGCTCGACCTGGCTCCGAAGGATCTCGAGAAGATCATCTACTTCGCTGCCTACGTCATCACCACGGTCGACGACGAGCTCCGTCACAACGAGCAGTCGACGCTCGAGGCCGAGATGGAGGTCGAGAAGAAGGCCGTCGCAGATCAGCGCGATGCCGATCTGGAGGCTCGGGCCCAGAAGCTCGAAGCCGATATCGCCGAACTCGAAGCCGAGGGTGCCAAGTCCGACGTGCGCCGCAAGGTCAAGGACGGCGGCGAGCGCGAGATGCGTCAGCTCCGTGACCGCGCGCAGCGTGAGCTCGATCGTCTCGAAGAGATCTGGACCACGTTCACCAAGCTTGCTCCCAAGCAGCTCATCGTCGACGAGCTCATCTACCGCGAGCTCATCGACCGGTACGGCGAGTACTTCACCGGTGCCATGGGTGCCGAGTCGATCCAGAAGCTCATGCAGACCTTCGACATCGACGCCGAGGCGGAGTCTCTTCGCGAGACCATCCGCAGTGGCAAGGGTCAGAAGAAGCTGCGCGCGCTCAAGCGTCTGAAGGTCGTCGCTGCCTTCCAGAACGGCCGTAACTCACCGATGGGCATGGTTCTCGACGCTGTGCCGGTCATCCCGCCGGAGCTTCGTCCGATGGTGCAGCTCGACGGTGGACGTTTCGCGACGTCCGACCTCAACGACCTGTACCGCCGCGTCATCAACCGCAACAACCGCCTCAAGCGTCTGATCGATCTCGGTGCTCCCGAGATCATCGTCAACAACGAGAAGCGGATGCTGCAGGAGTCGGTCGACGCCCTGTTCGACAACGGCCGTCGTGGACGTCCGGTCACCGGACCGGGTAACCGTCCGCTCAAGTCGCTGTCCGACTTGCTCAAGGGCAAGCAGGGTCGTTTCCGTCAGAACCTCCTCGGCAAGCGCGTCGACTACTCGGGCCGTTCGGTCATCGTCGTCGGACCGCAGCTCAAGCTGCACCAGTGTGGTCTGCCGAAGCTGATGGCTCTCGAGCTGTTCAAGCCGTTCGTGATGAAGCGTCTGGTGGATCTGAACCACGCGCAGAACATCAAGTCGGCCAAGCGCATGGTCGAGCGTCAGCGTCCGCAGGTGTGGGACGTTCTCGAAGAGGTCATCGCCGAGCACCCCGTGCTGCTGAACCGTGCACCCACCCTGCACCGGTTGGGCATCCAGGCGTTCGAGCCGCAGCTCGTCGAGGGCAAGGCCATCCAGCTGCACCCGCTCGTGTGTGAGGCGTTCAACGCCGACTTCGACGGTGACCAGATGGCTGTCCACCTCCCGCTGTCCGCCGAGGCTCAGGCCGAGGCACGCGTGCTGATGCTGTCCTCGAACAACATCCTCTCGCCGGCATCGGGTCGTCCGCTCGCCATGCCGCGTCTGGACATGGTGACGGGTCTGTACCACCTGACGCGTCTCGACGCCGGTGCTGTCGGCGAGCGTGCCGACGCCAAGACCGATCACGCCGAGTTCGGGGCGTACTCCTCCCCGGCCGAGGCACAGATGGCCGTCGACCGTGGATCGCTCACGGTGCAGTCGCAGATCCGTGTTCGTCTGACGATCCAGCGTCCCCCGCGCGACATCGAGAACGAGCTGTTCCCCAACGGCTGGACTCGTGGCGATGCGTGGACCGCGCAGACCACTCTGGGACGCGTCATCTTCAACGAGCTGCTCCCGGCGGACTACCCGTTCGTCAACGAGCAGATGCCGAAGAAGCGTCAGTCGACCATCATCAACGATCTCGCCGAGCGTTACCCGATGATCGTCGTCGCGCAGACCGTCGACAAGCTCAAGGACGCCGGCTTCTACTGGGCCACGCGTTCGGGTGTCACCATCTCGATCTCCGACGTGCTCGTGCCGCCGGAGAAGCCGCAGATCATGGAGACCTTCGAGGCTCAGGCCGATCAGATCGAGAAGAAGTACCAGCGTGGCGCACTCGACAAGGTCGAGCGCAACTCCGCACTGGTCAAGATCTGGCAGGACGCGACCGAGCAGGTCGGTAAGGCCATGGAGGCGCACTTCCCCGACGACAACCCGATCCCGATGATCGTGAAGTCCGGCGCAGCCGGAAACATGACTCAGGTTCGCTCGCTCGCCGGCATGAAGGGCTTGGTGACGAACCCGAAGGGTGAGTTCATCCCGCGTCCGATCAAGTCTTCCTTCAAGGAAGGCCTGACGGTCCTCGAGTACTTCATCAACACGCACGGTGCTCGTAAGGGTCTGGCCGACACGGCGCTTCGTACCGCCGACTCGGGCTACCTGACGCGTCGTCTGGTCGACGTCTCGCAGGATGTCATCGTTCGGGAAACCGACTGTGGCACCGAGCGCGGCATCGTCACGACGATCGCCGAGAAGACGGCCGACGGCAAGATGATCCGCGACGCTCACGTCGAGACCAGCACGTACGCCCGCACCTTGGCGAACGACGCTGTCGACGAGAACGGCACGGTCATCGTCGCTCGCGGACACGATCTCGGTGACCCGGCCATCGACGCGCTGCTCGCTGCGGGCATCACGTCGGTCAAGGTTCGCTCGGTGCTCACCTGCACCACGGGAACCGGCGTCTGCGCCACCTGCTACGGCCGCTCGATGGCCACCGGCAAGCTGGTCGACATCGGTGAGGCCGTCGGTATCGTTGCCGCACAGTCCATCGGTGAGCCCGGAACCCAGCTGACCATGCGTACCTTCCACCAGGGTGGTGTCGCCGGAGATGACATCACCGGTGGTCTGCCTCGCGTGCAGGAGCTGTTCGAGGCACGTGTGCCGAAGGGCAAGGCTCCGATCGCGGACGTGTCGGGACGCATTCAGCTCGAGGACGGCGATCGTTTCTACAAGATCACCATCGTCCCGGACGACGGCGGCGAAGAGGTTGTCTACGACAAGCTCTCCAAGCGTCAGCGTCTGCGTGTCTTCAAGCACGATGACGGCACCGAGCGCCTCTTGGCGGACGGTGACCACGTCGAGGTCGGCCAGCAGCTCATGGAAGGTGCTGCCGATCCGCACGAGGTTCTGCGTGTGATGGGTCCCCGTCAGGTGCAGATCCACCTCGTCAACGAGGTCCAGGAGGTGTACCGGTCGCAGGGTGTGTCGATTCACGACAAGCACATCGAGACCATCGTGCGCCAGATGCTCCGTCGCGTGACGATCATCGACAGCGGCTCCACCGAATTCCTGCCCGGTTCACTCACCGAGCGCAGCGAATTCGAGTCGAGCAACCGTCGCGTCGTCTCCGAGGGTGGCGAGCCCGCAGCCGGACGTCCGGTCCTGATGGGTATCACCAAGGCGTCGCTGGCCACCGACTCGTGGCTGTCGGCAGCGTCCTTCCAGGAGACCACTCGTGTGCTCACCGATGCGGCGATCAACTGCCGTAGCGACAAGCTCATAGGTCTCAAGGAGAACGTCATCATCGGTAAGCTCATCCCGGCTGGTACCGGCATCAACCGGTACCGGAACATCACGGTGCAGCCGACCGAAGAGGCACGTGCCGCGGCATACGCGGTGCCGTCGTACGACGATCAGTACTACAGCCCGGACGGCTTCGGCCAGGGAACCGGCGCTGCAGTGCCGCTCGACGACTACGGTTTCTCCAACGAATACCGCTAGAGCGACTCCGTCGCACGTGCGCGGAACTTCGTAGTCCACTACGAATTTCCACTCACGACGACAGAGCCTGCAGTCAAAGCCCCGCATCGACTTCGGTCGGTGCGGGGCTTTGTCGTATCCGAGGTGCGCGGTGAGTTTTCGATGCGCCTCGAGTCGTTACCGGTATGACCAACCAAACGTCAAGCACCATCGTGAACATCGGCGTGGCCATGTTCACCGTCGCAGAACTCGGTGATCGTGCCGTCCTTGACGACGGCGAAGTCCTGGCCGGTGACGACGGCTGGGGCATCGGGCGGCGAGAGTGCCCAGGAGATACGGGCGACGTCACCCAGCACGGCGGGTTCGACGGTGACGGAGAAAGACAGGCCGGCGGAGTCCGCGAGCAGTGCGGTGATCGCATCGATGACGGCGTCGCGTCCGGTCGCGGTGTTCTCGGCGTCGTAGAACACCGCGTCCGGGTGGTACATGGCTTCGATCAGCTCGCGTCGTCGGTCGGCGTCGGCGGTGTTGAACACCTCGACTACGTTGCGACGTACCAACTCGGCGTGAGAAGTGCTGTCCATGGTGGGCCCCTAAGGTTGGTGGTCGGGGTCCAGTGCGGCAACGCCCCGGTCTTCAGCATCTCAGAAAGTACGTGACATGTCACCTAATTACCTCGAAGGCAGCCCGTGGCTGACGCCAGCTCAGGAGTCGGCCTGGCGCGCCTACATGGGTTTGTCACTGCAGATGACGTTCGAGATGAACCGGCAGCTGACCGAGGACCACGGTCTCTCCCTGGCCGACTACTCGGTGCTCGTTGCGCTGGCGGACAGTCCCGACGGCCGTCGCCGGGTGACCGACCTGGCAGCCGAGATCGGCTGGGAGCGCAGCAGGGCCTCACATCACCTCGCTCGGATGTGCGCACGGGGGCTCACCGATCGCGCGGTCTCGTCCACCGACGGGCGCGCCACGGATGCCGTTCTCACCGGTGCAGGCAAGGCGGCTCTGGACGGGGCCGCGGCGGGTCATGTCGATGTAGTGCGTCGATTGTTTTTCGACGGGCTCGTACCCGAGGAGATCCCCATTCTGGAGTCGATCCTCACACGCCTGCGCGACCACGTGCGGACCAACGGGACACTGCCCCGGCCGCAATGACAACCTTCACCTCGCGTGACAACGGGTGATCATGGCGAGCTGGTTCGCCCCGGGGGCACGGCTGATCTGAAACAAACCCAACCGGTCTGAGAATATCGTCGTCTGGGGGTCGGTGGGACGCTTCGCCCGTTATCGTTGCCCCATGCGAAAGACTGTGCTCGTGCTTGCGATGGTCATGGCGTGGATTTTCGCGGGCGCCCTCCCGGTCGGTGCGGCACCCGGTGATGACCCGTCGTGGTCCGGCGACTATTCGCTGATGCGATTCGCGGCGAGCAAGACCGGCACGAGCGCAGCGGCGTCGCAGCCGGAACCGGATTTCTCCAACGTCTACACCTTCGCCACCGACTGCACCGACGGAGACTGCGTTGCCTCCGTCGTCGCCGGGCCACCACCGGCAAACGAGTCTCTCCAGAACCGCCCGATCGACTACATCTGGGACGGAACGAGTTGGGTGCACACCTATGACTGGGTGTGGGACTGCTGGAAGGGCGCAGGAAATCCCAAGGAATACAACGATGCGCACTCGGTTGCCTACTACACCCCGCAACCCGACGGCAGCTTGAAGGGCGTGTGGACGACCACGATCTACGGCGGCTACTGCGACGGCACCGTCGTGATGAATGTTGCTGCGTATCCTGTCCCGCCGATTCCCACCCTGCCTCCGATGTTCGGCAGTAGCTGACCGAGTGAGGTCGCGTTCGTCGAATCATTCGTGATGGCAGACGGCCTCGAGGTCGATGCCGTTGAGGTCGCGAACGAATGATCCGTAGTACGTGGCGTGGTATTCCGGCTGCAGTCCCGGCGGCCGGAGCTCGATCGCTCCTGCCAGGAGTGCTGCCGCGTGGAAGGCATCGACGGTGGCGCGATCCGGGGCGCTGAAGGCGAGATGGGTGTGCGGTCCGATGGCCGAACCCGGGGCGTCGACTATCCAGAAGAACGGCTTCACCTGCGCCCAACCGAACGCGATCATTGCGAGCTGGTTCGCCTCGGGGGTGTGCGGTACCCGCATGATTTCGCTGATCCCCAGCGGTTTCAGTGCAGCACCGTAGAACTCGGCGCTGGCGGTGAGATCGGCGACGCCGATGTTGAGGTGGTCGATCTGCGAGCCTGTGCGGTCGATGTTCGTCATGCGCTCGAGTGTGGCCGGGATCGCGGACGATGTCGGTCCTCAATCGAATGAAAACTTCGTGTTCATGTCCCCGTTCGATCGATGACGGGCACAGTTCGCCCGGGCGCGAAAGCCTCGAAGGATGGTGAGACGGGGTAACGAGATACGGTTCGGGCAGGACATCTCCATGCGGGCGGGGGCCACGCGTCGACAGTTCCTGACGTGGAGTGCGCTGGTGGGGGCGCTGGCGTTCACTCCGGAACTAGCGGGCACCACGGCGCACGCACAGTCCGTGGTGACTCCCGACTACCCGTTCCGCCTGGGCGTGGCGTCCGGCGACCCACTGCCCGACTCGGTGGTGTTGTGGACCAGACTCGCCACCGATCCCTTTGCGCCACTGGGCGGAATGACTCCTGGCGTCGTGCCGGTGCGGTGGCAGATCGCGGCGGACGAGCGATTCGCGAACATCACCCGCGAGGGGGTCGAGCTCGCCACCGAGTTCGACGGCTGGTCCATTCACGTCGACGTCCGAGGTCTGGAGCCCGCTCGCGAATACTTCTATCGGTTCCTCGTCGGACCGCATGCCAGTCCGGTGGGCCGCACCAAGACTGCACCGGCAGTGGGGCGGCCGCTGAGCAGGCTCGATTTCGCGTGGGCGTCGTGCCAGAAATGGGAGGACGGGTTCTTCGGTGCGTACCAGGACTTGGCGGCGTCGAATCTCGATGTGGTGTTCTTTCTGGGCGATTACATCTACGAGTACGCGATCAAGGACGAAGGTGCCAGGCAGGGCGAGCCGCGCACAGAGTCGGCGGCTCGAGAAACCATGGTGCTCAGCGACTATCGAGACCGATATGCGATGTACAAGGCGGACGAGAACCTCGCTGCCGCGCATTCGTCGGCACCCTTCGTCTCGACGTTCGACGATCACGAGGTGGACAACAACTGGGCGTCGCAGATCAGCCAGGATGACGACGATCCGCGAGAGTTCCTGTTGCGCAGAGCTGATGCGTTCAAGGCGTGGTGGGAGAACACTCCGGTTCGTGCGAATCTGAAGCCCGTCGGACCGGACATGACGGTCTATCGCCGGTTCTCGTTCGGCGATCTGGTGGACTTCTCGGTGCTGGACACGCGCCAGTACCGCAGCGATCAGGCGCACGGGGACGGCGAGCATGCGCAGGACGCCGAGACGGCAGATCCGTCGCGCACGATCACCGGTGCGGCGCAGGAGAAGTGGATACTCGACGGTTTCGCATCACCGTCGACGTGGAACTTCTTGGCGCACCAGACGGTCATCTCGGACTTGGCACGTGGGCTCGGCAGCGATCGCAAGGTCGGGATGGATCCGTGGAGCGGGTACGAGGCGTCTCGGCACCGAATTCTGGACGGGGCCAGCGATCGTGGCACGAAGAACGTCGCGTCGATCGTCGGCGACATTCATCGCACGATCGTCTCCGAACTACGCCGCGATTACCAGGATCAGGCGTCGCCGATCCAAGGTGTGGAGATCGCGACCACCTCGATCGCGTCGGGCAAGGACGGTGCCGATGTCGACACCGCCGGTGCGGCGATCGCCGAAGCCTCACCGCACGTCAAGTACGGCAACGCTCGGCGCGGCTATCTCCGTAGCACGCTGACGAACACCGAATGGCGTTCGGAGGTCAGGGTTCTGGATCGGGTCTCGACGCGGGGGGCCTCGGCGCGAACCGCAGCGACCGTCACCGTCCCCGAAGGCCGTCCCGAGATTCAGCTGGGCTAGCGCCCGTCGGCGATGATCTGCGCGACGTTGCGTTCGGCCAGTGCGGTGATGGTCAGCGACGGGTTGGCGGCTCCGGTGCTGCCCGGAATCAGCGCACCGTCGACGACGTAGAGCCCGGGGTGGCCCTTCACGCGGCCGTAGCCGTCGGTGACGTCGCCCAGTACCGCGCCGCCGAGGGGGTGGGCGGTGAAGGTGTCGTCGACGTCGCGGGTGAACGGCTCGGCCGCGACGATGGTGCCGCCGGCCTGGGCCATCCGATTCTGCACTGCGCGTAGGGCCTCGACGGTGTCTCGGCTGCCACCCTTCGGCCAGTTCAGCGTCAATGTGTCTGTGGCTGAATCGAATCCGAAGTTCCCGCGCAGTGGATCGATGGTCATGCCGAGTGAGCCGAGGAAGCCGAGATTGACGGGAACGCCAGGTACGTACCAGTTCTCGACGGTCAGTGGCAGTCCTGAGTCGTCGACGATGCGCGACGCGCAAGGCGCACCCTGCGGTCCGGCGGACATCGGCCCGAGGGAGCGGGTCATCGACGCGTCGCCGTTGGTGCCCCAGCCGGTGCCGACGAATTCGTTGAGGTTCGACAGCGCTCCGGTGGTGCGGGCGCGCATCAGTAGCTCGGTGGTGCCGATGGACCCGGCTCCGAGGACGAGCGTGTCGCAGGTGACCGTGCGTGTCTCGACGACGTTGCCGAACGGGTCGAGGCGTTGAATCTCGACGCGGTAGCGGCCGCCGGATTCGGTGCCGATCGCCGCGACGCGGTGGCTGTGACACACCGTCGCGCGGCCGGTGGCCTCGGCCTGCGGGATGTAGTTCTGCGTCAGGTCGTGCTTGGCACCGTTGGAGTTGCCGAAGGTGCTCGCGCCGACGGTCGCGGATGGCCGCGAGCGGCCGCCGATTTCGTCGCGGACGACGTTCCAGTTCCAGTTGCCGTCCACTGCCTGGGGAGTGAAGCCTGCCCGCCGGGCGTGGTCGTCCCAGGTGCGCGAGTGTGCGAAGTTCGGGCTGTTGTAGACGTCCTCGGGCATCGCCGACGGCCGGAGCATCGAGCGGGCCTTGGGGTACCAGGTGGCGGCCATCTCGTCGTAGTTCAGTCGTCCGCCGAAGGAGAGGTCGAAGAACTTCTTGTCGGGGGCGATGGTGACGCCGGTGTAGACGATCGAGCCGCCGCCGACGGCCGCGCCGCGCCAGACCGAGAGGTTCTCGTAGCGGGTGGTGTCGAGTACGCCGCCGAACATGTCGACCGGTCCGACGGGCATTCCGGTGATGTTGGTGAACGAGCTCTGTTGCCAGAGTCCGCGTCCGTCGGCGGTCATGTCGGCGGTGAAGATCTCGCGCCACGGGTCACGTGGCCAGCGCAGTCCGCGTTCGAGGACGGTGACCTGGGTGCCGGCCTGCGCCATGCGAAGGGCGGCGGCGCTGGCACCGAATCCGGAGCCGATGACGAGGACGGGCGAGTGGTCCGGTGGGCGCGGAGGATCGGCGAACAGTTCGGGGACCAGTGATCGGATTCGTTCGGCACCGATCGGCAGCGCGCCTGCTGTGGCGGAGCCCGGCATTCCAGCCGAGTTCAGGACCGGAGCGGCGGCAGCGCCGAGCATTCCGGCAGCGGCCAACCGCAGCAGTTGCCTTCGGTTCACGGAAAGTCCCCCTACTTGACTCACGGACAGCGTTGTCGATTCTGTCGTGTTTGCGGCGAGAAAGCGAACAGTTCGGTCGGAATTGGGGATGCTTCCCAGCTGGGCCTCAGGTTTGCCTGTCAGACTTCGCTTATGGTGTGGGCTCCGGTGGCTGTCTTGCTGCTCGTCGCGGCCGCTCTCGGCGTCGCGGCGCATCATCTCGACGCCCGATCGCAACCGATGCTCGTTGCCGGTGCTTTGGCACATGTCCTCATGCTCGCCGCGGTGCCCGGCACTGCTCTCGCGGCCGTGGCGTTCGGTTGGCGGGGGCTCGTGGCTGGCGCGGCTGTATTGATGGGCGCCGCCGCAACGCAGATTCCCTTGCACAGGCACCGCGGCAGCAAGACCTCTACATCTGAATCGACCGGACCGACTCTGACGGTCTTGCACGCCAACATCTGGCTGGGACAGGCCGATCTCGACGCAGTGGTAGCGCTGGTCGAGCAGCATCGGCCCGACGTCCTCACCCTGGTGGAACTGACGCCGGAGGCCGACGCGGGGCTTCGCGGCAGACTGGCCGAGCTGCTGCCGCATGCCTACGTCAGTGCAGCTCCCGGCGGTGACGGGTCCGGTATCTACAGTCGCTTTCCGCTCGTCGACGAGCGCAGGCACGACGGTTTCGTCACCGAGATGCTCTCTGCACGGGTGGAGATGCCAGGGCGGCCGCTGGTGTTTGCGGTTCATCCCGTGCCGCCGTGGCCACGGGAGCCGTCGGAGTGGGTTCGCGAGCTCGGACTGTTGCGTCAACTACTGGCCAAGATCCCCGTCGACGACGGTCCTGTGGTGGTGGCGGGCGACTTCAACGCGACGCAGGATCATCGGCGGTATCGGGACCTGCATGGCGGCCGGTTCGTCGATGCGGCGGTGGCGACCGGCGCCGGGATGCTCAGGACGTATCCGGCGCATACCTGGTACCCACCCGTCATCGCCATCGACCATGTTCTGGTGGCGGACCTGGCGGTCCGATCGGTCGAGGCCGTGACGATTCCCGGCTCCGACCACCGCGGCATCCTGGCTCGGCTGCAGCTCCGGCAATAGGCTCTGGCTGCATCGATCAGGACTGCACCGATCAGGGTTGCATTGATCAGGACTGCGCGGGCAATTGCTGCACCGACCACGTGTTGCCGTCGGGGTCGGCGAAGTACACGAACGTGCCCCAGCCCTCGTCCTTGGGCGGATCGATGGTCAAACCCGCCGACGTGAGGTGCTCGTAGGCCTCCTGGACGTTGTCCACGACCATCAGAATCCCGGCTCCCTTGCCCGGCTCGGCGTCGGTGATGCCCTCGCCGATCGCGATGGAGCACGCCGAGCCCGGGGGAGTGAGCTGGACGTAGCGAATGCCGTCCCAGGGGCGAGCGTCATGATCGGCGTTGAAGCCGATCGAGACGTAGAAGTTCTTGGCGCGGTCCACATCGGTGACGGCCAGGGTGACGAGTTCGATCTTCATGGTGAGGTTCATGACGCAATACTGACGGCCATTGCGGACATCTTCGGTCCGCGTCGAACGAACAGTTCGAGAAATATGCCCGACGCCTCGTCGGTTGGAATACTCGTGTTCCTTTCACTGCTCGACAGATCCCGCACGCGAACCAGTTTCGACGACGGGTCTGCGCTGCGGCATACCGTCGAACGAGCAGTGCATGCCGAGAAGATCGGGTTGCATCGGTTCTGGGTGGCCGAGCACCACGGCGTTCCCGGCATCGCGTCGGGCGCGCCGGCGGTTCTCGCCGCGGCAGTGGCGTCGCGCACCTCGCGCATTCGCGTCGGATCCGGCGGGGTGATGCTGCCCAACCATCAGCCGCTGATCGTGGCTGAGCAGTTCCTGATGTTGGAGTCCCTCTTTCCCGGCCGGATCGATCTGGGTGTCGGCCGCTCCCTCGGGTTCACCGATCCGGTCCGGGCAGCATTGCGCAGTGAGCACGCCGACACGTTCGAGGCCGACATCGCCGAATTACGTTCGTATCTCGACGGTTCGGGCCCGGTGACCGCCCGGCCGGCTGTTCCGTCTCCGCCGGTGTTCGTCCTCGCGACCGGAGCGGGTCTCGAGGTTGCCGCTCGCGCCGGGCTCCCGGTCGTCGTCGGTGGACCGGTATTGCAGCGTGACGATCCATTGGCGCTCTATCGCAAGCACTTTCGGCCCACACCCTCGAATCCCGAACCGTATGTGATCATCTCGCTCGACGTGACCATCGCAGCGGATGCCGCCGATGCCCGCAGGCTCGCCGTCCCGGAGGCGTGGGCGATGGCCAGGTCCAGGCGCGAGGGTGAGTTCCCGGCTCTGGAACCTGTGTCGGCGATCGATGAATCGCAGTGGACGCCGCAGACGCGGAACCGAATCGAGGCGTCGTTGGCGTCGAGCATCCTGGGCACGGCCGGGCAGGTCCGTCCGCGGCTGGAGGAGGTGGCCGAGCGCACCGGCGCGAACGAGATCATGGCCTCGACGTCGACGTACGATCGCGCCGAATTGTTCGGGGCCGATGCCGCGTTCGCTCAGCTCGCAGGAGTGGCGGGTTGAACCGGTGCTGTCGCCGCCAGGGCCGCCACGAGGTCGCGCTGAATGTCGGTGGCGGGCACGGTCGCGTCGACCACGGCCGATACCGGTAGCCGCAGCCTGCGGTCGGCCTCGGTGCGGAAGACCAGGCCGGTTTTGGGGGTGCTGTCGGCGGTGCTGGCGTACAGGATGGACCAGCATTGTGGGTTCTTGAGGAGTTCGGCGCTGGCGGTGTGATCGGACGCCACGGGTGGGCCGAAGCTCAGCGGCAGGCCGCTGCGTTTCATCTCGCGTTCGATCACCCGGTGCAGCAGGATTTGCTCGCTCCGTTTGGGGAGTAGCAGGGGGTAGCCGGCGAGCTGGCTCAGGCTCGGGTTGTTCTCACTCGCCAGAGGATGGCCCTCGGGGAGGACGACGACGAGGTCCTCGGTCCACAGCTCGGTCACGTGCAGACCGGAGCGTTCGACGCTGCCGCGGATCAGCGCCACCTGGCAGTCGCCGGACGTCACCGCTTCGATCTGTTCTGCGAATCGTTTCAGGACGAAGTCGATCTCCGCGTCGGGATGACGCTCGCGGACCGCGACGATGGCGGAGATGGCGTTTGCTGCGAACGTCATGTTTCCGGTCAGGCGCAGCTGATTTCGCCTTCGGGTCGTCAGTGCCAGGGCGGCCTGCTCGAGCTCCACCATGTGCCGGGCGATGGAGACCAATTGTGCTCCGACAACGGTCAATCGGACGGTACGGGAGGTCCGCTCGAACAGGGGCTCACCGATTTCTCGTTCCAGCTTGGAGATCTGCAGGCTGATCGCCGATTGCGAGACGTAGCAGCGTTCGGCAGCGCGAGAGAAGTTCAGTTCCTCCCCGACCGCGAGGAAGTACTTCAGCTGCCGCAGTTCCATGCCGCCATTGAACCATGAGTTCTACTCATAGATGCTATTTCAACTTCCGCGTTGATAGCGCATCGCGGTCGGAGTTTCATGGAGGTAGTTCTTCGTAGAGGGAAAGACTCGAGCCGAAAAGGAAAGTGCTGTGCAAACGTACGACGTCGTCATCGTGGGATCGGGATTCGGAGCATTGGCTGCCGCCAAGTCTCTGGGCAAGGCCGGTGTGACGTTCTCGCTGATCTCCAGCACCACCGAACACCTCTTTCAGCCGCTGCTCTACCAGGCCGCCACCGGAATGCTCTCGACGGGCGAGATCGCCCCTCCGATCAGGCGCATCCTCGCGCAGTACGACTCCGCCGACGTCCGTCTGGGACGCGTCGTCGACGTCGATCCCGAGGCTCATCGGGTGACCTACATCGGTGCCGGGCAGAGTCACACCATCGGCTTCGGTCGGCTCGTCGTCGCCACGGGTGCCACGCAGGCGTATTTCGGTCGCGACGAATTCAAGGACCGCACGTTCGCGCTCAAGACCGTCGACGACGCGATCGCGCTCCGTGAGCAGATTCTGAGCTGCTACGAGACCGCGCACATGACGACCGATCCGGCCGCTCGCAAGGAGTTGTTGAGCTTCGTCGTCGTCGGTGCAGGCGCGACGGGTGTGGAGCTGGCAGGTCAGATCAGGGACCTCGCGCACCGTTACTTCGCCGGGTCGTTCCCGGACATCGAACCCGACGACGTCACGGTGACCCTCGTCGACGGAGTCAAGGAAGTGCTGCCCGCGTTCGGTGGCAAGCTCAGCGCGTACGCCCGAACGAAGCTCGAGAAGTCGGGCGTCGACGTCGTCACCGGGGCCATGGTCACCGATATCGCCGACGACGTCGTGACGGTGCAGGACGTGGACACCGAGACCTCACGGACCTTTGCCGCCAAGACGGTCATCTGGTCGGCGGGAGTGCAGGCCAGTGATCTGGCGGCCACGATCGCCGAGCGCACCGGGTGCGAGACCGACCGTGCCGGAAGGCTTCTCGTACACAATGACCTGACGGTCGGCTCGGCGAAGGACATCTACGCAATCGGCGACGTGACGTCGTTGAACAAGCTCCCCGGTCAGTCGCCGGTGGCGATGCAGCAGGGCAGGCACGTTGCGAAGACGATCATCGGAAAGGTCGACGCGGGAACGCCGTTCGAGTACACCGACAAGGGCAGCATGTCGATCGTCGGCCGATTCAGCGCTGTGGCGCGGCTGTTCGGCAAGGTCGACATGTCGGGTCCGATCGCGTGGCTCATGTGGCTCGCGGTGCATCTGATGTACCTGGTCGGCTTCCGGAACCGATACGTTGCGGTGGTGTCGTGGATGACCTCGTACATCGGCGACAAGCGACCGCACTTTCAGTACACCGACCACTCCGCCGCCACAACCACACGGCGGGCCGAGGTCACCAGCGAGACCTCGGACGAAGACGAGCGTAGAGCGGCCTAGGTCGCAATACCGTTGCGGTAGGCCCAGATCACCACGTGAACTCGGGTGTTGACGTCGAGCTTGCGGCAGATGTTGCTGACGTGAGTTTTGACCGTGCTCTGTTCGAGCTGCAGTGAGCGGGCGATCTCGTTGTTGCCCAGGCCCTGCGTCAACAGTTGTACCACGTCCATTTCGCGCAGACTCAGGTCGTGTTGCGGTGCAACGGAAGTGGGTCGGGTCGCCGCACCACGGCGGGCGAACTCGGTCATCAGGCGTGGGGTCAATCGAGGGGAGAGCGCCGCGCCGCCGCCGGCGACGGTGACCACCGCGTCGGCTAGTTCGTCGGGATCGGTGTCCTTGAGCAGGAAGCCGGACGCTCCACTGTCGAGAGCTGCGAACACGTACTCGTCGAGGTCGAAGGTGGTGACGACGATGACGCGAACGCTGTCGAACTGCGCCAGTATCTCGCGCGTGGCGGTCAGGCCGTCGCCGTTCGGCATCCTGATGTCCATCAGTACGACGTCCGGTCGCAATGCCGACACCTGCTGCACGGCATGCCTTCCCGAGCTCGCGTGCCCGACGACCCGGATGTCGGGATGGCCGGCCAAGAACAGTTCGAATCCCTGCCGAACCACCGGTTGATCGTCCGCGATGAGTACGGTGATCATGCGTGTGACTCCATCATGCGAACAGCTCGACGGGCTGCGAGATCATTCCGCCGATGGGCAGTCGAGCGCGCACGGTCCACGTCGTTCGGTCATCGGACAATCCGGCATCGAGGGTGCCGCCGAGTAGTGCGGCTCGCTCCCGCATTCCCGGAATGCCGAATCCCTGACCCGCGGACTCGTGCAGTTCGGAGCTGCCCGAGGTGATCGTGTTGGTGACGGTCACCTCGATGGCCGAGGATCGATCGACCACCTGCACGCGTACTGCGCAATTCGGCGCGTGGCGTCGGGCATTGGACAGAGATTCCTGAACGACGCGATAGCACGTCAACTGCACCGCGCTGTCGGTGCCACCAATCCTGTCGCCATCGCCGGAGACGTCGACGTCGATGGATGCGAACGAGATTCGTGACTGTTCGATCAGCTCGGCGATATCGGAGATCATCGGTTGCGGCGCAGTGTCTGTGTCGAAGCCGGTGTTGAGGCTGTAGGTCATGTCTGCGCCGGGACGGAGGATACCGACGATCTGGCGCAGGCTGTCGAGGGTGCGCTGGCCGTGTTCGATTGCGCCGGTGAGTAGTTCGCGTGCGTGCTCGGGGTTGCTCGTGATGAGCGTCTTCGACGCCTTGGCTTGGATCAGCATGCCGGTCAGGTGGTGAGCCGCGACGTCGTGCAGTTCGCGTGCCATGGCTTTTCGTTCGTTGTCCAGGGCCGTGTCCAGCCGTTGCCGGTGTTCGATTTCGGCTCGGCCGAGGGCGGCCTGGCTCTCGAGTTCCTGCGCCCGTCCGCGTGCGATGTACTTGCCCAGTGCGATGAGCACCGTGTAGTTGATGGCGAGGTTCACTATTTGCTCGGCGACCACGCCGATCGTGCCACCGGGGCCGGCCGCGGCATCCGGGTAGGACAGACGGGTGTCGACGCTGACCGCGATTTCGAGGATCAGCCCGACGGCGATGGGGGCGAACAGGCGTGGCCCTGTCACCCGAATTGCCAAGGTGGCGATGGCAAACCAGTACAGCGGGGTGAACCCGAGAGTCCGGTCCGGCAGGACAAGGATCAACGCGACGCTGATCGCCACCACCGCCAGGTACGCCGTGACCGGAAAGGATCGGCGAACGCACGTCACCGCGGTCATCGCCAGCAGGGCAACGACACTCACCGCGATCAGCTCGGGGCTGTCGACGAGTTCGTCTCCGGTGTCACCGACCATCCCGGTCGAGAGTTGGAACCCGGCGTAGACCAGCGTGGCCAAGAGCATCTCGATCGGCAGCACCACGGGATTGCGCGGCCGCCAGGACGGGCGACATGTGCGCAGCAGTCGTCGAAGGCTCAGCACTCGGGGACCACCCAGCATCAGAGTCGACTCCGTTCTCCTGCTGCATCTTTCGAGCTCGAGTTCTTCTTGCCCACTACCCACAGCGGTCCGGTGACGAACCAGAAGAACGTGATGACGCCGAGCGGCTGGATCACGGTCTTCAGTGCTGCTGCCTGCTCCGAGTCTGCCACGGTGTAGGCCAATGCGTAGGTGATCACGAGTGCGATAGCGGCGGCGACCAGCCACTTCACGAATCCCCGGATCTCGTTGCGGTAGGCCTGCGGACCGGTCTTCGGGGGCTTGACCGGTGCGGGTCCACCGGCGAATCGGTGTGCGAAGCGCACGTCGAGCCAGGCCACCGTCGAGTGCGCGAACACGACGGTCCAGCCGAGGTAGATGCCGGCGAGGCGATGCGCGAATTCGACGTCTCCGCCCCGGTGCAGATCGAGCGCCACGGCTGCGATCAAAACGATGTCGAGGACCGGGAGCAGGGCGAGCGTGATCGTGCTGGCGCGTCGCATGCGTGCCAGATAGCGCAGGCACAGACCACCGATCACGAGTACCCAGAAGCCGACCTCGCAGATTGCGATCGTGAGCAGAATCGGATTGTTCATGGACTCGATCTCACCGCACTGGACGCCTCCGCGGTACCCCCGCGGAGGCGTCGTACCTGGTGGTTCGGCCGAAGGTACGACGCTGCGCTCCACCGAAAGTCGTAGCCGGTCGCGCTACTGTGGAATCACGTATACAGGACATACGAAACCCGGGAGTCGACGATGGCAGGCAAGAAGATCGACAGAGTGCACGCACAGTCCGCGTTGGAGACGGTTCGCGAGAATCCCGGCATTGCCCTGATCGCCGCCGCGCCCGCCTTGGTGGTGCTGGTAGTGGTGTGGTGGCTGCTCGGGTTCCCCGCCGCGTTGATTCTGCTGATCGCAGCAGGCGGGGCCGGCTACCTCTCCCTCAGGAACCGCTGACTAGCGATCACTGACTACCCCTCGGCGCGGGGGATGCAGAACTCGGTGATGGTTGCCGAGCCTGCGGCCAGTGCCGCCCAGGACGCCTCGGTGGTCAGTACTGCGATTGCCGAGGTGGGGAAGCGGTGTCGCACTTCGCGGGCCAGGTCGGTGTCGTCATCGGCGGCCAGTTCGAGTGCGGTCCACGGGATTCCCGGTTCGTGTCCGACGACCAGCAACGTGGACACGTCCACGTCGTCGAAGTACGTGTCTGCGAGCCGGATCTCGTCGATGATCTCGTCGGCCGATCCGCCGTAGATGTCTCGCTCGAAGCGGGTGGGGGCACCGTCCAGACCGGTGGCGGCCAGAGTTTCGCGGGTACGCAGAGCCGTCGAACACAGCACTGCGTCGACATTCCCGACGTGCTCGGTGATCCAGGCTCCGGCGAGTGCAGCCTCGCGCTGGCCACGTGCGGCCAGGGGTCGTTCGTGATCCGGTACTCCGTCGGGGTAGCCGGATTTGCCGTGCCGCATCAGCACGAGGGTCCTAGTGGTCGCCATGCCGTCCACCGTAAACGGTCAGGGCGACGGGATCGGGGAGAACGTCGACCGGTTCCGGGAAGACGAACTTGCGCATTGCCCACCATCGGAATGCAGTTGCCAGCAACGTGCCGATGATGGAACCGCTGACGAAGTCGGCGATGTTCTCGGTGAGGAAGGACACGTTCGGCGACCGCAGATCCAGCATATAACTCGACACCCACAGCGGTAGCTGGTTGATTGCCAGGCCGGTTCCGGCAACGGCGAAGAAGAGTGCTGCCTCGTGGTGACGACGTCGTCCGCCGCGCGCAGTGAACGACCATTCTCGGTTGAGGATGTACGACACGATCGTCGCGATCAGCACGGCCAGAACGTTCGCCGTCACGGGCTTGTCCTGCAGGATCGTCCACTTCAGGCCGAAGAACAGCACGACGGTGACGACGAAGGTGATCGCTCCGACGATAAGGAACTTGAGGGCCTCGGCGTGCTTGACGAGGGGCTCGAGCCAGCGCTGGGGAACGTGGTCGGTGAGGCGGTCGGACACATGCATCCCATCGACGTTACCTCGAGTAACGGATCCGGCCGGCCCGCGAACGATAGGCTCGCAGCGATATGACTAGTGCCCGGCTGTCCGTTCTGGTCGTCTTCTTCGTCAACGGAGCGGTGTTCGCGAACTGGGCTCCGCGCATTCCGGAGATCCAGGACTCGCTGTCGATCGACGTCGCGACCCTCGGCATGGCGTTGACCGGGATCGGCCTCGGCGGGCTGGTGGCCGCGCCCGTCGCGGCTGCGTTGGTTCGACGCTTCGGCAGTCGGTGGGCGATCCTCGCCTCGGGGCTGGCGTTGTGTGCGGCCTTCGTGCTGCCCGCCGTGGCCGTGTCGTGGTGGACGCTGTTGGCGGCGCTGGTGCTGCTCGGCGGGGCAGACGCGGTGATGGACATCTCCATGAACGCGCAGGGCGTGCTCGTCGAGGAACGCGCGGGCAAGTCCCTGCTCAGCAGCTTCCATGCCGCCTGGAGCGTCGGTGCCGTGGTCGGGGGAGTGACCGGCGCGGCCGCGGCCGGTATCCGGATGCCGGTGGCAGCGCACTTCGGCGTCGTCGCGGCGGTGCTGATGCTCGCTCTCGCTGCCGTCGGACGAGGTCTGGTGGGTCCGACATCGGTGGCGCGCGAGGATCACGAAGACCGAGCAGTGGGGCCTGCTTTCGGGCGACCCACGGCTGCGTTCGCCCTGCTCGGTGCCGTGGTTCTGCTCGCCGGGCTCATGGAGGACTTTCCGCAGTCGTGGAGCGCTGTCTACATGACGACCGAGGAGGGTGCGGGCCCGGGTGCGGCCGGTATGGCGTTCGTTGCGTTCTCGGCCGCGATGTTGATCGGCCGGTTGGTCGGAGACCGGATCGTCGATCGGTTCGGGCCGTCGACGGTGCTGACCGGAGGCGCGTCACTGGTGGCGGTGGCCTTCCTCGTCATCCTGGGCCTGTCGGTTCTGGCCGCGGATCTACCGATCCTGGTCATCGGAGCGTTCGCGGTTGCTGGCCTGGGCGCGAGCCCACTGTTTCCCATCGTCTTCAGCCTGGCCGGGCGGCTTCCCGGTGTGTCGTCGGCAGCGGCCATCTCGATCGTGTCGCTGGTCTCCCGGATCGGATTTCTCGTGGCACCCCTGGTCGTCGGACTCGTCGTGGATGCGTCAGGATTCGGATCGGTGTTGGGGGCCATCGCCGTCGCCGGTTCTGTCGTAGCGGTGATCGGGTGGTACTACGGCCGAAGATTCCCCGTCGACTCGGCTCAGGACCGCGGCTCCAGGTAAGTGCGCAACAACCGACGCACCTCGTCGGCCGCGAGTTGCTCGGGATACGTCACTGCCTGCAGCGTCAGCCCGTCGATGTAGGTATGGAGTTCGGCCGCTGCATGTTCGTCCGCACCGCTGTCGAATGTGAATGCGGGAGAGTTCGGTCGATCGAGATCGTGCAGGTGCGCCCACGCGAGCCGGCACAGGTACCGGCTACCGAACCATCCGGCCGTCTTGAGAGCGGCGAGTCGCTCGTCGAATCTGGCTCGCACGATCGCTTCCAGCCACACCGACGCCTCTGCGCGGCGGTCTTCGTCGAGGGGCAGCAACTCCTCGAGGACGCGGATCGCGCGAGCGAGGCCGTCACCGCCGCTCGGATGCGCCTCCAACCGATGTACGACGCGTTGCGTCATGGCCTCGGCCGCGAAGAGGACAAGTTCTCCTTGGTCGGAGAAGTAGTACCGCAGTGATCCAGGGGAGACGCCGGCTTCGGCGGCGACGCTGCGTACCGTCGCCCCGTCCATTCCTGCTCGTTCGATGACGCGCCACACGGCGGCGACGATCTCCGCCCGGCGTGCGTCGTGGTCGACGATCTTCGGCATCGGTCTGTTCTAGCACGCGAAAATCTTTTTCACACAACTGTGCTGAAATCCTGTTACGGTACAGCTGTGCTAATTCAGCTGACCGGGCTCGCGCTGGTGGACAGCATCGGCGTCGGGACTCTTGCGGTTCCGCTGTGGATGATGCTGCGGCCGTCGTTCCGGGCGCGTGTCGTGCTGCTGCATCTGGGCGTGCTGGGACTGCTCTACCTCGGGGTTGGCATCGTCGTGTGGGCGGCCGCCGATGGCCTGAGCGTGGCGATTCCTGGCGACGCGTGGATTCGGTTGGCGGTGGGTCTTGCGGTTCTGGTCATGGGCCTGGTCTGCGACCGTCGGCGGCGAGTCCCGAGCAGTGCGTGGTGGACGCGCCCCGCGGGCGGCGTTCGCGGGGTGCTCCTGCTCGCTGTCGCTGTGGGCGCGGTGGAGGTGGCGACGATGCTGCCCTACTCGGCAGCGATCGACGAGGTAGGTGATGCCGGACTGGGATGGGGGGTCTCGTCGCTGCTGCTCGCGGCGTACGTGCTCGTGACGCTCTCACCCGCTCTCGTTCTGCTCGTCGCCAGAGTTTTTGCACAGGAACGTGTTTCGTCGATCACGCCAACTCTGCTCCGGCGCGTGGATCGCTGGAGTGGGGGCGTGTCGGCAACGGTGTTGCTCGTGGTGGGCGCACTACTGGCCGCGGATGCGGCAATCGAACTGAACCTGGTCTGACCTGATTGTGGTCCGAATCGATGAAAGGGAAGCGATGAAAGCACGAGATGCGCGCAGTATCTTCATGATTGTCGTCGGCGCTGTATTGGCGTTGTTCTTCTGGGACCTGGAGGTGTTGTGGTTCCAGGGCGGCCCGATCGGCTGTGTTCTGGTGGTGCTCGCGATGGTGGACGTATGGGACTCGCGTCGCGGCACTCCGAAGAAGGGGCTGCTCGCGGAACTGCGGGACGACATCGTCGGTACGACGAATTCGAGCGATGCATCCGAGCGTGACACTCGGCCGTGAGTGGCACCGCCGGTTCCGTATCGCCGGGACGGTACTGAATTCTCGGCCCAGGCGTGATAAACAAGCTGTTCGGCGATCTGTATCGAGCGGAATGGTGGTGACCTGGTGACGACCGGTGTCGACGCGGGGCTCACTACTCGCTCGCCTCGGCGTGGTCTGACCGCTGCCGGTACCGCCGTGATGGTGGTAGGTCTGGTGGCCGGGTGGGTTGTCGTCTACTCGGTCGGCCTGATGGGTGCGCTGTGGCGCTTCCGCGAGCCCGACGCCCCGGCACCGACTCTCTCGATGGGGGATCAGTTGGCTGATCTCGCTTTCGGCGCGGCGCAGGTGGCGGTGGGTGCCGTGGCAATCGCCACCGTGTACTTCGCTCGACGTCGGAGGCTGCCTGCCGTGTGGCCGACCCGCAGAGGCACCGCGCGCGAGGCCGCACTCACCTGGTGCGCCGCGATCGGTGCCGCGTCTGCTTCGCTACTCGTGTTGTCTCGCATGGACGTCGTCCGCTTCAGCTTCTCGGTTCCGGCCTCGGTCGAATCCGATTGGCTCGCAGTGGTTTCTGCTCTCGCCGTGGGTCTACGCGAGGAGCCGATTCTGGTGGCGCTACCGGTGTTGCTGCTCGTGGGCCGGCTCCCCATCTGGGCGATCATGGCGTTGTCGGCCACGATGCGAGGCCTTCTCTACATGTACTTCGGCGGAGGCGGATTTCTGTGGGCGCTGTGCTGGGGTGCCGCGGCGGTCTGGGTGTTCTACCGCTACCGGCGGCTGTGGGTGTTGATCGCCATCCACGCACTGGTGATGAATATCCAGGTGTTGGATCGCGTCATCCCGTCAGATAATGCGGCGACCGTTCTGCAGTGGGTCAACATTCTGATCCTGTTCTCGGCGCTGCTGTGGTGGCTCACTCCGCGTGCGCTGGAGGCGTTTCTGCCGAACACGGTGGCGGTTCGGTACGGCGATGCGACCGTCGAGACGAGTCCGATGGTGGCCGAGGTGGTCCTGAACCCCGAGAAACTCGATCCCGACGAGTCCAGACGAGAACCGCCCGTCAAGCCCTGACCATTCGGGCTTCGAGGCACTCCCAGATCGGGTCGAACTTCTCGTTGCCGTCCAGCTCGAATCGATGCTTGCGGTAGAACGCAACCGCACGATCGTTGGCCGCTGCCACCCACAGGTATGTGGATGCCTCCTTGTCGATCACGGTGGTCATGAGTTCTGTTGCGACGCCGGTGCCGTGGTGCTCGGGCACAACGTTCAGTGACCACAGTTCGGTCGACGCCGGCGGATTGTCGTCGCGTGGTGGGCCGCCGGTGGCGAACCCGACGATGCGTGAATCTCTGGTGTCGACGGCGCACCGGGTCCGCACACCGCGGCCCGATTCCTCGTCGCGGCGGGCGATGATCTGCTCCCATCGTTCGATGCGGTCGCGAGGGCGTATCGCATCGAGCTTGGCGCTGTTCATCATTCCCGCGTACGTCGCCTTCCAGATCGCCACGTGCGCTGTACCGAGCTGTTCCTCGTCGCCCGGGCGGATGTCGCGGATCATGTAGCCGGCCATTGTTGTATTTATACCGATACGGCTCGAATTGTTCGTCGGGATTTTTTGTCGGACCCGTCTCGTACTATCGAATACATGTTCGATACCGGTGGGTGGGGAGTGGCGCAGACGCCGCCGGTCGATGACTGCATTGCGGGGTTTCTCGACGTCATCGCGCTGAACCGTGTCAACGAGAACCTTGCTCGGGCGGCGACTGTGCTCGCGTACTGCGATGTGCTCGAGATGCGCCTCGAGGCAGCCGAAGCCTCCGGTGGGGAGCCGGGTGAGACCGTCCGCGGTGCCCTGTGCGATCTGGCCGTGACGATGACCGGAACGCGTCGTGATGCGTCCGTGGTGCACGATGTCGCGGAGCGTCTGCATCGAATGCCGTTGACTGCCTTGCGTTTTGTGACCGGCAGCTTCGACTGGTCGACGGTGGTCACGATCACCTCGGTATTGCATCGCGCCGGTGACGAGGCGATCGCGGAGATCGAGTACGAGGTCTGTGCCGCGGGCGGCCGAATGCGTCCGCAGGCGTTGCGGAACCGGATCTGGCGGCTGTGGATGAAGGCCGATCCGGTCGGTGCCGCAGCTGCCCGCGAGACCGCGAAGTCCGAGGAGGTCGGCGTGCGGATCCACCGCACCGGTCCGGGCGGGATCGCGTCGCTCATCGCGAAGATCACCGATCTCGAAGCGGCAGAGGTGGATGCGCTCATCGTCGAGATCGTCGGGACGGTCTGCAAGGGTGACCCACGATCGACGGGCACGCTGCGGGCAGCGGGTCTGATGGCGTTGCTGCACGGCGAGCATTCACTGGCGTGTCAGTGCGATCGCGGCGACGACTGCCCGGTGGCCGGCGCTGCCGACGATATTCCTCCTCGGCGCGGGCATCTCCTCCAGATCGTGGTGGCGGTCGAGACGCTGCTGGGACTGTCCTCGGAGCCCGCGACCCTGGCCGACGGCACGCCCATCGACCCCGAAGTGGCGCGCATCGTCGCCACGGACGCGAAGTGGCAGGCCCTACTGACCGAGCTGGTCGAGATGCTGAAGCCCGAACAGAGAAACTCGGGCGACGACGGATCGAACGGCGACGGCCCGGATGGCGGTGGTCCGGACGATGGTGGTCCTCCCAACGGCGGCGGCAGCGCTGGCACCACGGGCGGCATCGACGGCACGGCCAAGAAACGCCCCGACGGTCGTTCGCACGCCGGCGGCGGGCAGTCGACCGGTGATCCCGACCCCGGCCGTGCCGCCTCCCTCGGTGGCGATGGGTCGGGTTTGCTGTCGAGTTCGGTCGTACCGTTCTCGACGGTCTCGTTGTCGCTGTTGCGTCGGGTTGTCGGCATGGGTCGGGTGCGCGGAGCCGCCGAGCTTCCGTCCGTGCGCCTCGCAGATGCCCACTGCCGCCCACCCGCAGTTTCGGTGCTGGGGGAGGAGTCTGTCCGCGACGGGCTCGTCGCACGGTGGCTTGCATGGATTGCCGAACGGCCCGAGCGTGCTCGCGGCATCTTTCCCGACGGTCATGGCGGCGAGTCCGCTCCGTCGCAGTCGGCGGTGACGTATCGGCCCGGTGCCCGCGTCGCCGCGTTCGTTCGGGCTGCGTATCGCACGTGTACGTTCCCGAATTGCGACGTGCCGTCGGCCCGGTGTCAGATCGATCATCTGGTTCCGTTCGATCACGACGATCCCGAGCGGGGCGGCTGGACGATCGTGACCAATCTTCAGCCGGTGTGCGTGTTCCATCATCAGGCGAAGACCTCGAAGGCGTGGTCGGCGGTGATGCTCGCTGGCGGCGCGATTCTGTGGTCGAACTCCCTCGGTCTGCGCAGAGTCGCGGTGCCGGAGTTGTCGATCGCGACTCCCCGCGCATCCCGCCGACGCCGAAGGGGCTCGTCCAGGCCGGGAGCGAGCCTGCTCGAACCCACCCGCTGGGAGCTCGAATACGGCGGGTGTGCACCGCCGACGATCGACTACTGTCGCTCTGCGACAACGGATATCGACCGAAAGAAGTTGGCGGAGAAGCGGCGGGCCTACCTCGAACACGGTCGCGTCGTCCATGCACGCGTTCGATACGACCGCACCCGATACGACCCTCCGCCCTTCTGAACAAACACCCGTGCCGGTGTGGCACAGGCCGCTGGCCTGCTACCTTGAACGCCGTTCAAGTCTCTGGGGCAGTTCGCCGCCCCACTCCTCGAGGAGTCACCCGTGTCAGATGTCGACAGCAGTACTCGCCAGCCGAGCCGTAAGGTCGGGCGAATGAACGTCTCCGCCCGCGACATGGCGCAGATTGCAGTGTTCGCAGCACTCATCGCCGCGCTCGGCCTGCCGGGATCGATCACGGTCGGGTTCTCGGGCGTCCCCATCACCCTGCAGACCCTCGGCATCATCCTGTGCGGCGCGATCCTCGGTGCCCGCAAAGGCACGGCCGCGGTCCTGGTGTTTCTCGCGCTGACGATGATCGGTCTGCCGCTGCTGGCGGGCGGGCGTACCGGTCTTCAGGCCATGGCAGGCCCCACCGTCGGCTACCTGATCGGCTGGATCGCAGCAGCGTTCCTGATCGGCCTACTCACTGCGCGCATCCTGCCGAAGTACTCGATTGCGCTCGGCCTGCTGATCAATGCGATCGGCGGCATCCTCGTCATCTATGTTTTCGGCACCGTCGGACTGGTCCTGCGTACCGACGTCGGAGTTTTGGCCGCGATTACCTCCAACGGGCTGTACCTGCCCGGCGACATCGCGAAGGTCGTCGTCGCCACCGTCGTCGCCAAGAGTGTCCACCGCGCGTACCCGGGCCTGATCAAGGCGTGACTCTCACGCTGGGAGGTCGAGGTCGCGACAACAGCACCGCCAACGACACCGCCATCGCCATCGCCCGGGCGGGTCGCACACTCACCTACGCCGAACTCGACGCAGCCGTCGAGCAGTGGCCTCACCTCCCGGTGCACGACGCATCAGCGCTCGATCTGCCCGAGGCCTTGATGTGCGTGTTCGCCGCAGCGCGCCAGGGCAGCGCGGTCCGAGTGGAGGACCCGGCTGCCCGTCCCGAGCGTCCTATGCACACCGATCCCGACGCGTTCCTACTGGTGGCGACCTCGGGCTCCACCGGCCGCCCGAAACCGCTCGCTCGCACCGCCGCGTCGTGGGTCGACAGCTTCCCCGAGTTCACCGACATCTCCGGTATCCGACCGACCGACACCGTGCTGATCACCGGACCGCTGCACGCCACGATGAACCTGTTCGCGGCGGTGCACGCACTGTGGCTGGGGGCATGCGTCACCGACGATCCTGCGCAGGCCACTGCTGTCCACGCGGTGCCTGCGGTACTCCGTGATGTCGTCGGCCGGATGCCTCATGTGCGGGTTGCCGTCGCTGCCGGAGCCGGTCTCGATGACGCTGCCGCGCAGACGATCTCGGCGCAGGAGATCAGGCTGGTCGAATACTACGGCTCGGCAGAGCTGTCGCTGGTGGCGGCGAAGGTCGTGGGCGAACACTCGTCACTGAGACTGCTCCGGGACGTCGACGCACGCACCGAGGGCGGGTACCTGTTCGTTCGGTCGCCGTACGCTGCACTCGGTGCGCGCGGTTGGTTCGGCATCGGTGATCTGGCCGAACTGAACGGCGCCGAACTCCTCGTCCACGGCCGCGGGGATGCAGCGATCAACGTGGGCGGAACCACCGTGATCGCCGAGGACGTGGAGAACATCCTGACCGCACTCGACGGCGTCCGAGCAGCAGCGGTGATCGGAACCCCGCACACGATCCTCGGCGAAACAGTCTCTGCCGTCATCGAACTCGACGGGAGCCGCGACCTCGACATCATCCGAGCCGACGCTCGCGCGGTCATGACGAAGGAAGCGCTGCCGCGACGATGGACCGTGGTTCAGCAGTTGCCCCGTACCTCCAACGGCAAGATCGCGCGGAGGGCCCTGCAGTGAACGTCGCTCCTGTGATCACCCCCGTCATTGTCGCCGCGAAACGCACGGCAATCGGTATCGCCGGGCATGGCTTTGCCGATGTCACCGCCCCGAATCTTGCCGCACCGGTGCTGAAAGCTGTTGCAGCAGAACTCAGCTCACTGGACATCCCGATCGACGACGTGATCCTCGGCAACTGTCTCGGTCCCGGCGGTGACGTCGCGCGGGTCTCGTCGCTGCTCGCGGGCCTCGGTGTCGGCGTTCCCGGAGTCACCGTCGATCGGCAGTGCGGATCCGGGCTCGACGCCGTGGCGCAGGCCGCGTCGCGCATCCGCAGCGGTGACGAGACGCTGATACTGGCCGGCGGCGTCGAGTCTGCCAGCACCAGCCCGTGGCGATTCTGGCCGCCGGTCGACGGCGAAGAGCCCGTCCGCTACACCCGAGCGCCGTTCGCTCCGCACGGCTTCGAGGACCCGGACATGGGTGTGGCAGCGGACGACCTCGCGCGAATCTGCGGTATCGGGCGCGAACGCCAAGATGCCTACGCTGCACGGTCGTTCGCGCGCGCGGCGGCCTACGATTTCTCGGCCGAGATCGTCACTGTGAACGATGTCGCAACCGATGAGCGCATCCGGCCCAACATGACCGCCCAGCGACTCGGCAGACTGCGACCCACCTTCACCTCCGACGGCACCGTCACCGCGGGCAACTCGTGCGGAATATCCGACGGCGCAGCGGTTCTGGCCGTTACCACGGCCGAGCGGGCAGCCGGGATGCCGGCGTTGCGCATCCTCGGCAGTGCGGTCGCAGGGTCCGACCCGGCTCTTCCCGGGCTTGGTCCGGTGCCGGCGATCGAGAAGCTGCTCGCCCGCACCGGGGTGAGCCTCGCCGACATCGACACCGTCGAAATCACCGAGGCGTTCGCGTCGGTCGTGCTCGCGGTCTCGGATGAATTGGGTCTCGACGAAGACCGCATCTGTCCGGAGGGTGGAGCTATCGCGATGGGGCACCCGTGGGGAGCATCGGGCGCAATTCTCCTGGTACGGTTGGCCTCTCGAATGCTGCAACCCGGGGGCCCGGCACTGGGCCTCGCGGCCTGCGCCATCGGCGGCGGGCAAGGAGTAGCGATGCTGGTGGAGCGAGCAACATGAGCGGGATTACATGAGCACAGTCAAGTTCGAGAACATTTCGCACTCGTTCGGGGAACGTCAGGTGCTGCACAGTATCGACCTCGAGTTCGACGAGCGACGAATCGGCATCATCGGCTCCAACGGTTCGGGCAAGTCGACGCTCGCGCGGATGATCAACGGTCTGATCAAGCCCGATACCGGCCGCGTCACGGTCGACGGCGTCGACGCCGCGAAGAAGGGCGCGCAGGTTCGCAAGAAGGTCGGCTTCGTGTTCACCGATCCCGATTCGCAGATCGTGATGCCTACTGTCGCAGAGGATCTCGCGTTCTCGCTCCGCAGGTCCGGTTTGAGCAAGACCGAGGTGGCCGAGCGGGTCGAGGAGATTCTCGTCCGCTTCCGTCTCGATCAGCACCGCGACCATCCGGCGCACCTGCTCTCGGGTGGACAGAAACAACTGCTGGCGATCGGTGCCGTCCTCATCCGACGACCGGAGGTGGTCGTTGCGGACGAACCGACGACGCTGCTCGATCTGCGCAACGGACGCGTCGTCGCGCAGGCTCTGGATTCCATGGACCAGCAAGTCATCGTCGTGACCCACCAACTGGCACTGCTGGACAGCTTCGAGCGCGTCATCGTCATCGACGACGGCCGCATCGCGTTCGACGGCACCCCCGCTGCCGCCGTCCCGGCCTATCGGGAGCTGATCGGATGATCGGTCTCTACCGGCCCGGCACCTCGCTGCTGCACCGGATGAGTCCGGGAACGAAGCTGCTGGCGCTCATCTTCGCGATCCTGGCGACGGTGATCTTCGCGCGCACTCCGCTCGAAGTGGGTGTGGTGGCGCTGCTGGTCGCGGCATTGTTCGCGGTGGCCCGCATTCCGGCGAAAGTTGCACTGGCGCAACTACGTCCGGTGCTGTGGATGCTGCTGATCATCGGCGTATTCCAGGTGATCATCACTACCTGGCAGCGCGCCGTTGTGGTGTGTGGGGTGCTGGTGATCTCCGTTGCTCTGGCGGCTCTCGTCACCCTCACCACCCGGGTGACCGACATGCTCGATACCGTCACTCGGGCACTCGGTCCCATCCGACGCTTGGGCGTCGACCCGGATCGCATCGGATTGCTCTTGGCCTTGGCCATTCGATGCATCCCGCTGCTCGCGTCCATCGTGCAGGAGGTGTCGCAGGCCCGTAAAGCACGCGGACTGCAGTGGTCGATGACGGCACTGGCAACGCCGGTCCTGGTGCGTGCTCTCCGGACCGCCGACGCGATGGGTGATGCCCTCGTCGCGCGCGGTGTGGATGACGACGGTGTTGACGATGACGGTGTGGATGATGACGAGTGAGCTTCTTGCCGCCCGCATAGCGCGGCATTCCGACCGTCCCGAGGCAGCCGTCGTCGACGCGACCGGGGAGATCACCTACCGGGAATTCTGGGATCGGGTGACATGCGCGGCGACCGCAGTGGCAGGGAAGCGTCGCATCGCGGTACTGCCGACGTCGGATATCGGGTCATTGGTGGTCGTCGTCGCGGCGATGCATGCCGGGGTGAGTGTCGTTCTGCTGCATCGACATTTGTTGGCCCAGGAATTCGCCGATGTCATGGCGGTGTGCAAGCCCTCGCTGATTGCCGCGCATCCGCGTCAGCATGCGAGGTTGCATGGTTGGGGCGCAGTCGACGTGTTCGCACCCGAGGACATGGCTGCCGACCCGCTCGCCGCCATCCACACACCCACACCGAACTCCGAGTTGCTCGTGGGCGTCACCTCCGGAACCACCGGCCCGCCCAAGTTGTTCGTGCGCAATCAAGCGTCGTGGGCAGCGACGCTCGACCGCTCCGATGCACTGTTCGATCTCGGTCCCGGCGATCGGGTGTCCGCACCCGGCACTCTCGATCACACGCACTTTCTCTACGGCGCAGTGCATGGGCTCACCCGCGGGGCGACGGTCGACCTGCGGGAGCCGACCGCAGCTCTCGAAGATGCTGCGACCCATCTGTATTCGGTCCCGACCATTGCCTGGGACATCGTTCGCTCGGGAGTGCGATCGGTGAGTGTCCGTGAGGTGCTCTCGTCTGCGGCGCGGTGGGCGGAGTCGGGTAGGTCCGCGCTGGCAGCGGTACTGCCGAATGCAGTGCTGACGCACTTCTACGGGGCGTCCGAGCTCAGTTTCGTCTCCTACGACCGAAGCGAATGCAATGGCACAGAGGTCAGTGGACAGCTGTTCGACGGGGTCGAGGTCGAGATCAGGGACGAGCTGCTCCACGTCCGCAGCGACATGCTGTTCGACGGCTATCTCGGCCGCGCGGGCGAGAGCGAATTTCTGACCGGAGGGCCGGACGGCGACGGGTGGATGACGGTCGGCGATCGCGGCAGTGTCGAAGAGGGGCGACTGACCTTGTACGGCCGCGGCAGCGAGACGATCGTCCGGGCCGGTCTCACCGTGGAGCTGACTCCGATCGAGGCGGCCCTGCTCGCAGTTCCCGGTGTGCTCGAGGCCGGGGTGGTCGGGTTGCCCCACGATCGAACCGGTGAGGAGCCCGCGGCCGGAGTTGTTGTTGCGCAGACCGATCCGATATCGGTGGCGCGGATCCGCCGCCACCTACGCACCGTGCTGCCGGGTCCGAGCCTGCCGGTGGTGATCGCCGTCGTGGATTCTCTGCCCCGCACACCACGCGGGAAGCTCGACCGTCAAGCCTTGGGTGCAACCTTGGCCACGGTGCGGACCGTCGGCTCGCCCGATGCTCCGGTGACGACGAACCAGACGGTCAACGCCCCGCCGTCGTAGCGGTGGCGCAGAGCCACGCGTTCGCCTGCCAGCACCGGGCTCAGGTACTCGATCACGGCGCGGTGCGGCGACGCGGCCAGCGCGGGTACGTCGACCAACAACTCCTCGATCGCATGCCAGTAGGCCGCATTGTTGAGGTGGTTGAAGGGGTCGATATCGGTTGCGCGCAAAGGGAACTGCACGTCCGCGTGCGATTCGGCCGGCACCGGCTCGGTCAGCCATGCCTTCCATCGCAACCGGTGTTGATCGGTGGTTCGGGCCAGCATTTCCAGTGCGCCGTCGCTGATGCGGGTCGGCATTCCGGTGTCCTTGCTGATGTTGATCCAGAAGCCCTCGGTTTCGATGCGACCACCCTTCGGGGTCGTCAGTGCCACGCGCATGTTCGACCACCGCGTCGACATCGACGAACACCAACGCCGCATGTGCACTCGGTCCGGAAAGTGGATCGGCTCGAAGACGTCGATGACGGTGCGCCGCACGATCCACATCGGATCGGTCTTGCCCAGCGGCGTGGCGTCGAGGTTGTCGGTACCGATGTCCTGCAGGTAGCGGGCAACGCCGTCGAACCGCAGTCGGTTGTTCGGATCGATGTCGCCCGTCCGCACCGGCCAGTTGTTCTCGAAGCCCTCACCCGGCGGCGGCTCCGGTGCCAGTTCGTCGTCGAAGCCGGCCGGTTCCACGCGTGCATTGGTCACGACCGCACTGTACGCGGACACGCCGAATGTGCACCGCTAGACGATGTGACGGGCGCGCATACCGTCGAACACCGGTGCTACTCGAACGACGTCGCCGCGTTGGGGTGCATGCACCATCTGCCCGTTGCCCATGTAGATCGACACGTGACCCGGCCCGGCCGGTCCGAAGTTTCCGAACAGCAGATCGCCTGGTTGCGCGAGCTCCATCGGGATCTCGGTGCCCACGTTCCACTGAGTTTCCGAGGTTCGGGGCAGGGTCACCTTTCCACCCGAGGCCTTGAAGAGGGCGTACGACGTCAGGCCCGAGCAGTCGAATCCGCCGCCGGACGGTCCGTTGATGTTTCCGCCGCCCCATACGTACGGCAGTCCCAGGTAGTCCATCGCCAACTGCACCGATCGGCCGCCGATTCCGGTGAGGTCGAGTCCGGCGAACGGGGTGAGGATGGCGGCGAACTGCGCTTCGGTAGCTCGGATCCGAGACACGTACGGCTTGGTCTGCGTCTCGTAATCGAATGTGCCCGCAGGCATTCCGCCCGATCGCAGTACCGCTCCCGCGCCTGCGTTGTATCCGGCCAGGGTCAGATCCAGGGTGTCACCGGACACCTTGCCTTCCCGCTTCCAACCGTCGACCTGTCCGTAGATATCGCACAGCAGTGTGCCCGACGCCATCACCGAATCACCGATGCTGTTGACGTCGGTGACGCCGTTGCCGTCGTAGTCCTTGCCGTACGTCGCCCATGTGCCGGGCATGAACTGCCCCGGCCCTTGCGCGCCGGTGCTCGAGACCGGAGCTGTGGGGCCGTGCCGAAAGCCGTTCTCGGCGGCATACAGTGCTGCGATGGTCGTCGCCTTGACGCCGCCGCAGATGTTGCCTGCCTTCTGCAACCACGGCACGAATGCGGTGATGGCTCCTACCGCGCCCAAACCGATCGGGCCCACATTGATGCCGGTGAACGTGGCGGGTTGACCGGGGAACAACGCGCGCCGAATGGCCTCGGCCGACGCCATGAACGCGGTCTGGGTGGCGATATCGGCAGCGGTGTACGTACGGCCGGCGAATTGAACGGCACCGGCACCGAGTGCGGCCGCAGTGGTGGACACCGCATTCGACGAGAACACACTGAACGGCAGTGGCGCAGAGGGGGAACCGGCAGTGGACATGGTCGACAGTGCGGCGGGCAGGGCGGCCGCAGCAGCCGCCGGGTCGGTCGGTACAACAGAAACCCCGGCTGCCCCTGCGTCGGCTGCCTCTGTGTCGGCTGCCTCTGTGTCGACTGCGTCGATGTCTTCCACCGTCGGCAGATCGGGGAGCATCGGTTCGGCGGCGGTGTGCAAGCCTTCGGCGGCGTCGGAGAGGGTGCGGTCGGCGATGTCGGCCGCCGGTTCGGGCAGAGTGCCCAGGAGTTCGGTCCACTGATCGCTCATTGTCTTCGCCTGATCCTCGGCGGTGGCGGCAATTTCTGCCGCCTGATCCTGCACCGCCTGATCGGGAATCGGAGCCGGGGCGTCGGTTCCGGCGACAACACCGGCGGCGGACACGATGACGGCAACGATGACTGCGAATGGATCGCCTGCCATGTATCGACTCCTGCTACTCGAACGATCTTCCCCGAGCCAGTAGCTGTGATCAGGCTCACTCGGGTGCTGCACCCATCATGCACGGTGCAGACGTCCGACTCATGAGATTCGCAAAAGGAGTGCCAGGGTTGTCAGAGCAGTATTTTCAGAACAAGGATGCCCAGTAGTCCGAGAAACGGATTCCGATGAGCGCGACGACGATTGCGTACCACACCGCGAGCAGCGTCCAGCGCCATTCGAGGAAGAGACGGCCGACGGTGCCGCCGTTGTTCGTGCCACAGTCGACCAATCGGCTCAGAGCCAGTACGAACAACGGCATCGTCACTGCCCACACCACCATGCAGTAGGGGCACAGGGCATTGATCTCGTACAGGCTCTCGAAGATCAGCCAGTGCACGAAGACTTCGCCGAGCAGCAGGCCCGCGCTCAGTCCGAGCCAGAACCAGTGCGGTAGTTCCACGCGGCCGAGCCAGAGCACCCCGGCGACGAGAGCGATGGAGAACGCGACGATGCCGAGGATGGGGTTCGGAAAGCCGAACAGCGCAGCCTGTTTCGTCACCATCACCGACCCGCACGACAGCACCGGATTCAGGCTGCACGACGGGACGTAGGACGCGTCCTCGAGCAGTTTGAATCTCTCGATCGTCAGCGTCAGCGCAGCCAGCAACCCGAGAGCGCTGAGAACGGTGAAGGCGCCAGCGCCTGCTCGGGTCCGCATGGTCAGCTACCGGCTGCTCAGTTACCGGCTGAGGCGGCGGCGAGGATGTTCTCGGGCGTCGGGTTGGCGATGTCGGTGCCGTTGACGCGCACGTTCGGTGTTCCGTTGATGCCTTCGCCGAGGACCGACTGTGTCTGGGTGGTGACCCAATCGGTGTAGCTGCCGTCGGTGATGCACGACGCGATGGCGGGGGAGTCGGCACCTGCGGAGGCGGCGATGGCGACGAGCTCGTCGTCGGTCAGTCCGGTACCGCCCTCGGCCGGCTGCTGCTCGAACATGGCGGTGTGCCAGTTCATCCAGTTGTCGCGATCGTTCTCGGCGACGCAGATCGAGGCACCGGCCGCGCGGGTCGAGTACATGGTCCCGTTCGAGAACCGGTCCAGAATGGAGATGGGGCGGTAGTCGACGGCGACATTGCCTGCGTCGGCCAGCTGCTGCAACGTCGATCCGCTGATGGACTCGAAGTTCTTGCACGCCGGGCACTGGAAGTCCTCGACGACGCTGATGACGGTGGTGGCGTCGGGGTTGCCGAAGCGGATGGCACCGTCGTCCGTCAATGACGTGGGGGTGAGCTGGGCCCCGGTCGATGCGCCGGAGCCTGCGGCGGGAGATGCATCGCCCGACGTCGAATCCTTGTTGACGATGAAGAGGGCAATCGCCGCCACGAGCGCGATCAGAACGACTGCGACGACGACCTGAACGAGAGTCCGGCGATTCTTGTCGCCGTTCTGCATGGCCTTGATGTCTTTGGAGACGTTCTTGCTCGTGTTCACGGCGACCAGTTTAGGCAGTCGATCCTGAGCGTCGGATGAGAGCTGTGTGAGTTGAGAGCTGTGTCAGATAAGAGCAGTGTCAGACGAGAGCTGTGTCAGATGAGGGCAGCGAGGCGCTGGATGGCGAATCGGTATCCGTCGATCCCGAGTCCGGCGATGACGCCGCTCGCGATGGGGGAGACGAAGGAGTGGTGCCGAAACTCCTCGCGGGCGTGCACGTTGGAAATGTGCACCTCGATGATCGGCACCTCCGGGATGACGAGTGCGTCGCGCAGCGCCACGGACGTATGCGTCAACCCGCCCGGGTTGATGACGATGCCCGACGCCACCCCGCGGGCCTGGTGAATCCAGTCGATGATCTGTCCCTCGTGGTTGGACTGCTCGGCCTTGACGGTGAGTCCGTGCTCGGCGGCGGTCTTCTCGCACAGGGTGACGACGTCGGCGAGGGTGGCGTGGCCGTACACCTCGGGCTGCCTGGTTCCGAGCATGTTCAGATTCGGACCGTTGAGCACCAACACCTGCTTGGCCATCGCGTCACTCACTCTCTTGCTCTACGAACTTCTGCGCCTCGAAGAAGGACTGAGTCGATCATTTCACAGCGTGGTTGACACAATCGTCCGGTGAGTACTGGCAAGACAGTCTGGGTGGTGTGGGGCATCGGTGTCTTCGCTTACATCATCGGCGTGCTGCATCGGACGTCCTTCGGCGTCGCCGGCCTGAGTGCGGCCGATCGGTTCTCGGTGTCTCCGTCGCTGCTGTCGTCGTTCGTGGTGCTGCAGGTCGTCGTCTACGCGGGGATGCAGATCCCCGCCGGGGTGCTGCTGGATCGCATCGGTTCGCGGAAGATGATCGCCGCGGGCGCACTGATCATGGCAACGGCTCAGATCACGCTGGCGCTCACGGAATCGCTCCCCATCGCGGTAGCTGCGCGGGCGTTCGTCGGTGTGGGTGATGCACTCACCTTCATCTCGGTGCTGCGGTTGGTGCCGCGCTGGTTCACGCCGCGGCGAGTACCGATCGTCTCGCAGCTGACCGGTCTGCTCGGCCAGCTCGGCCAGGTGCTCTCGGCGGTCCCGTTCCTGATTCTGTTGAACGGACCCGGTTGGACGTTCGCGTTCGGCAGCGCAGCGGCGCTCGGGCTCCTTGCACTCGTACTGGTTCTCGCGCTCGTCAGGGATCGCCCCGACGACGGAGCTGCCCCCGTGTTCGAGCGGACCACGCTGCGACAGACCCTCGCCTCCATCGCGGAGGTGTGGCGACGACCCGGCACCCGGCTCGGCTTCTTCTCGCACATGGGCACCCAGTTCTCGATCACGGTGTTCGCCTTGCTCTGGGGTGTGCCGTATCTGACGTCTGCGCAGGGCCTGTCGGCGTCGACGGCCGGAGCGTTGCTGACGGTCTCGGTGCTGGCCGCGGTGGCGTCGGGCATCGTGGTGGGTCTTCTCACCGGGCGCTACCCGATGCGACGGTCGTGGCTGGTCCTGGCAATCATGGTCAGCAACGCGACGATGTGGGCGATCGTGTTGGCGCTGCCCGGGCCTGCGCCGCTGTGGTTGCTGGTGCTCCTCGTCGTGGTGATCTCGGTGGGTGGCCCGGGTTCGGTGATCGGGTTCGATTACGCCCGCACGTTCAATCCGAGCGCCAATCTGGGGACGGCGCAGGGGATGGTGAACATCGGCGGCTTTCTGGCTTCGCTGTTGGTGATCGCAGCGATCGGATGGATTCTCGACGCGATGGGCGGGTACACGTTCGACGGTTTCCGGGTGGCGTTGCTCGCTCAGTTCCCGGTGTGGGTCGTCGCGATCACCGGGGTTCTGTTGACGCGGCGCAAGACTCGGAGGGTGCTCGCTGCCGAGGGTATTCACCCGCACACGATGCGTGAGGTGCGGGACCGGATTCGCCGCAAATAAACCACCTGCGATATTTCGTTGCACAGACGGCGTTCTGCGCGCATGCTGGTGTCCCGAATATCGTTGTAGGACACAAGTAAATGCTATGTAAAGGTGAATCCAAAAGATGGTAACCGAGCCTGAAGTGAAGCCCGCGACCGGCGAGTATTCGCATCGCGAGATCATGACGATCCTGTCGGGCCTGATGATGGGCATGTTCCTCGCGGCCCTCGACCAGACCATCGTCTCGACGTCCGTCCGGACCATCGCCGACGACCTCAACGGGTTCTCGGTTCTGGCCTGGGTGACGACGGCGTACCTCATCACCTCGACGGTCTCGACGCCGTTGTACGGCAAGCTGTCCGACCTGTACGGGCGCAAGCCGTTCTTCATGACGGCCATCTCGATCTTCGTCGTCGGATCGATGCTGTGCGGCATCGCGACGTCGATGTACGAGCTCGCCGCTTTCCGCGCCATCCAAGGTCTGGGTGCGGGCGGTCTGATGTCGATGGCGCTGGCCATCATCGGCGATATCGTGCCGCCGCGCGAACGTGCCAAGTACCAGGGCTACTTCCTGGCCGTGTTCGGCACGTCCAGCGTGCTCGGGCCGGTCGTCGGTGGACTGCTCGCCGGGCAGTCGTCGATCCTCGGAATCACCGGCTGGCGTTGGGTCTTCTACATCAACGTCCCGCTCGGCATCATCGCGCTCGTGGTGGTGTGGCGAGTGCTGAATCTGCCGGTGTACCGCCGCGAGGCACGCGTCGACTGGTGGGGCGCAGTGCTTCTCAGCGTCGGCCTGGTGCCGCTGCTCATCATCGCTGAGCAGGGTCGCGTGTGGGGATGGAGCTCGCCGCGAGCCCTGATGTGCTTCGGAATCGGCATCGTCGGTGTCATCGCGTTCGTACTCGCCGAGATCAAGATGGGCGACGACGCCCTGATCCCGATGCGATTCTTCCGAAACCCGCTGTTCTCGTTGTGTATTGCTGTCAGCGTCATCGCCGGTGCGGCGATGTTCGGCGGCATCTCGCTGCTGCCGCAGTATCTGCAGGTGGTCAAGGGATCCTCGCCGACGCTGGCCGGCTACCAGACTCTGCCCCTCGTCGGGGCCCTGATGGTCGCGTCGATCGTCTCGGGTCGCATGATCTCGAAGACGGGGCGTTACAAGATATTTCCGATCGTCGGTACAGCATTGATGGCCATCGCGATGTTCGTCTTCCACTACGTGCACGCCGATACACCGCTGTGGCAGACGATGGTCGTCATGGGTGTGTTCGGCCTCGGGCTCGGTTCGATGATGCAGCCGCTGACCCTGGCGATCCAGAATGCGATGCCGCCCAAGGACATGGGTGTATCCACCTCTGCCGCAACGTTCTTCCGCCAGATCGGTGCGACGGTGGGTGTTGCCGTCTTCCTGTCGATGCTGTTCACCCAACTGACCCCGAAGACGGGTGACGCGTTGGTTGCCGCGAGTTCGACCCCGGCGTTCCAGCAGGCAGTACAAAGCGCCGCAACCAGTTCTGATCCGCTCGAATCCGGTTTCGCCCAGGCAATCGCCTCGGGTGACGCCTCCGTCGCAGGCAGTGCACTACAGGACAGCTCGTTCATCCAGAAGCTCGGACCAGCTCTCGCCGAGCCGTTCCGCATCGGGTTCTCCGACGCCATGGACTACGTGTTCCTGGCCGTGTCGATCCTGATGGTCCTCGGATTCGTGCTGGTGCTCTTCCTGAAGGAGGTGCCGCTGCGGACGATGTCGGGTCTGGCCGCTGCGCAGCAGGAACGAGACGAAGAGAAGGCGAACGAGGCGGGTACGGGTCTGCTTTGATCCTGTGAATGCTGATGCCTGAGTTCTGGGAACTGGGTACAGCTCGGTCCGGTGCGGACGTGGCACGCCCGATGTCGAGTGGCCCGGGTTGTCCACAGAACTGACGTTCGCGGACATGGCCACCGACACCACTGCGTTCGTACAGCAGGTGATCGGCGGACCCACGAAGCTGGCGGGGTGCAGCGACGGCTGTGTAGTAACGGCTGTGTGGTGGCCCTGCTGGTTGCGCTGCGCTGACGCCCGAGATGCTGGCCGAACTGTCGATCGTGCCGGGCACGTCCCATGGGCTACTGGTCGAGAAGCCTGTGCTGTGCAACGAGATCCTGATCGACTTCACTCGGGACGCAGCGCAGACTTTCGCTCCGATTCGGCGGGCGTGACGCACCGGCGCTCACAGCAACTTCGCAGGCTGCTCCCAGCCCGGCCGACGGTCCATCGCACATTCTCGTAGTCGACAACTTCTACGAACAGGATCTGCGATGACTGCCCAACTCGACCGACCGGCTGCGATGCCTCCGTCGCACGCGCGCCAGGCGTCCTGGCAGGACCGGTGGTGGTATCGCCGCCGCCGCCTGCTCGGGCTGCTGGTTCTTCTCGCGGCCACAGCGACGCTGTATCTGTGGAATCTGACGGCAAGTGGTTACGCGAACACCTTCTACGCAGCTGCGGTGCAGGCCGGTTCAAAGGACTGGACGGCATGGTTCTTCGGTTCGCTCGACTCCGAGAACTTCATCACCGTGGACAAGCCGCCGGCCTCGCTGTGGGTGATGGGGCTTTCGGCCCGCCTCTTCGGGTTCTCCAGCTTCAGTCTGCTTCTTCCGCAGGCGTTGATGGGCGTCGCCTCGGTGGCCACGGTGTACGCCGCGGTCAAACGAGTCGCGAATCCCACCGCCGGCCTGTTGGCGGGCTTCACGCTTGCGTCGGTTCCGGCGGCCGCTTTGATGTTCGACTTCGACAACCCCGACGCGCTGCTGGTTCTCCTCATGACGCTCGGCGGTTACTTCGTCGTGCGGTCTCTGCAGACATCAGCCGGACGACGGGCCGCGATGTGGCTGGCATTGGCCGGTGTGGCGCTCGGGTTCGCGTTCCTGACGAAGATGCTGCAGGGACTGCTGGTGCTGCCGGCGTTCGGTTTGACGTATCTCGTTGCGGGACAAGCGCAGTTACGGTTCAGGCTGCTGCACCTGATCGGGGCCTTCGCGGCGTTGGTCGCGGCAGCCGGTTGGTGGGTGGTGACGGTTCAGTTGTGGCCCGAGAGCGCTCGACCGTACATCGGCGGCTCCACCGACAACACCGTGATGGATCTGGTGTTGGGTTACAACGGACTGGGTCGCATATTCGGCAACAGCGGTGGCGGCGTTGGTGGCGGCGGTGGCGGCGGCGGTGGGATGAACTCCGGCGCAGCGGGATCGAGCTTCGGTGGGTCTACCGGTCTGGATCGATTGTTCGGCAGCGAGATGGGAATTCAGATCTCGTGGCTCATCCCGGCTGCGCTGGTGGCGTTGGTCTTCGGGTTGATTGCACGTGGCCGAGCGCCGCGCACCGATCTGCTGCGTGCGTCGTTGATTCTGTGGGGTGGCTGGTTCCTGGTGACGGCGCTGATCTTCAGCTACATGTCCGGAACCATCCACCCGTACTACACCGTAGCGCTGGCTCCGGCTATCGCAGGCATGATCGGTACCGGCGGCTACGCGTTGTGGCTTAGACGCGATTCCATCTGGGGCAGAGCCGGTATGGCGTCGATGATGATCGCGGCCGGGACCTGGAGTTGGGTGCTGTTGCACCGTAACGCGGACTGGCTGCCGGCGTTGAAATGGATCCTGTTGGTTGGAACCGTCGTTGCTGCGGTGCTGATCTTGCTGGCCGGGCGATACAAGAAGCTCGCAGCGGTTGCGCTGATCCTCGGAGCGGTCGCAGGACTGGGCGGCGGTGCGTCGTATGCCATTGCCACGACGACCAACGCGCACAGTGGATCCATCCCCACCGCAGGCCCGACCGGTGCGGTCGCCGACGGCGGAATGGGTGGCGGCGGCGGTGGCGGCACGCGAGGCGGTGGAATGCCCAGCGGTGATATGCCCAGCGGTGATATGCCCAGTGGCGCAGCACCGGACGGGGCAGCGGCAGACGGGGCAGCGGCAGACGGTACGGCGGCAGATGGCACGGCTGCTGCTGGCTCGGCTACCGACGCGGCCAGTGTTCCGGCCGGCTTCGGCACTGCTGCCGCGGCCGGTGACGCGGCCGGTGATTCCACCGCCGGCGGTGGCGGTGGCGGGGATCAGTCCAACGAGGAGTTGACTACTCTGCTCGAGTCCACGACCACTCGGTGGTCTGCTGCGGTGAACGGTTCGCAGTCGGCCGCGGGGTACGAGTTGGCCTCCGATACGGCGGTGATGGCAATCGGCGGTTGGAGCGGTGATCCTGCGCCTTCGCTCGACGAGTTCATCCAATACGTCTCCAACCACGAAGTGGCGTATTACGTGTCGGGTGGCGGTATGGGTGGTGGGGGCATGGGCGGCGATTCCACGAGCACGTCCTCACAGATCCAGGAATGGGTCGAGGCGAACTTCACGGCCACCACGGTCGGCGGCGCGACCGTGTACGACCTGAGTACCTACGCAGGCTGACGCCCGCGGATCGAACAGGCACAGTTGTTCCGCCGCAGACACTTCGACTGCGGTGGAACATCTGTGTGCGCTCCCCGGTCGGGTCAGAAGGGCGGTGGCTCGTCCTCGGGTGCCGAGGCGGGTATCGGGGTCGGTTGTGGTTCCGCCGGCCTCGGAGTCGACGAATCGCGCTGAAGCTCTGTCCCTCTCGGTTTCGGGTGGATCTTCGGCAGGTGGCTGAAGTCCGCGAGTTGCGTCGTGCCGGGAACGGTGACTGCGGTGGTGCCGGCGTTCGAGATCCAGAACTCGACACCATCGGCAAGCATGACAGGAGTCCACAGGCCCATGGTCTTGAGGCTGTGGTGGTAGCGGCACAGGCAGTGCAGGTTGGTGTCGATGGTCCAGCCTCCCGTCGACGGGTTGTGATGGAAGTACGGGACGATGTGGTCGATCTCGCACTGCTGGGCCGGGACGTCGCAGCCCGGATGTCGGCAGGTGCGATCGCGATATCGAATACGTTCTGCAAGTGCAGTAGTGGGCCGATAGGCGAGCGCTCCGGGTGGCGGCTGCACGAGACCGCCGTGCCCGTCCGGATGGAGCGCGAGCCCGAGAGCGGGATCTACGGTGATGGCCGCTTCGAGTTCGGCCACGAAGGTGTAGGCACCGCGATACGGCGTGGCGACACAGGTGCTTCGCGGTGGTTGTGCGGACGTCGGGGGCCGAGGTACAGAACCGCCGACGCGACAGCGACCGCGCCCCAGAGGATGAAACACCACATGCGACCTGCTGCCCTCGGAGCTACTGCCCTCGGACCTGCTGTTTCTCGTCTTACGTACCTTCGATCCTCTGGACTTCTTCTGGTCACCTCTCGATCCGCGGTGGTTCGTCCTACTGCTGCCGCTGTCGGCCCTGCTTTCGGCACCCTTGTCATCGGTGTCTGCGCCATTCTCTGGCGCGAGGTCGTTCTCGGTGTTGAGGTCGAGGTCGATGAGTGATTCCAGGTCTTCGCCGTAACCGAACTTCTCCGCCAGATTGCGGGCTTCGGTGAGGAGGATCTGCCAATGCGCGTTGTCGGCAAGTTCCCGGGCGTACTCGGCATCGATGGTGCCGTGCCCGGACACGTGAGCAGGATTGGACAGCAGACCGGCGAGCGTAGCGAGGTCGACCGTGATCACCGTCAGCGGCGCACGCCGATCTGGGCGTGCGGTATCGGCCGTGCACGGATTGTCGTCATCGGGTTCGCACATGCATGACATCGACGACTCCTGATGCAGCAGAGCAACATACGCGGCTGCGCGTTTCTGTCCTCGGCTACGCGAATCTCGTCGACAGACGGTGGCGGCCATCTCGTTGATGAGTTGCCAGGCAGCTGCGGCGTCGGCTGCGGTGAGATCGGCCTTCAGCGTCGACAGCACATCTTTGTCGGTGTATGTGACGTTGGTGTGCCGTTCCAAGTCCCTGCGTAGAGCGGCAGCCTGCTCGGGCGCGATGCGGTACATGATCGACCAGATTTCCGTCGCCAGCGGACCCGGTGACAGACGTCGGGCAGCGTGCAGAACCTCCCCTTGGACGGCCGTCGCCGCGTCCTGCGTCAGATTGTGGGTGCAGCGGTATATCGCGCGGACGCGAGGCAGATCGAGTTCGCCGGCCTCGAACGCGGCCGCGATGGCAGGAAGCCGAAGCCGAAGGTCCATTCCGACCTCGGCATATGTGTTCGCAACGGTCTTCGAGCAACCCAGAACGTGCGCAATTTCGGAAGCCGCATAGTTGCCCGCGTCATGAATGACATCACCGACGAGCACGTTCTGATGAATGCACGTGTCCCAGATGGTGGCGGCCAGAGCGACCTTGCGAGCGCACGCCTGATTCTCCAGAATCGCGACGTCGCGGATCTCGCCCAGCACTGCGCTGTCGATGTACGGCTTCGATTGTGGCCCGAGATAGGCCGCGAACCGACTGCGCATCGATGTGGTCACTGTGTCATCGCCCCCCCGGCAGATGGTCCAACAAGAGTAGAACGTGTGTTCGATGGTACCGGGGCAGGGGGCGTCCGTCAACACCAATAGTATTGCGGCGAAACGGAATCGACGTGCAAGCGCCTATACACCTACCCACCGACACGATGTATTGACCCTGACGCCGCGTCAGGGCACGCGATGGTGGACATGAAACGAGAACTACCCCGCCCTTGCGGTGAGCGCCCTACGGATTCCCGACGCCAATGCCAACGCGCATGGCATCCGTCCCGCATCCATCCCGAGTCGGTCAGCTGGCAGTGAGTTCACACGAGTATGAACCGCTCCAGCACCACCTGGGTGTCGTCGTTCACGGTGGAGTGTGGATCGCCCAGTTCCTGGCGGACCTCGGTCGAATGCCAGAATTTTTCGTGCCCGGCCCGCCACTGCGCGACGTCGGCGTAGCCCTCACCCTCGTCGAGCGCGTGTTGCAGTGAAACGTCACGTAGCGCAACGATATCGACACCCGTGGTCTCGATGACTCCGACCACGACACCCGCCGAATCCACCACCACGCCGCGTTCGCCGACCTTCGGCAGCTCCTCGTCGGCATACTGCGCCAACAGGCTTGCTGTGCTGGTCTTCTCGCCGGAAAGAACGGCCGCGACCAGGGCGTCCCTCAGGGGGCCGGGGTACGCGAATTCGACAATCGGTAGATCGGTCACGCACACATCATATTTCGAGGTCGGCCCACACCAGTCGGTGGTCCGAGGGATGCTCGGGCTGATTCGGCCAGTAGACCTGCGAATCGAGCACGGTCAGATCGTCCGAGGGCAACACGTAGTCCACGCGCAGATCGCCCGGCGTCGGGTCAGTGAAATCTGCTGTGTCCGTGCCATGTTCGGTCGACTTGGGTGCAGGATCCTGAACCCGCGGAAGGTCCAGGACCTGCGCGATGGCACCGGCAACCGAATCTCCGTCGACCGGATCGCTGTTCTGATCGCCCAGCATGACGAACGACGCTCCGTCCTCGAGTCCGCCGCGCACACCGTTGTCGTCGTAGAGGTAGTCCGCACCCGAGATGTAGTCGGCACTGAGCCTGATCTCGTCGTGGTTGCGCTTGCCGTTGCGGTCCTCGGGTCCGTCGAAGGACGGGGGAGTGGGGTGCGACGCAAGCACGTGCAGCGTCTTGCCGTTCACATCGATCGGCACGTCCCAATGCGATTTGCTGGACAGTCGAAGCTGGTCGGACACGTCACCGTAGTAGTCGCGTGGCAACAGCGAATCCGGCATGTCCTTCCACAGAAAATTCTGGAACGTGCGTACCGAATCGGTCGCGATCGGAAACTTCGAGTACACGACCATCCCGTACTGACCTGGGAACTGACCGAACCCCCAGGCATCGCCCGGTCCGCCGAGTTCGCCGTCTCGGTCCAGGTCGAGTCCAGAATCGACACCCGTATTCACCGGCGCAGTGAAGGAGTACGGATACTGCCCATCGAGGTAATTGTCGTTGAACAGAGCCACCGCATCCTGGCCCGAATAGTCGAATTCGTTGACCAGCAACACATCCGGTGAGTTCGCGGCGATCACATCGGCGACCGCGCGCGCCTGCGCGTTCTCGCCGGAAAGATCGGTCACCAGCTGCCCGGCCGCGGGCCGATTGAGGCTGGCATTGAACGTCGCCACCCGGATGCTCGACGGTGCATCCGTGGCGGAGTCCGTGGAAGAGCATCCGGCGGCCATGACGGCGAGGGTAACGGTGACGGCCACGAGTCTCGACATTCTCACGCTCGTCACCGTAGAGACGGCAAGCGAACACAAGGTTACGAATTAACAAGCAAGCGTGCTTGCTTTTTTCAGGACCTCCTGTGAAGCTGGGCTCATGGCAGACCTCGACCTTCTCGTCGACGACCTCCGCGCCGAGGGCAACGACCTCGATGCACTCGTGGCCGAGTTGACCCCGGAGCGATGGGCGGCACCGACACCGGCCGCGGGCTGGAACGTCGCACACCAGATCGCGCATCTTTCCTGGACCGATCACGTCGCGGAGCGGACCACGTCCGGCGCATCCGGCGATATCGAGGCCAAGGAGGAGTTCGCTCTCACTCTGAAGAAGGCATGGGAGAACCCCACCGGCTTCGTCGACGAGGCCGCCGAGGAAGAATCTCGCAACCCGAACCTCCTGAGTGAATGGCGAACCCGACGCACCGCCATGACTGACGCGCTGATGCAGGTGCCGTCGGGGACCAAGATCGACTGGTTCGGACCCCCGATGAGTGCGGCGTCCATGGCCACAGCGCGTCTTATGGAGACCTGGGCCCACGGTCAGGATGTCGCCGACGCCGTGGGCGTCACCCGCGTTCCCACCGACCGAATCCGCGGTGTCGCGCACATCGGCGTCCGCACAAGGGATTTCGCCTACGCGGTCAACCAGCAGGCTCCGCCCACCGAACCGTTTCGCGTCGAGCTCACCGCGCCGTCGGGGGAGCTCTGGACCTGGGGCCACGAGAACGCCGCCCAACGTGTGAGTGGTCCGGCGCTCGACTTCTGCCTTCTCGTCACCCAGCGCGCTCACCGCGACGACCTCGGTATCCATGCCGAGGGAACCGACGCCGCGCACTGGCTCACCATCGCCCAAGCCTTCGCAGGCCCTCCCGGGGTCGGACGGACACAGTCAGGACGAGAGCAAGCATGACCGTACGAATCGGCAATTGCTCCGGCTTCTACGGAGACCGGCTGTCTGCGATGCGCGAGATGCTCGAGGGCGGCGAACTCGATTACGTCACGGGCGATTACCTGGCCGAGCTGACGATGCTCATTCTCGGCCGTGATCGTATGAAGGACGCGACCCGTGGCTACGCCAAGACCTTTCTGCGGCAGGCCGAGGATTGCCTGGGGTTGGCACTGGACAAGGGTGTCAAGATCGTCGCCAACGCAGGCGGACTCAATCCCCGAGGCCTGGCCGAGGCATTGGAGAAGCTGGACTCCGGCGCGAAGATCGCCTACGTCGACGGCGACGACCTCCTCGGCCGAGCGGCCGAACTCGGCCTGGGTAACCCGCTGACCGCAAATGCCTACCTCGGCGCATGGGGCATCGTGGACTGCCTGAACTCCGGGGCAGACGTCGTGGTCACCGGTCGCGTCACCGACGCCAGTGTCATCGTCGGGCCTGCAGCGGCCCATTTCGGTTGGACTCCAACCGATTACGACGCGTTGGCCGGGGCTGTGATCGCCGGACATGTCATCGAATGCGGAACGCAGGCGACGGGTGGCAACTACTCTTTCTTCACCGAAATCGCAGACATGTCTCGTCCCGGATTCCCCATCGCCGAGATCGAGTCCGACGGTTCGTCCGTCATCACCAAGCACGAGGGCACCGGCGGTGCCGTGAGCGTCGGCACCGTGACCGCTCAGCTGCTGTACGAAATCACCGGCGGGCGTTACGCGAACCCGGACGTCACCGCGAGGATCGACTCGGCGATCCTGTCGCAGGAGTCCAGTGATCGGGTGTCCATCACCGGCGTGACCGGCGAAGCTCCGCCGCCCACCTACAAGGTCTCGCTCAACTCGCTCGGCGGGTTCCGCAACGAATTCACGATGGTGCTCACCGGGCTCGACATCGAGGCCAAAGCCGAACTGGCGCAGAGACAATTCGAGTCCTGGCTCACTGCGCGGCCGACCGAACTGGACTGGACCCTGGTACGCACCGACAAGCCCGACGCCGCGACCGAGGAGACGGCCAGTGCTCTGCTGCGGTGCGTTGTCCGCGACGCGAACCCCGACGTCGTCGGACGCACGTTCTCGGCGGTAGCAATCGAACTGGCACTGGCCAGCTATCCCGGATTCTCGGTGACCGCGCCACCCGGAAACGGTGCGCCGTACGGAGTGTTCACGGCAGGATTCGTCGACGCAGCCGAGGTACCGCACGTCGCGCACCTGGCCGACGGGACCGAAACTGCCGTAGCTCCGTCGCAGCAGACTCAGGTACTGGAGCCCGTGGAAGAACCAGCGCTGCCGGCACCGAGAGCAGCCGAAGCGACCATCAGGCTTCCACTCGGAACCATCACCGCGGCCCGAAGCGGCGACAAGGGCGGCAACGCCAACGTGGGGGTCTGGGTCCGCACCGACGACGAATTCGCCTGGCTGGTACACGCATTGACGGTCGAGACTCTCAAGCAGATGCTGCCCGAGGCCGGCCGCCTCACCGTCACCCGGCACGTTCTGCCCAATCTGCGGGCCGTGAACTTCGTCATCGAGGGCATCCTCGGCCAGGGCGTTGCTTCGCAGGCCAGATTCGATCCACAGGCCAAGGGGCTCGGTGAGTGGCTGCGGTCGCGGCACATCGACATCCCGGAAACACTCGCGTACAAGGGAGAACTCGTATGAGTACATGGACGACGCCGGAGCGTCAGCAGCTTCGAAAGACCGTACGCAGCTTCGTCGAACACGACATTGCACCGCACATGAATCAGTGGGAAGCCGACGGCGAGATTCCTCGTGATCTGCACAAGAAGGCGGCGGCTCTCGGTTTGCTCGGAGCCGGCTTTCCCGAGGAGGTCGGTGGCAGCGGCGGTGATCTTGCCGACGCGGTCGTGATCTGCGAGGAGATGCATCAGGCCGGCGCGTCGGGTGGCTTGTTCGCATCTCTGTTCACCTGCGGAATTGCGTTGCCGCACTTGATTGCGGCCGGAGATCGGCAGCAGATCGAGAAGTGGGTCGAGCCCACGTTGGCGGGGGAGAAGATCGGCTCGCTGGCGATCACCGAGCCGGGTGGCGGTTCCGACGTCGGCCACCTCAGGACGAAGGCGGTCAGGGACGGCGACCACTACGTCGTCAACGGATCCAAGACGTACATCACCTCGGGGTGCCGAGCAGACTTCGTCGTCACTGCGGTCCGCACCGGAGGCGAAGGCGCAGGCGGTGTTTCCCTGCTCGTCATCGAGAAGGGCACACCCGGGTTCGAGGTGACGAGCAAGCTCGACAAGATGGGTTGGCGCGCATCGGACACCGCGGAGCTGTCGTTCGTCGACGCCCGCGTCCCCGTCGCCAACCTCGTCGGTGCCGAGAACAGCGGCTTCGCGCAGATCGCGCAGGCATTTCTCACCGAGCGCATTGCCCTCGCCGCTCAGGCCTACGCCAGCGCGCAGCGGTGCCTCGATCTCACTCTGCAGTGGGTCCGCGATCGCGAGACCTTCGGAAAGCCGCTCATCGCACGGCAATCCGTACAGAACACCGTCACCGAAATGGCTCGCAAGATCGACATCGCGAGGGTCTACACGCGATCCCTCGTCGAGAGATCCATGCAGGAGAAGCACGACTTCATCGCCGAGGTCTGCTTCGCGAAGAACACCGCCGTCGAATCCGGAGAGTGGGTCGCCAATCAGGCGGTGCAACTCTTCGGCGGGCTCGGCTACATGCGCGAGAGCGAGGTCGAGAGGCAGTACCGCGATATGCGCATCCTCGGCATCGGCGGCGGCACCACCGAAATCCTCACCGGACTGGCAGCGAAACGATTGGGGTACCAGGCATGAGCGTGCTGAAGTCCACCCTCGACACCACCTCGGAGCAGTACACCGGAAGCGTCAAGGCGATGAACACCAAACTCGGCGAGATCGACGCCGAGCACTCGAAGGCTCTGCTCGGTGGCGGTCAGAAATACGTCGAGCGACACAAGAAGCGTGGCAAGCTTCTCGCCCGTGAACGCATCGAGTTGCTGATCGACGAGGACTCGGCATTTCTGGAACTGTGCCCACTCGCGGCCTGGGGCAGCGACTTTCCCGTCGGGGCCAGCACCGTCATGGGTATCGGCGTCGTGTGCGGCGTCGAATGCCTCATCGTGGCCAACGATCCCACGGTTCGCGGCGGAGCCAGTAACCCGTGGACGCTGAAGAAAGGGTTCCGCGGCAACGACATCGCCACGCAGAACCGGCTTCCGGTCATCTCCCTGGTCGAATCCGGTGGAGCCGATCTACCGACCCAGAAGGAGGTGTTCATCCCCGGCGGTCGCATGTTCCGTGATCTGACGCAGCTCTCGGCGGCGGGCATCCCCACGATCGCCCTGGTGTTCGGTAACTCCACCGCCGGTGGCGCGTACATCCCCGGCATGTCCGATCACGTCGTCATGGTCAAGGAACGTTCCAAGGTCTTCCTCGCCGGCCCACCACTGGTCAAGATGGCCACCGGCGAGGACTCCGACGACGAGTCCCTCGGCGGGGCCGAGATGCACGCCCGAAAGTCCGGTCTCGCAGACTACTTCGCCGTCGACGAGCAGGACGCCATCCGGATCGGACGCAGTATCGTCTCCCGGCTCAACTGGAAGAAGAAGGGCCCCGAGCCTCGCGTCGAGGTCATCGAGCCACTGGCCGACCCCGAGGATCTGCTCGGCATCGTCCCCACCGATCTGAAGATCCCGTTCGACCCACGCGAGGTCATCGCCCGCATCGTCGACGGGTCCGATTTCGACGAGTTCAAGCCCATGTACGGCGGATCGCTCGTCACCGGATGGGCCGAGCTGCACGGATATCCGATCGGCATTCTGGCCAACGCCCGCGGTGTGCTCTTCAGCGAGGAATCGCAGAAGGCGACGCAATTCATCCAGCTCGCCAATCGGTCGAACACCCCACTTCTGTTCCTGCACAACACCACCGGCTACATGGTCGGCAAGGAATACGAGGAGGGCGGGATGATCAAGCACGGTTCGATGATGATCAACGCCGTGTCCAACTCCACGGTGCCGCACATCTCCATTCTGCTCGGAGCGTCCTACGGAGCCGGTCACTACGGCATGTGCGGACGCGCATTCGATCCGCGATTCCTCTTCGCCTGGCCGTCCAGCAAATCCGCCGTCATGGGCGGCGCGCAGCTCGCCGGTGTCATCTCCATCGTCGGACGCGCCGCCGCCGAAGCTCGCGGACAAGCCTTCGATGCCGAAGCCGATGCCGGAATGCGCGCGATGATCGAAGGCCAGATCGAGGCCGAGTCGATGCCGATGTTCCTCTCTGGACGCCTGTACGACGACGGCGTCATCGACCCCCGTGATACCCGCACGGTGGTGGGAATGTGCCTGTCGGCCATCGCCACCGCCCCGATCGAAGGCACCGCCAACTTCGGTGTCTTCCGGATGTGACGCCATGACTGTGTTATCTGGTCACTACGCAGGCTCCGCTCCTGTCAGCAGCATTCTCGTAGCCAACCGCGGCGAAATCGCCCGACGCGTCTTCACCACCTGCCGCTCCGAAGGCATCGACACGGTCGCGGTGTTCTCCGACGCCGACGCGAACTCCCCGCACGTGCGTGAGGCCGACCAGGCAGTGCGGCTACCCGGCAACAGTTCGGCCGAGACGTACCTGCGCGGCGAGCTCGTCATCGCCGCAGCTGCGGCCGCCGGAGCCGACGCCGTGCATCCGGGATACGGATTCCTCTCCGAGAACGCCGATTTCGCTCAGCAGGTGCAGAACGCCGGCCTGACCTGGATCGGGCCGCCCGTCAAGGCCATCGAACTGATGGGCTCGAAGGTCGAGTCCAAGAAGATGATGGCCGGCGCCGGGGTGCCGGTGCTGACCCAGCTCGATCCCGAGTCGGTCACCGAGAACGAGCTTCCGGTGCTGATCAAGGCCTCCGCGGGCGGCGGCGGGCGCGGCATGCGCATCGTCCGTAACCTCGAGAACCTGGATTCGGAGCTCGAAGCAGCTGGGCGCGAAGCGCTCTCGGCGTTCGGCGACGGAACGGTGTTCGTCGAGCGGTACATCGAGACCGGTCGACACATCGAAGTGCAGGTCATGGCAGACAGATTCGGTACGGTGTGGACGGTGGGCGAGCGCGAGTGCTCGATCCAACGCAGGCATCAGAAGGTCGTCGAGGAGGCGCCGTCCCCGCTCGTCGAACGTATCGACGGCATGCGCGAGAAGCTCTTCCATGCGGCGACACTGGCCACCGAGGCCATCGGCTACGAGGGTGCGGGCACCGTCGAATTCCTCGCCGACGAGAAGGGCAACTTCTTCTTCCTCGAGATGAACACTCGTCTGCAGGTGGAGCACCCGGTCACCGAGTGCACGACGGGACTCGACCTGGTGGCATTGCAGATCAGGGTCGCCGCGGGGGAGCGGTTGCCCGCCGAGCAGCCGAAGACGCGTGGACACTCCATCGAAGTTCGCCTCTACGCAGAGGATCCGGCCCAGGACTGGCAGCCACAGAGCGGTGCCGTGCACCGATTCGAGATCCCCGGTGCGCAGTTCGAGGTTCTCGCGAAGGCTGGAATCAGGGTCGATTCAGGCGTCGAGACCGGCAGTGTGGTGGGAACTCACTACGACCCGATGCTCGCGAAGGTCATCTCGTTCGCGCCGACGCGGGATCAGGCCGCGAGTCTGCTGGCGAAAGCGTTGCACAAGGCCACCGTTCACGGACTGAAGACCAACCGCGATCTACTGGTCAACACCCTGCGGCATCCGGCGTTCCTGGCCGGGGATACCGACACGGCGTTCTTCGACACGCACGGGCTCGATGTCCTGGCTCAGCCGATCGCACACGGCCGCGCCCAGAAACTGTCGGCTCTCGCAGCTGCTTTGGCCGACGCAGCGAACAACACCGCGCAGGCGCGGGTGAACCGGGGATTGCCCGGTGGCTGGCGCAATCTCCGGTCGCAACCGCAACGCAAGACATACAACGACATCACCGTCGAATATTCGATCGGACGCAGCGGACTCACCTCCTCGGTGGAGGGTGTCGAACTCGGTGGCGTCGAACTGATAGAGCACACCCCGACGCGGGTGACTCTCGACGACAACGGAATCCGTCGCATCTTCGAGGTGAGCAGCTACGGGTCGGACGTCTTCGTCGATTCCGCGTTCGGGCCGGTCAGGTTGATCAAGGCCCCGCGGTTCACCGACCCCACCGAGGAGGTCGCGGCTGGTTCGTTGCTCGCACCGATGCCGGGCAGTGTCATCAGAATCGCTGCTGCGCAGGGCGATACCGTCACCGCCGGTCAGCCGATCCTGTGGCTCGAGGCGATGAAGATGGAGCACACGGTGACCGCGCCTGCCGATGGTGTGCTCACCGAATTGAACGTAGTGGAAGGTCAGCAAGTCGAAGTCGGTGCAGTTCTGGCCGTGGTATCAGAAGGAGCGGAGCAATCATGAGTTTCATCGAGACCGAAGAGCAGAAGGGACTGCGCAACGCAGTCTCGTCACTGGGCAAGCGCTACAACTACATCGACTACGTGCTGCCGAAGGCGCGCAAGGGTGAGCCGCTGACCGAACTGTGGAACGAGGCGGGCAAGCTCGGCTTCCTCGGCGTCAACCTGCCCGAGGAGTACGGCGGCGGTGGCGCAGGCATCTACGAACTCGCGCTCGTGCAGGAGGAGTTGGCCGCGCACGGTGCCGGTCTGCTGCTCGTCGTCGTCAGCCCGGCCATCTGCGGCACCATCATCGGCAAGTACGGTACGGCCGATCAGAAGCAGGAGTGGCTCACCGCTCTCGCCGACGGGTCCAAGATCATGGTCTTCGGCATCACCGAACCCGACGCCGGATCGAACTCTCACCAGATCACCACCACGGCGCGTCGTGACGGTGACGAATGGATCTTGAAGGGCAACAAGATCTACATCTCCGGTGTCGACCAGGCCGACGCCGTGTTGATCGTTGCGCGCACCGAGGATTCCAAGACCGGCAAGCTCAAGCCTGCCCTGTTCATCGTGCCCACGGACGCTCCGGGTCTGCAGAAGACGCAGATGCAGATGGACATCGTCGAGCCCGATCACCAGTTCGTGCTGTTCCTCGACGACGTCAGGCTCCCCGCCGAGGCGCTCGTCGGTGAGGCCGACGCCGCCCTGATGCAGCTGTTCGCGGGACTGAACCCCGAGCGCATTCTCGGTGCCGCAATGGCAGTCGGGATGGGTCGCTACGCCATCGACGCAGCGGTGAAGTACGCCAACGAGCGCACCGTCTGGAAGACGCCGATCGGAGCGCATCAGGGTCTCGCGCATCCCTTGGCGCAGTGCAAGATCGAACTCGAACTCGCCAAGCTGATGATGCAGAAGGCCGCGGTGCTCTACGACTCCGGCGACGACTTCGGCGCTGCCGAGGCGGCGAACATGGCGAAATACGCTGCGGCCGAGGCCAGTATCAAGGCGCTGGATCAGGCGATCCAGACCCACGGTGGTGCAGGCCTGAGCAGTGAGTACGGCTTGGCTGCGATGCTCGGGGCCGCCCGCATCGCCCGCGTCGCGCCGGTGAGTCGAGAGATGATCCTGAACTTCGTGAGCCAGCACTCACTCGGACTGCCGAGAAGCTACTGATGGCCGTTCTGGCCGAGTCGGGCAACGGCACAGCATATTTGACGTTGGATTCGCCGCAGAACCGGAACGCGCTGTCCTCGGTGTTGGTCGAGGAGCTGACAGCGGGCCTCATCGCTGCGGCGCTCGACGATGACGTCAGAACGATCGTGCTCGGCCACACCGGCACCACGTTCTGTGCCGGAGCCGACCTGCGAGAAGCAGGCGCATCACCGGAACTGCGCACCCGGCAGATGCTCGACTTGATGCGGTTGATCATCGACACCCCGAAACCCGTCGTCGTGCACATCGACGGACATGTGCGGGCAGGCGGGATGGGGCTCGTCGCGGCCTGCGATGTCGCGATCGCCGGACCCGAGAGTTCGTTCGCGTTGACTGAGGTTCGGCTGGGCCTGGCCGCATCGGTCATCTCGGTGGCCGTGCTGCCGCGGCTGACCTCCCGCGCGGCGAGTCGCTACTTCCTGACCGGGGAGACGTTCGACGGTGCCACGGCCGAGGCGATCGGTCTGGTCACTGTGGCCGACGCCGTTCCCGCGGCCGCGGTGGCCGACTACATGATCATGTTTCGGAAGTGTTCGCCGCAGGGCCTGGCCGAGTCGAAGCGCCTCACCACGGCCGCGATCCGGCGCGAGATGGACGAGCGCGGGACGGCCGTCGCCGAGCAATCGGCCAGGTTGTTTACGTCCGACGAGGCCCGAGAGGGGATGATGTCCTTTCTGGAGAAGAGGCCCCCGTCCTGGGTCGTCGAGAAGTAGGTCGGTAGTAGGGAGTATGGCGATGGTGATGGCGCGCGAACCCAAGCAGGACCGCAGCAGGGTGACGCGTCAGCGACTGCTCGAGGCGACGATCGATTCACTCGCGGAGCAGGGCTGGGTTGCCACGACGGTCGGCGTGGTCGCCGAACGTGCCGGCGTCTCCCGCGGCGCGACCCAGCATCATTTCCCGACGCGTGAGGACCTGATCACCGGAGCGCTCGAGTACATGTTCGACACTCGGATGGACAGCGCTCGCCGCGAGGCACAGGAGATTCCGGCGGGCCCCGGCCGGACGAAACTGGTGGTGGAGCGGCTCGTCGAGTACTACACCGGACCGATGTTCAAAGCGGCACTTCAGGTCTGGACTGCGGCGTCGGCCGACCCCGAGTTGCGCGATCGGATCGTCCCTCTCGAAGAACGATTCGGTCGTCGAGCCCACCAGATGGCCGTCGAGAACCTCGGTGTCGACGACAACGATCCCGTCACGCACCGGCTCGTCCAGGCAACACTCGACCTCGCTCGCGGTCTTGGCCTGGCCGATGTCCTCACCGACGACGCACGACGACGTGCCGAGGTGGTGCGCTCGTGGGCAGAGGTATTGGATGCGTCGTTGAACGCGCGGCTGTCCGCCGCTCCGGCGGGAGCGCGTTAGACCCACACGGTCTGCGCCGCAGCGCAACCTGTGCTTGAGTCTGGCGGGTGACTTCCGATACCGCACGCGTGCACCGCGGCCATATTTTTCACGTCGCAGGCTCGCCCACCGTGACGGACGCGTCGGCCTCGTTGGTGTCGATTCCCGACGGTGTGCTCGTGGTGTCGGACGAGGGGAAGGTCGAGTTCTGCGGCGAGTTCGACTCTCTCCCAAGTCGATTCGCGCAGGTGCCGATTGCGGATCATCGACCCGGGTTTCTGTTGCCTGGGTTCGTCGACACGCACATTCACTTTCCGCAGACCTACGCCGGAGATTCCTACGGCGGCGGGCAACTCCTCGAGTGGCTGAACACCTGCATCTTTCCGTCCGAGTCCCGGTTCGCCGATCCCGAGTTCGCTGCCGCTGCGGCCAGAGATTTCTGTGCTGCGCGAATCCGGGCCGGAACTACGCAGGCGATGGTGTTCGGATCGGCGTTCCCGCATGCGCAGGACTCGCTGTTCTCCGAGACGCTCGAGCACGGGCTGCGCATCGTCAGTGGACGTGGAGTCCAGACCACCGGGCCGGCGTCGGCGCGGGCCCTGATCACCGGTGAGGACGAGGCCATCCGGCTGGTGTCCGAGGAGATCGAGAGGTGGCACGCAGCCGACACCGGCGATGTCGACACGGCGTTGTTGCACGTGGCCGTCGTACCGCGGTTTTCGCTCTCGGTGACGACCGAGACGCTGAAGAACCTCGGCGAGCTCTACGATTCCGTCCGCGCGCGAGGTGTCTACTTCCACACACACCTGAACGAGAACAACCGGCCGGGAACCGGCGAGATCGACGCCACCAAGAACGCCTACGGGGTGCACACGTACCTCGACACCTACGACGGCAAGTTTCTGCCGGGCTCGCAGGTCGGTGGAAAGAGCTTCCTGGGTCGGCGCACCATCCTGGCCCACGCGGTGCACTGTCAGGACGCCGAACTCGCGCGAATGGCAGAGACCGGCACGTCCATCGCGCACTGTCCCACCTCGCAGCAGTTCCTCGGCTCGGGCACCATGCCGTGGCTGCGAACCGTTGCCGCGGGGGTGAACATCGCCATCGGGTCGGACTTCGGCGGCGGTGACGAGTGGCTGCTGCCGCAGGTCCTGGCCGATGCGTTCAAGGTGCACATCTCCGAGGCCTGTGATGCCGGACTGTCCCTGCATCCCGCCGAATTGCTGTTCACCGGAACACTCGCCGGGGCCCGCGCGCTGGACATGGAGAACCGAATCGGCAACTTCGACGCGGGCAAGGAAGCCGACTTCGTCGTGGTCGATCCGTCCGCATGGCCGCAGCTCGCGGCGGCAGTCGACCACGGCGTTCGCGCCGACGATCCCGAGCTCGCCCGCGACCAGACCCTGTTCGCTCTGCTGATGGCGATGCGCGAGCCCGCCATCGTCGGCGTCTACGTCCAGGGCCGGAAGCTCGCCGCTTCGCGGTAACGTGTGGCGACTCGCTTCCAAAGGATCAGGAGACACACAGGTATGGCTCGTCGGACTCGATTCGGTCTACTCGCAGCGGCATTCGCGGCTGTGGGCACCATGGCCCTCGCGCCGGTCGCACAGGCCCAACCGCCTGCCGATGCTCCCCCTGCACCCACCGAGAACGCGCCTGCACCCCCGCCCGGACCGGTTCCCGTCCCCGTTCTGCAGATCCCCAACCTCGGGGTCACCGTCGGCGGACTCGTCGTGCCGGATCAGTGGATCGGGACGATCGAGGTCGCCAGCACCGAGACGCCGGGACTGACCCACATCTGGGGCCGCGCCGCCGAGCCGCGGATCTGCACGTCCTATCAGAACTTCGCCAGCCTGCAGGTCGACTTCGTCAACATCGCCAACGGACGCACCGGGTCGGTGAACGCACCGATCTGCCAGCAGGGGAACGGCGTGTTCGAGCCCTCGGGGCCGGTCGTCGCCGATACCGGCAGCGGCCCGGTCCTGTTCACCGCACACGTCGTCGCCTACGGCATTCTGTTCGCCATTCCCGGCGTCGGCGGATTCTCGGCCCCGTAGATGTGAGCCCCCGTAGACGTGAGCCCCTGCAGATGACGAGACGATTCGCGATGGTCGTGTCGGCAACAGCTGTACTCATCGCCGGCTGCGGCGGTGCGGAGGAGGACGCTGCGGCACCGGAGGACACTGCCCCGACCACCGCGGCATACGAGCCCGGCCCCTTCTTCGGCGAATGCGGATCGATCACCGACGCCGAGGTGCAGTCCGCGTTCGGTGCAGGCCCGTTCGCGCAGATCACCCGTAATTCCGTCGGTTGCCAGTGGGAGACCACGGGGTTCGGCGGGCCCGGCGTCAGCTTCTCCTGGTACCGCGGCAGCCCCATCGGACGCGAACGCGCCGGTTCCGAGCTGATCGGCCGTCCGGCGAAAGACATCGAGATCGACGGCAACCCCGGCTTCGAGGCCGAGATGGGTGCGCTGTGCGAGATCGGCGTGCAGTTCGGCGACGACTTCTTCCACTGGTCGATCACGTACTCATTCGAACCTGCGGCGCGCCCGCCGTGCGATGTCGGAAACGAGCTCGCGACGCTGGCTGTGGAGCGCAAGCAATGACGCGCAGACGAGTGATCGCGGCGGCGTCGACCCTGTTGCTCGTCGCCGGATGCGCCCAGACCGTCGAGGGAACCGCGCGACCGGCGAGCTTCGGTGGATCCGGTGGCCAAGAATTCACCGAGTTGTTGACCGAGTGCGATGCGGTCTCCGATGACCAGATCGCCGAGACCACCGGCGCCGACGCCATCGAACGTGGCTTCTTCGGGGCCATCTGCCGGTGGGATCTCGTCGGCTCGGCGGGCACGGTGAAGGTCACGTTCAACTGGTTCGAGTCCGGCACTCTGGCGGCCGAGCGGGCCGCCGACGAGAAGATGATGTACACCGTCACCGACACAACAGTGCAGGGCCGCAAGGCAATCCAGGCTCAGCGTCCCGATGACTCCGCGTCGTGTGGAGTCTCGGCCGGTGCGGATCGGGACGGCATCTTCGGGTGGTGGGTGCAGTACCAGCCGGACGCCGCTCATCCCGATCCATGCCAGGCCGCGGCGAAGCTCGCCGATCTCACGCTGAACCTCAGTCGATAGCCCGCGTATCCACACGAGGGGTGTTTTGACCCGAGGTGACGCCGCCGGGTATCGTTATGGGTCGTGTCCGGCCTGGCCGGACCGTTTGTGTGCCTATGCGAGGTACAGCCGTGCGCACGTTCGCTCGAAGAGCGCGCAACCGGCTGGACGTGTGGGGGTATGCGACACACCCGACCGCGGGGTGCAAGAGACCCGCAGAAGTAGTACCGGAGCAGCAGCGGTACCGGGTGAGGAGCAGTGTTCTCTTGCTCCAACTGCTAGATCCCTGTTCATCGACACGAAGAAAGCCGGTTTATGCCAACGATCAACCAGCTGGTCCGTAAGGGACGCACCGACAAGGTCGCGAAACTGAAGACCGCTGCCCTCAAGGGCAGTCCACAGCGCCGTGGCGTGTGCACTCGCGTGTACACCACCACCCCCAAGAAGCCGAACTCCGCTCTCCGTAAGGTCGCGCGTGTTCGTCTGACCTCCTCGGTCGAGGTCACTGCATACATCCCCGGTGAGGGTCACAACCTGCAGGAGCACTCGATGGTGCTCGTTCGCGGCGGTCGTGTGAAGGACCTCCCGGGTGTGCGTTACAAGATCATCCGCGGCTCGCTCGACACCCAGGGTGTCAAGAACCGCAAGCAGGCTCGCAGCCGCTACGGAGCCAAGAAGGAGAAGAGCTGATATGCCACGCAAGGGCCCAGCACCCAAGCGGCCGCTGATCAACGACCCGGTCTACGGATCGCCGTTGGTCACGCAGCTCGTCAACAAGATTCTCCTCGACGGCAAGAAGTCGACCGCAGAGCGCATCGTCTACCAGGCGCTCGAGCAGGCTCGCGAGAAGACCGGCACCGACCCCGTCGTCACGCTCAAGCGTGCACTCGACAACGTCAAGCCGGCCCTCGAGGTTCGCAGCCGTCGCGTCGGTGGTGCCACCTACCAGGTGCCCGTCGAGGTTCGTCCCGGCCGCTCCACCACGCTGGCACTGCGCTGGCTGGTCACGTTCTCGCGCGCTCGTCGCGAGAAGACCATGGTCGAGCGTCTGGCCAACGAGTTGCTCGACGCCAGCAACGGCCTCGGTGCCGCTGTGAAGCGTCGTGAGGACACTCACAAGATGGCCGAAGCCAACAAGGCGTTCGCTCACTACCGCTGGTGATCTCCTCGCTCGGGCGGTATTCGGAACTATCCGATACCGCCGGAGCGTTGATCAGCTCAGGCAATACCTCTTCCAACACCAAGGCGGGTTAACTCGTGGCACAGGACGTGCTGACCGACCTACTCAAGGTCCGCAACATCGGCATCATGGCCCACATCGATGCCGGCAAGACCACCACTACCGAACGCATCCTCTTCTACACCGGTATCTCGTACAAGATCGGTGAAGTTCACGATGGCGCAGCCACCATGGACTGGATGGAGCAGGAGCAGGAGCGTGGCATCACGATCACCTCTGCTGCCACGACGTGCTTCTGGAACGACAACCAGATCAACATCATCGACACCCCCGGTCACGTCGACTTCACCGTCGAGGTGGAGCGTTCGCTCCGCGTCCTCGACGGTGCTGTCGCAGTGTTCGACGGCAAAGAAGGTGTCGAGCCGCAGTCCGAGCAGGTGTGGCGTCAGGCCGACAAGTACGACGTGCCGCGTATCTGCTTCGTCAACAAGATGGACAAGCTCGGCGCGGACTTCTACTACACCGTGCAGACCATCATCGATCGTCTCGGTGCCAAGCCGCTGGTCATCCAGCTGCCCATCGGCGCTGAGAACGACTTCGAGGGCGTCATCGACCTCGTGCAGATGAAGGCTCTCGTGTGGAGTGGCGAGACCAAGCTCGGTGAGAAGTACGAGATCCAGGAGATCCCGGAACATCTCAAGGAGCGCGCAGACGAGTACCGCGAAATGCTGCTCGAGACCGTGGCCGAGTCCGACGAAGCGCTTCTGGAGAAGCACTTCGGCGGCGAAGAGCTCACGATCGAGGAGATCAAGGCTGCCATCCGCAAGATGACGGTCAACAGCGAGCTGTACCCGATCCTGTGTGGATCCGCGTTCAAGAACAAGGGCGTTCAGCCCATGCTCGACGCGGTCATCGACTACCTCCCGTCTCCCCTCGACGTTGCCGAGACCATCGGACACGCCGTCGGCGACGAGGAGAAGGAGATCACTCGCAAGCCGTCCGCAGACGAGCCGTTCGCAGCTCTCGCGTTCAAGATCGCGACTCACCCCTTCTTCGGCAAGCTGACCTACGTCCGGGTGTACTCGGGCAAGGTCGACTCCGGCGCTCAGGTCATCAACTCGACCAAGGGCAAGAAGGAGCGTCTGGGCAAGCTCTTTCAGATGCACTCCAACAAGGAAAACGCGATCGCGACCGCATCTGCCGGTCACATCTACGCCGTCATCGGCCTCAAGGACACCACGACGGGTGACACGCTCTGCGATCCGCAGAACCAGATCATCCTCGAGTCCATGAGCTTCCCGGACCCGGTCATCCAGGTCTCGATCGAGCCGAAGACCAAGTCCGACCAGGAGAAGCTGGGAACAGCAATCCAGAAGCTCGCCGAAGAGGATCCCACCTTCTCGGTGAAGCTGGACGAGGACACCGGCCAGACCGTCATCGGCGGCATGGGCGAGCTGCACCTCGACATCCTCGTCGACCGTATGCGTCGCGAGTTCAAGGTCGAGGCCAACGTCGGCAAGCCGCAGGTCGCGTACCGCGAGACCATCCGCAAGACGGTCGAGAAGCACGACTACACCCACAAGAAGCAGACCGGTGGCTCCGGCCAGTTCGCGAAGGTCATCATCAAGCTCGAGCCTTTCGAGGGCGAAGACGGTGCGACCTACGAGTTCGAGAACAAGGTCTCCGGTGGTCGTGTGCCCAGGGAGTACATCCCCTCGGTCGACGCAGGTGCTCAGGACGCCATGCAGTACGGTGTTCTCGCCGGATACCCCCTGGTCAACGTCAAGGTCACACTGCTCGACGGTGCGTACCACGACGTCGACTCGTCGGAAATGGCCTTCAAGGTCGCCGGCTCACAAGCGTTCAAGGAAGCCGCCCGCAAGGCCAGCCCCGTCATTCTCGAACCCGTCATGGCCGTCGAGGTCATCACGCCCGAGGATTACATGGGTGAGGTCATCGGCGACCTGAACTCCCGCCGTGGTCAGATTCAGGCCATGGAGGAACGCAGCGGTGCCCGTATCGTCAAGGCACTGGTTCCGCTGTCGGAGATGTTCGGCTACATCGGAGACCTTCGGTCGAAGACGCAGGGCCGCGCAAACTACTCCATGGTCTTCGATTCGTACGCAGAAGTTCCCGCGAACGTCGCGAAGGAAATCATCGCGAAGGTGAACGGAGAGTAATTCTCTTCGTTTGCTGGACCACGCTCGACCTGTAATAAGAAACAACACATACGCGTGCTTGCCCCGCAGGGGTACGCACAGATCAGTCCAGGAGGACACACAGTGGCGAAGGCGAAGTTCGATCGGACGAAGCCGCACGTCAACATCGGCACCATCGGTCACGTTGACCACGGTAAGACGACGCTGACGGCTGCAATCACCAAGGTTCTGCACGACAAGTTCCCGGACCTGAACGAGGCATCGGCTTTCGATCAGATCGACAAGGCTCCGGAGGAGAAGGCTCGTGGTATCACGATCAACATCTCCCACGTCGAGTACCAGACCGAGAAGCGCCACTACGCGCACGTCGATGCACCGGGTCACGCCGACTACATCAAGAACATGATCACCGGCGCGGCACAGATGGACGGCGCAATCCTGGTCGTGGCAGCAACCGACGGCCCGATGCCGCAGACCCGCGAGCACGTGCTGCTCGCTCGCCAGGTCGGCGTGCCGTACATCCTGGTCGCACTGAACAAGGCCGACATGGTCGACGACGACGAGATCATCGAGCTCGTCGAGATGGAGGTCCGCGAGCTCCTCGCTTCGCAGGAGTTCGACGAGGACGCACCGGTCATCAAGGTCTCCGCTCTCAAGGCACTCGAGGGTGACGAGAAGTGGGGCGCGTCTGTCCTGGAGCTCATGCAGGCTGTCGACGATTCCGTCCCGGATCCCGTCCGTGAGACCGACAAGCCGTTCCTCATGCCCGTCGAGGACGTCTTCACCATCACCGGCCGTGGCACCGTGGTCACCGGACGTATCGAGCGCGGCTCGGTCAACGTCAACGAAGAGGTCGAGATCGTCGGCATCCGCCCCGGCTCGACCAAGACCACCGTCACCGGAATCGAAATGTTCCGCAAGCTGCTCGATTCGGGTCAGGCAGGCGACAACGTCGGCCTCCTCGTTCGTGGCATCAAGCGCGAAGACGTCGAGCGTGGACAGGTCATCATCAAGCCGGGCACCACGACTCCCCACACGGAGTTCGAGGGCAACGCTTACATCCTGTCCAAGGACGAGGGCGGCCGCCACACGCCGTTCTTCAACAACTACCGCCCGCAGTTCTACTTCCGTACCACGGACGTTACGGGCGTTGTGACCCTTCCCGAGGGCACCGAGATGGTCATGCCCGGTGACAACACCGAGATGTCCGTCACGCTGATCCAGCCGGTCGCCATGGATGTCGGCCTCCGTTTCGCAATCCGTGAGGGCGGTCGTACCGTCGGAGCCGGTCGCGTCACGAAGATCGTCAAGTGATCTAGGTCCACCCAGCACGACTCGAGCGGCACTCACCTTCGGGTGGGTGCCGCTTTTGCGTGCGCCCTTCCCCTGATCGTCAATGGATTATTGCACCGCTCGGACGTATGCAATGGTCCATTGACGCGGCCCGAGGTGGCCACCCCACAGTGGGTGAATGGACCCTTGCAGCGGTCAGACGTATGCAGTGGTCCATTGACGCGGCCCGAGGGCCCCGAAAAATGGGACGCATCGGGCGCGGCTGTCCCGTAACGTCGCAGCGGTGCTACTGACCGTGACTGCAAATGCCACAACCGATTTCCCGGATGCCTCCGATATCGGGTATTTGTTGCACAAGCACCCCGATCGCGTGCAGAGCTGGAACCTGCCCATGGGCACCACCACAGTGCTGTATCCGGAAGTCTCGGCCCAGCGCACCACCGTCGCAGTCCTGCTGAACGACGGTGCCGCGTCCGGACTGGCAGTGGCTCTGTCGCGACTGTTCAAGCAGACGCTCGCCGGCGTGTGCACCGGAAGTCCTGAATTGGTTTCCGCTGCAATCGATCTGACCATTGCTTTGCCGGCGGCACCATCGCGTGGTGCCGCTGATCTCGCGTCCCGGATGTTCGGTCCGTTGGGGTGGAATGTCGACGCGACGGCCATCGCGTTGGACCCGACTCGACCCGACTGGGGCAACTCCGAGTACATCGATCTGGTCTTGACCGGAACCTTCACGCTGTCGGCCGCGCTGCGGCACCTGTATGTCCTTCTCCCCGTGCTCGACGACGGGAAGCACTATTGGGTGGGCGAGGACGAGGCCGACAAACTCGTTCGAGCAGCAGGGGATTGGCTGGGCGATCACCCGGAGTCTTCGTTGATCGCGTCGCGCTACCTGGCGCACCGTCGCGAACTCGTAGCCTCGGCGCTCGACCGACTCGTCCCGGATGCGCCCGAAGAGGGTGCCACTCCGAGAGATCCCACGTTGGCCGAGCAACGGGTGCGTGCCGTACTGGCGGCACTGACAGGGGTCGGCGCGAAGTCGGTGATCGACCTCGGTTGCGGTGAGGGTCGACTGCTGCGAGAGCTGTTCGCAGACAACGACTTCGAGCGGATTGTCGGCGCCGATGTGAGTGATCGTGCACTTGCCAAGGCTCAGCGCAGGCTGCGTGTGGACGACATGCCCGATCGGCAGCGCGCTCGGATCGAGCTGGTCCAGTCGTCGGCCACGTACCGCGACGTTCGGTTGCAAGGATTCGACGCGATGGTGCTCATGGAGGTCATCGAACACGTCGACCTCGACCGGCTTCCGGCATTGGTGCGTTCGGTGTTTCGCGAGGCACGTCCGCGAACGGTTCTCGTCACCACACCCAACTCCGAGTACAACGTGCTGTATCCCGGCCTCGAACCAGGAACCTTCCGTCACGTCGACCACCGATTCGAGTTCACCCGCGCGCAGTTCGAGCAGTGGGCGTCATCGGTGGCCGACGGCCACGCCTACTCGGTTCGTTTCGACCGCATCGGCCCTGTCGACGACATGCACGGCACCCCGACCCAGATCGCAGTATTCACCCGAGAGGAGCAGTCGCCATGAGTACCTTCGACATTCCGGATCTGTCCCTCGTCGTACTCGTCGGCATCAGCGGCTCCGGCAAGTCGTCGTTCGCCGCGCAGCACTTCGGTCCGTACGAGACGGTCTCGAGTGATGCCTGCCGTGGCATGGTGAGCAACGATCCCAATCTGCAAAGTGCGACCAAGGACGCGTTCGCGCTGCTGGAGTTTCTCGTCGCAACCAGGTTGCGGGCCGGCTTGCTCACTGTCGTCGATGCGACGAACGTCCAACCGGCCGCGCGTAAAGCACTGATCGCGCTGGCTCGTGAACACGATGTACTCCCGGTCGCCGTCGTACTCGATGTGCCGGAAGCCGTGTGCGCACAGCGCAACGCCGAACGCTCCGACAGGACGTTCGGCCGAGACGTGCTGCGCCGCCAGCAGTCCCAGTTGCAACGCTCGATGCGGGGGCTGTCCAAGGAAGGTTTTCGCTCGGTCCACGTACTCGACGGTGTGGAGGCGGTGGAGTCGGCGACGTTCGTTCGTACCCCGCTGCGCAGTGATCGCCGCGAGCTCACGGGACCGTTCGACGTCATCGGCGATATCCACGGGTGTCTCGACGAGCTCGAAAGCTTGCTCACAGCATTGGATTACACGGTGGAGCGGGACGAGGCCGGTAGAGCGGTCGGCGCAACGCCGCCGCCCGGTCGTACCGCGGTGTTCGTCGGTGATTACGTCGATCGCGGACCGGACTCGGTGGGAGTCCTGCGGCTCGTGATGGGAATGGTCGGTGCCGGTGCGGCATTGGCAGTCCCGGGCAACCACGAGAACAAGCTCGTCAAGGCACTGCGGGGCCGGAAGGTGACTACTTCGCACGGTCTCGCCGAGACCCTCGAACAGCTCGCCGCCGAGCCGGAACAGTTCCGACGGGACGTGCTCGAATTCTGCGACGGCCTCGTCGCGCACCTCGTGCTCGACGGCGGAAGGCTCGTCGTCGCGCACGCCGGCCTTGTCGAGAAGTACCACAACCGGGCGTCGGGCAGGGTTCGAAGCTTTGCTCTGTACGGAGACACCACCGGCGAGACCGACGAATTCGGCCTGCCGGTGCGGTATCCGTGGGCGCAGGACTATCGGGGCTCGGCGACGGTGCTCTACGGGCACACGCCGGTGCCGGAAGTGGAGTGGGAGAACAACACTGCGTGCCTCGACACGGGATGCGTCTTCGGCGGGAAGTTGACGGCGCTGCGCTATCCGGAGCGCGAGGTGGTGTCGGTGCCGGCCGAGAAGGTCTGGTACGAGCCTGCCCGCCCGATGGGCGCGTTCACGCGGGATGCAGCGTCGCTCGATCTGTCCGACGTGATCGGCCCGACGGGGGTCGAGACGTCGCTGCGTGGGCGGGTATCGGTTCGGCCGGAGAATGCCGCGGGAGCACTGGAAGTGATGAGTCGGTTCGCACTCGCTCCGCAGTGGCTGCACTATCTGCCGCCGACGATGGCTCCGAGTGGAACATCGCAGCGCGAGGGATATCTCGAGTATCCGAGGGAGGCATTCGACGCGTATCGCGCGCTCGGTGCGTCGACGGTGATCTGCGAGGAGAAGCACATGGGCTCGCGGGTGGTCGTGGTGGTGTGTCGAGATGCAGACACCGCTCGGGAGAAGTTCGATGCGCCGGAGGGAGTGCTCGGCACCGCGTACACGCGGACGGGGCGTCCGGTGTTCGACGAGTCGCTCACCGGCGAGCTGATCACCGGGGTGTCCGACGCGATCGAGAAGGCCGGTGTGTGGGACGAATTGGCCTCGAGCTGGCTGATTCTCGACTGCGAACTGATGCCGTGGTCTGCCAAAGCGGAGGGCCTGATCAAGACCGAGTACGCCGCGGTCGCTGCGGTGTCTCGGGCGAATCTCGGGGCCGAGGCGGCGGTGCTGGCATCGGCCGGATCGCGCGGTTTGGATGTGCAGGAGTTGCTGGAACGGAACACCGTTCGGCAGGGCAACCTGGGCGAGTTCACCGCCGCCTATCGGCGGTACATCTGGCCTACGGACGGACTCGACGGGGTTCGGATTGCGCCGTTTCAGGTGCTGGCGTCCAGCGTCGAAACGTATGCGGATCGTCCGCACACGTGGCACCTCGACGTTGCCGATCGACTGGTGGCAGCAGCTCCCGAGGTGTTCGCCACCACCCGTCGAATCGAGGTCGATCTGTCGACGCCGGATTCGGTTGCGGCAGGCGAGAAGTGGTGGGAGGAGTTGACGGCGCAGGGCGGCGAGGGCATGGTCGTCAAGCCTGCGGCGAATGCTCCGTGCGGAAAGATGCAGCCCGGCATGAAGGTTCGCGGCCGAGAGTACCTGCGGCTGATCTACGGTGCCGACTACACCGACCCGGATCGACTGACTGCACTGCGTAACCGAAACGTGGGACACAAGCAGTCGATGGCCCTACGCGAATACGCACTGGGAATGGAAGCGCTGGATCGTTCGGTGCGCGGTGAGCCGCTGTATCGCATCCACCAGGCGGTGTTCGCCGTCCTGGCACTGGAATCCGAGCCGGTGGACCCGCGGTTGTAAGTGCCGAGGGCTGCACGTACGAAGGACATCAACCTGTTCGGATCAATGTGGATTTCAGTCACTCTGAGTGCAACAAAGCCGCATTGATCCGAACAGGGAGGGGCAGCGGCACTAATTCTCGGGCGACGAGAACGGACTGATGCCGGCGCTGATCGGTGCCGCGATTGCAGCGGCCACGGCTATGGACGCCCAGAACGTGGGTGAGTCCCACAGCAGGCCTCCTGCCAGTCCGCAGACCGCGACAACGGTGCCGGATCCGACCAGCAGTGCCGACCCCACAGCTGCGTGGACGAGGGAGCTTCGATCGCGGTTCTGTCGCGCTTTGAGCCAGATCATCGCCCCGGTCGCGACGAACACCAGTGGGGCGTAGAAGTAGACCGAACTGCCGCCGAGTTTCGAGGCGAAGGCGGCAACTACCAGTACCGCTCCGAATGCAACGGGCACCGCGAGGGGCATGCCGCCGGACCATCTTTCGAACCTACTGCGCGTCGATGCCGTCATGGCTCTACCGTACCGCCGGGGACTGCTACCGCCGTTTGTCCACGTGCAATTGAATTCGGGTGGCGACGTGTGTACCGGCGAGTGATTCGGCCACGAATGCGGCACGTGATTCGGCCCGGGCGGTGAATGCGACCACATCGAAATCTGCTGCAGCATAAACCGACACAGCGACGGTGGGCAGTCCTCGATCGTCGATCGCCGTACCGCGGGCGCGTCGAACACCGGGGAACTCGGCCAACTCCGCGGCGACCCCCGAGGCGATGGCGCTCAGGTCCACGTGCGCCGAGAAATGGGGCTCCTCGATGACGCTTGCCGTTCCGGTCGTGCGCGGAGAGAAGTTGCCGATCAACAGGAGCAGTGCCATGACAACTGCGATACAGACAACCACGGCCATCGTCGGCACCCACCAGCCCTGTTCCGGTAGGGCGGCGATTCGCGCACGATCGAAGCGAGACAGCATCTCTCGTGCCCACGGAACGTCGTAGTGCCAGGCAAGCGCGAAGCTACCTCCCGCGATCAACCCCACCCCGGCCACGATCGCGAGGAGTCGATCGACCCCGGCGACGAACGTCTTCATCACGACACCCTCGTCGGAGCTGCCACCGACTGCGTCACCGTCAGTCGCCGTCCGCCCGCAGCAACCGACAGTGTCGGAGCGAGTGCCTCCCGCACGGCTGCGTCGACGTGCTCGGCATCGACGGCCCCGTCACGCGCGACTTGCACCTCGATCTTCCTGCGCGTGACGACGGTGTGTGCGTCCGCGACTCCGCGCGTGGACTGCGCTGCAGCACTGCACAATCGAGCTATGTCGGTCGGCGTGGCCCAGACGGTCGACGCCGATTCACCCAGGCCGGAATGCGTCTTCGTTCGCGGCTTGACCCCGATGAACACGAGGAGCAGTCCGACGACGGCTGCACCGATTGCGGCGGCGATCATCCAACTCTGCCAGTGCAATCGGGCTGTCCAGGACACAGCGTCGGCGATCCACGGGCTACCGCCGAGGTGGCCGCGTGCGATCAGGAATTCCCTGCCGGCGACGAAGGCCACACCGAGGAGTGCGAACCCGAACATCAGTGCCACCGGCATCGCGGCAGGCCCGGCGGTGGGTGGACGAGGTGGGATGACCTGCGATGCTTCGGTATTCGAGGTGGACGAGTAGCCGGTGTCCAGTGTGGTGTCCGATACCAGGACGTTCACCCGATGCACGTGCAGCCCCGTCATCGTCGCCAACGCGGCCTCGACGGTGGCGTGTACGGACTCGGTCACCTCGGTGATCTGCGACGGCCAGGTCACACCGATGTAGAGGTTGACGGCAATCGTGTCCTCGCCGAGGGTGACGTCCGCGCGGGGGAGTTCTCGACCGGTCAGTCGCGAGAAGCCGCCCGTGGTGCGCGTGACCCGAGGATCCTTCAGTGCCGCCGCGATGGCGGTGCGTGACATGGCCCGATCCTTGATCTCGACGCTGCCACGCATCTCGCGGTCGCTGTCGACCTCGTCGGATCCAGCCTGCGTCATCACCGAGAATCCTTTGCGCCGGTCGCGGCTCGCTGTGGTGCGGCACGCGCTCCACAACTGTAGTGACGACCGGCGGCGGATGACGTCACGAGAGTAATTGTTCCTGGCATACTGCGACCGTGTCGGAAATTGTGCGGGTGACCGCGTCGGATATTGCGTCGGCCGAGGAGCTGCTGGAGCCGGTCATGCGCCGGACCCCTGTGGTGGCCTCGCGAATCCTGTCGGACCTGACCGGCCACGAGGTGCGGCTCAAGTGCGAGAACCTGCAGCGCACCGGATCGTTCAAGCCGCGCGGGGCGTACAACCGCATCGCCCGGCTCGACGCCGAGGAACGGGCTCTCGGGGTCGTGGCGGCCAGCGCAGGCAATCACGCTCAGGGTGTCGCGTGGGCGGCGTCGCAGGTGGGGATCGACTCGACGGTCTTCATGCCGGTGGGAGTGTCGCTTCCCAAGCTCGTCGCCACCAAGGCCTACGGCGCGACGGTTCATCTGGTGGGCAACACGGTGGACGAGGCGCTGAAGTCGGCCAGGGAATTCGCCGAACGCACCGGTGCCACTCTCATTCACCCGTTCGACCACCTCGACATCGTCGCGGGGCAGGCGACGTTGGGTACCGAACTGCTGCAGCAGATGCCGGACGTCGGCACCATCGTGATTCCCACCGGCGGCGGTGGACTGTTGGCCGGTGTCGCCGCGGCGGTCAAGCTGACCAAGCCCGATATCAGGATCGTCGGCGTGCAGGCCGAGGGCGCTGCCGCGTGGCCGGCGTCGCTGAAGGCAGGGCATCCGATCGCGTTGACATCGATGTCGACGATGGCCGACGGCATCGCTATCGGGCTGCCCGGATCGGTGCCGTTCGATCACGTGCAGGGATGGGTCGACGACGTGGTGACCGTCAGCGAGGATGCGCTGTCGCGGGCGTTGGTGCTGTGCATCGAGCGCGCGAAGCTGATCGTGGAACCGGCGGGGGCAGCGGCGGTGGCGGCGCTGATGACGCATTCCGCGGACGAACTCGGATTGACCGGCTCGGTGTGCGCCATCCTCTCCGGCGGGAACATCGACCCGCTGCTGCTCACCCACGTCATCACCCACGGTCTCCGAGCGGGCGGACGTTATCTCGCTGTACGCGTGACCATTTCGGACAAGCCGGGCGGACTCACCGGGGTACTCGGGGTGGTGCGCGACGCCGGGGCCAGTGTGGTCGACGTGGTCCACTCTCGTACCGGCGGACGTCTCGGCCTCGAGGAGGTCGATGTGATGTTGACCGTCGAGACCCGCGGACCCGACCACCGCGGTTCGGTGCTCGATGCCTTGGGCGCGGCCGGGTACGCCGTGCACGTGGAGAACTGACCTGCTGGTCGACACAACCGATTCAACGCCGCAGACGTAGACGGATCACCTGGCTGACACGTGAACCTGCAACGCGCATGTAGAAGACTGCCGGTGTCCAATAACTTCGTCGAATCGCTGTGTTCACGGCCCGCCGCAGATCTGCGTCGGTGATGCCGGACTCCTGCAGCGCGGCGAGCGCAGTTTTCAGGTAGCCGCGATCGCGGCTCCTCATATTCATTCGACGAACAGCGCGCACATCGATGAATTCGGGAAAAGTCGCGCACTGTGCCCTTGCGGCCGCCAGCCCGATCTGGGTGCGAACGCATTTGGCACACCTGCCGCAATTGAAGGCCCCGTCGAGGTTCTCCCAACAGACCCGCAAATGGTTCATCGCGGTCCGGTTCTCGCCGATACGACGAATCTTGCCCAGACGGTGCAGCTCGAGCTCATGGTGCTCGAACACGACTGTGCCACTCGACCACAACGGGTCGAGGTCAGGATGAGAGCCCCACGGAGCCAGTTCCTCGAGGCAGTTCGAGGACGGGATGATGACGGTGCTCAGGTGTTGCGACAACGCCAAACCGACGTGCGCCAACGCGGAGCCGTGAAAGTCGTATCCCCAGTCCAGAGGCAGTCGGTTGCCGAAGGCCGACCTCATCGTGGTCTTCACCTCGATCAACGGCGTGCCCAACTCCGCCGCCGACTCGCGGGCTCCGGCCAGGGCTCTGGCCGCCAGGCTCTCGTCGTCGATATCGATATCGAAACCGTGCACGAAGATCAGGTGAGTGATGCGGTCCGATTCGGTGATCGCCGAGTAGAAGCTGTCGACGCCCCCGCTGAAAAAACAACCCACTCCCGTCGCGCCGGTCACGACGCGGGCGGGTTCGGCCGAAATCGATACTTCTCGAAAACGCTTCGGGTACCAGTCGAGGAAGATCTTCTGAGCTCCGGACGCACCTCGAAGTGCGGTCGAATCCACGGGGCCATCGAAAGCGATATCCCAACCCTTGCGCATCCCGGCTGTCAGGAGCGGCGGAAGCCAGGGGGTGGCGGAATGGTCCAGCGGATAATTCGACTCCGTCGTCACTCGTGTCTCGATGCCCGATGGGGTCGTTATTCGCGCGGTGATGCGGCCGGCGCCGGTGCCTTCGACATGCACCGCCATCGGGCTGATCACCGTCAGAGTGTGCCACAGCGACGGTGGTCCGAACCGGATTCGTGTCGCCAGGCCCGCTCGGACTCGACTGGTACCTTGATCAGCGACTTGTACCAGGACATCTGTGGGGGATATTTGTATGGCTCGGCTCGTCGCGATCGTCTCCGCTGTCCTGGGAATTCTGCTGACGATCGCGATACCGCTGTTGCCGATCGAGCAGCAGCAGTCTTCCCTGACGTGGCCGCAGTCGGACACGATCGGCAGTGTCGAAGCTCCGCTCGTCGGCTACACCCCGATCGGTGTCGATGCGACGGTTCCGTGTGCTGCCGCGAATCGATTGCCCGACGGCGGGCTGTTGCTGTCCACCTCGCCCAAGGGATCGCCCGACGCCTATCGCTACGGTCTCGTTGCCGAGGTGACGGGCGGTGAGGTGACGGGCGCAGAGGCATCGCAACTGAAGGTGACGTTGCGTGATTCCGTCCTCTTCGAGAAGCCGATCTCGGAACTGTCCGACTGCGCGTTGACGATCACCTCGAACGGCACGGCGACCACCGTCGGGCTGAGCGGTGCGGAGACCGTCACGCGCGAGGGCGATGTCCGACCGCAGCTGGTCGGAGTCTTCAGCGATCTTCGAGGCACCGTCGACGGCCTCACGCTGACAGCGCAGCTCGACAGTCGATTCTCGTCGACCCCGAGCGCGCTGAAGTGGTTCGCGATGATCGTCGGTGTACTCGCCACGGGCATCTCGCTGGTGGCACTGCACCGCCTCGACCTGTCCGACGGCCGACGTGCCCGACGGTTCCTCCCGCGTCGCTGGTGGACGTTCGGCGCTGCCGATGCGGTGGTGATCGGGACGCTGTTGGTGTGGCATCTGATCGGCGCGAACACCTCCGACGACGGTTACCAGTTGGGAATGGCGCGCACGGCCGATCACGCCGGGTACATGGCCAACTACTTCCGGTACTTCGGTGTGCCCGAGACACCGTTCGGCACACCGCTGTACGACATGTTCACCCTCCTCTCGCACGTCTCGACGGCCAGTGTCTGGATGCGCCTGCCGACGCTGATCTGCGCCGTCGTGGTGTGGCTCGTCATCAGTCGCGAGGTGATCCCGAGGTTCGGGGCGGCCGCTCGCGCGTCGAAGACCGCGCTGTGGACCGGCGGCCTGGTGATGCTCGCGTTCTGGCTGCCGTACAACAACGGCCTGCGCCCGGAGCCGTTCGTGGCGCTCGGAGTGTTGCTGACGTGGTGCTCGGTGGAGCGCTCGATCGCGACCCGCAGGTTGCTGCCCGCAGCCGCGGCGATTCTGATCGCTGCGTTGACAGTCACGTGCGGACCCTCAGGATTCATCTGCTTCGCACCGCTGATCGCCGGGGCTCGGCCGGTGGTGCAGATCGTCGTCGCACGAGCACGGGACTTGGGCTGTAGAACACCGCGCAATACAGCACTGGGCGCGCTGACGCTGCTCGCCCCGCTGATCGCGTCGGGCACGGTGGTGCTGGTGTTCGCATTCGGCAACCAGACCGTGGCCGGCATGCTCGAGATGCAGCGGGTGCACAATGCCGCCGGGCCGAGCCAGGCCTGGTTCGACGAGTACCTGCGCTACCAGTGGCTGATGAACATGGACATCGACGGCTCGCTCGCGCGCCGCTTCGGAGTGTTCGTGATGATCGTCTCGCTGATCGCGGTGGTCGTCGCCATGCTGCGCAAGGGCGGCAAGATCCCGGGCACCGCAACGGGTCCGGCACGGCGCATCGTCGGCATCACCGTCGGGGCGATGGCCCTGATGATGATCACCCCCACCAAGTGGACCCACCACTTCGGTGTCTTCGCCGGACTCGCCGCATCGGTTGCGGTACTGGCAGCCGTGGCGACCGGTGCGGCGGTACTGCGATCGCGGCGCAACCGACTCCTGTTCGCCGCGTCGGTCTCGTTTCTGCTGGCCGTCGCGTTCACCGGAACCAACGGCTACTGGTACGTCTCCGCGTGGGGAGTTCCATTCTGGGACAAGCCGATCCTCGTTGCCGGTCTCGGCATCTCGACCATGTTCCTCGGCCTGACCCTGCTGCTGTTGCTCGCCGCCGTCTGGTTCCACCTCCGCGCGCCCTATGTGCTCACCGACAAACCGATGGCGCGATGGTGGTCGGTGCCGCCGATCGCTGTCGGGGCCGCTCTGATGGTGCTGGTGGCTGTCGCGTCGATGGCCAAGGGCGCTGTGGCGCAATGGCCGTCGTACTCGGTCGCGAAATCGAATCTCTCGGCGCTGACCGGTGACACGTGCGGTCTTGCGAACGACGTGTTGCTCGAGACGAAGCCCAATGCCGATGTGCTGCAACCGGTCAGCGGGGACGCGTTCGCCGCACTCGGCGCAGAGAACGACGGGTTCACCCCCGATGGTGTGGCGGGCGACCTCACCGCAGACAAGGAATCCTCGGCGTCGGGCACCTCGAACACCGTCGACACGGGAGAGCAGCAGCAGCCGACGTCGACCACCGGTGCCGGAACCGGCGGCAGCGCACTGCCGTTCGGCCTCGATCCGGCCACTGTGCCGGTGCTCGGTTCGTTCGGGTCCGATGCCCCCGCCACGCTGACGACCGGGTGGTACGCACTGCCTGCCGATCCCGGCGACCTGATCTCGATCGCCGCTGCCGGACGCATCCGCTCGGTGAACTCCGACGGCATCGTCACCTACGGGCAGAGCCTCGAACTCGAGTACGGAGTCGACGGCCGGGCGCAGGGACGCGTGACACCCATCGACATCGGCCCGACGCCGTCGTGGCGCAACCTGCGCGTGCCCATGAATCAGATTCCGGCCGGTGCCAACACGATTCGGCTCGTGCTTGCCGACACCGATCGAGATTCCGACCAGTGGTTGGCGATCACCCCGCCGCGAGTTCCGCGTACCCAGACGTTGAACGAGGTCGTCGGCCGTGACGCTCCGGTTCTGCTGGACTGGGAGGTCGGCTTCAACTTCCCCTGCCAGCGTCCGTTCGATCACCGCGTCGGGGTTGCCGAAGTCCCGCAGTACCGGGTGCTGCCGGACCGCAGCGGTGCCGTCATCACCAACGCGTGGCAGGACCACTTCGGTGGTGGGCCGCTCGGGTGGATCGACATCGTCGCCTCCGCCCGCACCATCCCGTCGTATCTGTCCGGCGATTGGGACCGCGACTGGGGGTCGATCGAGCAGTACATCCCGTACGACGAGTCGGCGCAGGCGGCGCAGATCACAGCCGAAGAGGTCAAGCGTTCGGGTCTGTGGACGCCCGGTCCGATCAAGACCGGTTAATCTCTACGTGTTCTCGAGTCCTTACACCGACCAGTAGAGAAACGGGGATAGGGCAATGGCGAACGCTATAGAAGTAGAGGACCTCGTACTTCGGTACGGCAAGAACGTCGCGCTCGACGGGATCGATTTCACCGTTCCCGAGGGCACGGTGCTGGGTGTGCTCGGCCCCAACGGTGCCGGAAAGACGACGGCAGTCCGTATTCTCGCCACCTTGCTCGAGGCGACGTCGGGTTCCGCGCGAATCTTCGGGCTCGACGTCGCGACGCAGGCCAACGAGGTGCGCAGCACGATCGGATTGACCGGCCAGTTCGCGGCCGTGGACGAGTACCTGACCGGGTACGAGAATCTCGAGATGGTCGGCCGACTGTTCGGCCTACGCAAGGCGGAGGCCAAGAAGCGGGCCGAGGAACTGCTCGCACGATTCGACCTGGAGTACGCACGCGATCGCACCGCCAAGCAGTACTCGGGAGGTATGCGTCGGCGACTCGACATCGCGGCCAGCCTGATCGGCCGACCACGGGTTGTGTTCCTCGACGAGCCGACCACCGGACTCGATCCGCGTAGCCGAATCACCATGTGGGAGTTCATCGCGGATCTCGTCCGCGACGGCACGACCATTCTGTTGACCACCCAGTACCTCGAGGAGGCCGACCGCCTGGCCGATTCGATCATCGTGCTGAACAAGGGCAAGATCATCGCTCGCGGCACGGCCGACGAGCTCAAGGCCCAAACCGGCGGTGAGCGAGTCGAATTCGTGCTCACCGATCGATCCCAGGTAGATCAGGCGAAGCAGATTCTGGCCCCGATCGGCGTCGAGTCACCCACATTCGACGAACAGGTGGGCAGGATTGTCATGCCGGTCAACGGAGGCTCGAAAGACCTGTCCACTGCGTTGGCCCAGCTCGACGCGGCGGGGATCGGCGTGGTCGACGTCGGACTGCGCAGGCCCAACCTCGACGATGTGTTCCTGAGTCTGACCGGTCAGACCACCGGCGAGCCCGAGACGGCGGAGGAAGAGAAATGAGCAACGTTTTCCTGGACTCCGCGATCATCACCAAGCGAAACCTGATCAAGCTCAAGCGAGTTCCCGATCTGCTGTTCTTCGCGATGCTGTCGCCGATCATGTTCGTTCTGCTCTTCGCCTACGTCTTCGGCAGTGCCATCGACGTACCCGGCATCGACTACAAGAGCTTCCTGATGGGCGGGATCTTCGTGCAGACGATGATTTTCGGTGCCTCCCTCACCGGGTCCTCACTGGCCGAGGATCTGCAGAAGGGTGTGATGGATCGATTCCGATCGCTGCCGATGGCACGATCGGCCGTCGTCATCGGGCGCACTGCGGCCGACGTGGGCAACAATCTCGTCACCATCACGATCATGTCGATCACCGGACTCATCGTGGGCTGGCGCATCACGTCATCGTTCTTCGACGCGCTGCTCGGCTACGTGTTGTTGTTGCTGTTCGCGTATTCGATCTCGTGGGTGATGGCGCTGGTGGGACTCACGGTGCGTTCGCCCGAGATCTTCAACAACGCGTCGTTCATCGTGATTTTCCCGTTGACGTTCATCGCCAACACGTTCGTCCCGATCGACAATTTCCCGAGCGTGCTCAAGACGATCGCGGAGTGGAACCCGATCTCGTCGGTGACGTTGGCCGTGCGTGAACAGTTCGGCAACACCAACCCGATGGCACCGCCGCCGGAGGTGTGGCCGCTGCAGAACCCCGTGCTCTACACCCTGATCTGGGTCGTGTTGATGCTCGTGGTGTTCGTGCCGCTGTCGGTGCGTAAGTACCAGAAGACGATGACTGCCTGATGCGTACCGCGGCGGCGAGGGCGTGTGTGCTGGCCGCTGCGGTAGCGCTCGGGGGCTGCAGTTCCGACCCGGCAAGCACCGAACGATTCGACTACCAACTCGGTGGGGCCTACGAGGCCGAGGGTGGCCTCGACACCGTCGTGCGTGATTCCACCGCCGAGCCGCTGACCGGCGCGTATTCGATCTGCTACGTCAACGGTCTGCAGACGCAGCCCGGTGCCGAGTGGAATCCGGAACTGCTACTGCGCGACGCGGGCGGGGAGACCGTCGTCGATCCGGAATGGCCCGACGAGAACATCCTCGACCCGAGTACCGCCCAGAAGCGGGCAGAGATCGACACTGTTCTCGGGCCCGTCATCGACGCCTGTGCGGCAAAGGGATTCAGCGCCGTGGAAATCGACAACCTCGACACCTGGACCCGATTTCCGGACCTGATCGACGAGGATTCGGTCATGGCATTGGCGCGCCTCTACGCGGACCGGGCACACGCGTCGGGCATGGAGATCGCGCAGAAGAACACGCCGGACGGAGCCGGTCGGATCCGCGAGGACGTCGGGTTCGACTTCGCCGTGGCGGAGGAGTGCCTTGCGTACGACGAATGTGGCTCGTACACCCAGGCGTACGGCTCACGGGTGTACGACATCGAGTACACCGACAACCTCCCGGCACCGTTCGATCAGGTCTGCGCTCGAACGGATCGGCCGTCCGTCACGATTCTGAGAGACCGGGCTCTGGTGGCTCCGAACGATCCGGAATACGTGTACGAGCAGTGCTGACCTGCTCGGACGAGTGCACCCCCGACCACTGAGTGGCCGGGGGTGCACTGTCGTCTTTTCGAGAAGGTGAAGATCTACGTGTGGTACGGCTCCGCGCTGACGAGTGTGACCTTCATGGTCTTGCCGTTGGGCAGCGTGTACTGACGGGTGTCGCCGACCTTCGCGTCGATGAGCGAGCCGCCCAGGGGCGACGCGGGGGAGTACACCTCGAGCTTGCTGTCGCGGGCACCCTCTTCGCGAGTGGCGATCAGGAAGGTCTCGGTGTCGGACTCGTCGCCGTCGTAGTAGACCTTGACGACGGAGCCTGGCAGTGCGACGCCGGACTGGGTCGGCGCTTCGCCGACCTTCGCGTTGTTGAGCAGTTCCTGCAGCTGGCGAATGCGCGCTTCCTGCTGACCCTGATCCTCGCGTGCAGCGTGGTAACCGCCGTTCTCCTTCAGATCGCCCTCTTCGCGACGCTCGTTGATCTCGGCGGCGATGACGGGGCGATTGGAAATGAGCTGGTCGAGTTCGCTCTTGAGCCTGTCGTGTGATTCCTGGGTAAGCCAGGTCACCTGGGTCTCGGTCATCTCGATCACTCCCTCGTAGTCGGAATCATGAGGTCGATTCCGGTTTCTGAGCAGGTAGGGCACGCAACGAACAGGGGACTCCAATGGTTGGATCCCCTTGGTCGGCCCACATCCTGGAGCCGTCGTCATCGTTCGCAGGTGAACCCTGCCCGCAATGCAGCAATACACGGCACCTGTTCGGCGGCCGTGTATGACCCGACCTTACCACGAACAGGCAGTTCGCCTATCGGGCTCGTAAATATTCGGGAACATCGAGGCTGCAGCCGTAGACGTCGCCGACGGCAGGGGCAGCCGACGTCGTCACCTCGGTGGTCAGCTCCACGGAGGTGGACGTCGACTCCGGTGGGATGTACACCTCGCGCCTGCCGGTCTCGGACCCGTCGCGCGAGCGAGCGCGGACGATGCACACGGCCGGTTGCTCGGGATCCTGCCGGGTGACGCTGAACCTGATCGACATCGTGGAGTCGTCGACGATGTCGAACGAGAGCTGACTGCCTTCGATGGGTTTGACCGAGAACTTGCTGTACCCGTAGTAGGCAACGCCCACCCCTACCAGCAGGACCAGCGCTATCAGTGCGATCTTCGTCGCACGTTTCGGTGCCTGCCGAATGCCGCTCGGACCGGAACCCGACGGGTATCTACCTGCGGGAAGTGCGTTGGTCATGGCCGCTCTCGGGATCGATTCGGGGGTGCCGCTTGGGGCCTGTCGGCGTCAGATGGAACTATAGGGGCAGGCAAGAATCAGGCGAATCCGAGGTGAGGAAGAACGTGTCCGGACTGCGGCTCATGGCAGTGCATGCCCATCCCGACGACGAATCGAGTAAAGGCGCTGCGACAACGGCTCGATACGCGGCCGAAGGACACGATGTTCTGGTCGTCACCCTCACCGGCGGCGAGCGGGGAGACATCCTCAATCCGGCGATGGACATTCCGGGGGTGCACGAGCGCATCCACGAGGTTCGGCGTGAGGAAATGGCCGAGGCCGCTCGCTTTCTGGGCGTGCAGCAGACCTGGCTCGGTTTCGAGGACTCAGGGTTGCCCGAGGGCGATCCGCTCCCGCCTCTTCCCGATGGCTGTTTCGCGTTGGTCCCGTTGGAGGTCTCGACCGAGGCGCTGGTGAAGGTGGTGCGCGAGTTCAAGCCGCACGTCATCACCACCTACGACGAACGTGGCGGCTACCCGCACCCGGACCACATTCGCTGCCACGAGGTCTCGATGGCGGCATGGGAGGCAGCGGGGGATCCCGAACGCTTCCCCGACGCGGGTGAGCCCTGGACTCCGCTCAAGCTCTACTACTCGCACGGTTTCATTCGTAAGCGCATGCAGCTCTTTCACGATTGGTTCATCGACCGCGGCGAGGAAAGCCCGTTCGTCGACTGGCTGAAGCGATGGGACGGCCAACGCGACGAGATCATCGGCCGCATCACCACTCAGGTGACCGTCGGTGACTACTTCGAGCAGCGCGACGATGCCCTCCGCGCACACGCGACGCAGATCGATCCCAACGGATCCTTCTTCGCAGTGCCGCTGGACGTGCAGCGCAAGTTGTGGCCCACCGAGGAGTTCGAGCTGGCCCGCACTCGGGTCACGACGTCGCTGCCCGAGACGGACCTGTTCGCCGGAATAGAAGAGACCGACACATGATCGTTTCGATCCTCGCCCAGCAGCCCACCGGTCCCGAATTCGGCAAGTCCTCGCCGATCGGGCTGGTGATCCTGGTCGCGCTGTTGGTCGGAACGGCGCTGCTGATCTGGTCCATGAACAAGAAGATCAAGCGGCTGCCCGCCACGTTCGAGACAGAGGATCCGACGTTGGATCAGGCCCTCGACGAGGGCACCGATCGCGGCGGGATAGCGGATCCGTTTCCACCGGAACAGAATCGACCCAAACCCGCCGTGTCCGACGAGCCCTGATGCTCGACGCCAATGCCCTGGGTGAGTCCACCAGCCCGTATCTGAGGCAGCACGCGGACAACCCGGTGCACTGGCAGCAGTGGGGACCGCAGGCTCTGCAGTCCGCTCGCGATCGCGATGTTCCGATCCTGCTGTCGATCGGATACTCGGCGTGCCATTGGTGTCATGTCATGGCACACGAGTCGTTCGAGGACGAGGCGACCGCGGCGCTGATGAACGAGCATTTCGTGTGCATCAAGGTCGATCGCGAGGAACGACCCGACCTCGATTCGGTGTACATGAACGCCACCGTCGCGATGACCGGCCACGGCGGATGGCCGATGACGTGTTTCCTGACGCCCGACACCGAACCCTTCTACTGCGGTACTTACTTCCCGCCGGCCCCACGTCAGGGAATGCCGTCGTTCCAGCAGTTGCTCACCGCGATCGCCGACACCTGGTCGACGCGGCGACAGGAGGTGTTCGACGCCTCCGCCGACATCGTCACCGAACTACGCAAGCACAGTGCAGGCGTGCCCGCAGGCGGTCGCCCGATCGACGCCGACGCACTGGCGGCCTCGGTCTCTGCGATCTGTGCCGACGAGGACACCACCTACGGCGGCTTCGGCCGGGCACCGAAGTTCCCACCCGGCGCGCTGCTCGAAGGTCTGCTCCGGCACTACGAGCGCACCGGCAGCACCGAGGTCCTCGGCGTCGTTCGCCGTACCGCGTCGGCCATGGCGCGCGGGGGCATCTACGACCAGCTGGGCGGAGGATTCGCGCGCTACTCCGTCGATGCCGAGTGGGTCGTCCCGCACTTCGAGAAGATGCTCTACGACAACGCTCTGCTGTTGCGGTTCTACGCGCACGCAGCCCGTGTCGACGACGATGCGCTCGCCCGGCGGGTGGCGTCGGACACTGCGGAGTTCATGCTCCGCGAATTACGCACGGAGAACGGCTGTTTCGCGTCGGCACTCGATGCCGACACGGAAGGCGTCGAGGGTCTGACCTACGCGTGGACTCCGGAGCAACTGACCGAGACACTCGGCTTCGAGGACGGTGTCTGGGCTGCCGGGTTGTTTGCGGTGAACTCGGCGGGCACGTTCGAGGCCGGCATGTCGGTACTGCAGCTGCCTGCCGAACCCGAGGACTACGAACGGTTCGCCCGGGTGCGCAGCACGATGTCGGCCGCTCGCGCGACTCGGCCGCAACCCGGCCGTGACGACAAGGTCGTCACTGCATGGAACGGGTTGGCGATCACCGCACTGGTCGAGGCCGGTACCGGGCTGGGGCAGCCGCGATGGGTCGACGCGGCAGTCGAGTGCGGCGAGCAACTGTTCGCCGGCCACGTCGAGTCGGGCCGTATCCGCCGCGCCTCACTCGGCAGCGCAGTCGGCGAGGCCACCGGTGTGCTCGAGGACTACGCGTGTCTCGCGGTCGCCGCGGCAGCGCTGTTCCAGGCCACCGGAGACGCAGTCTGGACCGAGCGCATGACGTCGATCATCGATGCTGCGATCGACCACTTCGCCGACCCCGACGACGTCGGCGGGTGGTTCGACACCGCCGACGATGCCGAGACTCTCGTGACCCGGCCTCGTGACCCGATCGACGGGGCCACCCCGTCGGGCGCATCCACGATGGCCGAGGCGCTGCTCACCGCGGCGGCGTTGGTCGATCACAATTCCTCGGCGCGTTACGGCGAACTGGCGGCTGCCTCATTGGCGAGATCGGCGTCGATTCTCGAACGAGCGCCCAGGTCCGGTGGGCACTGGCTGGCCGTGGCAGAAGCGTCCGTTCGTGGCCCGATTCAGATCGCGGTGTCGACGGCACCCGGCGGTGACCTGCTCTCGGCCGTGCGGGCACTGGCTCCGGGAGGTTCCGTGGTGGTGGCAGGGGTGACGGATTCGTCGGTGCTGCTGACCGACCGTCCACCCGTCGACCGCCTCGAGACGGCATACGTGTGTCGCGGCTTCGTGTGCGACCGTCCTGTGACCTCTGCCCAAGAATTGCCGTTCGTACTGCAGAGGTGACCACGCTCGTCGATGCTTCGACGGGGGAACAGTACTGTTGCCGGGAGTTTCCTCGGCCTGGGGCGGTCGAACGTCTACCAATGGATCGACGGTGTCATGAGTGAAGGTGTCATGAATGAGGGTGTGGTGCGTGCGGACACCGTGCACGACGCGGTGACCGACGAGCAGCGCGCTGCTGTCGCCGATTTCGTGGCCGCGGTTCCGATGGCGGCCATGGTGCACTCGATGCACTACGAGGTGGTCGGTGCCAACATCCTCTGTGAGGGCGTTCTCGGATGCGCCGTGGACGACATGGTGGGTCGCCCCGTGGCAGATTTCGTGCCGCTCGGAGATCGCGCGTCGGCGACGCGCATGGCGGTCCAGCTCGAGCATCGCTACCCCGCCGCAGGCTCCACCGAACACGGTCGACCGATCGGAGCTCTGCGTCGAGTGCGGCGCGGCGACGGGGAGGTCGTCTCCTGCTGGATGCATGTCGGGCTCTCGACGATCGCCGGGCGACGGTTCATCGTCGCACTGCTGGACCTGGTCAATCCCGTCGCCGACGACACCGTTCACTGGCGCGATCGCGCCGAGCGCGACGAACTGACCGGATTGCTGCGACGAGGTCCTCTGCTCGCCCACGTCGACGAGTGGATCGTCGAGGATCTGCCGGTTGCCCTGGCCTTCGTCGACGTCGATCGGTTGAAGTCGATCAACGACGCGCACGGTCACCCGGCAGGTGACGCCGTGCTGGAGGCAGCGGGGCGTCGACTGCTGCAGTGGTCGCCGCGCGGGAGCGTCGTCGGTCGATACGCGGGAGACGAGTTCGTGTTCGCTGTGACGTTCGACGGGTCGAAGGGGCTCGACAGCACCGAACTCACGGAATCGGTGCGGTCGGCGATCTGCGGCGAGCCGGTGCCGTTCGGATCGAATCTGCTCGGGGTGTCGGTGAGCGTGGGCGTTGCGATGCGTGAGCCGGGGGAGTCGAGAGATCGGCTGATTCAGCGCGCCGACGCACTGATGTATCGAGACAAGGCATCCCGGACCACCTGAGGGCGATCAGAACACGACGAGCCACACGGCAACGAGGTGGCACGTTGCCGCCAATACCGTTGCCGCGTGGAAGAACTCGTGATGGCCGAAGGTCGTCGGCCACGGATTGGGCCACTTGGTGGCGTACAGCACGGCCCCGACGCTGTAGAAGATTCCGCCCACGAGCAGCAACACAAACGGTGCGTAGCCGACGTGGTCGATCAGCGCGGGTGCGACCGGCACGATCGCCCAGCCGAGGAGCAGGTACAGCGGTACCCCGACCCATCGGGGAGCGGTGGGCCACAACATCTTCAGGGCCACCCCGGCGAGGGCCCCGATCCACACGACGATGAGCAACGTGCGTCCGGTCGAGGCGGGTAGACCGAGCACGGCGAACGGGGTGTAGCTACCTGCGATGAACAGGAAGATCATCGAATGATCGGCGCGCTTCATCCAGATCTGCGACGCCGTCGTCTTCCAGTGCACGCGATGGTAGGTGGCACTGACGCCGAACACGCCGCAGACGGTGATGGAATACACGCTCACGGCTACACCCGCACCGACCGAGACCATGCTGAACGCGAGCGTGACGAGAGTGATCGCGCACACCACCGCCACGCCGAACGCATACAGGTGAATCCAGCCGCGCATCCGCGGTTTGACGGGTATCTCGTCCAGTCCGAACATCGTCATGAAGATGACCTCTCCGTACCGCCGTCGAAACCTACGCCACCGTAGGTTCTGACGCTACTGTACCGGCGACCGGCTCGCAGAGGTCGGCGTAAGGTGATCCTTCGTGGTGATGAGAGCAGCGGTGACGAAGCAGTGGTGATCATTCCGCAAAAGGTTCGCGGCGTTCTCTACAACGTCTACGAGCGGCGTCTGCTGAGCCAGCTCGAAGGGGTTCAGCACCCGAGGCACGTGGCAGTGATGTGCGACGGCAATCGCCGCTGGGCGCGCGAGAACGGGTTCACCGACGTAGCGCACGGACACCGTATGGGCGCTCTGAAGATCGCCGAGATGCTCGGCTGGTGCGACGCCGCCGGAATCGAGATGGCCACCATCTACCTGCTCTCCACCGAGAACCTGCGCCGAGACGCGGACGAATTGGATTCGTTGCTCGACATCATCACCGACGTCGTCGAGGAGATCTGCGGACCCGAGATGAACTGGGGCGTCAAGCTCGTCGGCACCCTCGACCTGCTGCCCGCGTCGACCGCGCGTCGACTCAAGGAAGCAGCAGCGCTGACCGAGGGACGGTCGGGAACGCACGTCAACGTCGCCGTCGGATACGGCGGTCGGCAGGAAATCGCCGACGCCGTCCAATCCCTGGTGACCGAGAAGATCGCCGAGGGCATCAGCGGTGACGAGCTGGTGGCCTCGATCAACGTCGACGAGATCGGCAGTCACCTCTACACCTCCGGCCAACCCGATCCGGATCTCGTCATCCGTACATCGGGCGAACAGCGACTCTCCGGCTTCCTGCTGTGGCAGAGCGCGTACTCGGAAATCTGGTTCACCGAGGCCTACTGGCCCGAATTCCGTCGAGTCGACTTCCTGCGCGCGCTTCGCGACTTCGCGGCCAGACACCGACGCTTCGGTATCTGACCTGCGCGGCCGGACTGTCCGGTCGTTCCGCGGGCTCCACTCCTGCTCGTAGTCTGCTACGAAGTTCCACTCACGACCTCAGAGCACTACGTACTTACCTCTGTATTGCTACGTAATCTGTGGCGCGATCGGCGCGAGGCTCGGAAAATTTCCGATCGTGGACTACAACGTGCTCGGACCCATGGTGGTGCGCGACGCGACCGGGGTGAAGCCAGTCGGTGGGCTCAAGCAGCGGACCGTCTTGGCGGTGCTGCTCGTGGAAGCGGGAAACGTCGTCGAGTTCGACCGACTGATCGATCTCGTCTGGAACTGCCGGCCGCCGGCCAAGGCATTGACGTCACTGCGTGCGTACATGGCGAATCTGCGTCGGGTACTCGGCGCGGAGAACGGCGCTCGGCTCGTCACGACGTCCTGGGGTTATCGGTTGGATCTGGGCAGTGACCGACTCGATCTGCGCGAGTTCGAGATGCTGGCCACGCGCGGGCGGGAGGCACTCGGCCGCGGCCGGTTCGCCGAGGCCGATGGCCAGTTCGGCCGCGCACTTGCGCTGTGGCGGGGCCCGGCGCTCGTCGAATTCGGTGATCTGGGCTTCGCCGTCGACGAGCGGGTCCATTTCGACGAGGTGCACGCCGTGGTGCTGGAATCGACGTTCGAGGCCCGTCTGCAGCTCGGTCGACACGAGACGGTGATCGCCGAGATCGAGCGCGCACTGCGGGCCGCCCCGTTGCGAGAACACCTGTGGGGTCAGCTGATGATCGCCCTCGATCGGTCGCACCGCACGGCCGAGGCCGTGGTTGCCTTTCGGCGAGCAGAGGCGGTTCTGCACAGCGAACTCGGGGTGGCTCCGTCGCGGTACCTGGTCGACATCGAGGCATCCCTGTACGGGAGCGGTTCGGTCAATCGAGCAGTGAGCCTCGTAGCGATGTGAGCTCGGCGCGGGTGCTGATCCCCAACTTCCCGAAGATGCGGTTGAGGTGCGTCTCGACGGTGCGGATCGACAGCACGACGGCGTCGGCGATGTCGCGGTTGGACAGGCCGGATGCGGCGAGGGACGCGATCTGGCGTTCGCGTGCCGTCAGGGCCGGGTCTCGTGTTCCATGCAGCAGGGGCGTGCTGGGATGTCCGCAGCGCGCGGCCAGTACGTGGCCCTGCCTTCCCGCTGTCGCCGCGGCGCGAGGGCTACTGCGCAGCAACAGGTTTTGCGCATAGAAGTACATCTCGGCCGCGTGTAGGTCCAGGCCGTGTTTTTCGGCGCTCGCGGCGACGGCCACCACCTGCTCGGTGACCGCGTTGTCCGGCCCGGACGGTGCTGCGAGCACCTCGACCATGCGTACTTCGGTGCGGGCCAAGTCCCCTTCGATCAGACCTGCCAGCTGGTGGACGGGAGCCAGTGCGGCAGCTGCGGCTCCGCACCGAGCAGCATCGACGTAGGAGAACAGGGCGGGCAGGTGGTGGTCGATAGCGGCATGGGCCTCGGCGGAGGCGATCAGCAGCTCGCAGGCCTCGTCGACGTCACCGCGGGCTGCGGCGGCCCAGCCCAGCGCCGCCAGACGCGTGCCGCGAGCCCCGAACAACGCAGGCGAGGCCGGGTTGTCGAGGTCCGCGGCCTCGATGAGGTCCGACGCCTCCTCCGAGCGCCCGTCGAGCGCGAGGGCGCGGACCAGATCGCACGCCACCATCGGTTCCATCGACCGCTGGCCGAGTGTGCCCGCGAGCGTGTAGGCCTCCGAGCACCAGCGGATCGCCTCGGCCGCGTGGCCCTGCGAGAGCAGTAGACCTCCCCGGGCCCACCCGAACCACGCCTGCTGCAGTGGTGAGAACTGTTCCACCGCTTCGTCGTACCGATAGCGAGCGAGTGCAGTGGCCTCCTCGAAGTTGCCGGCGCAGGCAATCGTGAAGCACCGCGTCAGATCCAGCACCGTCGCCGCCGGATTGTCGGGCTCGGGCTGCACCCGGGCGAGCGCAGAGAACGCGGCCGACAACCGACCTACGACGGTGGCCCCGGCGGCAACGGCGAAACTGGCAGAGATCAGCGTCGGGCCCTCCAGATCGTCCATCAACGGCTCGAGCAGGGCCAGTGAACCGGCGGTATCGCCGATGGCATGCATCATCAGGCCGCGCTGCGCTCGCAGTTGCGTTCGGATGCCGGGATCGACGATGGCGAGCTCGGTACTCGCGTTCAGGGCCAGCGCCCGCGTCGGATCCGCCAACCGCAGGACCATGTTGTCGGTGCACGCGCGCACGGCCGTCGCGCGCCGAATGTCGTTGTCGGCCCCCCGCAGAAGATCGTCGAGCCGCTGCTGCGCGGACTCGGTCATGCCGAGCTGGCTCTCCGCGGACGCGAGGATGAGCTGGGCATCGAACCCGCCGCCGGCCGCCGCAGCGGCCGAGGCCAGCTTGCGCGTCGTCTCCGGGGGCACGAAGCGCCACGACAACCGAGCCGCCTCCACCGCCGTCGGGGCATCGAGCGAGACGCCCGCGTCGATACGAAGCAGTGCAGCGGTGACGCGTTCGCGGGGGCCGAGCCCGTCGGTCGAGGCGTCGAGGGCGTCGGCGACCGTCAGGCTCAGGCGACGCCTGCGCAGTGTGGTCATGTCCTCGGTGCGCACCTGGGCGGTGATGGGCGTCGAGAACGTCACCCGGTCGATGTTCTGTTCGGTGCGGATCGTCAGCACGCCGGCCGATTCGAGTTCCTCGATCAGACGTGGATCCATCACGGCGGCTGCGGCTTCGAAGGCCAGCGAACCGGCCAGGGCGACCATGTCGAGTGCGTCGTCGATCTCGGCCGCACCGGCGTAGTCGGCGAGCGCGATCACCTCGGCCAGATGATCGCGCACCACATCGGCAAGACCGGCCGACACGGGCAGGGGAGCGGACAGGCGCCACACGTGCGACGACACCGTCAACGCGCGGCGCTCGACTGCCGTCGCCACCAGATCTCGGAGCACCACGAGGTTGCCCGAGGACAATGCCGTGACTGCGAAAACTGCTGCACTGTCGACTATTTCGCCACTGCGACCGAGCATCGACTCGATCAGCGATCGGCACTGCTCGGGAGTGAGCGGCTCGAGATCGATGCGGTCGATCACACCGTCCTTCCACAGAGCGTCGAGCACGGGGGTGCGGCGTCGACCCGCGCTCACGCTGGCCAGCACGAACAGATCCTTCGATCCGACGCGACGTGCGAGGAGCTCGACGGTCGAATCGGCCAGCCATTGGGCATCGTCGATGACCACGACGGTGTGGCGACCGCCGTGCGCGTTTGCCAGTGTGGCGGCCAGAGCTCGGTCCGATTCGACGGGGACGAATCCGGTACCGGTCGGCATCACCGTCACCACTCGATGGGGATGCCACCCGAGGCGCACCAGCGACCGCACCGCCTCGGTCAACAGGTGGGTTCGCCCGACACCGGGCGCGGCCTTGACGGCCATCCCGCCGTACCTGCCGGCGGCATGCAGAATTTGCTGCAGCTCGCCGTCTCGACCGATCAGCGGCACCTCGCCGATCGACCGCTTTTCCACCGCCATTGGTGGATTATGGTCTACAACTTACGAAGCCGCAGCCGGTTGATCGCGTGGTCGTTGTCCTTGCGTAACACCATCGTCGCTCGCGGTCGCGTCGGCAGGATGTTCTCCACCAGATTGGGCAGGTTGATCGAATGCCACAGATCCTCGGCCGCGATCTGCGCGTGGTCGTCGGACAGGCCGGCGTAGTGGTGGAAGTGCGAGGACGGATCGGTGAAGGATGTCTTGCGCAATGCGAGAAAGCGTTTGACGTACCAACTCTCGATGTCCTCGATCCGCGCGTCGACGTAGATCGAGAAGTCGAACAGATCCGAGACCATCAACCGCGATCCGGTCTGTAATACGTTGAGCCCCTCCACGATCAGGATGTCGGGCTGTCGGACCATGTGATACTGACCCTTGACGATGTCGTACGAGACGTGCGAATAGACCGGTGCGCCCACCTCTTCGGTCCCGGACTTGACCTCGGTGACGAATCTGAGCAGCTTGCGCCTGTCGTAACTTTCGGGAAACCCCTTGCGGTGCAATATGCCTCGACGCATGAGCTCGGCCGTCGGGTACAGGAATCCGTCGGTGGTGACCAGATCGACCCGCGGATGATGGTCCCATCGAGCCAGGAGTGCCTGCAGCACACGGGCCGTCGTCGACTTTCCGACGGCGACGCTCCCCGCGACACCGATGACGAACGGAACCTGACGGTCGGGGTGCTTCTCGCCGAGGAACGTCGCGGTCGCGGCGAACAGCCGTTGCCGAGCCGCGACCTGGAGGTGAATCAGTCGTGCCAGCGGCAGATAGACCTCCGCCACCTCGTCGAGATCGATCTGTTCACCCAGCCCACGCAGACCGACGAGTTCTTCCTCGGTCAGCACCAACGGCGTGGATTGGCGCAGCGTGCGCCACTGCACACGGTCGAACTCGACGTACGGACTGGACTCGCTCACGCACGGCTCCGACATACCGGAGCTGCGGAGGGTTCGGCTGAGCTCCTGTCGAGCGCGAGTCGCATGGTTCCAGATTGTGCTCGGTGCCGGTCGATCGCGCACGGGCGGGGTCGTTCGCCGTACTAGGGTTCGGATATGGATGCTGCTTCCCTCGTTCGTGAATACCTGCTGCTGGGCCTGAGTTTCGACCGGCTCGAAGACGGATTCGTCGACGCGTACACCGGCGATCCCGAGTTGCGTCGTATCACCGAGAACGCCCCCGCACCCGAGCCGCGTGAGCTGGTCCGTCGAGCACAGACACTGCGCGGCGAGCTCGGCAACGTCGATCTGACACCCGAGCGCACGACGTTCCTCGACGTCCACCTGCGCGCACTCGAATGCTCGGCGCACAAGTTCGCAGGCGAGGACATCGGCTTCGTCGACGAGGTGTACGCCTACTTCGACGTCCGAATCTCCGCAGGCGATCAGGACCGGTACCTGCAGGCGCACCGCAAGATGGACGAGGTCCTCGCCGGTCCCGGGTCGCTCGGCGAACGGTTGATCGCGCATCGCCGTGCCGACGTCATTCCCGCCGACCGACTGCAGGACTGCGTCGAGGCGTTCTCGTCCGCTCTGCGCGACCGCGTCCGCGCCGAATACACATTGCCCGACACCGAGAAGGTGACCTACGAGGTCGTCGGCGACAAGCCGTGGTCCGGGTTCAACTACTACCTCGGTGACTACCGCTCGACCGTCGCGATCAACTCCGACATCGAGCAGCAGATGGCCAATCTGCCGCATCTGATCGCGCACGAGTCCTACCCGGGACACCACACCGAACACTGCCGGAAAGAGACCGGACTGGTCGGTGCAGGCCAGCTCGAGCAGACGCTGTTCCTGGTCAACACCCCGCAGTGCCTGATGGCCGAGGGCCTGGCCGATCACGCGCTCGGGGCCGTCGTCGGCGAAGGTTGGGGCCTGTGGGCGCAGGAGATCTACGCCGATCTGGGACTGCGATTCGACGGCGAGAAGGCCGAGCGTCTCGCGGCCGCGTCGAGCCAACTGTTGGGGGTGCGGCAGGACGCGGCGCTGCTACTGCACGATCAGCACAAGAGCGAGGACGACGTGGCCGCCTACCTGGAGCGATGGTCGTTGGCATCGCCGCAGCGGGCCCGGCACAGCCTGCGGTTTCTGTCCTCCCCACTGTGGCGGGCGTACATCAGCACCTACGTCGAGGGCTACAAGCTGCTCGCCGGCTGGCTCGACCAGGGTACGACCGTCAGCGAGCGTGCGCAGCTGTTCGGCAGGCTGCTCGACGAGCCGCTGACACCGGGTGCAGTACGCGTCTCGTAAACTGGGTCTCGCCCCTCTTACTCTGCTGTCCCTTGGGAGACTCCTGTTATGACTGACGTCAACAACCTGTCACTGGCCGAACTCGATCCCGAGGTCGCCGAAGCGATGGCCGGTGAACTGGGACGCCAGCGCGACACCCTCGAAATGATCGCCTCGGAGAACTTCGTCCCCCGCGCGGTGCTGCAGGCCCAGGGCAGTGTCCTGACCAACAAGTACGCCGAGGGCTACCCCGGCCGCCGCTACTACGGCGGCTGCGAGCATGTCGACATCGTCGAGGATCTCGCGCGCAACCGCGCCAAGGAACTCTTCGGTGCCGAGTTCGCCAACGTGCAGCCGCACGCAGGCGCGCAGGCCAACGCGGCCGTGCTGATGGCACTGATCAACCCGGGCGACAAGATCATGGGCCTCGACCTGGCGCACGGCGGCCACCTCACCCACGGCATGAAGCTCAACTTCTCGGGCAAGCTCTACGAGGTCGAGTCCTACGGGGTGTCGAAGGAAGACCACCGAATCGACATGGACGAGGTGCGCAAGCAGGCCATCGCCGCCAAGCCGCAGGTACTCATCGCCGGCTGGTCGGCCTACCCGCGCCATCAGGACTTCGCTGCGTTCCGCTCCATCGCCGACGAAGTGGGCGCACTGCTCTGGGTCGACATGGCGCACTTCGCCGGACTCGTCGCCGCAGGCGTGCACCCCTCGCCCGTGCCGTACGCGGACGTCGTCTCCTCCACCGTGCACAAGACCCTCGGCGGACCGCGCTCCGGCATCATCCTGGCCAAGAAGGAATGGGCCAAGAAGCTCAACTCCGCAGTGTTCCCCGGCCAGCAGGGCGGACCACTGATGCACGCCATCGCCGCCAAGGCCGTCGCCTTCAAGATCGCTGCGACGCCCGAGTTCAAGGAACGCCAGGAACGCACCCTCCTCGGTGCATCACTGCTCGCCGAGCGCCTCACCGGTGCCGACGTCGCAGACAAGGGCATCTCCGTCCTCACCGGCGGCACCGACGTACACCTCGCACTCGTCGACCTGCGCAACTCCGAGCTCGACGGCCAGCAGGCCGAGGACCTACTGCACGAGGTCGGCATCACCGTCAACCGCAACGCAGTGCCCTTCGACCCGCGCCCGCCGATGGTCACCTCCGGCCTGCGCATCGGCACCGGCGCACTGGCAACCCGCGGATTCGGTGAGGCCGAGTTCACCGAGGTCGCCGACATCATCGGCACCGCCCTGGCCACCGGCGAGGCCACCGATTCCCTCAAGAGCCGCGTCGTGAAGTTGGCACAGAGCAAGCCGCTGTACGAAGGCCTCGAAGACTGGGGACTGCTGGGCTGATCGGGGCTCGCGGCCCCCGGTTCCGCGTCAATGGACCATTGCACCGCCCAGACGTATGCAGTGGTTCATCCACGCCCATCCTCGTCGGATCAATGTGGCTTTCAGTCAATCTGAGTGCAACAAAGCCGCATTGATCCACCCGGGTGAGGGCGCTTTCGATACCGGTCGGCCGGCGACCAGGGGCGATGTCGACGTAACGCGTTGTTCACCGACACGCCAGACTTCCAGCGAGCCGATCCCGGATTTCGGCGGTACGGTCGGCAGTAACAGGCAGCGGGGAAGCTACCTGTGCGGGAGGTTCTGATACGTGACTGAGCTAGTGAGCGCGAGAGGGCCGGTACCCGGTCCTCGTGTCACCTGACACATCGGACCCGACCGGCCGAGCGACAGAGTTTGCGCGGTACCGCGCAGACGTAGGAGCCCCACGTGACCACTTCACGCTCCGTTTCCGCCCCTCTTCGGACATTCGTGCTCGATACCTCGGTCCTGCTCTCGGATCCATGGGCAGTCATCAGGTTCGCCGAGCACAATGTGGTACTTCCGCTGATCGTGATCAGCGAGTTGGAGGGCAAACGCCACCATCACGAATTGGGATGGTTCGCGCGGGAATCCTTGCGCATGCTCGACGACCTTCGCGTCGAATTCGGCCGACTCGACCAGCCGGTTCCCATCGGAACATCCGGTGGCACACTGCAAGTCGAGCTCAATCACACCGATCCTTCGGTGCTTCCCGTCGGGTTTCGTACCGACTCCAACGACTCCAGAATCCTCGCGTGCGCCCTGAATCTGGCGGCCGAGGGCAAGGACGTCGTGCTCGTCAGCAAGGACATTCCGTTGCGCGTCAAGGCCGGTGCTGTCGGTCTTCCCGCCGACGAGTACCACGCTCACGACGTCGTGCCGTCCGGTTGGACCGGCATGACCGAGCTCGACGTGCCGTCCGACGCAGTCGACACGCTGTTCAACGACGGCGTCATCGACCTCGCAGAGGCGCGAGACCTGCCGTGCCACACCGGAGTTCGACTGCTTGCCGGACGGCAGAGTGCGCTGGGGCGCGTCACGCCCGACAAGCAGATCCAACTCGTGCGCGGTGAGCGTGAGGCGTTCGGCCTGCACGGCCGTTCGGCAGAACAGCGAGTGGCGCTGGATCTTCTGCTCGACGAGAGCATCGGCATCGTCTCGCTCGGTGGAAAGGCCGGCACAGGTAAGTCTGCTCTGGCGCTGACTGCCGGACTCGAGGCCGTCCTCGAACGTCGCTCGCATCGGAAAGTCGTTGTCTTCCGGCCTCTCTACGCCGTCGGCGGCCAGGAGCTCGGCTACCTGCCCGGTAGCGAGAGCGAGAAGATGGGCCCCTGGGGACAGGCGGTCTTCGACACCCTCGAAGGGCTCGCGAGCCCGGAGGTGATGGAGGAGGTCATCGCCCGCGGAATGCTGGAAGTGTTGCCACTGACGCACATTCGCGGCCGATCGCTGCACGACTCCTTCGTGATCGTCGACGAGGCGCAGTCACTCGAGCGCAACGTACTGCTGACGGTTCTGTCCCGGCTGGGTTCGGGCTCACGCGTCGTACTCACCCACGACGTCGCTCAGCGAGACAACCTGCGAGTCGGACGACACGACGGCGTTGCTGCAGTGATCGAAAAGCTCAAGGGCCACCCACTTTTCGCGCACATCACTCTCACCCGCAGCGAGCGTTCACCGATCGCGGCACTGGTGACGGAAATGCTCGAAGAGTTCGGGCCTTCGGGCGCATAGGCGCTGCGCGCATGTGAGCGGAACTTCGTAGCCCGCTACGAAGTTCCGCTCACCTGGGTCACCGGCCCACTGCGGCCCGGAAAGTGCCTCGCGCAAGGCCTTTCAGGAAATCGACGTTGTCGAAGTAGTCCCGCCACACTGCCACTTTGCCGTCGCGCAGCTCGAAGGTTCCGCATACCCAGAATTCGATTCGAAGCCGACGCCAGATCAGGACATCGGTGCGTTCGGTGAGGACGACATCTCCGTCGGCCGCGATGTTGTGCACGATGACGTCGAAGCCGTACGCCGGCTTGGCGAGTGAGGCCATGAACCTGCCCACGTTCGAACGGCCGCGGACCTTCGGTAATCCGACGTTGTGCCACACGATCTCATCGTCGAGGCACGACATCGCGCGTTCGGTGTCTCGACTTCTCAACGCGTCGAACAGATCTACTACAGTATCGGTTGCCTGCTGTGTCTCGGTCATTTCGTGAACCGCCCCAATCCATCGCCGTCGAAGAACTCGAGTGTCAGCGTATTCGCGTCGAACGTCGCCTGGGAAATGGACCCGTCGGGTGCATTCTCGCCGCTCGGCTCGAACGTGAACGTGTCACCGTCCCACGGCGTCAACTCGTATGAGCTTTGGTTCTGGCCGAGAGCCAACGTCAGCTCCCCGTTGACCTCCGCCACCGTCGCCGGCCCCCAGTAGCTGTTCTGGTACACCCCCACGTACGACGCGAGAGGTTGTGGCGCAGTGGGATTCGCGGGGGCGGTTTTGCCCGCGAGCTCGCCCTCCGGTTCGCTCATGCCGGCGAAGGCATTCTTGTACAGCGTTCGCCAGTCCTCACGCACCTCACCGAACTGAACGAGGTCTGCGAACTCGGCGGTCACCGTTTCGGCGATGCCGAGGGGTGCGGCATTCGTCAGTACTACGATGGCGACGTCGAGCGAAGGAATCCAGACGAAGTTGGTGCCGGCTCCGAGTGCGAACGCTCCCGAATGGCTCACCGTCGTGCGACCCGCCGCACTGGTGGAGACGTTGAATCCGAAGCCGTAGTAGCCGGCGCGTGAGTCCGGTGTCGCCGACGGGCTCGAGACGATCTGCGCGCTGACGGCGGGCACGAGGGCGTCGGGATCGACGAGCTCTCGTCCGTCGTGCGTTCCGTCGGCCACGAGCATCGTCAGCCACTTCGCGAGATCGTTCACCGAGGAGCTGACGCCACCGGCCGGGGTCTGTGGATCGGGTTCCCGCTGATACTTCGCCTGATATTCGCCGTCGACGAGTACGTGGGGTACGGCCCGATCGGCCCGCGCGATGTAGTCCGCGAACGACGAGCTGGTCGAGGTCATGCCCAGCGGACCGTAGATCGTGTCCTGGCTGAGGGTGTCCCAGTCCTTGCCCGACGCCGCAGCGACGGCCTCGGCCGCGGCCGTGATCCCGAAGTTGGTGTAGTGGTACGTGGAGCGGAACGGGTCGAGGGGCACCTCCCGAAGGCGTTCGAGAACCTGGCGCCGGTCGTAGCCGAGGTCCTCGAGCAGGTCCCCGGCATGCTCGGGCAGTCCGCTTCGGTGGGAGTAGAAGTCGCCGACCGTGATGGACTCGGTCACCCACGGGTCGTCGAGCGCGAACCACGGCAACTGCGAGACCACCGGCGTCGACCAGTCGATCACGCCCGCTCCCACCTGGGACGCGATGACCGTCGCACCGACCGATCTGGACAGCGAGGCCAACTGGAACACCGAGTCACCGTCGACGGGGTCGTCCGCGCCCACTTCGCGGACGTCGAAGCCCTTCGAGTAGACGATGTCCGAGCCGTGCACGACGGCAATGGCCATACCTGGGATGTTCGACGACGCCATCAGGTCCTCGGCGATGCCGTCGAGCTTGCCGACCGCCTCGTCGATGCGTCCGGTCGGAACATCGACGCCTGCGACCTGACCGGGGGAGAGGTCGCTGGGCGGTGCGGGCTCGGATGTCGGTGGACTGTCTGCGGTTGGTGCGTCGTTGGACCACCCGACCAGCACGACCATCGAGCACACAACAGCAAGACACAGAAAATTTCGACCCGACCGCATCATGAGGAGTCCTCACGTCGATGACTGGATGCACCAGAGAACAGACCCGCAACGACCTGGCGTTAGGAGAATTCACAATGGTCAGGGGCGCGACGTCGGGCGCTCAGGCGCAGGCGCTACGGTTACCGCATGTCTACGAACCTGTCCGACGGTGATCTGCTGGTCCGTTTGGAGCCCGCGGTCGAAGAGAATCTACGACGCCACATCGAGGCAGCCAGCGACTGGCACCCCCACGATCTCGCGCCGTTCGACGAGGGCAAGAACTTCGCGTTCCTCGGCGGCGAGGACTGGGCGCCCGAGCAGTCGCACCTCAGCGATGTCGAAATCCTGGCTGCGACGGTCGCCGTCCTGGTGGCCGACAACCTGCCCGCGTACCACCGCGAACTGGCACATGCACTCACCGGTCTCGGTGCCTGGTGGAAGTGGACCGGCCGATGGACGTCGGAGGAGAACCGTCAGTCGATCGTGCTCCGCAACTTCCTGGTGCTCACCCGCGCAGTCGATCCGGTCGCACTCGAGCGCGTTCGGATGGAGCACATGACACTCGGTTACGACGCGCCGAGCCAGCATCTGCTCGACATCCTCGCGCATTTCGCCATCGAGGAAGCTGCCGCCGCGCTGCGTCACCGCAACACGGTTGCTCTGAGCAAAGATCCGGTACTGGCCACCATCCTCGGCAAGATCGCCGACGACGACGCGCTGCAGTCGGCATTCTTCGCCAGCATCCTCGACGAGGCCTTCGCCGTGGTACCCGATCAGGCCGCCCGCGCCATCGCAGACCGGATCAATGGGTTCAAGATTCCGGTCGTCGACCTCCCCGAGCGGGGCAACAGCACCGTCGCCCTCGCCGAAGCCGGAATCTACGACGCCGATCAGGAACGCGACAAGGTGTTCAAGCCGCTGCTCGCAGGCTGGAAGATCTTCGACCGCACCGATCTGGGCGAGGACGGCCTGAAGGCACGCGAGGAACTCGCTCACCTGGCTTGAGGTTCGGCCCCCCTTTCGAAAGCGTGAATGGTCCATTGCACACGTCTCGGCGGTGCAATGGACCATTCACGCGTTCAGGGGTCCGGCGGGTGAAGCAGAAAACTAGTCCTTGACCTTCGCCATGGCGAGGACGTCGAGGCGCTTGTCCAGTTCTTCTTCGCTGAGCTTGTCGCCGATCAGTCCGCGGTCGATGACCGTCTGACGGATTGTCTTCTTTTCCTTGAGTGCCTGCTTGGCCACGGCGGCAGCTTCCTCGTAGCCGATCGCGGAGTTCAACGGCGTCACGATGGACGGCGAGGACTCGGCGAGGGTCTTGAGGTGCTCGACGTTCGCGTGCAAACCGACGACACACTTGTCGGCGAACAGGACCGAGACGTTGGCGAGCAACTTGAACGACTCGAGCACGTTGCGCGCCATCATCGGGATGTACACGTTGAGCTCGAATGCGCCCGACGCGCCGCCGAACGCGACTGCGGCGTCGTTGCCGATGACCTGAGCCGCGACCTGCGTAACAGCCTCGGGGAGAACAGGATTGACCTTGCCGGGCATGATGGAGCTGCCGGGCTGCAGGTCGGGGAGGGCGAGCTCGCCGAGTCCGGTGAGCGGTCCCGATCCCATCCAACGAATGTCGTTGGCAATCTTGGTCAGTGACACCGCGATGGTGCGCAGTGCGCCCGACGCCTCGACCAATCCGTCGCGCGCGGCCTGTGCCTCGAACGAATCCTTGGCTGGGGTGAGTGCATCGATGCCGGTCGACTTGACCAGTTCCGCAACGACTTTGGGGCCGAAGCCGTCGGGTGCGTTGAGTCCGGTTCCTACGGCGGTGCCGCCGATGGGCAGTTCGCCGAGCCGCGGCAGGGTGGCCTCGACGCGTTCGATGCCGGCTTCGATCTGACGGGCGTAGCCACCGAATTCCTGTCCGAGGGTGACCGGAACGGCATCCATGAGGTGGGTGCGGCCGGACTTCACGACGGTCTTCCACTCGACGGACTTGGCGGCGAGTGCCTCGTGCAGGTGCTTCAGCGCGGGCACGAGCGACGTGACGGCTGCCTCGGTGGCGGCGACGTGAGTGGCCGTCGGGAACGTGTCGTTGGAGGACTGCGACATGTTCACGTGATCGTTGGGGTGCACCTCGACGCCTGCCGCCTTCGCGATCGACGCGATGACCTCGTTGGCGTTCATGTTCGAGCTGGTGCCCGAGCCGGTCTGGAAGACGTCGATCGGGAACTGATCGTCGTGCTTGCCCTCGGCGATCTCGGTGGCGGCGGCGATGATCGCGTCGGCCAGTGCGCCGTCGAGCAGACCGAGGTCCTTGTTGACCTGTGCGCAGGCTGCCTTGAGCAGACCCATCGCGCGAATCTGAGTGCGCTCGAGCGGACGGCCCGAGATGGGGAAGTTCTCCACGGCACGCTGAGTCTGGGCACGCCAGAGCGCATCGATCGGAACGCGAACCTCTCCCATGGTGTCGTGTTCGATCCGGAACTGCTGTTCGTCTGTCTGCGTCATGAGCCTTACTTTGCCAGTCGTGGTTTCAGGGATCAGAAGGACGGTGCTTGGCCGGATTCGTCGGCGTCGAAGTCGACCGAGGAGTATTCGCGCAGCTTCTCGAGGCGGTGGTAGGCGTCGATCATGCGCACGGTGCCGGACTTCGACCGCATGACGATGGACTGGGTGTGTGCGCCGCCTCCTGCGTAGCGAACGCCGCGCAGCAGGTCACCGTCGGTGACGCCGGTGGCGGTGAAGAAGACGTTCTCACCCGAGACGAGGTCTTTGGTATCGAGGACGCGGTCGAGGTCGTGTCCCGCGTCGATGGCCTTCTGTCGCTCGTCGTCGTCCGTGGGTGCCAGACGCCCCAGGATGGCACCGTCCATGCAGCGCATCGCGGCGGCGGCGATGATGCCCTCGGGCGTGCCGCCGATACCGATGAGCATGTCGGTTCCGGAATCGGGACGGGCGGCAGCGATCGCACCGGCAACGTCACCGTCGGAGATCAACCGGATGCGGGATCCGGCGTCGCGCACCTGCTGGATCAGTCCGGCGTGCCGCGGGCGATCGAGGATGCACACCGTGACGTCGGACGCAGATCCCTTCTTGATCTTGGCGATCCGAGCGATGTTCTCGGCGACCGGGACGGTGATGTCGATGACGTCCGCGTAGTCCGGGCCGACGGCGATCTTCTCCATGTAGAAGACGGCGGAGGGGTCGAACATCGCGCCCCGCTCAGCGACCGCGAGGACCGAGATGGCGTTGGGCATGCCCTTGGCCATCAGCGTGGTTCCGTCGACGGGGTCGACGGCGAAGTCGACGTCGGGTCCGTTGCCGTTGCCGACCTCTTCGCCGTTGTAGAGCATCGGCGCTTCGTCCTTCTCGCCCTCACCGATGACGACGACGCCGCGCATCGAGACCGAGGCGACCAACTGACGCATGGCGTCGACTGCCGCTCCGTCGCCACCTTCCTTGTCGCCGCGACCGACCCAGCGGCCCGATGCGAGTGCACCGGCCTCGGTGACGCGTACGAGTTCGAGTGCGAGGTTGCGATCTGGCGCCATGGCGCGAGTGGACTCGGTGCTGGCCGTCATCGGTTTGTAGCCTCCTGGTTGGTGGGGTGTTACCCAGGCGCGATTATCTCACTTCTGTGATGCCTGCGGTGGGGTCGGGTCGACTGTGAGGTACGCGCCGACCGAGCATTGCCGCGCAGAGGGGATACTGGTGGTGTGGCGAACAGCAAACCTCGGATTCTCAACAACAACCGCGACATGGTCTGGTCGCTGATTCCGCTGGTCATTGCCTGTTTGCTGATCGCGGGCGTCGCCAGCCAGTGCTCGCTGAGCCCCGGTGGCCCCCAGCAGGGTCCCATTCCCAACTTCGACGTGAACACGGCGCTGCAGTACGACGCCTCGGAGATCGGCTTCCCGGTGCGCAATCCGAGTGTTCCCGAGGGGTGGACGCCCAACTCGGGCAGCCGCGCGACCATCTCCGGCGACACCGGTGGAGCGGTGTCGACTGTCGGATACATCACCGGTACCGGTGCTTACTTGCAATTGACACAGACGTCGGCGTCCGAGGAACAGGTGGTTCCGTTCGTGGCCGGAAGTGAAACGGTGTACGCGTCGGGCGCACAGAACGTGTCGGGTCGAGACTGGGTGGTCTACGGCGAGGAAGGTTCGCGAAACTACTGGGTCTCGGATTTCGGTGACGTCCGAATCCTGCTGGGCGGCACCGCAACCACCGAGGACTTCACCACTCTCGCGACGATCCTCGAGGTCACCGAACCGCTCGTGCCCTAGCTGTCCTTCTCGGTGCTCGCGAGCGCGGTCTCGATCCGCTTGCGGGCACCGGCGAGCTGCTCCTCGCAGCGAGTGGCCAGCTGCTCTCCCCGCTCCCACAGAGCCAGGGAGGCGTCGAGATCGAGCCCGCCCTGCTCGAGGATCTTCACCACGCCGACCAGCTCGTCGCGGGCCTCTTCGTAGCCCAGTTCCGATACCGGCTTGTCTTCGTTCTCGCTCATGCGTACTCCTTCTGTCATTTGACTCGCCCCATGACTGCGGCGGTGACGGCACCGTCGGCCACGCGCACTCTGATCTGTGTACCCGGTGGCGCGTCCTCGACCGAACGCAGAACCTCGGGATCCGAACCCGCGACCACCCGCTGTACGACGGCGTAGCCCCGAGCAAGTGTGGCAGCAGGCCCCAGCGTCGACAGCCTGGCCCGCAGATGTTCGACGAGCGTGTCCTGAGTGGTGAGTTCGCGTTGCACGTCGCGTCGGGCAGCGTCGAGCAGCCGTCGAACCTCCTCGCGACGTTGCTCGAGCGAGGCAAGTGGGTCAGCCAGTACCGGCCTGTGGCGGAGCATGTCCAGGCCGCGTGCCTCACGCTCGACCCAATTGCGCAGCGCTGCAGCGCTTCTCGACTTCAATTCCGAGACCAGAGCTTGTTCGGCGACGGCGTCGGGCACCACGAGCTTGGCGGCATCGGTAGGGGTTGCGGCCCGCAGATCCGCGACGTGGTCGCTCAGGGGGCTGTCGGGCTCGTGGCCGATGGCACTGACGATCGGCGTGGTGGCGCGAGAGATGGCGCGGCACAGGGCCTCGTCCGAGAACGGCAGCAGGTCCTCGACGCTACCGCCGCCGCGGGCGAGGATGATGACGTCGACGCCGGGGTCGTCGTTCAGCTCTTTCAGCGCGTCCAGAATCGCCGGCACCGATTGCGGACCCTGAACCGGTGTGTTGCGGACCTCGAATCGGACCGCCGGCCAACGCCTCTGCGCGACGGTCAGCACGTCCTTCTCGGCTGCGCTGGCGCGCGCGGTGATCAGGCCGATGGTGCCCGGCAGGAACGGCAGCGGACGCTTGAGTCGTGGGTCGAACAACCCCTCCGCGGCGAGCAGGGCTCTGAGTCGTTCGATGCGAGCCAGCAGTTCGCCGACGCCAACCGCGCGAATGTCCGTGGCGCGCAGCGAGATCGTTCCCCTACCGGTGAAGAACGACAGCTTGCCGTAGAGGATGACGCGCGCACCCTCGGTCAGCGGAACGGGTGAACGGTCGAGCAACTGCGGCGAACACGTCACCGACAGCGACATGTCGGCCGACGGATCACGCAGCGTCAGAAAGGCCGTCCTGGTACCGGGACGAGCGTTGATCTGAGTGAGCTGCCCCTCCACCCAGATGGAGCCGAGCTTGTCGATCCAGCCGGCAACCTTCATGGCGACGGTACGCACCGGCCATGGCTGTTCGGCGGTGCTCGCGCCTGGCTGGGTGGGACCGGACTGGGTTGGGGGAGTGCTCACTTGGCCTTGGCGGTGGTGATGCGGTTGGCGAGCATCGTCTGGAAGGGTGCGCGGGAGAGCGTGTCGTTCTCGTAGTCGAGCAGGGTTTCGAGGTCCTCGATCGACAGCGTGCGCAGGCGCGCGCGCAACTGCGCAAGGGCGAGGGTGTCGAAGTCGATCATCTCGACGATCTCGGGCTTGTCGGCGGAGGGAGCGCGCTTGGCCGAGGTGTCCTGGACCGGCTCGTCCAGCGGAGGCGTCGAATACAGAGCGAAGCGGCCGTTCGCCGCGACCGGCTCGGCCACAGGGGCATCGGGCACATCGACGTCGTCGGTGATGACTGCGGCGTCGAATCTCGACTCGGTGTCGAAGGTCTCGTCCTCGTCGAAACTGGCCCAGGCGGGCTGCTCCTCGCTCGGGGTCCCGATCACCGGCAAGGTCGCGATGATCAAATCGCCCTTGATGGCCAGCGCCGTCACCTGCTGCTGGAATCGCATGCCGCGCGCCAGTGCCTCGCTGACGACCGTCATCGGCAGCATCAGGGCGGAACCGGGAAGCTTGCGAGCCTCTTCCACGACGGTCACGGCGACGCCTGCAGCCACACGCGCTGCAAAGGGGACTCGAGTCATGTGCACCAGACTGCCCGAAACGGTGAACTTTGGGTAGCCGACAGGCTGTACGACCGTTCGCGCCGGGGCTCGAGGACGTGGAAACGAGGCAGGCGAGCTGAGTGCACGTATCCTGGGAGGTATGTCTTCGGCTGTTCCACTGAATCTTGGTATTGCACAGTCCGCCGGTACGGGTAAGTCCTCGTACGCCGGGGGTAAGCGAGTGCTGCTCGCGGAGCCGCGGGGCTACTGCGCGGGTGTCGATCGCGCGGTCGAGACCGTCGAGAAAGCACTGGAACAGCACGGTGCGCCGGTCTACGTGCGCAAGGAGATCGTGCACAACAAGCACGTCGTCGAGACGCTGTCCGATCGCGGCGCGGTGTTCGTGGAGGAGACCGACGAGGTTCCCGAGGGATCACTGCTGGTGTTCTCCGCGCACGGCGTCTCTCCCGCCGTGCACACCTCTGCGGCCGAGCGAAACCTGCGCACCATCGACGCCACCTGCCCGTTGGTGACCAAGGTGCACCAGGAAGCCAAGCGCTTCGCCCGAGACGACTACGACATCCTGCTCATCGGCCACGAGGGCCACGAGGAGGTCGAGGGCACCGCAGGCGAGGCTCCCGAGCACATTCAGCTGGTGGACGGCCCCGAATCGGTCGCCAACGTCACCGTCCGGGACGAGAACAAGGTGATCTGGTTGTCACAGACCACGCTGAGCGTCGACGAGACGATGATGACGGTCGCCAAGCTGCGCGAGCGATTTCCGACGTTGCAGGACCCGCCGAGCGACGACATCTGCTACGCCACGCAGAACCGTCAGGTCGCGGTAAAGGCGATGGCACCGGAATGCGATCTGGTGATCGTCGTCGGCTCCAAGAACTCCTCGAACTCCGTGCGGTTGGTCGAGGTTGCACTGGGCGCGGGTGCGCGGGCGAGCTACCTCGTCGACTACGCCAAGGAAATCGACCTGGCCTGGCTCGACGGCGTCGAGACGATCGGCATCACCTCGGGTGCGTCCGTACCAGAGATCCTGGTGCAGGGAGTCATCGAACTGTTCGCCGAGCACGGTTACGCAGACGTACAGCCGGTCACCACCGCCAATGAGACTCTGGTGTTCTCTTTGCCCCGCGAGCTGCGCCCAGCTCGCTAGTAGCAAGGTCCACGAAGAGTTCACGCCTCGTATCGGAACCCCTGCGCAGGAGCAGGGAAACCGATACGGGGCGTTTTTTCGTGTTCGGGCTAGTCGCTGTGACGGTCGCGGTAGCGAACCTTCGGCACCGGATGCGGGGGAATGTCGTCCCGGTGTGGGGTCGGCAGCGAATGACTGCCCTGGCCGTTCACGGCGGTGGAATCGTTGGCAGCGGAACCACCTGCGGGGGCGCTTGTCTGGGGAGTCACGACAGGCCTGGCTCCGGTGCTGTACGGATCGGCGACCTCGCGAGGAGCATGAACCCGGGCCGATCGCTCGCGACGAGGTTCGGTCGAATACCGGGGCTCTGTTTCTCTTGCCACCTGCCGGGACTGTGCCTGCGGATACTGCGTTCGCGAGTAGTCGGGCTTCTGGTATTCGGGTTTGTAGTCGTGCCGCGGGGAGTCGGTGGCGGCGTATCGAGTCTGCGGTGCCGATGCAGCCGATCGCCGGGGGCTCGCGGTGGGATCTGCCGCAGTACGCGAGCCGGGGCGAGGGGTCGAACTCGCGCGAGGGTCGGTGTCGGGACGCGGGCGAGAATCGGTGCCTCTGCGACCGACGTACGGCCCGGGCACGATGTCGGTGGCCTCGGCCGCGGAGTCGGTGCTGCGATCGGCTGCGGCTGCTCGCCTGCGGGATCGTTCGGGGCGCTCTTCCTGTGCCCGACGCTGTGCTCTGGTGGGCTTGTCATCGCTGGGCTTCGGGCTGCGTCGAACAGCGGGGGCGTGCGTGTTCTGCCGTTTGAGCACGATGCGCAGGGCTCCGAGTCCGACGGCGACCACGGTGCCGAGCAACATCAGCGGAAAACGGTTGACCAGCGGAATGGCAACGTTGAGGATGATGTCCTTGAGGCTGGTGCCTGCGTTGTCGGTGAAGTACTGGTACGACAGCGGCACGGCCACGAACAGGATCAGCGGGGCTTGCACCATCGCGGTGAACAGTCCGCGGAAGCGGACGAGAAGGACTCCGGCGATGCAGCCGAGGACGTACATGAACGCGAACGCACCGGTCAGCTCTGTACCGCGTGCGGCATCGATCAGAAACCCGAGAAAGGTCAGTCCCGCGGCGATCGCGACGGCACCCCACGCGGGAACGCCGGGCAGGGTCGCGAGGATGGATCGGTGATCCAGCGGTACCCCGGAGCGGGCACGTTGGGAGGTAGACACCCCCCGAGGTTAGCCGTTGTTCAGCCCACTGCATCGCTGACATGACCGAAGTCGTGCCGGTAGCGGGACGAATCGGACAGTTTGGGCCGCTCGTCCACACGGGCGATGTCCACCGGCTCGGCGTCGAACAGCTCGAGCTCGTGCAGCTTTCTCGCCGTCACGCTCACCCGGGTATCGACGGACCCGACGGTGGAATTGAAGGACTCCACGGCCTTGCCGAGATGGGCACCGAGCTTGTCCAGGTGCGTCGAGACGACACCGATCCGCGTGTACAGCTCGCGTCCCAGTTGCTGGATGCGTGCAGCGTCCTCGGCCAGTGACTCCTGCTTCCACGTGTAGGCGACGGTCCGCAGTAGCGCGACCAGGGTGGTCGGGGTGGCCAGGATCACGTTCCGACCGAAGGCGTACTCGAGCAGACCGGTGTCCGAGGTCAGGGCCGCGTCGAGAAACGGGTCGCCGGGAACGAACAGCACGACGAATTCCGGCGTCGGCTCGAACGCCTGCCAGTACGCCTTGTCGGCCAACTGGTCGATGTGGGTCCGCAGTTGCTTGGCGTGGCGTCGCAGATTCTTCTCCCGCGCGGCGGGATCCTCGTCCTGAGCGGCGTCGAGGTATGCCGCGAACGGCACTTTGGCGTCGACGACGATCTGTCGACCGCCGGCGAGACGGACGATCATGTCGGGTCTGATGCCGTCCTTGCTGACCTGCGTGTCGAAATCGCAGTGCTTGAGCATCCCCGCAAGCTCGACGACGCGCTCGAGCTGGATCTCGCCCCACCGGCCCCGGATCTGCGGTGCGCGCAGTGCCGTGACCAGCTGACCGGTTTGGGTGGACAGATGCATCGACGCACGATGCATACCGGTGACCTGCTCCGACAATCCCGCATACGCACGGATGCGATTGTGCTCGACCTGCCGCACGTGCTCGGAGAGCGCATCGACGGCGTCGTGCAACGGCTCGACCAGGTGCGAGACCTGCTGACCGATCACGGTCGAATTGCGTCGCGCGGAATCCTCGTTGACCGCACTCAGTGACTGCCTGAGCATGCCCTCGTGCTCGCGCAGCGCGGCCAGTTGGGCCTCGGCTCGCACGGCACGATCGCCCATCCGCGAGGCGTGCAACAACCAGCCGACGACCGCGCCGATTCCGAGAGCGACGAGCAGGCCGAACGCGGTGAGAATGTTCATGGAGCAGATGATGCAGGACGGTACCGACAACGTCGGTTCGCGAAGCCTGTGGACCGAGCTCACGTCCGACAGGCCGAGGCGCCTCGGGGAGTTTGTCGGTGGTTCCCGATAGCGTCGAACGCATGAGAATCCTCCACACCTCGGACTGGCACATCGGTCGCACCTTTCACGGTGTCGACCTGTTGGCCGATCAGGGCGCTGTGCTGGGGTCCATCGCGGAACTGGTTGCGGCACAATCGATCGATGTGGTGGTGGTGCCGGGCGACATCTACGACCGCGCTGTTCCCAGTGCCGATGCCGTCCTGGTCTGCAACCGCGGACTGGAGGCCATTCGAGCGGCCGGTGCCGTGATCGTCGCGACGTCGGGAAACCACGATTCACCCGCGCGGCTCGGCGCAGGCGCTGCGTTCGCTTCGGCAGGCGGGCTGCATCTGATGACGCGGGTGGGCGACGTCGCCACCCCGGTCCTGATCGACGACGAGCACGGCTGCGTTGCGTTCTACGGCATTCCGTATCTCGAGCCCGAAACCACTCGCCTCGAACTCGACGTTCCCACTGCGCGTACCCATGCCGACGTGCTCGGTGCCGCGATGGATCGGGTACGCGGCGACCTCGCGACGAGAAGCGAACCAGGGCAACGGGTTCGCTCGGTCGTGCTCGCCCACGCCTTCATCGTCGGCGGTGAGGCGACCGGCTCGGAGCGGTCCATCTCCTCCGGCGGTATCGAAACCGCGCCTGCGTCGGCGTTCGACGGCGTCGACTACGTGGCGCTCGGACATCTGCATTCGCCCCAGACCCTCACCGACCGGGTGCGGTACTCCGGTTCGCCCCTGCCCTATTCGTTCGGCGAGCGGTCGCACCACAAGGCGGTATGGATTCTCGATCTCGACGCGAACGGGCTGGGCAGCGTCGAGCGAGTGGACCTGCCGGTGGTACGCGGACTCGCCCGCATCGAAGGCACGGTCGAGGAATTGACAACGGACACAGCATATTGCGAGTTCGAGGATCATTACGTCTCCGCCGTGCTCACCGACGAGGTGCGTCCGGTCGACGCAATGCGCGTGCTGCAGCAGCGTTTCCCGCACGCGATCCATTTGGAATGGCGGCGCCCCGAGGGATCCGGCGAGCTTCGCTATCGCGACCGTGTGCGCGGTCGTAGCGATCTCGACATCGCCACCTCGTTCGTGACGGACATGCGTAGCGTGCCGACGGCGGCGGAGTCCGCGCTCCTGGCTCGTGCTCTGGCCTCCGTGCAACGCGAGACCGAGGCCACCCGCGGGACGGCCACCACAGCCGACCGCGGTGCTGCATGAGGCTGCATTCACTCGAGATCACCGCGTTCGGCCCCTTCGCGGGCACCGAGACGGTGGACTTCGACACACTGGGGGCCGACGGGCTCTTCCTGTTGCACGGTCACACCGGAGCAGGCAAGACGACGGTGCTCGACGCCGTGGCGTTCGCGCTGTACGGAACTGTGCCCGGAGCTCGTCGGGAGGGCAAGCGACTGCTGTCCGATCACGCAGCCAAGGGTGCGGTGCCACAGGTCACGTTGGAAGCCACACTGGGTGGGCGGCGCATCAGAATAGTGCGCAGTCCGGAGTTCCTGCGGCCCAAGCTCCGAAGCACGGGAACCACCAAGCAACACGCCAAGGCCAGTCTCACCTGGCTCGACGGCCGCGGGCAGAATCTCACCCGGCTGAGCGAGATCGGTGACGCCGTCAACGCGCTGCTCGGGATGAGTGCCGACCAGTTCTTTCAGGTGGTGCTGTTGCCGCAGGGTGAATTCGCGCGATTCCTCCGAGCCGACAGCGACGAACGTGGCAATCTGCTCGAAAGACTCTTCGACACAAGCCGATTCGGTGACGTCGAGGAGTGGTTCGCGCAGCGCCGCCGGGAGCTCGCCGCTGAACTCGCCGACGCCCACCACGCCATCGACATCATGCTCGGCCGGGTGTCGCAGGCATCGGGAGCGCCCGAGCCCGCGGGCGAGGACGGCGAACAGCCGGACCCCCTCGAATGGGCGGCCGACGTCCTCGACTATGCCCGGCAGAATCGAACCCTCGCGCAAGGTCGGGCGGTGCTGATCGACGCAGCAGCTCGGCGTGCATCGGCAGCTCTGGCGAAGGCCACCACCGATCTCGATCTGCAGCGGCGACGGGCTCTCGCGGAGGTCCAACTCGCGCAGTACCGGGAGGGCGAGACGGCACGAGCAGCACGCAGAAGCGAGCTCGCCGATTCTGCGGCCGCAGGACCGATCGCGGCCACTGCCGCAGACCTCCGTCTTGCACGCCTGTCCACCGACGCCGCAACATCCGCACTCGCGGCGGCGGAGCGTGCCTTACCCACAACGGCGGAGGGCCGACGCTTCCACGCCGCGCTGCACTGGCCGCCCGCGCCGGCGGATCCGTCGGCCGAGCGCATGGTCGTTGCACAGTTCGTGCGTGACTGGACCACCGACGTCGCGCGGCTGCAGTCGCTGCTCGGTCTCGCCCGCGAAGCCGACCGACTCGACGGGACACTCGCCGAATATCTTGCGCAGCAACGTACTACCGCAGCGGCGATCGAACGTACCGTGCAATTGCAGGCCTCGACGCCCGAGCAGATCTCAGCGGTCGAATCACGGATGGCACGAGCCGCCTCGGCTGCGGCAGAGTTGCCGGGTCTCGAGGAGCGCTGCAGTCGTTCCCGCGTGGCAGCCGAGTCTGCACTCGAATTGGTCCGCAAGCGGGCGACTATGGCCGAGGCCGAACGTGCCCGCGACACCGCCGGAGCAGCGCACAACACGGCCCGGTCGCACCTGCTCGACCTCCGTGAGCGACGCATCGACGGGATGGCGGCCGAGCTGGCGGCCCGTCTGGAAGCGGGCGAGCCCTGCGTCGTGTGCGGATCGGAGGTGCACCCGCATCCCGCTGCACCGTCGACGTCGACGGTGACCAAGGCACAGGAAGACAAGGCCGCCGCCGCAGAACGCACGGCGGCCGCTGCGCTCGATCACGCGGTCGCGGTTGTCGCTCGAGCGCAACGGGACGTGGATCTACTGCACGACCGCACCGGAGGGGCCTCCGCTGCGGAGTTGACCCAGATGCTCGATGCCGCGACCGCCGCAGTGCAGGACGCCCGCGCGCGTGCCGCCGATGTCGCACCGGCAACCGCAGAATTGAATCGCCTGCGGAGCGAGTCGGACGCGCTGACGGTCACGCTCCACGAGCTCGTTGCCTTGCGTGGTGCCGTGGACGAGCGCATCTCGGCTACCGAGGAATCGCTGGCGAAGATGCGTGCGTCGGTGGCCGAGGAAGTCGACGAGGGTGCGTCGCTGGCAGACCGAATCTCGGAGCGAGAGGCCTTGATCGACGGTGCCCGGCGAATTCAGGAGGCGCGCATCGCCTGGCTCGACGCCACTGCGCGGGCCGATGCGCTGGTAGCCGAACTGGACCGACGAGTGGAGGCGTCGAACTTCGAGTCCGTCGACGCTGCGGCCGGGGCAGTGCTGGCCGCCGACCGCGTCGAGCAGATCGAGACCGAGCTGCGCACCGCCGAGGAGGCGCGTGCACATGCCGAGCACGTGCTGCGCGAGCCCACCATCGTGGACGTGGCCGGTCGGCCGCCGGTGGATCTGGACCCGTTGGAGCAGGCGTGCGCCGAGCTGGACGACGAGGTCAGGGCCGCCGCCGCGGCGGTGGCGGAATGCCGAAGGCGCGCAGACGATCTGGAACGGCTGATCGCCGAACTGTTCACCGCGGCCCAGGCCATCGCGCCACAACGGGCCGAATTCGACGAACTCGCCAACCTGGCGGACGTGGTGGCCGGCCGGGGGCAGAATTCTCGCAAGATGTCGTTGCGCTCGTATGTGCTCGCGTCCCGACTCGAGGACGTCGCCGAGTCCGCCTCCGCGCGGCTGCGTCGAATGTCCTCGGGGCGCTACGAATTCGTGCACTCCGACGAGGCCGGCGTCCGCGGCAAACGGGGCGGTCTGGGACTGGACATTCGGGACGACTACACCGGCGTCGTGCGCTCGGCCAAGACATTGTCGGGCGGTGAGGCGTTCCTTGCGTCGCTTTCGCTCGCGTTGGGCCTCGCCGATGTCGTGGCCGCCGAATCCGGCGGTGTCGTTCTCGACACCATGTTCATCGACGAAGGATTCGGCACGCTCGACGCCGACACCCTCGAATCGGTGATGGCGGTTCTCGACGAACTACGTGCAGGCGGACGCGTCGTCGGCGTCGTCAGCCATGTCGACGAGATGCGTCAGCGCATTCCCAGCCGCCTCCACGTCAAGCGGGAGCGCACCGGATCCACCCTTCAGGTCGTTGCGTCCTGACCTGACGCAGGTTTGTCGGACTTCGACTCGCCCTCATCGTCCATACCGGCCTGTTCGTCGGTCAGTCCCTCGGGCGGCGGGATTTCGTCTTCGAGTTCGTCCTGGTCCGGCTCGTTCGAGCGGGCGTCGATCTGCTCGGACAGGTACCTGATCAGCACAGCGGCAACCGCGGCAGCCGGGACGGCGAGGAACGCTCCGATGATGCCGAACAGTGAGCTTCCGCCCGCAACGGCCAACAGCACGATTGCTGGATGCAGGTTCATGCTGCGGCTCTGCAGAATCGGCTGCAGCACATTGCCTTCCAATTGCTGCACCGCGACGATGATGGCGAGCACGATCAGCGCCGTCGTCAGTCCGTTCGCAACCAGGGCAACCAGCACAGCGAGAGCGCCCGCGACGAACGCACCGATGATCGGGATGAAGCCACCGATGAACGTCAGGGTCGCGAGCACCAGCGCCAGCGGAACGCCGAGAATGACCAGTCCGAGACCGATGAAGAGCGCGTCGATGAAACTGACGATGGCCTGAGTTCGGATGAATCCCCCGAGGGTCGCCCACATCCGTGAGAGCACCTCGCCCAGATGGCTTCCGGCGCGGCCACCGGAGAACCCGTGCAACCACGGCAGGAACTTCGGTCCGTCCTTGACGAAGAAGAACGTCAGCACCAGCACCAGCGCCAGAGTGACCAACAGCGAGCCTGCGGCGGATACGCCGGTGAACACGCCGGTGGCGATGGCCTCGCCGCTGTCCTGTAGCCGCGCAACGATGGCCGACACGGCCGAGTCGATCTGGTCGTCGCCGATGTTCAGCGGCGGACCCTTCAACCAGTCTTGTACCTGCGCGATACCACCCGACGCCTGGTCGACCAACTCGGGAGCCTGCTCGGCGACCGAGGGAACGATCAGGGTTATCACGCCGCCGATGACGACGAAGAACACCACGAGCGAGACCGACGCGGCCAGGGCGGGAGGAAATCCCAGACGCATCATCAGCTTCGCCGGCGGCCACAGCACCGTCGCGACGATCACGGCCAGCAGGACCGGCAGCAGGATCACCCAGAGGTGCCCGATCAGCCAGCCCAACACCCACGCCCCGGCCGCGATCGAAATGAGGATCAGCGACCACTTGGCCAGCCACATGCCGCCGACCCCGATGAGGTCACCACGATCGTTGCCGGACGTCGTGGACTTCGACGTACTGCCTGGCACTGCCGATTCGGTCACTGTGGCTTCCTCACATTCGGCGGATGGCGGATCGTGAAGAACCATAACGTCTTGGCAGGCTCAGCTGTATGTCACCGCCGTTCAAGGCAAGGCCGGTCAGGCCGCCTCGTGTGTCAACAGCCATTCCTTGACGGGCAAACCCCAGCGGAAACCGCCGAGCGCCCCGCCGATTCGAACCACCCGGTGGCACGGCACGAACAGCGCGGCCGCATTGCGAGCGCACGCCGACGCAGCACCGCGGATGGCTGCCGGTCTGCCGGACAGTTCTGCGAACTCGGAGTAGGTCACCGGCGCACCGGGTTCGACGGTGCGGAGCACTCCCCAGGCATGCATGAGAAATTCGCCGGATCGTTGCGCGACGGCAACGGAGTCGATGACGGTCAGCTCACCGCGGTGATAGTTCTCGACGGCGCGCGTCACCTCGCCGAGATCGGCCGCAGTGCGGACGCTGTCGGGTCGCATCGTCGGGTGGATCAGGACGCGGAGCTCTTCGACATCGGCAGTCCAGCCGGACGCGAGGACGCGCTGATCGGCGTCGACGATGGTGCTGAACGGCCCGATCGGAGTGTCCTGGGTGGCGGCGGTGGCAGTCATGCTTCTCTTCTTTCCAGTGCGGTGATCCACAGGTGCATCGAGACGTACGAACGCCACGGAGCCCAGCGGGCAGAATTCTTCAACGAGATGTCGAGTGCCTGAGCACCTTGGCGGACGACGAGATCGGTATCGAGCAGAACATCGGGATCGCCGAGTAGCCGCATCACGACGTACCGGGCGGTCCAGGGCCCGATTCCTTTGAGCGCGAGCAGTTCTCGCTCCAGTTCCGGCCCTTCTCGCGCGGGATGCAGCACGACGGTTCCCGAAGCGATGGCGTCGGCGACGCGGATGACGGTCTGAACACGGGCGGCAGGTCCGGTGAGTACCTCGTGACCCCGTTCGGCAATGACGGCAGGTTCGGGAAACAATCTGGTGACGGTGTCGTTGCCGAGATCGAGCCGTGAACCGAGAGCATCGACGAGCCGGGCGGTGTGGGTGGCCGCAGCCTTCAAGGAGATCTGCTGCCCGATCACGGTGCGCAGCAACATCTCTGCGCCGTCGACCACTCCCAGGGCGCGGATTCCCGGGTGGGCGTCGACGCTCGGTGCCAGCTGCGGATCCGTGCCCAGGGCGTCGTCGACGGCGAGTGGATCTGCATCGAGATCGAGTAGGTGGCGGATTCGGGCGACGGCAGGGGCCAGATCGCGCATGTCCTGCAATGTCACTGCAGCGCTGACGAATCCGTCCATCACTCGCAACGCCACGAGCCCGGCGGCGTGCGGCAGGCGCAGTGATCGAACGTACTCGCCGTCCTCGGAAAAGGATTCGATGCCCTCGACCACGTGGCCCCGAAGGAACCACTCGATCCAGCCGCGGTCCAGCGGCGGGCGGTACGGCAATCGCAGTGTGACCGTTCCACCCGCGGTCGGTACGGCCGTGCGGTGCGCTTCTCGACGCAACGTCGACGGGTCGACGGCGAAGACTTCTTTGATGGTGTCGTTGAATTGCCGGACGCTGGCGAAGCCGGCCGCGAAGGCGACGTCGGCCATCGACATGTCGGTGGTCTGAATCAGCGTCCGGGCGGTGTGTGCGCGGTGCGCGCGGGCCAGAGCGAGCGGTCCCGCACCGACCTCGGCCGTCAGCACGCGGGTCAGCTGTCGGGTCGAGTAGCCGAGGGTGCTGGCGAGGCCGTCGACGCCACCGCGTTCCACGGCTCCGTCGGAGATCAGCCGCATGGCGCGAGAACTGAGGTCCGAGTGGATGTTCCAGCGTGGGGAACCGGGGGTGGCGTCGGGCTGGCAGCGGCGACAGGCTCGGTAGCCGGATTGTTGCGCCGCCGCTGCAGTGGCCAGAAACGAGACGTTGCCCGGGTTGGGTGTGCGGGCCGGGCAGGAGGGTCGACAGTAGATGCCGGTGGTGGAGACGGCAGTGAAGAACTGGCCGTCGAACCGTGCGTCACGCGAGGAGACCGCGCGATAACACCGATCGAAGTCCAGTTCTTCCACCTGCCGTTCGCTGCTCATGCACCTACTGTGTCAGCGCGGACGCGTCGGTGCTAGCGGAAATCGGACATCACCGTGTCAACAGCATCGAGCCCCCGGGTTTCGGTCCGCCTCGGCGTGCCGGTCCTTCCAGTACTGCCGCACGGTGGGCGGTTCCTGGCCCGGGTGGTGGCGGGCCAGATGGGCGACGTAACGGTCGTAATCGTGGTCGCCCATCACGGAGGTGATCCACCACCACAGCCCGCGCATCTAGTGCGCCGATCCGGGGCGACGGACGGTGCCCGCCTCGATCAGCTCGTCCCATTCGGCTTGGATCTTCTTCTCGGCCGGGGTGAGGACGAAACCGGTGGGGCCGAAGATCTTCGACGGCACCTCGGGCTCCTCGTTGTCGGGCAGGTTGTCTCCCCGAACGGCCCTGATGCACACCCACACTCCGGCGAACACGACCACCAGGACGAGTACCGCGAAGATGATCGACAGCGTGCCCTGGATGAAGGTGTTGCGGATGACGGCGTCGATGGCTTCGGGTGTCTTGGCGCTGCCGAATTCGGTGAGCCCCTGCGCCTTGGCGTCGCGGAACTGCGAGTGCTGAGTCCAGTAGCCGATGGCCGGGACGGAGGAGAAGATCTTCTGGTATGACGCCGTCATGGTGACGATGAGGTCCCAGGCGAGGGGGAGTCCGGGGATCCACGCCCACTTGTACAGGCCTCGTTTGACGACGATGACGAGTACCACCGTCAGTGCGATCGCGGCCAGCAGCTGGTTGGCGATGCCGAACAGCGGGAACAGGGTGTTGATGCCGCCCAGTGGATCGGTGACGCCCATGAGAAGGATTGCGCCCCAAGCTGCGACGACGATCAGTGAGCAGATCCAGGCACCGGGACGCCACGACGGATCCTTGAACTTCTTGGCCGATGCGCCGGGCAGGTTGCCGATGCTGTCGGAGAGCATGAAGCGCGCGACGCGGGTGCCTGCATCGACCGTGGTGAGGATGAACAGGGCCTCGAACATGATCGCGAAGTGGTACCAGAACGACTTGAGCGATTCGCCGCCGAACACCTGGTGCAGTACCTCGGACATGCCGAACGCGAGAGTCGGTGCGCCGCCGGTGCGGGAGATGATCGATTCCTCGCCCACATCGGTTGCGGCCTGGCTCAATTCGGCCGGGGTGATGTCGCCGCCGCTCAACCCAAGTCCGTTGACGTACGTCGCCGCAGTTTCGGGAGTGCCGCCGGTCAGCGTCGCGGGAGCATTCAGCGCGAAGTAGATGTGCTGATCGAGGACGCAGGCCGTGATCAGAGCCATGATGGCGACGAAGGACTCGGTGAGCATGCCGCCGTAGCCGATCATGCGCATCTGCTTTTCCTTCTCCAGCAACTTCGGCGTGGTGCCGGAGGAGATCAGAGCGTGGAAACCCGACAGCGCACCGCAGGCGATGGTGATGAACAGGAACGGGAACAGGGACCCTGCGAACGCCGGGCCGTTGCCCTCGGTGGCGAAGCTCGTCATGGCGGGCATCTGGATCTCGGGACGTGCGATGAGAATGCCGACGGCCAGCAGGGCGATGGTGCCGACCTTCATGAACGTCGACAGGTAGTCGCGCGGGGCGAGCAGCAGCCACACCGGCAGGATGCAGGCGAGCAGGCCGTAGCCGATCAGCAGCCAGGCGACGGTCACCTTGGAGAGGGTGAACCAATCTGTGCCCCAGTCGGTTTCGGCAACCCAGCCGCCGGCGACGATGGCGAGCAGCAGCAGGACGACGCCGATGAGCGAGACCTCGGTGACGTTGCCCGGTCGCAGGAAGCGCAGGTAGACGCCCATGAACAGTGCGATCGGAATGGTCAGCGCGATGGAGAAGACGCCCCAGGGGCTTTCGGCGAGCGCGTTGACGACGACGAGTGCGAGCACCGCGATGAGGATGATCATGATGACGAACACCGCGACCAGAGCGGCGGTTCCGCCGACGACTCCGAGTTCGTCGCGGGCCATCTGTCCGAGGCTGCGGCCGTGGCGACGCGTCGAGATCCACAGCACCAGGAAATCCTGGACGGCACCGGCGAACACGACGCCGATGATGATCCACATGGTGCCCGGCAGGTAGCCCATCTGAGCGGCGAGGACGGGTCCGACGAGCGGGCCTGCTCCGGCGATCGCGGCGAAGTGGTGGCCGAACAGCACCCGACGGTCCGTCGGCATGTAGTCCTTGCCGTTTTCCAGAATCTCGGCAGGAGTGGCGCGGTCGTCGCGTGGGAAGACGATCTTGCGTTCGATCAGTCTGGCGTAGAAGCGAAAAGCGAAGATGTACGTACACACCGCGGCGATGACGAACCAGACGGCGTTGGGATTCTCTCCGCGGACGATCGCGATGATCGTCCACGCAACACCGCCGAGTAGGCCGATGGCGACGAGCATCAGGCGCTTGATCGGGGTCATCGGATGTGACTCGACGACGCCGACGGGCGGTAGATCGGGATCTGTCTTCAGCAATTCGACGTGTGGTTCGTCGGCCGCTTTCAATGACATGTGTGGGGTCTCCATGCTCGCAGGTGTGACTGCGATCACCCTATGGCCGGCGCGGGCGCGCGTCCTCGAATCGACGCTTCGTGGTGCGCCCGGCGGTCGCTGGAGTGCGACGAGCGGCAACCGTACCGACGACGCCCGCCGGTCAGCTGCCCAGAGCGTCGTCGACGGCCCTGGCGCTGAGCACCTGGTCCAGCACCAGCGCGGCGCTGCCGATGACCCCGGAGAGGTCACCGTGGGTGGTGGCCTGGATGGTGAGGGCCTTGGTGGCCAGTGCGGTGGCGTTTCCGTAGACGGTTTCACGCAGCCCGGCGACGAAGATGTCGTAGGCGTTCGCCATGTCGCCGCCGATGATGAGTACCTCGGGGTTGAGCAGGTTCACGGCCCCGGCCAGGGTTTCGCCGATGTGGCGACCGCTGTCGCGAATGAGCCTGCGTGCTTCGGGGTCGCCGCTCACCGCGAGGTCGACGACGCCGCGGACGTGGCCGACTTCGCGGCCCTGCTCGTTGAGTGCGCGCACCAGCGCCCAGCCGCCTGCGATGGCTTCGAGGCAGCCGCTGTCTCCGCACCTACATGCAACGCCCGCCGCGGCTGCGGTCTTGGTGTGGCCGAATTCGCCTGCGGCTCCCAGTGATCCACGTTGCAGCGCTCCGCCCGCGACGATCCCGGCTCCGAGACCCGTCGAGGCCTTGACCAGTAAGGCGTTCTGGAAGCGATCTCGATTGTCGCGACGTTCGGCCAGCACCATCGCGTTGGCGTCGTTGTCGAGAAACACCGGAGCCGACGTGATGTCCGCGAAGAACGATGCCAGCGGCACCCCGTCCCAGCCGTGCATGATCGGCGAGTCCAAGCTGCAGCCCCGCTCGGTGTCGGCGGTGCCGGGGATGGACAGGCCGACCCCGAGGATGCGATGTCCGGTTCGGTGCGACTCGTCGAGCAGTGCCTGCAGCCGCTTGGTGATCTGCGGCATCAGCTCGTCCGGGCCTACGCCGATCTCCTGGTCGACAGTATCGCTGGCGAGGAATTCTCCGCCGAGAGTGAAGACGCCCAGTTGCGACCGGCTGCGGCCGATCGCGGCGGCGAGTACGACGCCTGCGTCCACATCGAAGGACAGTCTCGCCGGCGGGCGTCCGCCGGTCGACTGGGTGTCCTCGGTTTCGATCACCAGCCCCAGGCCGGTGAGTGCGGCGACACGGGAGGCGACGGCCGATCGTGAGAGTCCGGTGATCCGTCCCAGCTCGGCACGGGTATCGGCCTCTCCGTCGCGAACCAGAGCGAAGATCTCGCCTGCGGTCGCAGGCGGAGCGCTCAGGCGCGGCATGGACATATACGCCATTCAACCAACTGGCAACTTTTACGGCAACACCCTAAGAACTGCTACTTATAACTTCTAAAAACATAAGTTGGGTTGCTGATGGACCTAACTGGCTTTAGGCTGAGTCACGAGAGACCGAACATCGGAGATGCTCATGGACACACTTCATCCGGTCCTGCGTCAGGTCACCGACCGCATCGCAGACCGTAGCCAGTCCGCTCGCGCCGCCTACCTCGCTCGAATCGCCGCCGCAGGGGATCGAGGCCCCGCCCGCGGCCGCCTCGCCTGCGCCAACATCGCCCACGGCTTCGCTGCCTCCGGCACTGCCGACAAGCAGGCTCTGCGCGCCATGGTGAAGCCCAATATTGCGATCGTCTCTGCGTACAACGACATGCTCTCGGCGCACAAGCCGTTCGAGAACTACCCCGCCGTGCTGAAGAAGTCCGTCATCGATGCCGGTGGCATCGCGCAGTTCGCCGGCGGAGTCCCCGCGATGTGCGACGGCATCACCCAGGGCCGCGACGGCATGCAGCTCTCGCTCTTCAGCCGCGACATCATCGCGATGTCGACCGCAATTGCCCTGTCCCACGACATGTTCGACGCCACCCTGATGCTCGGGGTGTGCGACAAGATCGTCCCCGGAATGCTCATCGGCGCACTGAGTTTCGGCCATCTTCCCGCGGTGTTCGTGCCCGCGGGCCCGATGACGTCCGGACTTCCCAACGGGGAGAAGGCAAAAGCGCGCCAGCTCTACGCCGAGGGCAAAGTGGGCCGCGAGGCTCTTCTGGACGCCGAGGCCGCGTCGTATCACGGCAGTGGCACGTGCACGTTCTTCGGAACGGCCAATTCCAACCAGCTGCTCATGGAGGTCATGGGTCTGCATCTGCCCGGCTCTTCGTTCGTCAACCCCGGAACCGCGATGCGCGACGCATTGACCCGCGAGGCCGCCCACGTCGTCACCGGTCTGACGTCGTTGGGCGACAACTACACCCCGGTCGGGGAGGTCGTCGACGTCAAGTCCATCGTCAACGGCTGCGTCGCGTTGCTCGCCACCGGCGGTTCGACCAATCACACGATGCACCTCGTCGCCATCGCGAAGGCCGCCGGAATCACGTTGACCTGGCAGGACTTGTCAGATCTGTCGGCCGTCGTGCCGCTGATGGCCAGGATCTACCCGAACGGCAAGGCCGACGTGAATCACTTCCACGCGGCCGGTGGACTCGGGTTCGTCATCGGATCACTGCTCGACGCCGGACTTATGCACGAGGATGTGAAAACCGTTGCCGGGCAGGGCCTGCGGCGCTACACACAGGAGCCGAAGCTCGACGGCGACGGGGTGATGTGGCAGGACGGTACTCGGATGAGCCACGACGACACCGTGTTACGTGGCGCGAACGAGCCGTTCAGCGCCGACGGCGGACTGAAGATGCTGACCGGGCCGATCGGAAAGTGCGTCATCAAGACGTCTGCACTGGCACCCGAACACCGCGTGGTCACCGGACCGGCGCGAGTATTCGACGACCAAGCCGACTTCCTCGAGGCATTCGATGCAGGGCTTCTCGACAGTGACTTCGTTGCCGTGCTGCGTTATCAGGGCCCGAAGGCCAACGGTATGCCCGAGTTGCACAAGCTGACCCCGGCCCTCGGAATCCTGCAGGACAAGGGGCGGTCCGTCGCGCTCATCACCGACGGCCGAATGTCCGGTGCCTCCGGCAAAGTCGCTGCGGCAATTCACCTCACGCCCGAGGCCGCGAGCGGTGGGCCGATTGCGAAAATCCTCGACGGTGACATGATCACCCTCGATTCTCTCGGTGGCACATTGTCGATCGACGTACCGCTCGCCGAGTTCGAGGCACGACCGGTCACCGGTCGAGTGTTGGACGCCGACGAGTGGTCGAGCACCGGTCGTGATCTGTTCTCCGGGATGCGTGCGCTCGTCGGTCCGGCCGACGAGGGTGCGATGTTCGTGATGCGCTGAGTCCCTGTAACTCCAGAAGAAGGTAAGAACGTGACTGCATCCCTGCTCGACCGCGTGCCCGTCATCCCTGTCGTCGTCATCGACGATCTCGATCATGCCGTTCCGATCGCCCGCGCCCTGGTGGCGGGCGGAGTGCCGGTCATCGAGCTGACCCTGCGGACACCGGTGGCGCTCGACGCGATCGAGCGCATCGCCGCCGAGGTTCCCGAGATCCTCATCGGTGCAGGCACGATCATCACTCCCGGCCAGGCCAAGCAGGCCGCCGACGCCGGCGCTCAGTTCCTGGTGTCGCCGGGCTGCACGCCGGGATTGACCAAAGCCATGCGAGACACCGGGCTGCCCCACTTGCCCGGTGCCGCAACGGTGTCCGAGGTGCTCACCCTCCTCGAGGCCGGCTACACCGAGCTCAAGTTCTTCCCCGCCGAGGCGTCGGGTGGCGCGAACTTCCTGAAGTCGATCCACTCGCCGATCCCGGCCGCACGCTTCTGCCCAACGGGTGGCATCTCCACCTCCAATGCATCGAGCTACCTGGCTCTGCCGAACGTCGGATGCGTCGGCGGATCGTGGCTCACACCGGCTTCGGCCGTCGCGCAGGAAGATTGGGACGCCGTCACTCGTTTGGCCGAGGCCACCTCGACGCTGAAGGCCACAGCCCAGTAGTGGTCCGCACCACGCGTGTTCATCCGCGGGTGACCGAGATACCGCCGTCCACGTAGAGCGTCGTCCCGTGCACCATCGCGGCGTCGTCGGAGACCAGAAACAGCACTCCGTTCGCAATGTCCTGCGGCTCGAGCACTGTGCCTGCAGGCGTTCCGGCCGTCATGGCGTCCAACACGTGCCGCGCATCCTCGTTGCCCGGCGTCAGGGTCGCACCGGGTGCGAGGGCGTTGACCCGCACACCGCGTGGACCGAACTCGGCGGCCCAACTGCGAGTGAGTTGTTCGTCGGCGGCCTTGGTTGCGGAGTACATCGCGGCGAACGGGCTCCCCATCGTGGCCATCCACGATCCGATGTTCACGATGACGCCACGGCTGCGCTCGGCCATGGCCGGTGCCAGTTCACCGACGAGCACGTGCGGAGCTCGGATGTTGACGGCAAGCATCGCGTCGAGTTGCTCGTCGGCGAGATCTGCCGTTGCGGTGGCGGGATAGATGCCGGCGTTGTTGACGAGAATGTCGACGCGACCTCCCAGAGCATCGGTGGCGGCCCCGGCGAAGTCGCGGATGTCCTGGTAGCTGCCGGAGAGGTCCACCGGCACGAAGCTCGCGGTGCCGCCGGCCGCAGAGATTCGATCCACCACCGCTGACCCCTTCGCGGAGTCGCGGCCGCTGACGACGATCGATGCTCCATGCGCGGCGAGAGTCGAGGCGATTGCGGCACCGATACCGCTGGTGGATCCGGTGATGACGGCGGTCCGTCCGAAAAGTCGCTGTGGTGTCGAAGAAGTCATGACGTCATGTCTACGGACGGTGAACACGGCCAACCAGGCGTCACTCGACCTAGGTCTGGCATGACCAGGCTGGCAACCGCCCGGGTCGCTACTGTGGGATTCGTGAGCAACGACAGGTCCGCCCTCAGCGCGTTTCTGCGTGATCGGCGCGACCGCATCACCCCGATCGAGGCCGGACTGCGCACGTACCCCGGTGCCCGACGAGTGCCTGGACTGCGGCGGGAAGAACTTGCTGCGATGGCCGGAGTGAGCCCCGACTACTACAGCAAACTCGAGCAGGGTCGCCAGGCGAACGTCTCGATCGAGGTGCTGCGAGCAATCGCCAGGGCGCTGATGCTGGACGAGGTGGAGTCGGCACACCTGTTCGATCTCGCGTCCCCTGCCGTATCGACAGACAAGGCTGTGCAGCAGCCGGATCAAGGGCTGCTCCAGGTGATGAAGGCGCTCGATCACATTCCGGTGCTTCTGCTCGGTCGTAGCGGTGCCATCCTGGCCAGCAATGCGCTGGTTCGATCGGTGCTGAGTTTGCCGTCGTCGGCCGGAGACTCGCTCTTCCACTATCTGTTCCGCAATCCCATCGCCCGTGAGCGAATCGTCAACTGGTCGCAGTTCGCGGCAGCTTCGGTCGCCAATCTGCGCCGTGACCTCGCTCGTCGACCGGGGGACCGAACGCTGATTTCCCTGATCGACGAATTACGTTCCAGTGAAAGTTCTTTCGAGCAATGGTGGAGCGATCACGAGGTTCGCGAGTTCGAGCGCACAACCAAGATCATCCAGCACACGGCGGCGGGAACTCTCGAATTCGGTATCGAATTTCTGACCTCGCCCAGCGAGCCGGATCAGAGCCTCATCGTCTACACGGTCGAGGACGGGTCGAGCACTGCCAAGATTCTGCCGATCTTGGCGAGTTGGGACCCGAATTCGGCAATTACCACATGAACTCGAGATCGCCCGGGTGTGTTCGGGTCGTGAGCACAGACATGTAGGTCGACGATATTCGAATCGATGGAACCCAACGCGTCGGTGCGGCGTCCTACTAGCTGTCCGTCATCGAACAATCGGGGGAAATGATCATGTCGAATCCGTACGAGCAGTCAGAGTTCCAGCCGACCCAGCAGCCCTATCCGGCAGCGCAGCCCTATATGCAGGCACCGACTCTGCCGTCGTCCAATGCGGGATGGGCCGTCGTCGCCATCATCTTCTTCTGGCCGTTGGCCATCCCGGCGTTCAATCACGCACTGAAGGTGCACCCTCTGTGGATGCTGGGTGACGCTCAGGGCGCGCTCTATTCGTCGAATCGTGCCGGGTTCTTCGGGAAACTGTCGCTGGGGATATTCGTCGTCCTCATAGTTCTGTACTTCGCCTTCATTGCCCTGGTCGTCGCGAACTCGTACTAGGTCCCGACGCTTGACCTCGACATAACTCGAGGTTCTAGCGTCGTGGGCATGGACACACTGAACCTCGGCCGAATCGGCATTTCCATCGACGTATCGCCGTCGTATCTCGACGACGCACGCACGCTGGAGTCGTACGGCTACACAGCGCTGTGGCCCTCGGGCGGGCAGATCGATCGACTCGGCAGGTTGGTCGATCTGGTCCGTGCCACCGAGACCGCCACCATCGTCCCCGGCATCGTGCCGGTCGACGTGTACACGCCTTCGCAGACCGGGGAACTGTTCGACGAGCTCTCGCCCACCGGTCGATTCGTCCTCGGGCTCGGTGGGCCGCAGAGTGCCCGGCCATTGGCGGGGCTGCATCGCTACCTCGACGAGCTCGCCGTGCCCGCGGGTCGGATTCTGCTCGCGGCGCTCGGGCCGAAGAAGTTGGAGATGGCTCGGGACCGCGCTGGCGGCGCGATCGGGCTGCTCGTGACGCCCGAGTGGACGGCGCAGGCGCGGCACTCTCTGGGGACGGCCGAGCTGGTCGTCGACCAGTTTGTTGTGGTCGAGTCCGATCCTGATCGTGCCCGTGCGGCGGCGCGGAAGCCGCTGAGCTTTCTCGCCACCGTCCCCGGCTATCGGCAGAACTTTGTGCGCATGGGATTCACCGACGCGGACATCGACCAGCTCAGCGACCGATTGGTCGACGCCCTGGTCGTGTGGGGGAGCGTCGAGGGCATCGCTTCGCGGGTGGCTTCCCACCACAAAGCCGGGGCGGATCACGTCGTTCTTGCGCCGCTCGGTGCTTCGAGCATCGACGCTGGCCGGGCACTGTCCGAGCTGGTGGTGTCGTCAAAGTAGACTCCATAGACCGTGAGCCTCACCCTCGGAATCGTCGGACTGCCCAACGTCGGCAAGTCCACCCTCTTCAATGCACTGACCAACAACGATGTGCTGGCCGCGAACTATCCGTTCGCCACCATCGAGCCGAACGTCGGTGTGGTCGCGCTGCCGGATCCTCGGCTCGAGAAGCTGGCCGAGGTGTTCGGTTCGGAGAAGCTCGTGCCCGCATTGGTGTCGTTCGTCGACATCGCCGGCATCGTCAAGGGTGCGTCCGAGGGCGCAGGTCTGGGCAACAAGTTCCTCGCCAACATTCGTGAAGCCGACGCCATCTGCCAGGTCGTTCGTGTTTTCGCCGACGACGACGTGGTGCACGTCGACGGTCGCGTCGACCCGACCGCCGACATCGAGGTCATCGAAACCGAACTCGCGATCGCGGATCTGCAGACGCTGGAGAAGGCCATCCCGCGCCTCGAGAAGGAGGTGCGGATCAAGAAGGATCGCAAGCCTGCGCTCGACGCGGCGCTGGCAGCGCAGGCTGTGCTGAACGACGGCAAGACGCTGTTTTCCGCGAAGGCGAAGCTGGACTTCGAGCTGCTCGGTGAATTCCAGCTGCTCACCACCAAGCCGTTCCTCTACGTCTTCAACGCCGACGAGTCGGTGCTCACCGACGACGCGAAGATCGGTGAACTCGCGCGTCTCGTCGCCCCCGCCGATGCGGTGTTCCTCGACGCCAAGATCGAATCCGAGTTGCTCGAACTCGACAAGGAGTCGGCTGCCGAGCTGCTCGAATCGGTCGGACAGACCGAGCCCGGTCTCGACGCTCTCGCCCGCGCAGGCTTCCACACCCTGGGCCTGCAGACCTACCTCACCGCTGGCCCGAAAGAGGCCCGCGCATGGACGATTCATCGGGGTGACACCGCACCGCAGGCAGCGGGCGTCATTCACACCGACTTCGAGCGTGGATTCATCAAAGCAGAAATCGTCTCCTTCGACGACCTCGTCGCCGCGGGTTCCATGGCCTCGGCCAAGGCCGCAGGCAAGGTGCGCATCGAGGGCAAGGAATACATCATGTCCGACGGCGATGTGGTGGAGTTCCGCTTCAACGTGTAAGACACCAGGTCAGCTCGTCTTTTCAGCGTCTTGGTACGCAGTCGGTACGCAGTGCTCTGCCGAGACCTCAACAGTGAAACCGCACAACAGCCCAGTAGGTGGGCGCTGGGGTCGAGAGGGGGACGGGTGGGCGGCAGGCCGAGCATGGTGGTGATCGGTGGTCAACAACTCACCGTCGAGGTAGTCATCGCAAAGCTCGACAGGGCCAAGGCGCGTGGCCGAGATGGCGTGATTTCCGTTCAAGCGGAGCCATGGGAAGTCGGCGAAGACCGCGAGTCCGTTCTTACAAGGGCGTCCACGGGTTTACCTCACGGCAAAGTGCGGACCGCCGACGCCCAGGCCCTGCTCGACAACGGCTTTACACTTGAACTGGACACCTCCAACGGTCAAAATCCCAACCACTACAATTTGGGAATCGGCGGCGATGCGACGGCCGAAGATATAATGCGGCTGATTGCGTGTTTCGGTGAGCCAGAGCCAAACCTTGGAAGGGGGCATTGATGACAATCGTCAACGTCGACTTCAACGATGTGGCCCGAGGCGGCAAGGTGGTAGCGCTGAGATCGTGGGCCGATGCTCCGGTTGTGGTTGGTGAAACCGTTCAAGCCGTCGATAGGCTCGAAGGGTTGTCGTTCGATGCAGTCGTGTCCGAGGAGGACGATGCGTCAGGCGAAATTTACCTATCGCTCATCGCAGAGTCCGAGTCGCGGCCACCTGCCGAAATCCATGGCGTGGTTTACACCTATGACGCCGACGCGTCTCCTTCCTGGACATATCAGACACTACCGAAAGCACTGGTCGGTTTCGGCGACGATGTAGCCAGCGTCCGGACTTCGTTCAAACGCAGATCTGCACGACATCCGAGGCCAGCTGACTCCAGCAGGAGAAGCGCAGTCGCAGAGTACGTGGAGTTTCGACTCACCCCAGGCTTCCGGTTGCGGTATCAGTTGGACTCGCACCAGGCTGAGCGACGTGCCGCGGCCGAGGCATTCGTAAAGACAACCCGGCACGCTCTACTGACGAGATGGGACATTGCTCGTATGGGTCTAACAGCATCCGGTGATGCGGTTGTAGTGGCTGCTCTACCTGATGACACTATCGACTCAGTGCTGGAGCAGATGGACCCCGAGGACAATTTCGTGATCACCTTAGCGATGCACGATCGGGTGCGTGACCACGTAGTTTCGTTGGTCAGTGGAGTATCGCGAGAGCACGCCAAGCTGCCTGTTGGCCGTCGGATGGAGACGCTCAAAGCTGCCGGTCTTTCAGCGAGCTCAACCGTCGAGCAGCTGATGAAAGCCTCTGGTGTCGACGACAAACTGAGCATGTACGACGAGGGGGCATCGAAGCTGCAGGCCAGGACTTTGTACGTAGATCAACTCATCGGTCGGTCAGAATTCGCCCGGCACCGCAACGTCTACGCGAACCATGATCTGCTTGCTCAGCTGACGCCGTTACCCATGCTTGGTGTATTCGAGAGCGACGCGTCTATCCATAACTGAGCGGCGGCCTTTCGAGTGCGATCGTCCGCGTTCGGCCACAGATGGGCGTATGTGGAGAGCGTGACGTTCGGTGAGCTGTGGCCGAGTGCGCGCTGCACGGTGACGACGTCGCAGCCGGCGTAGATGAGCCCGGATGCGTAGAAGTGCCTGAGGTCGTGCAGATGCCAATCCGGTTGCGCTGCCACCGCCTTGGTCTTTCTCCACCGGTACCCGACCGAGTTCTGGTGCCATGGATTGTCGCTCTCGCCCGGGAACAGCCAGCGATCCGCATCGGTTCCGGGTCGCCACGTCGCGATGTACTCGGCCAGTAGGTCGAGCAAACCTTGCGGTGCCGGGATAGTGCGTTCGCTGCCGTACTTTGGCGCGCGGATCTCGACCGCGCCGCCGTTGGCGCGCTGGACCTGGCGTTGGGCGTGGATCTCGCGTCGGAGAAAATCGATGTCGTGAACCTGCAGGGCAGTGGCCTCGCCGAGCCGCAACCCGGCAAACGCGGCAAGCGCGACGAACGCCTTGAAGTCATCTTCGGCACCCGATATCAGTAACCCGACCTGGAGTGGCGTGGGGATCTGCATCGCGGCGTCCGATCGCCGTCGGCGGGGGAGGGTAATCCGTTCGGTGGGGTCTTCGCCGAGTACCTTGTCGCGTTTCGCTGCTTTCAGTACCGATCGCACGTTGTTGAATCGTGTCTTGATCGTTGATGCGGCTAACGGCTTGTCCTGCATAGCCTTTACCCACGACTCGATATGGGAGGGCCGGAGATCACCCAGCGCAACATTCGCGAACGTCACCCCGTTCGCTGCGAGATTCATTGCCTGTACGGTCCCCGGTACCCACACCTGTCGCGAAGACCATTCCTTGTAGAACGATGCGAACGTGATCTTGCCTAGTCGCGGGTCGACATAGTTGCCAGTGACCTGACTTGAGACGATGCTGTCCAGCCATTTTTGGGCGTCGACCTTGCGCTCGAAACGCTGAGTCCGCTCCTGTCCGGAGTCATCGACATATCTTGCGCGCCAACGTTTGCCGCTGCCGTACAGCTTGGGCTTAGACGTCGTGACCGGCGTCCCGTCTCTTGTGAGCGCCGGGTGTCCCTCGCCGTCGAGTACGGGACGGGGCTTCTTGAGGTCGCGCCACAGATCTTCGACGCCGGCGCGCCTATTCCGTCTCTGCGTCACCAGCCAGTTCCTCTCTGATCTTCGCGAGCCGACTCATGAATCCCACGGAGATCAGTCGCTCGAAATCAGCGAAGGTCAGGCTCAACGCTCTCTTCAGGTTCTCCTGCGCGACCTTGACATCCTCTTCGGAGATACCCTGCGCATGCTCCGGTGTGGTCCTCTCGAGCATCTCCCACGTGTACTCGAATTCCCGGGCGAGAGCGAGTAGGGCCTCCTCGGCTGTCACGAACGCGTGATCCACCATTCGAGCACGGAGCTCGGACTTCATGAACAGTTCGCGAGACTCCCCCTGCGCACCGCCAAGCTCTTCAAGTGTTACGCCAAGAGCCCGCGCGATGTAGGTCGCTTCCAAGAATTTGAGAGACCTGGTGCCCTTCTCGATCTTCAAGATCGTTTGCTGATGAAACGGCGAGCCCATAAGTCGCGCAACGTAATTCGCAACATCGGCCTGAGACATTTGCAGCTGTGTGCGCAGGTCTTGGATGCGCGCGCCGATCGACTCGTCGGGATTGGTGTCGTTCACGTTTCCAACACTAACAACGTTTTGGGGTATTGACTATCCACGGATTCGTTGTGCTACCGTTTTGTTGTCGGAATCACTACAACAAAAGGGTGTCGAATGACCGTCGAATCCGTCAGCGTGAACAGCGACCGTTTCCTAACCACCAACGAGGTGAGCAGCCTCTATTCGATCCCTACGGCAACGCTGCGGTATTGGCGTCACGTTGGGGCAGGCCCAGCCTCCTTCAAACGAGGAGCTCGAGTGATCTACAGGCTCTCGAGCGTCGAGAAGTGGCTCACGAATCAGGAGGCAGCAACTACCCGCGGCGGCGTCGCCTGAGATGGCTCATCTCATCGAGCAGCAGTTGGGAACACCCCAAATGGAAACGCCCTCGGCAGATTCCGGTGTGTCGAGCACCGGGGCCGAGGGCATCGAATCCAACAACCTGAGAGAAGAAGGATCTGTGGCCACTATAAACGACCCGAACGATGACATCGAATTCGCCGAGTACATGGAAGGTTCCTCGATCAAGCCGGGGACGCCGGCGTGGGAGCTCGAGCGGAGAGCCTTCAACCAGACGAGCGTCCTCGAACTGGGGTCCGTAATCGACACTCTCTACCCGGAAGAACATGCACCGGTATGGGCCGATCCTGACGAGTTTCACGAATCCCGATTCCCCTGTAACTCCATCTGGAAGTCGCTGACACTAAACATGCTTCTGCGTCGTGAGCGCGGAAAGAGGTTCGACGGCACGATGACTATGGCGCGGCTTGGTCTGCAGCTTCGTATGGGTGTCACATCGAACGAGCCGTACCTGATGGCATCTAAATCGTGCGTCGACCCGGACACCAACGATTTCGTCGAATACCACCTGAGCCAACTGACGATCGGTGAGGCCGTCGAGCTAGCGCATCTTCTGCTGCTGATGGTCGACGTGGCCACCGACACCCCTGATGAGATCGCTGGGGTGGCCTGAATGGCCCACGTGGACATCATCACCGACGACGAAAAGATCGTAGTCAAACACAACGGTCTGACCGACAAGTTGAGCATGCGGTTCGGGTTCCTTGGCGCTGTCATCCTCCGGGACGCGAGCGAGGCACGTGACCTCATCGACCAACTGCACGCTGCACTGGAAGTACAGGCCGAGCATCATCGCCGAGAACTACTTCGCAATGAAGACGAAGTTCGTGCCGCCGCTGAAATCAGGGAGGCGTTGTGACGGCCGTCGAAGTCACCCTCGCGGGACTGCTTGCAGTGCAGTCGATTGCATGGATTTCCGTCGACTTCCGGCGATGGCCCGGCCGCTAGAACCGCCAACCGATGGTGGGGGTTCGCCATCACACGAACCCCCACCATCCCCGAACCATCGACAGGAGAACTTCTTGATGATCGCACCTGACACCGACGATGAACTTGAGAAATTGCGCGAACCGGCAGACAAGCTGATGGCCGCTGCACTCCGCACCGGCACCTACCGACTCGCGTCCCGTTGCCACTCGTGCGGCGCATGGCTCGTCGACCCGGTCAGCGTCAAACGACACCTCGGGCCCGTATGCGCCCGACGTGAAAAGGACGGCGAAAGCTGATGATCCCCACCGAACTACTGCGACGGGGGTTCTACGTCGTACCCCTCGCAGGAAAGCAAGCAACCCTCACCGGCACAGGAGGTTTCCGAAACGGAACCCGCGACCGCGCCACCATCGAAAGATGGGCCCGGCGCTGGCCCAACTGCAACTGGGGCGCATTCCTACCTGGCGTGATTCAACTCGACACCGACCCACGTAACGGTGGCACGGTCGACGGCCTGAACCTACCGGCAACATTCACTGTCAGAACCGGATCCGGTGGAACCCACCATTACTTCCGGCACAACGGAACCGTCCGAGGCAAACTCGCCGACAGGGACGGAGTCGACATCAAAAGCGGCTCGACCGGATACGTCGTCGTTCCACCCAGCTTTCATCCCGATACTGGACATCCCTACGTCATCGAGGACAGCTCTGAAATCGCGGACCTCCCAAACCATCTGCTCCCGCTTGTATCGCAACCCGCCTACACACCGCAGCCGACGCGCATCAACCCTGAACGACGGATAGACGGACTCGTCAAACGAGTCTCCGACTCTCAGGGTGGAGAACGGAACGCGATCACCTTCTGGGCGTTGTGCCGAGCTCTTGAACGAGGGAGCAGTAATGGTGTGCTCGAAGAGATTCGAGCCGCTGCTCTCGGTACAGGACTGACGGAGCGGGAGGTGGAGACCTGCCTTCGATCAGCGCAGCGAACCACAGGGCGGAGAACAGCGTGAACACCACAGAGTTCTTCGACGCCACACCCGAATTGCAGGTGATCCGGCAGTGGGCCCGCGCCAGATACGCAGCACCGTGGGCGGTGTTCGGCGGGGTACTGCTCCGAGTCGCCGCCACTACCGGCCCGGAGATCCAACTGCCCGGCATCATCGGCGGACGAGCATCCCTGAACCTGTTGGCAGCATTCGTCTCCCCATCAGGTGGCGGAAAGGGTGTCTCCGACAAAGTTGCCCGACTGGTTTGGCCGGCACCGATCGTCGAGCGACCGATCGGATCCGGTGAGGGAATCGCAGCAACGTTCGTGCCACCCAAGAAGGAAGGCGTCGAGCCCATCACCCGCGCGATCATCAACGTGTCGGAGATCGACTCGCTGGCAGGCATCGCGTCACGGCAAGGATCGATCCTGTTGGCTCAGCTGAAGTCCGCAGCTATGGGCGAGCAACTCGGTCAGGGGAACTCGAGTGAGGCGACGACACGGATCGTCCCACCACACTCATACCGCCTGTGCATGAGCGTCGGCGCGCAGCCAGCGCACACCGGAGTGTTATTCGACGACACCACGGGCGGCACTCCACAGCGGTTTCTGTGGTTTCCCACCACTGACCCTGACATGCCCGCCGAGGCGACCTCTGATCCCGAACCGTTGAACACGAGGCTGCCGTTCTGGGCAGCGGACAACGGTGTCATCGAGGTCGTGTACGGACCGTCCGAGATTGCGGAGACCATCATCGCCGCTCACATCGCCCGTCAGCGCGGCCAGGAAGACGCGTTGGACGGGCACGCAATGCTGACCCGGTTGAAGGTCGCCGCGTGCATGGCGATTCTGCATCACCGGATTGTGGTGTCGGAACTCGACTGGGCGTTGTCAGGCTTTGTGATGGAGGTGTCCAACCGGACGCGCGGCTGGGTGGTGTCGGAGTCGAAGAAGGTCGTCCATCGAAAGGTTCGCGAACGCGCCAGCGCTCGGGCAGCGGGTGAGGAATTCATTGCTGACCGCAAACTGGATCGAGCTAAGGCCGCGGTGATTCGGTGGCTCGATCTCCACGAGGAGCTTCCAATGAGTGACCTCCGAAAGCGTGCTCGATCGGACTGGAGGGACCAAGTATCTGCGGCTGTTTCCGAGCTGGTTGACGACGGCGCTTTGGAAGAAATCGAGGTCGATCGAGGGCATCGCTATCGACTTCGCGAAGGGGTCCACCGTGGACTAGGGTCCACCGTGCAAAACGCCAGCTCAGAGACGGTGGACCTGGGGTCCACGGTGGGTCCGCAAAGTAACTCCCATGAATCGCAGAAGGGTCCTCATCTTCGGGCAGTCGCTGATCCTGAACCGACAGATGCCCGGCCGCTGACTGCACGAGAGTGGATCGACTCGCATGTGTTCCAACTCGTCGCCGCAGGGACCGCCACCATCGAATCGAGCGCGGTGTACGGAGCTGGTTGTGATGCCGGATTCAAGATCGACAACCTTCGTCAGGCTGCGAAGTCGTCGAACCTGATCTCAGTGTCGGGACGGCGCGGAGGTGTCGCTGTCTGGACTCTCGGGGCGGGCGGGCAGAACACGATCGTCAGCGCGGAGCGGTGGCTGACCGATTGGCTCTCGAACCAATCGACGTCATGGGTGAAAGCGGCTGACGCGTACTCGGCGGGGCTGGCCGCAGGGTTTCAAAGGGACGCGATCAAGTCGGCGTCTATCTCTGCCCCCGTATCGAAACGTGGCCAGTCCGTCGCCACCGAGTGGAGTCTCGTACGCGATGCCTCCGAACAGGGGGCCTGAGATGACAACGGGAACAACATCGTCTCGCACGGCCACCGCTGGCACCATCGTCATCGCGGTGCTCTCGTTCTGGCTGAGTTTCGCGGCTCTCGCCGACCTTGCACGGATGGCAGGGGTGTCGATCCCTGAGCTCTGGCCGCTGATCGTGGATGGGTTGATCGTCACCAGCACCGCGGCCGTCGTGGCATTGGAGCGCGCCCGTTGGTACGGGTGGACGTTGCTGATCGTCTCCGCCGGCATCAGCGTGGTTGGTAACGCGATCCACTCGACGCTGTCGACGCATTCCGTATCGACACCTGTCGCGGTCGGAATCGCGTGTGTCCCTCCGATCGCACTCTTGCTCTCAACGCACCTGACGGTGCTGCTACAGAGAACAACTTCCGCCGACACTCAAGTCGGCCCGAAGGAGCAGGCTCAACGGCTTCTCGCCGACGGTGCCTCGCGGAAGCAGATCGCCGAGGCGCTCGGCGTCTCCGAATCCACCGCCTACCGCTGGACCACCGAGCCGTCGCGCGTCGCGTAGACGACATAGACCGGCATTCCGGTGCCCCCACATCTGTAGTGCCTCGTGCGCTGCATCTCGAAAACCGAAGTCCGACAATCGAAAGGTTCAACCACATGACAAACGACAACACCGACACCCGGATGCAACTCGTCCTCGACGACAACAACACCCCAGTCACATTCGCCTCGAAACGCCAGGTCGGCGAGGCCGCCGACCCCCTGATCTGGGATCTGCTCTCAGTGTGCGGTGACCCGGAAGCGATTCAGACCCGGCTCAAGGATGCTAGGTCCGAGCATGCGGAACTGTTCACCGAGGTCATCGCGGCGGCACTGTACGGCGTGACTCACTATCTGGTGCACCCGCTGGTCGCGCAGGCTGGGACCGATCATGGCGGCGAAGCGATATTCGGCCTGATCACCGCGCACGCTACTGCCAGTAAGGCGGCACGGGAACCGTGGTGAAAGCCTGAAAGCAAACCCCGCGAACCTCCACAGGTCGCGGGGTTTCTTCGGGTCTAAATATCATTAGCACTGCTAAACTAGACGAGACAATGAGACTGAAAGGAGTTGCGTGTCATGACAATTGACCGTCACCGCATCGCAGCTCCACCCATCTCGTCGGTGTTCTATCCATCACCTCCTGTGCAGACCCTCGGCGACGCCGTCCTGATTCAGGGTGAAGCGCTCGCGCTCGTGCAGCGGGCCGTGGAAATAATGCACGCACGCAACAGCGGCCGCCGGTCGAGCCTCGTCTTCGACACCCTGCGTCGTCGTCTCGGTCACGCGATGGACGTTCAGGCGGCGATGTCGTCCACGCGACATGACGACACGACATTGCAAGAGTCAGAACCAGACTCAGTCCTGACAGAACAGATCGGAACTCGGGCAGCGGCCGAGATCCTGGGACTGACACAAAGGCAATGCCAGCGACTGGTCATTGAACTCGGCGGAGCGCGATGCTCCGGCCGATGGATGTTTACCCGAGACGCCGTTCACGCACTCAAAGCTGAACGCGCCGCCCGCACCGAGGACTGATACCGACCGGAGCCGATGCGCTCCGTCATCCTCAGGAGCTCGCAGTGCCCATCACATACCCCGCAGGTCCGCCCGTCATCTCGGGTGACCTTCAGACCATCAGCCGTTACCTCGGCACCCCGTCCGTCGTCGCCAAGCGCGTCAACGAAATCGCGAAGCAGCGATTCATCTCCGACCGAATCCTCATGGGCCGCACCGACGTCAACGGCGGATCGGTGATCATCGAGCAGGACGACCCCATGTTCACTACCCGCGAACCGGAAGCGATCTCTCCCGGTGGTGAGTACCCGCTCGCGAACGTGAACAATGGAACCGCCGTAGCCGTGAAGGTCGTCAAGTGGGGCCAGGACGTTCCCATCACGGACGAGCAAATCAAGCGCTCCAACTTCTCGCCGGTCGAGCGAGCCCAGCAGACCCTGGTGAACACCTTGGTCCGTACGGTCGACAGCCTGTCGCTGAGCCTCGTCGCGTCGGTCGTCACCCAGACTCAACCGGTTTCCAACGGCCAGTGGAGTTCGTCGACGAAGATCCTGCTCGACTTGATGCTCGCGAAGGCGAAGATCCGGAAGCTCAACAAGGGTTACGACCCGGACCTGCTCGTCGTAGACGATGACACCTGGGCGTACTTGGCTGCGGACCCGAACCTCGCTCTGCAGCGAGCTCGCGAGGACACCACGAACCCGGTGTACTCCGGCGAATTCTTCACTCTCGCAGGACTTACCATTCTTCCCACACCGAACCTCCCTGCTCCCGGCGTGTGGGTCATCGACTCGAATGCTCTCGGCGGTATCGCCGACGAGAAGCTCGGCGAAGGCTACACCGGAGACGTCGTCGAGACGAAGTCGATCCGCGACGACGACAACGACCAGTGGCGCATCCGCGCTCGCCGAGTCTGCGTCCCGTACGTCAATGCTCCCGACGCGGCAATCAAGATCACCGGTGCGACGGCCGCAGGCTGACCGATGACTGCTCCGAGTTCGGTCTACATCATCGATCCGACAGGGACTCCGATTGCTTCCCTACCGATCACACCGCTCGACGCCGAGTCCGCATCGGACGCAGCGACGGACTTGTACGAAAGCTTGATTCGGTTGCGCGACAACGATGACGAGTTGATCGCGAAGCTGTGGTCGGTCGTCCACGAGCATCAGATCGCGGTCGGGATGATCATGTTGTTGGCGATGCGGGACCTCGTCGTCCGCGGTATCGGCCCGTTAGTCGATCGACTGACCGATGAGGGTGTCACCGCGGAGGAGATTGATTCCATTCTCCGCGTGCATATTTCGACTCGGGAGCGCTGACCCTTGGCGGGCGGCAGGATCGAGATCGAGGTTGGCGCTGATCTATCTGCCCTCAACAGTGAGGTGCAGTCCGGTGCCGATCACGCTGCGGACGTTCTCGGTGGAATCGGTGCGAAGGTCGCGGGCGCACTCGCTGTGGCTGGGGCGGGCTTGTCGTTCGCTTCGGTCATCGAGACCGGTAACGAGTTCACTCGCACTCTCAACAGCCTGTCCGGTGTCACCGGAGCCACAGCTGCCGAGATGGAGACGCTTAAAGCCAAGTCGATGGAACTCGGCAACGATGTCGATCTGTCGGCGACATCCGCGAACGACGCTGCGTCTGCGATGTTGGAGCTGTCCAAGGGCGGCTTCACTGTCGAGCAGTCGATGGAGGCCGCTAAGGGCACTCTGCAGTTGGCTGCTGCTGCTCAGATCGATGCTGCGGAGGCGGCGACGATCCAGTCGCAGGCACTGCAGGCGTTCGGGCTGGATGCATCCTATGCCGCTACGGCGTCAGATGTGTTGGCGAACGCCGCAAACGCATCGTCGGCGGAAATCACCGACATCGCATCAGGTCTCGCGCAGTCGGGTGCGGTCGCGAACCAGTTCGGGTTGTCCATCGAGGACACCTCCGCGACGCTGGGCATGCTCGCCAACGCCGGCATCACCGGATCCGACGCCGGCACCCTGCTCAAGTCGACGCTCCTGTCTCTGACGGATACGTCGAAGCCTGCTCAGGGGGCGATGGAGACTCTCGGTCTCACCGTGTACGACACCCAGGGCCAGTTCGTCGGCATGGAGTCGCTGATCGGGCAGCTGCAGACCGCGTCCCAGAACTTGACGCCTGAGCTGTACCAGCAGGCGACCGCGACTTTGTTGGGTTCGGACGCGATGCGTCTCGGTGGTGTCGCTGCTGAGCAGGGTGCTGCCGGGTTCAACTCGATGCGCGCTGCGGTGGGTGAGCAGGGTGCAGCTGCTGCGTTGGCTGCCGCACAGAATCAGGGCCTTCCCGGTGTGTTCGAGCGCATGGGGAACACGTCCGAACGGCTGCAGCTGCAGTTGTACGACTTGATCGACGGTCCTCTGACGTCATTGGGGACAACTGTCGTCGACCTCGCTGATGGTGCACTCGACAAGTTCGATGGTGTCGTTGCGAACGCCCAGACATCGATGACCGGGCTCGGCGGCACCCTCACTGGCGTTGCCCTGTCGGACTTCCCGATGCTGGAGTCCGCATGGAGCAGCCTGTCGTCGTCCGGTGAAAGCCTCGTCGGTATCGCATCCACTGCCGGATCCGCACTCGTGGATCTCGGTGAAGGCGCGCTGGTGTCGGGTGGTCTCCTCGACACTCTGCAGGCCGCCGGACAGGGTGCGTCCGCCGGACTGTCCGGAACGCTCAACGTAATCGAACCCCTCGCGAACGGGCTGGGGTCACTCGTCGGAGTCTTCACCGCCCTCCCCGGCCCCATCCAATCTGCCGCGGTTGCACTGGTCGCCCTCCGCGTCGCCCAATCGGTGTTCTCGAGCCAGATCGGGACCGTGCAAGGCCGTGTGCGCGGGTACAGCGACTCCCTCCGAGGTGCCGTACGTTCGGTCAACGACATGCGTGCTGCGGCCGCGAATCAGGGCGTCGCGCTGACCCGCGTCGGATCAGCGATGGCCGTCTTATCCCACCAGCAGGGCGCGATCGGCGCGATGGCGACCTCGTACCGCGGAGTCGCCGACAACACACAGCGATACGCCGGTGCACTCGGCACAGCAGCCGCCGCAGGCAAAGGACTCCAGCTCGCCGCAGGTGGCCTGTTCTCGGCACTCGGCGGACCGGCAGGCATCGCGATCACAGCCGCCGTCGTCGGATTGTCTTTGTACGCCAAGAATCAACGCGACGCCGCGCAGGCAACCGCCGAACACAAGGCCGCTGTCGACGGTCTCGTCCAGAATCTCGACGCCGAGACCGGCGCTCTCACGCAGGCCGGCATCAAGGCCAACGCAGAAGCGCTCGCCAAAGACGGCTACATCGACAAGATGAAAGGCGCTGCGTTCACAGCGCAGGAATTCGTCCAAGCCACAGCAGGTTCCGTTCCGGAGCTGGAGAAGGTCAACACCGCGCTCCGCTCACAGGCTCAGGCAGCGCTCGAAGGTAGCAGCCCGTTCAAGGTCCGCGCGGATGCCCTCAAGGAAATGGGTATCTCCACCGATGACCTGACCCGAGCGCTGATGGGCGATCTGGATGCGCAGGGCCGTGTCAACGGTGCCCTCGATACACACAACAAGACCTCCGGCGAAGGCACCATCCGACTCAAGGACTTCGCGGCCGGACTCGGCGAATCCGGGACGAACGCTGTCGACCTGAGTCTCAAGCTCGGTTCGATGAACGCCGATCTCACTGAGGCAGAGAAGCAAGTGCAGCAGACCGTCGAGGCGCTGGCCGAAGGACCGCAGAAGACGCGTGATTTCGCGGCGTCCATCATCACCCTCGGTGACTCCGCCTCGTCGTCGGACGCGAAGATCAACGCACTCAAGCAAGCCCTCGACTACCTGCACGGCGGGACGCTGAATCTCGACACCGCACAACGCAACCTCGCCGAGGCGAACGACCGGGTCGCAGCAGGATTCAAAGCCGCCGAAGATGGAACCTCCGAATTCGGTGGGGCGATCATCGGACTCGGAGGCGCGATCGACACCTCCACCGCATCCGGGCGGGCACTCTTCGACGCCACCCAGAACCAGGCAGACGCAGCCCTACGAGCCGCACAAGCAGCATTCCAGAATGCCTCGGCCAACGGTGACCTCGCAGCCGGACAGGTGGCTGCATCGGCGACGATTCAGACCGCGCGAGACAGCATCATCGCCCAGGCCGAAGCCGCCGGATACGGCGCAGATCGGGCCCGGGAACTCGCGGATCGACTCAACCTCGTTCCCGGCAACGTCTCCTCCCTCATCTCGGTCGATGCCGATGAGGCAAACAGGATCATCAACGACATTACGAAACCGAAGACAGTCTCGGTGAACTTCGCTGTCGAGAACCCCGGAGCCGTCTCCGCCGCTATCCGTGAAGCAGAGCAAGCAACCGGCCGGCACATCAACCGCGGCCAGTTCGCAGACGGCGGACCCATCGTCGGAGGCACTCCAGGCAAGGACTCCGTCCCGATCCTGGCAATGCCAGGCGAACACATGCTCACCACCGACGACGTCGACCGTCTCGGCGGACAGGAAGGCGTCTACCGATTCCGGGAAGCACTCTCTCGAGGGTCGGTGAAGGGGTACGCCACAGGCGGCGCGATCGATGGCGTTACGGCGGCACAGCAGTACGTCCAGGGCATGGACGGCATGGAGTACGTCGTCGGTTCCAGGGACTGCTCGTTCGTGGTGTCGGCTGCGCAGTCCGTCGCGATGGGTGGCGAACCGAAACGCCTCTACACCACCTATTCCCTGCTCGATGGGATGACCGCAGGATTGGTGGCTGGTGGTTCCCCATCCGACTTGTTCGTCGTCGGTACCTCTCAGGAACACATGTCCGCCACCGTCGGTGGTATCAACATCGAGTCCGGTGGTGCCGGCGGTGGTGTGCAGTACGGCCGGACAGCTGTCGGCGCGTTCGATCCTCAGTTCACGAGCCTATACCACCTTCCCCTGGAACTGATCTCACCCCCAGTCAGCGGGGATAGTCCCGCAACGGCAGTGGACGGGTATTCGTACTCGGGGACGTCGAAGAAGGCGACGTGGGCGGAGAAGGACCAGATCGCCCTCGACCGCGCTGTTGTCGCAGTGCAGCAGGCCAAGGAGTCCCGCGACAAAACGTTCGCGAACGGCAAGAAGACCGAGGCGGACCGGCAGCAGGCTGTCCTGAAAATCACCGCAGCAGAGCAGAAGGTCAAGGACCTCGAAGCGAAGAAGGAGGCCGCAGCAAAGGGGTTGGACACTCCACCGGCACCGCAGGCTCCCGAGCTGACGACGAACTACACCGACGACGAGCTCTCACGGCTGGATCTGGAAGCAGCTGTCGTGGAGGCGAACCGGAAACGCAACGAGGTGTACGCGGCATCCGACCCGGAATCCACTCCGGAGGAGAAAGCCGACGCGGACCGTGCTCTGCAACGCGCCCGGAATGCACTGACAAAGAGCAAGTCCGGTGGCTCGTCGGGAACGGGTGCGTTCACCACTGCGGATCAGTGGTCGGCCGCTCTCGGCGAGATCGTCGGGGCCGCGGTCACGGAGAACGGCGGGGATGTCCTCGGCTACTACGGGGCCGACAACATGGGCGTGGTCGGGAAGTTGGCGATGGTCGGCCTGAACGCTGCGATGAATCCTCCGGAAATGCAGATCTCTCCGGAGGAAGCGCAAACCCAGTTGCCGGTCACTCCTGGTGCCCCGAACTGGATCGACGAGTTCATGAAGGCGATGAACCCGAAGTTGTTCGACACCGGTGGCGAGTGGAAGTCAGGAACGTTGGGGGTCAACATGTCTGGTTTCTCGGAGTTGGTGCTCACCAATGATCAGCGTAAGTATTTGGAGTCGGAGCGGAACATGATCGCATCGATGGCCAACGCTCGAGGGAAGGCCGGTTCCGGCGCAGGGGAACCCACTACGGATCCGTTCGCGAGCCAGCGGCCAATCAAGATCGATGTCAATGGCTACGACCGTCGTGAACTGAAGGCCGGTGTCCGTGCAGCCCAGGTCCAGGATCACTTCAACAGCCTGGCTGTGCGGGTGCAGGGATGACCACGAATCGGCGTCAAACTCACCGCGGCTGTTCATGGCAGTGCAGCGGATGCATGGTCGGTGAGGTGGTGACACAGAGCGCTGCGGCGCTCGTCTCCTTTCCATCACCGGTGACCCGGCCAGCGCCGAATGCTGTTGAGGAGAGCAGATATGCCACTCCCTGAAACGGTGAAAGCCCACTACCTCGGTCAGCAGAGACTGACGATGGAACTGCTCGCGTATGCCGAGGAGATCTGGGGCTCAAGGCCACCCGCCGATTTCGATGCGTGGTTCGCGGCGAACGTCGACGACCTGGTGCAGATCATGACCATCGGACAACAACGGGCCACACGAGACATCGACGACTACGTGACAGCGACCCTCGACGAAGCGGGAACCCCAGTCACACCAGAAGCCGACCTCATCACCGACAGCCTCGCCGGGACAGCCGCGGACGGGCGTTCACTCGACGGCCTGTTCTACGGCGCTGTCGTTGCCGCGGGTAAGCAGGTCGAAACCAAGGGATCCGCCCTGGCATGGCAGGCAGGATTCACCACCCTGCAGATGTACATGCAAACGCAGTTGGCGGACGCTACCCGAGTCGCAACGAAAGTCGCTGTTGCCACGAGACCCGGAGTCGGTTCGTACCGAATGCTCAACCCCCCGTCCTGCTCCCGCTGTGTCGTCCTCGCTGGCCGCTTCTACAGGTGGAACGCGGCGTTCCGTCGCCATCCCGGTTGCGACTGCAAAGTGGTTGCCGCTGTCGAGGGAACCGCCGACGACGCGATGGTCGATCCGGTGAAGTACTTCGATTCGCTGTCGGTCGCCGAGCAGAACAAGACCTTCACGATGGCTGGTGCGGAGGCGATCCGGTCCGGTGCTGATATCGGGCAGGTCGTCAACGTTCGCCGTGGTGCTACAGGTTTGGATTCGGCGGCCGGTTCGACGGGGGCGTTGCAGACCCAGGATGTGTATGGGCAGCAGTTGTTCACGTCGACGGAGGGTGTGACGAAGCGTGGTGTCGCCGGCAACGTGATCCGTGCTCGTGGCCGTGATCCGCGTACGACGCCGAGGTTGATGCCGGAGTCGATCATGGAGATCGCGGAGTCCCGTGAGGATGCTCTGCGGTTGCTACGAGCAAACGGCTACATCCTGGACCGTTCGGGCCCTGCGTCTGGTGTCGGTTCGAGGACGAGTCTGGTCCCGGATATCGCGAAGCCGGTCCGTCCCATCGTCGATCTGGATGCTGTCGCTGCCGCGGAGGCCGCGAAACGCGCCGCCCACCAGAAGAAGGTCGCTGACACGAAGGCCTGGCTCGAAGCTGAACGCCTCTACGAAGAATCCCGCCCGCTGTCCCGCGCGACACGCGACCTCATCACCTCTGCACGCGCCGATCTACCGGCCGGCCAAGACGGCTGGGACAACCTGAGCACCTTGTCGAAGGACGCCAACGGCGCATTCGTTCCGTCACGTCGGCTCAAGGCGCACCTGACCACGGTCACGGACGCCGGCCGAGCTATCAACACCGACATTGCGCGACGCATGAACGCCGATGACGCCCTCACTTCTGCCCGCGCGCTGTTGTCTTCTGAAAGCGTTGCGGCCGAACGAGACCGCCTACTCTCCGCCGGGAACTTTCAGGACCTCCTCAAGTTCGACACGGTCATCAACGCCCGCCGAGTCGATGTGGCGAAACGCGAAAGCGAGATCATCCTCGAAGCACTCACCGACGCACGCGGATTCGGCGGCACCAAGCAGACAGTGCGCACGCTCACCCCGGACGACCGCGCGAAGATCGGTGAACAGAGCAGCAGCACCATCAGTCCCGTCGATGCTGATGCCCTCGATATGCTCCGTGAAGCCGAGCGCTTCTACCCAACTGACTGGCTCAGAGCGGCCGACGATCGCGGCCCGATCGGACTTGGCCACGCAGACCGCGGATTCTTCCTTGAGCAACACCCCAGTGTTCTCACCACCGACACCATCGTCGTCAGCAAACGAGGCAGCCATCCCTACGAATGGGGTGCCCACGCCGACGAGGCAACCGAGACCATGATCCACGAGCTCGGACACCGAATGGAGAAATCGATTCCCGGTCTGACCCAACTCGAGTTCGCGCTCGCCCGCACCCGAGCCACACGCAACGGCCTACTCGAAACCCCAGCCGAGATGTACCCAGGATCCGGAGAGATGACCTACAAGGACGACTGGACCGAGCGGTCCCGTGGCTACACCGGTAAGACCTACGAAGCTGGCATAGACCGGCCAGACCTCAAGCCACACGAGATCTTCCAGACCGGAACACAGGACCTGTACGGTCGATCGCAATTCAAGTTCGGAGACACCGAACTGCAGGAGTTCATGTTGGGAGTGTTGACGCTGCTATGAGCTGGTCAATACGGTCACGGACCAACCCCGAACGATGGCTCGAATCCACAGGCGGCATCGACTTCACAGCCGATCCGATAACCACCGCAGCACTCGGCGATATCTCCACTGTCATGGTCTCCGACTGGCCAGGCGGACCACGGCGAGCAGGTATCGATACACCTGTCCGCCTCGGCACAGCAGCATGGGAACTCATCCCCGACCCAGAAGCACGCGGCGACTACCCGACGATGAAGCGTTGGCCGCATTCACCGTTCCTCGCCTACTGAACGGCTGACCTCAGATGCCACGATCACTTATGAAGGTGTGCGCACAGCCCGGATGCCCCGAGCTCCAACGCGAGTCCCGGTGCCTGAACCACCGTCGAGCTGTGAACCGACACCAACGAGCGACGACACCAACGAAGGCCACACGTGACTACTCCGAGCAGAAGCGCCGGCAAGCAACAGTGGCCGAGCATCGATCGAAGTACGGGGAGCAGTGCCCTGGATTCGAGCGCCCACCGCACGCGCTCGCACCAGCTGACGGAGGACTGACAGCCGATCACATCGTCGACATCCAACACGGCGGCGACCCATCGGGACCACTCCAGGCCATGTGCAGATCATGTAACGGGCGCAAGGCTCAGCGCGCATACCGAAGAAACCAATGAGGAGTTTCGACCCGCCGGACAGGGGTGGGCGGAGGGGCTCAGCCCTCAGTTCACGCTTCGCCCTGAGGGAGGGCGCTCGCAGGTCTGTCAGGTTCAAACGATTCTCGCTAGCGCCTCGCTGGGGTGGGCGAGAGACCCTCAGGCCACACCGACCCCCGCCCTGAGTGAGGGAAACTCCCACTCCCGCAGGTTAGAGCTTTTCGATCAGAGCGGAGCTTCCGAGGAGAGTTACCCGAAGGAACTCACCTCCGTGACCAGCAGCGCGCAGGGGGTGGGCTATCGGACCTTCCCCCACTGGGGTCATCTTCGCCTCGGGGGAGGCGGATTTCCCTCCGTACGGGTCTGGGGTTCTGATGGGGCACCCTGAAGCTCGGCCAGGTGTTGCTGTCTGGTCAGCCGTCTGAGCAACTGGATCACACTGTCGGGGACTGGCTTATCGGCCAGCCCGGCAGCTAGGACAGCAGCTCGGCGGTCGATCTCTGCCCGGTCAGCATCGGAAATTGCCACGGTTTACCTCGTTCGGGGTTGTCGTTTGGGTGGGGGTTCGCTGGCGGCCCAGGCGTCGAGGTCGTCGACGTGGATCAGCCACGCACCCTGCGGTGCCTTCCTCTGCCGTCCCTTCAGCCCCGAGCCTGGTTTCAACTCCTCTTGATGCAAAGCGTCGTAGATGCTTTGCCGGTGGCAGCGAGCACGTTCCCCCGCCTCTCGCGTACTGAGCCATGGCGATGTTGGTACCCGCACTGCTTGAGCCGTCCGATTCATCTCTCCGCGGCGTTCGCGCCGGGCGTCACCGCTCTCCGTCTCCGCAATGAGATCCGCTACCCGTTCGATTGCGGCTGCCAGCAACGTCGTGACCTCTTGCAGTTCAGCAGACTTAGCGGTCCACCGGTGTCGCAGATCCTCGACCTCCCGGCGAGCATCTATCAGACGGTCAGTTTCGGTCCCCGCTGTTCGGCCCGCGCCCATAGCTCTGGACGGTACCCCTCGGTTCTCCACAGGAACCGTCTAATTCGCGGGAGTGGGAGTTTCCCTCACCCAGGGCGGATGTCGGCGTGGACCGAGGGTCTCTGGCCCACCCCGGCAGTACGCAGCCGGTACGCAGCAGTGTCATCAGCAACCGTCGCGCACCAACGGTTCAAACTTGCAGGTGCGCTGCTCAGGGCTGGTTTCCGGTAACTGCCAACAACAGCAAACGCCCAGCGATGAGTTCCGCTTCAACGTGTAGTCAATAGAGCTTTGCCCACGAATTTGTGCAGATGCCGACCTGTGACCGTGGGCAGATGAATAGTCCGTCGGCGAATACTGGCCCGGCCGGAGAATGCCTGCCCGCCTGGTAGCACATGAAGTGCTACTTTGGTGCGGTGGAGCGAATCGGCATCAGGGAGCTACGGCAACACGCCAGCCGCTACCTGGCGCGGGTGAAGGCCGGCGAAACCGTCGAGGTCACCGATCGTGGCAAGCTCGTGGCGCTGCTCGTGCCACCCGAACCTGGTCGCGACGCCGTCGATCGCCTCGTTGCCGAAGGGCGATTGACGGCAGCAACGCTTCCGGTTCGTTTTCCCGAACGAGTGCGCGCAGAGGTATCCACAGAATCCATGCTCGACGACATGCGTGACGATCGGTGATCTACCTCGACTCGTCCGCTGTGCTCAAGCTGATCTTCGACGAGGCCGAAAGCGACGTCCTGCAGACCTGGCTTACGGAGCGAGCGGGAGTGCCCTGGGTCAGTAGCGAACTGGCCAAAATCGAAGTTGTGCGCGCAACGCGTCGATACGCACCGGGTTCTGTGCCCACTGCTCGGGCAGTTGTAGCGCAGATGAATCTCGTCCCCATCGATTCGAGTGCAACCGACCTAGCGGCCGATGTCGGTGACCCGATGCTGCGCACCCTCGATGCGATCCATCTGGCCAGCGCACTGTCGGTTCGAGACCATCTCACGGCGTTCGTCGCCTATGGCGTCAGGCTGGCGGCGGCCGCACAGGCGCACGCTTTGACCGTCCATGCGCCGGGCTGACGTCACAGCTCGGGCCGTTGTCAGCCCGGGGAATCGATAATGACTACGCTCCGAATCAGAGGATAGGAGAACGTAGATGGGTCTGCAGGAACTCGAGTCGTTGGTGAACCAGACAGCCACCGCCGGTGAACCTTTCGAGCGCGGAGCCGATGAGGCGGAGCAAAAGTATCTGTCCTCGCTCGCGGCCCGGGCGAGTACGAAGTTGATCTGTGAGGTCGGGTTCAATGCCGGCTTCTCGAGTTGGGCTTTTCTGGACGCGTCGCCCGATACGACCGTCGTGTCCTTCGACTTGGCCGCGTATGCCTACAGCGACGCCGCGAAAGCCCATATCGACGAGCACTTTCCGGGCCGACACACCCTCATCCAGGGCGACTCGCATACCACCATCGCGGCCTATGCGAAGGAACACCCGGACATGCGGTTCGACGTCATCTTCATCGACGGAGACCACTCGGTGGAGGGCGCTCGCGCAGACCTCGACGATCTAAGTGCGCTCGCTACCGCCGAGTCGGTGGTCGTCATGGACGACATCACCCCGTGGCTCTGGTTCGGCGAAGGCCCCACTCAGGCGTGGCAGGAAGCCGTCGACACGGGTCGGATTCTGCACACGCAGTACTTCCGCGATGGAGAACCTGTCGACGCGGTGACACCTCCGGCCGCTCGCGCCTGGGCCGAGGGCCGTTACCCCTTCTGAACCTCCGCGCTGTGTCAACCAGCGTTCATCTACGACTGTCGGATACGGCCTGCTGAACCAACTCGGCGGCCTCGTCGGTGGTCGATGCGAAGTGGACGTTGTCGAAGCGGTGCAGGTAGGCGTCGTAGATGCCGGATACCTTCTTGTTCGCGTTGTCCATCGCCACGACACGCTTGCCCATCATTGCGGCCAGGACAGCAGCGTGCAGTCGATCGGTGAGGACAACGGGCGCAAGGTTCAGAATACGTTGGGCCACACGGAGGTTGAGCTTTGCCGTCTGCTCGTACGAGCGTAGAAGAGCGGGGTAGAGCAGCCGATTCGCGCTGGGGAAACGTTGCGCAATCAGAGTCGGCAGCATCACCGCCGTCGAGATCACCAGATCCGTTCCGCGCAGGCCCCAATCGTATTGCACGGACGAAGCGTCGATGTTCACCGATGCGTGGCCGAGGCTTTCCGAATCGGCGCGCAGGAGCTTCACGACGTCCACTGCAGAGCCTTCGGCGCGTCGAGCGATGTCGGCACCGAACGCCATGTCCGGACAGTATTCGATGCGGTTGCTCGGGAAATGGGCGAGTGCCAGTTCGTACGAACGTTTTTCACGCAGCATGAGGGTCAGATCCGGGTGCTGCGCGTACAGGGCTGCGGTCCTCGTAAGGGCTTCGGTGTCGGCAAAGTCGATGCTCTGCGGAAGGCACACGATCTTGTTGCGAGGAAACCGCGCAACGATCGCTTCACGAAATCGCTGGTCGATCGGCCAGCGGTCACCGAAATTTCCTCCGCCTTGCAAAAACAGAGTCCCGTCACCGATTCGTTCTTCGAGTAGAGCATCGTTGTGGGTGAACGGATCCGACACGTAGTCGACGTGCACGTTCAACCGCTTCAAGTACTCGACCTCACCGGCATAGATGAGTGAGTCACCGGCATTGTAGTGATTCGGAAAGTCCAAGTGAGCCACGCGATCCCCCGGTGCCGTGTGAGGCCGCAGGACGGCGAGAGTCTCCTCGCGTATCGCATCGATGGTCTCGCGTGTCATCGGATGCTCGGTCGCTGTCGTCGGCCGAACGCGGACACTCGAATTCGTAAAGCGCCGTAGTGAATCCCGATGTAGTGAGCCCACAGACCGACGGGCATCGGTCGCAGTATCCGCGGCAGCCACGGATTACGAACTGTCGCAAGATAGATGATCGACACCGCATGTACGGGGATCCTGACGAAGGACGACGGATGCGGGCAGCCCGATGCACGGTGCTTAGTCGACAGTTGGTACGACGTGTGTCCGTACGCGCGGCCTTGGTCGAACGATCGCCGGACAGTCGTTCTGATGCGGTAAGCGACCAACGCGTCCGCGGCATGTCCGAGCGTCAATCCCGCTTGCTGAATCCTCCAGGAGTAGTCGACGTCCTCGGCGCCGCCGACGAGGTCTTCGTCGAAGTCTCCGACCTTCTCGAAGGCCTGCCGCCACAGTGCGAAGTTGCTTCCCGGTGCATACGGCAGGTAGGCAGTGGGAAACAGAGTGCCGGTCGGCGGGGTATCTCGCCACGCCGCCACCTCCGCCGGATTGAGGGATTCGATTTCGAGTGCGCCGCCCACAGCGTCGAAGCTGTCGAGCGCGCGCACCATTGCAGTCAGCCACGTCGGAGAAGCGACGTCGTCATGGTCGACGAAAGCAACGATGTCGCCGCGTGCGGCTTTCACTCCGACGTTTCTGGCGTATGAGACTCCACGCTTGGCGGAGGCGTCCACCCTTCGCACCGACAGAGGCAAAGAGAGTTCTTCGAGGTGTGAGCGCAAGCCGTCGGTCGGGCCGTTGTCGCTGACTATGAGCTCGACATCGCCCGTGTAGTCCTGTGCAGCGATGGCTTCGAGCTGCTCATCCAGATCGGGCAACCCGTTGTACACGGGGAGGACGATGGAAACCAGACTGATCGGCACGGTCTGACCCTACCGCGAACTCGAGCGCTGATTGGTCGGGCGCTCCGCTATTCAGGCACAGGTCCGCTGGTCATGTGCCCACAATAACTGGTAGACAAAGTCGGCTACTTCTTCCCGCGCAGTTTTTTCTCCAGCGGTGTCGGGAAGGATGGGACCACCGGGGTGCCGTCGAGCAGGGTGGTGAGTCGTTCAGTCTCGGCTGCAACGGCTTTCGTCACCGTCGATCCGACGTCCTCCAGGATTTCGGTCACCACTTCTCCGGACCCGGTGACCGCCCAACCGCCGACGATGCGACCCCCGGACCAGATGGTCGGGCCGATGTTGCCGAAGGTGTCGAACAGTGGAGCCTTGTGCTCACCCAGGTACCAGGCGCGGTGTTTCCATCCCATCGGAGTGGGATCGAGTGCAGGTAGCAGCATGACGCTCGAGCCGGCAATCTTGTCGAAGGTAGTGCCGGGCAACATGATTCCGTCGCCCTCGGTCAGTTCGACCGCCACGGTCTCCAGGCCGGAAATCGCCCCACGAGTCTGAGTCTTGTTCCAGCCCGTCCACCACTGCAGATCGTCGAGGGTCGCAGGTCCGAACACTTCGAGCCAGCGTCGAGCCAAGTCCGTCCTGGCCTCGGTCTCGTCGAGATCTGGAATCCCGCCCGGCCACCAGTGATCGATCGGTGCCCATGCGTGACGTCGAGATGTCCACGCGCCCCGTGGTTCGACGCGCACCAGCCTTCCTTCGGCGGCCATCATCACCAGTACCTCCGAGGTGACGTACCGCTTGACGTCGTACACCTTGTCGGTGGTCGGTAGAAGCGCTGTCTTCAGGCCGGGCACAGCCGCGGACAGCTCAGCTCCGGTCGCGGTCCCCATCGATCGCAACGCCGATTCGGTCTCGGCTTCGGTTGCCGCGAGCCAAGATTCGACGTCGGCGATCACCGGTTCGGTGGGCAACGTGGAGACTTGTTTGATCAGGCGTGCCCGCATGGTGCGCGCAACCCCGAGGCTCGCCGCAGCGTGAATCATCGGAACGTCGTCGTGAGCGACGACGAACATCGTGCGCCGCATCGCCATCAACCGCACCAGGCTCCGGCGCTCGTACATTGCATCACGAACACCCGAGAGCCCCAGCGATCTAGCGCGGGCGAGCACCGACAGATACACCGTCGCCGGATCGGTGGCATGCAACGCGAGGAGTGACGACACTACAGCTTCGGTGGTCGAGGCACGGGCGAAGTGCTGCGCGACGAGCCGGTGTCGGCGCTGAGCGTCGGTGATCTTCACGCGATCAGTGTGACGGCATTTGTGGCGCAGGGCCGACAAATCCGGTGAGAAGAGCGTCGGCGATGTCGTTCATACCGTGCGCGCGGGCATCGGCGGCAGCACCGAGGTGGTCGTACTCGACCAGCTCGAACGATACCGACCAGCTGCCTCTGTCGTGATCGTCGAGTACTGCGTACCGAGCATGCGGCGACCCGGATTCCATGACGTGCGGGTAGGGCTGATCGTCGTCGTACGCGGGCGCGCCGACGCTCCCCGGATTGACCACGAGTGTGCCGCTGGGGAGAGTCGACTGTCGCTGCAAGTGGGTGTGCCCGCAGGCGATGACAGCTCTGTCGGTGAAACCTGCTGCTCGGTCGATAATTTCGGCTTCGGTGGCCTCGCGAGAGCCGTCGGGGTCCACCGAGTGCAGAAAATACTGCTGATCATCGGTGGGCGTACCGTGCACTGCCAGGATTCCGCGATCCAGCTCGAGTGAGAACGGCAGCGAGCCCAGCCACTGTCGATGCTCGTCGTCGAGTCGATCATGGGCGTGCCGATCCCAACTGCCCATGGAATCGGGAGCCTGCTCGAGCAGATAGCGGTCGTGATTGCCCGCGATAGTGGGAAAACCCAGCGCCATCAGCCGGTCCGCAGTTCGACGCGGATGCAGGCCGCCGGAGAGCAGATCGCCGAGATTGACCACCGAGTCGACACCTTGCCGTTCGATGTCGTCGAGAACGGCGTCGAGCGCCGCGATGTTGCCGTGAATATCGGCAATGAGAGCTACTCGCACGTTCACAGGATCGCAGCGTGGGCATTCGGCTGCAACACGGCAGCCCGGGGCTGAGTGCTGGAGACTTCACCCTCGTCCCTGCGTCTTCGATGGGTGGTTTCTCCATAGACCTCCGCTCGAGTCGTCCATAACGTGGTCCAGGTCACTTTCGCTCTAGGAAAGCCGAGCCCATGCCTGCAGCCACGTCGAAGCCCGAGATCGAATCGAGGGTGGTCAAGAAGGTCGCCCGACGCATCATTCCGTTTCTCGGGTTGGCCTACTTCGTCAACTATCTCGATCGCACCAACATCGGTCTCGCCAAGCTGACCATGAGCGACGAATTGGGCCTGACCGAAACGATGTTCGGCCTGGCGTCGGGCCTGTTCTTCATCGGGTATCTGCTGTTCGAGGTGCCCAGCAACCTGGCTCTGCACAAATTCGGTGCCAGGCGATGGATCGCCCGCATCATGGTGTCGTGGGGAATTGTGGCCGCCGCCATGGCTTTTGTGCCCACGGCAGGGTGGCTGTACGGGCTACGGATTCTTCTCGGCATCGCCGAGGCCGGCTTCTTCCCCGGCGTGCTGCTGTACATGACGATGTGGTTTCCGCGCGCCTACCGAGTCCGGTTGATGGGCCTGTTCCTCCTCGCGCTGCCGGTGTCGTCGGCGCTCGGCGCCCCCCTGTCGAGTGCGATCATTCAGTACATGGACGGGCTGTTCGGACTGTCCGGCTGGCGGGTGATGTTCCTCCTCGAGGGTATTCCTGCGATTCTGCTCGGCGTGGTCACCTGGTTCTATCTCACGGATCGACCGTCTCAGGCGAAGTGGCTCACCGATGACGAGAAGGCCTGGCTGACGACAGAATTGGAGTCCGAGGACGCTGTGAAGGACGGGCACATCAGCGGCTCGGTCAAGCGCGCTCTCCGTGATGTACGGGTATGGACGCTCGGCCTGATCTACTTCGGCATCACCTACGGTCTCTACTCCCTGAGTTTCTTTCTGCCCAGCATCGTCGCGGGATTCAAGCAGACCTTCGATACCGACTTCTCTCTCGTGACAACCGGTCTTATCGTGGCCGTGCCGTTCGCAGTGGGCGCAGTGGCGATGGTGCTCTGGAGTCGACACTCGGACCGGACCGGCGAGCGAACCTGGCATGTGGCGATTCCGACTCTGATCGGTGCGATCTCCATTCCGTTTGCGCTGTACATGGATTCGCCGTTCACCACCATGATCGCGGTGACGGTCAATGCCGTCGGTGTGTTCTGTGCGCTTCCCGTGTTCTGGTACCTGCCCAGTACGTTCCTCACCGGAGCAGGTGCAGCAGCTGGAATCGCGATCATCAACTCGGTGGGCAACACCTCGGGCTTCGGTGCCCCGTATGTGACGGGGTGGCTGCTCGATGCGACTGGCAACGCCAAGGCCGGGCTGTGGGTCGTCGGCGGTGTCATGCTCGTGGCGGTCGTTCTCGTGATCGCTCTGCGCAGTCGAATGGGAGTCCGCTCCGAGAGCAACAAGGAAGTGCCGGTGGCACACTGACGAACGGCTGCGTATTCACGGAGCGGGGTATCTCCACGCAACCGGATCCAGCTCTTGCGCCGAACACGGACATACTTGACCGATGACGAGTCGTGGGCGGGTCCGGAGCTGGGAGATTCTGGGCATGCAGGGCGTGATCGATTCCGACGACACACCGGGCGGAAGTTGGACGCCGTCGATATCGGTTGCTGTTCACGGACATCCTGTTCTGACTCCAGGCGAGGACGTGGAGTTCGAGTGGCAGCACCAGGTAGAACCTCTGTACGGGTACAGCTTCTTCTCAGTTCGCGCCTGGCCGCTCGGCACGGAGCCTGTCGCACAGTCGGATCGTCCGACGTCCGGTGCTTGGGATATTGCCCCTGACGGCACCGTCACCGAAGTGACAGATCTGGAGTGGGAAGAACCGATTCGGGCTGGAACGTGGTCCGTCGGAGTGGTGTCCGTGTGGAACGGCGAAGAGAGTTGGGGTGTCATCGATTCCGACGACACTCCGGGTGGGTGCTGGACTTTCTTCAGTGCCCTTCATCCAGACGAAGTCATCGACTCTCGATCGGTGGGAGGCTTCAGCATCGGTGGAGGTGTCTCCGACCTCGACGTAGGCGAGCAGGTCGACTTCGAGTGGGAGCCTGTTATCGATCAGGACGGTTACAGCTTTCGCGCGATCAAGGTCCGACCGCGTCGTGAGATTCCGCCGTGGCGAATCGAGCGATTCGAAGGCTGACGCGGTTCCCTCCCGCACGGGCGGGGTGGTCGAGGGGCGATGTCATCGCTCACTTCGATGTGTCAGGAGACCTTCCTGCCTCCGCCGCCTAGGGAAGTTCGTTGGAACGTGGCTGATACGGATCCGATGACCGCCATAGGAAGAGCGAGAACAAGCAAGTTCAAGTAGGAGTCATGCGTCACGAACACCACCCCCGCGATGAGCAGAACAACAAGGGTGGCGACGGCGAGCCAGGAAACCCACTGACGCATTGCTATTGCTGCCACCGCAGGTGGCGTGGCAAGCAACAGCCCGACGGCAACCAGAGGCCACACCCCAAGCACGTCGATGGCTCTGTCATCGCAGTGGTAGGAACCGCCCTCGCCGATCTTGGAGCACGCCATCGACACGTCGAACATTGTCAGCGACAACCCGTTCCATGCGGTGAAAGCCAACGTGGCTACGGCGAGGGCCCACCACACCGACCGCAACATGCCCGCAGCTTAGTCTTCATACGTGGACGGACGGCAATGTCAACGCCAGTTCTTACGAACCCTGCACTGGTCGAAACGTGCGGACTTCCTGGTGCTTACCTGAATATCAGGATAATTCGACGATCGTGACGCCGTCTAAGCGAACCGGCTTCGCATTCATGCCGATGGCTTTCCACTCAGCTACGACGTGACGTCGCGAGCAGGGGGGCAACGGCCATGACCACGTTCGCGTGGTGGATCGAACTGGCCGTGGATTTGCTTGCCGCCGCGCGCCGGTGACTCGTCTCTAGACGCTGTACCAGGGCTGCGGAAGGTCGGGATCGTCCGCGGCGACGTCGATGGTGGTGTTCTCCAGTAGTTCTTGGATCGCAGTAAAACTTGCTCCGATGGTGGCGAAGTGGGGGTCGACGTCGTTGGCGATGCACCAGGCGCGGTCGGCTGGCCAGACGAATGACGGGATCGGCAAGTTGTCGGGGCTGGTGTCATCGCGAGAGTCGACCCATGTCGAGAGATCACTGGTGGCACCGTTGAACAGAACAGCTTCGCGATTGACGAACGGTACTTGCACCGCTCCGACGAGTTCGAGTCCACCCCATCCTTCCCAGATTGCGAAGTAGCAGTCGTCGGGTGTGGAGGTGTGGCTGGAGAGGTGTGAGGTCGCAATCGCCAGTTGCTTGATCTCTGGCATTATTTCACCGTCTACGTCTGCGTCCCCCTCGCGCTGACCAGGATAGGTGGGGTCGGGAATGAACCGCAGGCGCGCGTATGCCTCGTATCCGAGTGGCCCACGAACAGTGAGGTCCGACCAATCGCGGTCCGCGGTGAGTAACCACTGAGCTGGGGAAGCATCGGTGCACGGTCGAACGGTCATGAGGCGATGGTTTCACAAGCCGGAGCGATCCCGGACAAGTGAACGATAAGGCCCCTTTGCATGTGATTCGAGGCCTCCGGCCACGACGTGGAATGTAGGTTGTTGACGTGCTCAGCTCGAAGAGAAGCGAGCTGCTCATTGGTTCAGTTCGAGGTCGTCGCTGTTCATGTTGTAAGGAAGCGTTTTTGAGAAGAGTCCGCCAGCTTTTTCGCCATCCGATCAGCTGGATTGTCTGTGCACTCGTATCGGCTCCGTTCGCCGTCTTCGCGCGATCCAGTTTTACTGGCCAAAGTCACTGGGAAGTACTACTGCAATGGCATCAGGGGCCACCGTTGGTTGCGCTGATCCTTGTTGGTTCGATCAGCGAGATACTTTTCTCGAACGGCCGGATGCGTCGAACAAGGGCACTGATTTTGTTGCCAGTGGCGATCTTTCAGCTGCACTATGCGCTGCTGTTTTTTTACGCCCCGGATCCGACATGGTTACCGGGTATCGCTAGCGCCGCTCTGATCTTGGTGGCTGCGGTGGTTGCGCTCGAGAAACACGGCCCCGAAATGTCGTCTGAATCTTCGTTGTCGACAGGGCGGTAACGCCTGTCCCTTCACGGCCCAGCAAGCATTTCGCGGCCGTCTCTTGTGTGGACGACGATGGCCGGGTTGCTCGTGTCGGTGGCCTCGACGAGTGCCAACACCACCCCGTCACTGTCTGGAACTGCACGAAATGTATCGACATCGCTGGTGACGACGACGTGATCGACATCGACTGCGGCAAGGCCAGCCAGCGTGAACCAGTAATGCTCCGGCGTAGAACGTTTCGGGTCGGTCGACGGCCAGCGCACCTTTTTCATGCTCTTTGCTTGGAGTCCCATCGGGCCGGTTTCCAGCGCCCGGGCAGCGGTGTTGCGACGAGAGCCTGTCAGCATCGTCGGGACACGCCAACCACCTTCGTGGTAGTCGACGACGACCGTGATTCGCATGGCGTTGTTTTGCAGCACGACGGCGACCACGCCGGGGCGCTGCACGTGAGCCAAGGGTGCGAACGGCGTAGTACCCATCATGTCGACATGAGAGGCGCGTTGCCCCTCCAGCTTCGTCAAGGCCAGATCGATCGCTTCCGACGCGTCGTTGTCGTCCATCGTGCAACCATACGGATTCTGTTGCGCTCGGTTGACCTGTTGTCGGCGGGTCGGGCTTGGTTACATTCGTCGAGCCGCGACCTGTTCACCGTCGACGCGGATCGTGGGAAGCCACGTTGCTAAGGTGCGACCGAGCGTGGCGACCATGCGCGGTCCGAAGACACACAAGGTGCGTTCCCACGGGTGGCCGAAGGTGCCTTCTATGAATTCGTCGCGGGCGAAGATGTAGTGGTCGCCGTTCGGATGGACGGGGACACGCCATTCGGCGTTCTCGGCCGCATCGGCGTGCGCTTCGGCGTCGAAGCTGTAGCAAGGGTGTTGCCAGTCCAGGACCACGAAGGTGGGGTCGTCCGAAAACTCGGTGACGAAGCAGCGCAACGCTTCCGCGTTGATCGCGTCGGCTCGCGCAGACCACGAAGCTGTTGTGCGGACGGTGTGGGCTGAGAGGTCGAATGTCATCGAGGGGGCAGGCTCGGCAATGGCCGGCCACGACTCGGGTTTGGTCCCGGGTCGAAACCCGAACTTACTTGTGAACACCGACCAGTGCTCCGCTTCGAGATTGCGGTCGAGTTCGGTCCACCCAATGGGTAGCGTAGATCCGAAGTCCCTGGTCAGCTTGGTCGTCATCGTTCTATCGTCCCAGGGCTGAGAGACTGCGCAGTACGGAACCGGGAAAGGAGACGGATACATGTCGCTTGCAGTATGTGCCCTCACGTTCGCTGTTCTGCTTCACGTCGTGGCCGCTCGAATCGCAGTCCGTGAGAACTATGGCCGGCGGTTGCCCACGGTGAACGGCTCGTATCCGGTCAGGCCTGCTCGACGCGCCCAGACCGCGGGATGGTTACTGAGTATTTTCGGTGCGCTACAGCTCGGCAACTATTTCTGGCTGACCGAGCCGTGGCTGGCGATCGGCCTCATGGTGGCCGTTCTCTTGTTGGTCAACGGCCTGCCGAGTCTGCTGGTCACTGCGCTGCACAACAGCAAACTGCACACGCAACCCTAGGACCGTACGGTCTCAGCGCTGTCAGGGTGCGAATACCTTGCCGGGGTTCAAGATTCCGTGTGGATCCAGTGCCTTTTTCACCGCGCGGTGCATGTCCAACACCACCGGATCGAGTTCCTGCACCAGACCGTCCATCTTGAGCAATCCGACTCCGTGCTCGCCGGTCACGGTGCCACCGAGTTCCAGTGCAGCATCGATGATCTCGGCGAAGGCGGACTGTGCGCGCTCGCGGGCCGGAAGGTCGTCGTGCGGAGTGATGAGCAACGGATGCAGGTTGCCGTCGCCCGCGTGTGCGATATTGGCGATCGTCGTCTCGTAGCGAAGGCCGATCTGCTCTATGCGCGAGAGCATCTCGGGCACATGCTTCTTCGGCACGCACACGTCCTCGGTCAACACCGGACCCAGACGTTCCATCGCCGGATACGCCAACCGTCGAGCCGCAAACAGGGCGTCGGCCTCCTCCTGATCGGTCGAGACCGCAGACCACGTAGCTCCTGCCTCGTCGAAGCACGAGAGCATCTTCTCGGCTTCCTGGTCTCCGATCAGTCCGGGATCGTCGATACGTCCGAGCAGCACCACATCAGCCTCGACCGACAGGCCCATGTTCTTCCACGCGTCGACGGCGATGAGGCACTGTTTGTCGATCAATTCCAGTGCGGACGGGGTCAATCCGGCGGCGGCAACTGCGGCGACGGCACGGCCGGCATCGACGATCGAATCGAAATAGCCGGCCACGGTCCGTTGCGGGTCCTGGAGCGGACGCAGCTTCAGCGTCACCTCGGTGATGATCCCGAGGGTGCCCTCCGATCCGACCATCAAGCCTGCAAGGTCGTAGCCGGCAACACCTTTCGCGGTCTTGCGCCCGAGCCTCACCAGTTCTCCGGTTCCGGTGACGACCTGCATGCCCATCACGTAGTCGCGAGTGACGCCGTACTTCACGCAGCACAATCCGCCGGCGTTGGTGGCGACGTTGCCGCCGATGGTCGACCACGGCGCGCTGGCCGGATCCGGGGGATACCACAGACCCTGCTCGGCGACGGCTGCACGCAGGTGATCGTTGACGACCCCTGGCTCGACGACGGCGTAGCGCTCGAGTGAGTCGATCTCCTTGATCGCGTCCATGCCGTCGAGCGCGAGCACGACGCATCCCTCGGTGGCATTTGCGCCACCGGACAGGCCGGTGCCCGCACCCCGGGTGACGACGGGTGTGCCGTCGGCCAGACAGGCGCGAACGACAGCCTGCACTTCCTCCGCACTGCGGGGCCGCACGACGGCGACCGGTGTCGAATACGGTGCCCATTCGGCCTCGTCGTGTCGATAGGAAGCGATGACGTCCGGGTCGACCACGATTCGATCCGCGGGCAGGACCTCGGACAATTGTTCGACGAGCGACATGCATACGACTTTAGCTGTGACACGCATCTCGTCCAATGTAGGTTTTCTCCATGTCGCCCGCGAAGTCATGGATGGAATTGCTTCTCGACGACGCGTCCGTCGACCAGCTGGAAGCCCATCGCCGGGACTTTCCCGGTGCCGAGGCGCATGCGGCGTTGCGGCTGCGCACGTTGCTCGATCAGCGCAAACAGCGCAGCACCGAGCTCTCGGCGCTCAACGACATCGCGGTGCGCCTGACGACTGTGCGCGACAATCGCATTCTGCTGCAGGAAGTGGTGGACCAGGCGCGCAGGCTTCTGGGCGTGGATCTGGCCTATATGGGCTCGGTGTACGGGGACGAGTTCGTCATCGAGGTCACCAGTGGTGCTCTGACGCCGAAGCTCGTGGGCATCAGGCTCACGCTCGACGAGGGGCTCGTCGGTTTGATCGTGCGCGGGGCGTCGCCGTCGTGGACCCCGGACTATCAGAGCGAGCCTGCATTTCGGCACATCACGGGAGCCGACAGTGCTGCGCGGTCGGAGAACATGCGCGGTCTACTGGGCGTACCGCTCCGAGTGGGCGACCGCGTCATCGGCGCATTGTTCGCGTGCAAGCGGCAGGAGCGGGACTTCGCAGACAGTGAGATCGCTCTGCTGTCGGCGCTGGCCGCACATGCGGCCATCGCCATCGAAAACGTGCGAGCGATCGACAAGCTCGAAACACTCAATGCCGAATTATCGCTCCGCACTGCGGAACTGGAACAGACCGTGCAATGGGACCGCACCTTGACCCAGGTCGTGCTCCGGGGAGGCGGGGTAAGGAGCCTGGTTCGGGAGGTGGCGTCGGCCACCGAACGGCCGGCGCACTTCCTGGCCGACGGCGCGTCGGTACCGGTTGCGCTGGAGGACAGAGCTGTCCGGGTCGAAGCCTTGGTCGAACACTGCAGGGCGGGCGCTGATGCTGCCGTCGACGATGAGATCACCGCGCGTCGGGTGGTGGCTGCCGGTCGCTTTCTGGGGGTGTTGATCTCCGTCGGACGGGACGAAGACCAGACCCGCCTACTGCTCGATCGGGCCGTGCCGGCCATCGCGCTGTCGCTGGCCGAGGAGCGCGCGGCGGCGGAGTCCGCACGCCGGGCGCAGGACGCATTCCTGCTCGACCTACTCCTCCATCCGACGTCGACGCCCGAGGACGAACGCAGGCAGTTCCACCGTGCCGGACTGACTCCGGACGTGACGTATTGTGTGGCGGTCGCGCAGGGGAACGCGTCGAGAGCGGAGTTGGAAGCCGTTGCCCTGCCGCCGGGATCGGTTGTAGCAGAGCAAGGTTCGAGAATCCTGCTGGTCGTTCCCGCTCGCGAGTCCGTCACCGTCCGCCGCATGATCACCACCCGTGCCACGGTGGGAATTTCCGAGCCCGCGCGAGGTGCCGACGCTCTGGCGACGGCGTTCCGAGAGGCGCAACAGACTGCCGACGTGCTGACGACGCTCGGCAGAGACGGCGAAGTGTCCTCGGCGCGCGGCCTGGGGATCTATCGAATCCTGCTGAGCCACATGGCTCGTGAGCATTTGGACGAACTGACCGAGGACAAGCTCGGGCCGCTGCTCGCCGAGCAGACCAAGCGCGGAGTCCCGCTCATGGAGACGCTGTCGACGTATCTGGCCCACGGCCGGCATCATTCGGCTACCGCGTCCAGCCTGCGGGTGCACGTCAACACGCTCTACCAACGGCTAGAGGCGATCGACCGGCTGATCGGTACGCAGTGGCGCGACCCGGACGACGCCCTCGATCTTCAGGTGCTCATGCGCCTGCGGCGATCGGCCGACCTGCTGGGTCTGTGACGACTCGGAAGTGAGCAGGAACGGAGAAGACGGATGAAGGCGGGTCCCTTACCCTTCGAGCCATGACCTTCTCCCTGGATTCGATACAGCTCGGATCGTCCGATCCACAGCGAGCGCGGGCCTTCTACGCATCTGCCCTACAGGCCTCCGATGTGGTCCGTGTCGGTGACTTCGACGAGAAACCGTCCGGATATCAGGGCTACACGGTGTCGTACATCGTCGAACAGCCCACTGAAGTGCGGTCCGTTCTCGCTGCAGCGGAACAGGCGGGCGCGACCGTCGTCAAGCCGGCCAAGAAGATGCTGTTCGGAGCGTTCTCCGGGGTGTTCCTCGCTCCTGACGGTTCGTTCTGGAAGGTCGCGGCACCCACGAAGAAGGACACCGGGCCCGCGCTCGACAGTCCGAAGCCGACGGAAATCGCTGTTCTGTTGGGAGTTTCGGAGCCCAAGGCATCCAAGAAGTTCTACGAGGCTCTGGGTATGACGACCGATCGAGACTACGGAAACAAGTACATCGACTTCGCGCCCGCACACAGTGCGTGCAGACTCGGACTGATGACCGTGGACGCACTGGCCAAGGATTCCGGTGCCGAGAAGGGTTCCGTGGGTGCGCGCAACGTCGTGCTCGAGTACCGAACCGCCTCGCGCGATGAGGCAGACACGATCCTGCGTACCGCGGAATCGGCGGGGGGACAGGCTGTGAGCGACTCGCGATTCACCGATCCCGACGGCTATGTCTGGTCGGTGGTCACCAGCTGAGCGAGCGTCAGAGCTCGACGCCCGTTGCTTCGACCACGCTCGCCCACAATGCATCTCGCACGCGAGGTGAATCGCCGCGCCACGAGGGGTAGTGCGTCGGACGCGGGGCCCGGTCGTGCCAGAACGTGCCGGTACTGGTCAATGCCTGGTCGGACGCGACGAGCCAGACGATGGTGTCTGCCCCGTCGTGTGCGCTGCGCAGAATCGGCTTCATCACCGAACCGAACAGCGGCATCGAGCCGGTGACGCCGGGAGTGGCCGCCCAACCGGGATGCATGCTGTGGACGACCGGATCGTCTTCGAGTGAGAACCGCTCCGCCAGTTGCTCGGTCACCACCACCTGCATGCGTTTGGTCCTGGCGTATGCCGTCATACCGGAGTACTTGCCGTTCTCGAACTCGAAGTCGGCCGACTGCAACGGCACCGGGTACATGCCGCCGCTGGAGACGAAGACGACCCGCGATCCGGCGTCGAACAGCTCGCGCAGTCCCACCGTCAATGCGACCGGCCCGAGAACGTGGGTGGCGAAAGCGGATTCGTGTCCCTGCGCGGACAGCTGCCGCCCGTCCGGCATGACCCCGGCGCAGTGGACGAGAGCGTGCACCGCGGTGAGCTCGGACGCCAGAGCCGCAATCAACTCGGCCACGGAGTCGAGGTTGCTGATATCGCATTCGCGCACCACCAGGGAGGCGTCGGGCACCTCGGCTCGGATGGCGGTGGCCGCGGTCTCCAACCGATCGGCAGACCTGCCGACCAGGTGAACCCGCGCCCCCAGTCTGGCCAGTTCTTTCGCGGTGGCTGCGCCCAACCCGGACGACGCGCCGGTCACCACCATGTCGATGGGGGAGGGGAACGGCGTCGGATCCGCGGCCCAGAAGCGTCGGCGCACCGTGGCACCGATGCGGGAGTATCCGGGAACGACTGCTCTGTCGAGGATCGTGTCCAGCGTGCGGGTCAGCAATGACATGCCGCTCTGATACCCCGCGGTAACCGGATGTATGCGCGTCCGCACGTTGGGGTCGATGCCAGAATGTGTCCATGGTTCACCCCGCTGTCTCCGAGGTCACCCGAGAGATCCTCGCCGAGCTTCCCGCCCACCGACGCGAGACGTTCGAGTTGCGTCTCGAGCAGTGGTTTCCCGATCTGCACGACGCGGTCACGGCCGTCTACCCCGATCCCGACGCCGTGGCAGCCACCCTGGTGGAGATCGCTGCGCGCGCCTATGCCGCCCGCCCCGAGGATCTGCACCGGCTCGATCAGCGTCGTTTGCTCGAACCGGACTGGTTTCAGCAGCCGGACATGTTCGGCTATGCCTGCTATGTCGACCGGTACGGACAGACGCTGCGTGGGGTAGGCGAACGGCTCGACCATCTGACCGATCTGGGTGTCACCTACCTGCACCTGATGCCGCTGCTGCAACCGCGGCCCGGCGACAACGACGGCGGATACGCGGTGATGGACTACCGAGCGGTGCGCGAGGACCTCGGCTCCAACGAGGACTTGCGGGCGCTCGCGGAAACGCTGCGCGGACGCGGCATCAGTCTCGTGGTCGATCTGGTGCTCAATCACGTTGCACGCGAGCACGAATGGGCCGAAAAGGCGCGCGCAGGTGATCCGAAGTATCGAGACTACTTCCTGATCTATCCCGATCGCACCACCCCGGACTCGTACGAGCGCACTCTCCCCGAGGTGTTTCCCGACTTCGCGCCCGGCAGCTTCACCTTCGACGACACACTCGGCGAGTGGGTGTGGACGACGTTCAACGAATGGCAGTGGGATCTGAACTGGGCCAATCCTGCTGTGCTGCAAGAGTTCGCAAGTATCGTGCTGCACCTGGCCAATCTCGGGGTCGAAGTGCTGCGCCTCGATGCGATCGCATTTCTGTGGAAGCGGCTGGGAACCAACTGCCAGAACCAACCCGAGGTGCATGCGGTCACCCAGGCCCTGCGCGCCACCGCGCGACTCGCTGCTCCGGCCACGCTGTTCAAGGCCGAGGCGATCGTCGGACCCCGCGATCTGCTGCCGTACCTGGGTCAGGGGCGGCACACCGGACGGGTCTCGGATATCGCTTACCACAACTCGCTGATGGTGCAGGTGTGGTCGATGTTGGCAACGGGCAGTACAGCATTGGCGCGGCACGCACTGGCGTCGTTGCCCCCGACGCCGCCGAGTGGCACCTGGGTGACCTACGTTCGCTGCCACGACGACATCGGCTGGGCCATCGACGACGGCGACGCGGCGTCCCTGGGACTCTCGGGCGCAGGGCATCGCCACTTCCTGGCCGACTGGTACTCGGGCGAATTCGACGGCTCCTGGGCCGAAGGCCTGGTGTTCCAGTACAACCCGGACACCGGTGACCGCCGGATCAGCGGAACCGCAGCCGCGCTGACCGGTCTGGGAACGTCCCGCCTGGATCCCGACGGCGCGTTCGGGCGAATCTTTCTGGCGCACGCCATCATTGCCGGATGGGGCGGAATTCCGGTCGTGTGGAGCGGCGACGAGCTCGGCTCCCCTGGAGATCCGAACTGGGCCGAGGAACCAGCTCATGCCGAGGACAACCGGTGGGTGCATCGACCCCGCGTCACCGACGCCGATCGCGCCGGCCGATTCCAGCAGGGGAGCGACGCGCAACGAGTGTTCGACGGGATCGCCCGGATCGCGAAGGTGCGCGCCGGACTACCGATGTTGCACGCCGAGGCTCCGGTGGACGTGCAGAGCGAGTCGGACGACGGTCTGCTCGTGGTGCGCAGGCGGCATCCCAGCGGCACTCTCGTCGCTCTGTACAACGTCACCGCCGAACATCGCTCGTTCCCGCACGCGCAGCTGATCGAACTCGGAATTCCGGCCCCGGTCGAGGTTCTCTCGCAGCACGATCTGCAGGTCGACGACACCGGCTCGGTGTGGTTGCCGCCGTATGCGGCGTGGTGGATCGTCGACAACCCGCTGCGCTAGAAGAGGCGCTGCCGTGACCGGGCTGTTACCCTCCCCGAGACGGTCGGCTGGATACGAACAAGGGGACAATCTTCATGCTGCATGGTCGGATACGAAGTCTGTTGCTCGCTGTAGTGGCGGTGTTGGTCGCCACGATGGCAACGGTGCTGATGGGGACCGGTGTGGCGAAGGCCGACTCCGAGCTCGTCTACGTCTACTCGCCGTCGATGGACAAGAACATTCCGGTCAAGGTGCTCAAAGCTGCCGGCGGCGGCCCCGCCCCCACCCTGTATCTGCTCGACGGCCTGCGTGCGCCCGAGAACGACAACGGCTGGCTCATCGAGACCGACGTCGAGAGCTTCTTCGCCGACAAGCACGTCAACGTGGCCATCCCGTTCGGCGGCGGCGGCACCTTCTACTCCGACTGGCAGCGTGACGACCCCAAGCTCGGACGCGTGAAGTGGGAAACCTTCCTCACCCAGGAGCTGCCTCCGTTCATGGCGGATCGCTTCGGCAGCGACAACGTCAACAACGCGGTGGCCGGACTGTCGATGAGCGGAACGTCGGCTCTGAACCTGGCCGCCCACCACCCCGACTTCTACAAGGCCGTTGCATCGTTCAGCGGCTACCCGACCGCGAGCAGCCCCGGATTTGCGCAGGGCATCTCGGTGGCCGTCGGCGAGATGGGCGGCAACGCTCGCAACATGTGGGGCACCTGGCCGTCCGCGGATTGGATCCGCAACGACCCGTCCCTCAACGTCGGCGCGTTGCGCAACACGGCAGTCTTCGTCTCCTCGGGGAGTGGCTCACCGGCTACGGACCCTGTGTTCAACCCGGCCAGCAGCCGCTTCGACCCCGTCAAGTTCGCGCAGATGGTGCCACTGGAGACGGCTGCCGGCATGAGCAGCCGCGCATTCGTTCCGTTGCTGCAGGCCGCAGGCGGGCGTCCCAACGTCAAGATCACCGGCACCGGTGTGCACTGGTGGAACCACTGGGAGCAGCACCTGCACGAGGCATGGTTCGAGACGATCGCCCCTGCTGTCGGCGGCTGACCGCTACTCTGTCCGCCATGACGCCACCGCGGATCACCGTCGACTACACCGTGCTCGACTGCCCGGAACCCGCCGCACTCGGCCGGTTCTACAGCACCATCCTCGGATGGGAGCCGGTCCGCGACGACGGGGACTGGGTGGTGGTTCACGGTCCGGGCGAACTGCGGCTCGCCTTTCAGAAGGCACCCGACTTCACCCCCATCGACTGGCCGAACGAGGGCATCAAGATTCACCTCGACCTGGTGGTCGACGACATGGAGCAGGCCAGAGACTTCGTCGTCGACGCCGGGGCCGAACTCATCGACCACGCGCAACCCTCGTTCTGGGTGTTCCGCGATCCGGCCGGGCATATCTTCTGTCTCTGTAAGAGAAGTTGACGACACCGCGATGGCCAGCGAACCCGTCCCCGTCCTCGTCGAACGCTCGGCCGTGGTTCGGGCCGACGCCGCAACCGTGCACGCCCTGATCGACGACTTTCACCAGTGGGTGAAATGGTCGCCCTACGAGGGAGTCGACCCCGATCTGACGCGCACCTACACCGGTCCCGACGCCGGAGTGGGGGCGTCGTACTCGTGGTCGGGTAACCGCAAGGCCGGCGCGGGGACGATGACCATCACCGAGTCGATTCCCGAACAACGAATCGTGCTCGACCTCGCGTTCACCAAGCCGTTCAAGAACAGGAACGTCACGGCGTTCCTGCTCGAGCCTGTCGCCGACGGAACCCGAGTGACCTGGCGAATGTCGGGAAAGCAGAACAAGCTGTTCGCTCTGATCGGAAAAGTGTTCTCGATGGACAAGCTCGTCGGGCCGGACTTCGAGAAGGGGCTCAGGCAGCTCGCCGCTGTGGCAGAGAAGGGCTGAGTCGGTTCTCCCGCCGATCCGCCTGCCCGCCCAACCACCGTGCGAGAACCTGACAGCCGGTCGAGTCGTCCTCGTACGGTTCGCTTGCGTACGCGATGTGTCGGCCACCGCCGGGATTGGCCCATTCGAGTCGACGCCAGCGCAGCGACTGCGGTAGATACCCGGCCACTTCGACGGCCGCGGTGCGGAGACGCCGAACATCCTTCGCCCACTGCGAGGGTCGAAGGCGCGTTCGAGTCGCGTTCTGGAAGCTGTTGCTGCGCAGTAGGTTCCACAGCTCGCGTAGCCATGTCTTCGGGGTGCGAAACGACATCCATCGGGTCAGGTCGGCAACGTCGCGGATGAGGCTGTCGTCGCTGGCATTGCAGATCATGTCGGACTTCAGCCCGATCCACTTGACCGGAATCGACTCGGGCAGAGCCGCACCCGCACCGGCGACGCCACGTCCGGTGCATCCGTCGACGGCACCGACCGGCTGCTGAGGATCCGATACCAGACCAGCGGCAACGATGCGGCTGCCGTCGATCGTTCCGTCGTGCACCAGACCGAGCACCTCGCGTACGACGGTCGCTCCCTGGGAGTACCCGATCAGGGCGATCGGTCCGCTGGTGCCCTCGACCGCGCGGCGCAGGCGTCTGACGCCGATGTCTGCGCTGTGTCGAAAGCACAGTCCGCCGAGCGCGACCGGACCGTACGACGCCGGATAGCCGACCCACCGGCCGACGAAGCGGTCGTCGAGCTCGCCGACGACGCAGGCCAGCAGGCCCGTCACCCGTGTCCTGTGGTCGGACGGATGTGATTCTCCGGTACCTCCGACGGCGAGTACGGTGACCTTTTCCTGGCTCATGGCTGTCAGTCTGGTGGGCGAACCTGAGCCCGACGCCCGACAAATGCTGAGAACTGTCTGGCAGTTCGGTCCCAGTCAGGCCAGAGCCGTGCGTACGTCGTCGAGGGCGCCGCGAAGGAGTGCCTCGTACAGATCCGGGTCGGGTACGGCCGCGCTGTTGGACGTGATGCCGATGGTGACCGTATCGCCGATGCCGTGGACTCCATGGGTCAGGCTCATGGCGGGGGACAGGGCCGGGAAACCTGCGGTGAATCGGACGGAGCCGCCGCCGAACGTGAGGTCGGCGGCGCCGCGTGAGACGCTGGACACGACGGTGTTCCCGGTGACCGTCGGAGGGACTGCGGTCGGATCGAACTGCGCGACTCCCCATTCGGCCAGAAATGCCGGCACGTGGGCTTCGACGTCGTCCTGTGCTGCGCGGGCGGCCTGCGACAGCGGATGATTCGCGCGGGTACGGCGCGCAGCCAGATCGGCCGATACGAGTCGACTGCGAGCGCGGATGTCCGGTTCGGCGGGAAACAGTCCGACGCCGACGTTCCCGAAATTGTTGCGGGCATCGGCTCGTGCGTCCCTGGCGACCGTGACCTCGGCGGCCAGATCCGCAGGATCTTCCAGAAGCCGTTGGAGCGCAACAGATAGTGCGGTCAGCACGAACGTGGTGACGGTGGTACCGCCGGACTGCAGGTCGGCTTTCGGAAGCACGATGGTCCGCACGGACGTCCGGCCGGTGGGTGCGACGTCGAGGGTGGTCAGAGCGCGCGAGTGTGCGGGCGGGGGGATTTCACCCGAGTCGGTGCCTCGTCCGAGACTCAGCGCGTCGCGTCGGGCACGGATGCCGCCGCGAACCATCCGCGCCAGTCGGAGCGGGACAGTCGCAGCGGCAACGATTGTGGATGCCGGCTCGAACACCCCGGGAGGATCCGCCCGGGCAGAGGCCGGTGGGAGTGGATGCGTGCCGAACAGGTCGCGGGCAGTGCGAGCGGCCAGTGTTCCGTCGGCTGCCGCGTGCGAAAGCTGTAGTACGGCAACGTGGGCTGTGCCGCCGGGAGCGTCGGCGATGTTCGGATACAGGTGCAGGTGCCATACGGACACTCGGGGGTCGACCTGACTGGCAAACGATGCAGCGATCGCATCGAGGCACTCCGACCAGATGCTCGTGTTCCTCTGGACGGAGATCGCGTCGGAGCGCGGACCCGCCTCGGTCCAGCGGGGATAGTCGAGTCCGCAGGCGGACTCGGTGATGCGTCGACGTAGAACCTCGATACGACCGCTGCGCTCGTGCAGGCGTGCCACCTCGGTGTCGAGGTCCTCGGATCCGCTGTCGAAGCAGTACAGCAGAAACTGGTCGCTCGGAATCTTCGACGCCATCCAGTACGCGCGCGCGTCGGACGGATGCAGGCGCGTCGATTTGGGGCGGATGTGGTCGGCTCGAGCGCGGGGCACACGATGAGCCTATGCGTCCCACTGCGAACGGGGAGCTTACGTACTGACCGGTCCTGTTCTGTGAACTGTCACCAGGACGGGCGAAGGACTTCTTCGATTGCTTGGAGGTCTACCGGCAGCATCGGCGCTAGCCTGGTCCAATGCATCGACCAGCACCGCGGCCGCGACGCTGCGGCACCTCATGGCGGGTGTCGTGACGCCCAGAGTTGCCTCGGGCTATCGGGCAGGGCTGCGTTCCTCGACCACCGCCGCCGCATCGGCCGACTTCGTCACCGACATCTCCTACACCGAGTACGGCTCCGCGGCCTGCACCCTCGGGGTCGCGGCGGACAATACCGTCTTCGTCGCGCCCGCGTTCACCGTCGACGGTATCGGTGTACTGCGCTCGCCCGACTTCGGAAAGTCATGGCGCGCATCGGTTCCCGAGGGCGTGCAACAGAGTCGGAATCGACCCTATCTGTACTTCGACGACGTCGACGAGCGACTGTTTCTGCACGCCGGCCGATTCGACGCGGTGCCGCCCCGCCCGCTGAGAACGGGCTTCACCCTCGGAGTCAGTGACGATCGGGGGGAAACCTGGCGCACGCGAACAGTGGCATCGAAAGCCAGGATGGACGCCAAAGTATTTGCCGGACCGAGCAATTCACGGGCGGGCAGGGTTACGTACCTCTCCGCGCCCACGCCGTTCGCGGTACGCGTGCGGCCACTGATCAACGTCACCCGTCAGGTCATCTGGCGGTCCTTCGACGGCGGTGTGAAGTGGGAGGTGGCCGGTGGGTTCGACATCGATTCGAAGAACATCCCCGGGTTACCGAGCCGGGAGTACGTTGCGTTCGGCAAGGGCGTCGTCGGTCCGGACGGCACGGTCTACATCGGTGGCCGTTACGGTCGACGGTTCGCTGTGGCGGTCAGTCGTGACGAAGGCCTGACGTGGGACGTTCGGATGGTCCCGGGGTCGGCGCTGGCGAAGTACCACAATGTCTTACATTTTCTGCTGCTCGGTTCGCGTTACCTGCTGCCGGAGTCGATGGCCGTCGACGACGACGGAAACGTGTACGCGGTGTGGCCGGACCGCGACGGGTTGCTGCATGCCGCCTGGTCCTCCGACGGTGCGGTGAGTTGGTCGAGGCCGGTGGTGGTGTCGGCACCAGGGGTGCGCGACGCCCGCTTCGGCGCGATCACCGCCACCGGGTCCGGGCGGGTGGGTATCGCCTACTACGGACGCGAGAAGGGTCGTGCGTTCCACGGGTTCATCGCGCAGTGCCGCGACTTCCGTACCGGCGTCCCGGTGTTCGTCGGTGGTAAGTACAACGAACCGGATGCACCGTTGTTTCCCTACGGGTTCTGCAGTGTCGTACCGGGTTTCGGGTTGGGGCGCTCACTCAACGAGATAGTTCGCGTGCATTTCGCCCCCAACGGTGACCTCGTGACCGGGGCCGCGATGCAGATGCGGGGAAGGAACAGGCAACGGCCCTGGGCGGCGCGCTCGGAACACACCGAGATGCAGGCGGTACTGGGACGGCTGGGCCGAATCGTCAGGGCGTAACAGCCGAAAGGCCCTGCAGCAGTGCGCGGCAGGGCCTTTCGTGGTCGTGCGTAACCTCTAGGCGACGTTGATCATGCCGACGGTGGGGAAGAAGAAGCAACTCTTGTCCGAACCGTCGAGGGCCTTGTGGTTCACTGTGCCGAACACCGCGGCGAGAACGGTTCCCGATCCGGTTTCGACGGGTACGGCGCGGGCACCGGCGGCAGGCAGCGAGTCGATCGCTCCGATGACGAACGGCCGAACGATGTCTTTCGCGGCGTCGGGCACGCCGGAATTGGTGAGGATCGAGTCGGCGAGAGTGGTAGCCAAGCCGCCGAAGTCGGCGAATCCGCCCTGCAGGGTGTTGACGTTGAACCAGGCGACCTGCATCCCGGTCTTGTCGGCAGAATCGTTCACGATTCCGGCCGGGACGAACGCGAACATCGTTTCGCCCTTGTCCACGGCATTGAGCTCGGGAATCTGTATGGACGGCAGGAACGGCAACGTGGGGATGGCCGGCGCGGTCAGCTGAGGCCACGGTCCGGCCGCTCCGCCTGCGACACCCGGAACGATGCCGAGGGGCGAGCCCGCTGTTGCGGCGCAGTTGATCGCTGCGGTGGGGTAGAAGAACGGCGTGATGCCGAAGTCGGTGAGGGCTTTGTTGGCGGCGTTCAGTGCAGCGAACGGGTCGACGCTCGCGTCCTCGGCGACCGGGGTACGTGAGTCGGCGATCGCGGTTGCGGCGTCGAGTGAGGCACCACCCTGTCCCTGCAGTGCGGCGATCGCCTGCGCCAGCGGATCGGCCGGTGCCGGATCCGCTGTAGCAGTGGCGGGAACAGCGAGCAATGCCGCGCAGGAGAGCGCGAGCGCGCCCGCCAAGCGGCTGAGGCGACGAGACATGTGTGACTCCTGTGACTGATGTGGCTTATGTTGCGTGTGCGCTGATACCACCACACATCATCTGGGCGTCACAAGTTCCGACCCATACCGTTGTCCAATCGAGACGCGCACGCAGCGCCGGATGGACGAATGTCGGCGGGTGAGCGTCGACGTTTCTAACCCACGTCGATGCCGAAGTCGCGCACGATTCCCTCCAGGCCCGAGGCGTAGCCCTGGCCGATGGCGCGGAATTTCCATTCGGCCCCGCGGCGGTACAGCTCGCCGAACACCATGGCCGTTTCGGTGGAGGCGTCTTCGCTGAGGTCGAATCGGGCGAGTTCGCGCCCGTCGAACTTGTCCACCACGCGGATGAAGGCGTTGACGACCTGACCGAAGTTCTGGCCCAGGGCGTCGGCGTTGTGAATGGACACGGGGAAGGCGATGGAGTCGACTTCCGGGTTCAGGGCCGCCAGGTCGACATCGATGCTCTCGTCGTCGCCTTCGCCTTCGCCCGTTCGGTTGTCGCCGGTGTGCTCGATGGCGCCGTCGGGGGAGCGCAGGTTGTTGTAGAAGACGAAGTAGCTGTCGCTCAGTGCCTTCTTCGTGGTGCGGAGTCCGATGGCGCTGGCGTCGAGATCGAAGTCACCGCCGGTGGTGGCACGGACATCCCAGCCGAGTCCTACGCTGACGGCCGTCAAGTTCGGCGCTTCTTTGGTCAGCGAGACATTTCCACCCTTGGCAAGCGTTACGCCCATGTCCATCCACTCCTCAGCGCGTTCGTCCGTGCATCGTGCTCTCCACCTTATTCATGTTCGTGATGTCGGTGCTCGAGGTGCTCGTGTGAAGCCGGAGGGCAACGTGGCGGGTGTGAGCAGTGGGGCTGGCGGTACCGATGGGATTGTGGTGGGATACGACAAACGATGCAAGCTAGCAGTGGTTGTGCGATTTCTCGGGTAGGCGCGCCGCGGCGATCGAACGACAATGGAGATTTCAGTGCAGGTTTCGCGACGTGAGTTGTTCAAGTACGCCGCCGCGGGTTCCGCGGCCGCCGTCGGATTGGTTGCATTGGGTACCGCGACCGCACACGCCGACGCCGGACTCGGCACACTCGTCGACTACTCGGGCGGGGTGCCATCGGCATCGGCGATCAAGAATGCCGGTCACCTCGGGGCCGTCCGATATGTCTCCGATCGGCGGCCGGATGCGAACTGGATGATCGGCAAGCCGATGCGTAGGTCCGAGGCCGACTCGCTCACCTCCGCCGGGCTGGAGGTGGTCTCGAACTACCAGTTCGGAAAGGGAACCACGTCTGATTGGCGCGGCGGGTACGCAGCAGGCGTGAAGCATGCCACGCGCGGCCTCGAACTCCACACGGCTGCCGGCGGTCCTGCGGACCGCCCGATCTACGCGTCGATCGACGACAACCCCACCGCAGTGGAGTTCGCAACCCTGATCGCGCCGTACATCCTGGGCTGGCAGTCGGTGATCGGAGCCGAGAACACGGGGATCTACGCCAATTCACCGACCATCGAATTGGCCTCGGTCGCCGGCCTCGGCCAGTGGTATTGGCAGCACAATTGGGGAACACCCAAGGGCTTCGTTCATCCCGACGCGCACATTCATCAGATCCGAATCGACAAGGATTTCGTGGGCGGAGTCAAAGTCGACATCAACAATATTCTCAAAGCCGATTACGGGCAGTGGTCGAAATCTGCCGCGGACATTGTCTGAAATACCATCGATGTAATTCATTCCGACCATCTCCGAATGTAGCGCGACATTCGATTCGAGCCGCTCGCGCCATTCTTTCCGAATTCGGCTCTACAAACAGTTCGCCCCCGGCTTCTGATGAAAGCCGGGGGCGAACTGAGTCGGTAGCGCAGATACGAGCTACGGAACGTAGACCGTACCGATGGTGGGCAGGAAGGTGCAGCTGCGCGGAGCTGCCGCCGGATCTTCCTTCGACTGCGTGGTGATCGAACCGGAGACGACCGAGAGGACGCGTCCGGGGCCGGTGTCGGCGATCGCAGACAGCGTCGCCGGACCGTCCGCGTTGATCATGGCCGCGCCGGTCAGATCCTGAGTTCCCGAGCGACGGTTGTCGATGTTGAGCCAGGTCACCGTCAGGGGAGCTGCCTGCTCCGCGGCAATCGGTGCGGTGCCGAGGGCGGTGAAGACGAAGCCGGCCTGGCCTGCGCCCGGTCCGGGAGGCGGCAGGGTTGCGGGGCCGGGTACGGCCAGGGCGGTTCCGACGGAATCGGCGGTGTCGGAGATGCACCCCACGCCGAGCGTCGGGTACAGGAACTGGGCGATGACGGGTCCGTCGGCCGGAAGTTCCGGTCCGCCGCCGCCGGAGCCGTCCAGGAACGTGATGACCCTCTCGAGCAGGGACTTGACCTGGTCCGGCAGCTGCGCCGTCTCGAGCAGCGCGCGGGCCTGACCCAGCAGGTCGGCGGCCGGAGCAGCTCCCACGTCGGCAGGTCCGGCTGCGGCACCGAGAATGGCCGGTGCGAACGAGGCGAGTGCTTCCACCTCGGCCAGGTTGGGCAATGGCTCACCGGGGGCGGGAAGGAACTGTGCGATCAGAGCAGCGGGATCGGCCGGTGCTGCGGGCAGATCTGCTGGTGCCATCGGCACCAATGGCTGTGCGGATGCGCTGGTCGGCACGACTAGTGCGGCGGCTGCGGCTACGGCCAAAGCTGTAACTACGCGACGCGTTCCGCGGGTACGAAGCACGGTGATATTCCCCATTCTGATCATGACGCGGGCCCACGGCGACAGCCGGTGCTCGAGGGGCCACTCTATGTAGCGCAATCCCCGATGTACAGCTGTTGTCGATCGAGCCCTCCCCCGTCGCATCTATGCCAGGGCAGTCTATTGGTCACACGCTGCGAATTGTCCGCAGACGCACACGATAACCTGTTACTGAAGTTATCAGTGTGAAAGGTGATACAAATGTTACTCGGCTGCATCCGCGGTTGGGGCGCGTGAGCGGAGCCCTATAAGCTCGACGATCGATACAACGCATCGATACCGAACGGAACCGCACGCACAGTGAACCGACTTGTTCGGCTGGCCCCCGTTCTGCTCGCGGTCTCGGTGATCAGCCGATTCGTCTGGGCCTTCGCGACGCCCAACGGAATGAATCTCGTAGACCTACACGTCTACGTCGACGGCTCCGCGGCACTGCTCGGCGGCAATCTGTACGACTACACGTATTCGGTGCAGACCCCGGACTTCCCGCTCCCGTTCACGTACCCGCCGTTCGCCGCGCTCGTGTTCTTCCCACTGCACTATCTGCCGTTCACGTTGGTCGGCGTCCTCTGGCAGGCAGCGACCATGATCGCGCTGTTCGCCGTGGTGAGGCTGACCCTGTCGATGGTGCTCGGCGACGAGCGCTCCGCCGAGCCGCGGTGGGTGCGTATCGCCATGCTGTGGACCGCGCTTGGGCTGTGGTCCGAACCCGTGCGGACGACACTGGACTACGGCCAGGTCAACGTGTTCCTGGTGCTGGTGGCGATTGTCGCGGTACGCAGCACCAGGTGGTGGGTGGCAGGCGGACTCGTCGGCTTCGCTGCCGGAATCAAGCTGACCCCGGCCATCACCGGTCTCTACTTCCTGGCGACTCGGCGGTGGAAGGCTGCGGCGTTCTCGGCAGTGGCCTTCGCCCTCACCGTCGCGGTGAGCTACGCGGCGCTCGGACATCAGGCGGCCACGTACTTCACCACGCTGCTCGGTGATGCCGACCGCATCGGCCCCGTCGGCTCGGTCTGGAATCAGTCTCTGCGTGGCGCGCTCAGCCGGATCGCGGGGGAGGACGTCGGGCAGGGGCCGCTGTGGATTGCCGCCGCCGTCGTCGCGACAGGACTTGCGATCGCGGCATGGCGTGCGATCGGACGTGAAGACCATCTGGGCACGCTGGTGGTCGTGCAACTTCTCGGCCTGCTGATCTCGCCGATCTCGTGGTCGCATCACTGGATCTGGGTGATCCCGATGGTGATCTGGCTGGTGCACGGGCCGCTGCGCGACGTCGCCGGGGCGAAGATCGTCGCGGGCTACTGGTTGGTGACGGTGACCGTGGGGGTGCCGTGGCTGCTCAGTTTCTTCCAGGAATCGATCTGGACCATCCCCCGTCCCGCACTCGAGGCGTGGGCCGGTGCCGTGGACGTCGTCGGAGCAGCGTTGTTCCTCGGCTGGGTGGTCTATTCCGGACGCATCAGTTCGCGATCAGATCGTCGATCCGACGCGCAAGGTCCACATCCTTCTGCGTGAGACCGCCTGCAGAGTGCGTGGAGAGGGTGAACGTGAGCGTCCGCCATCTGATGTCGATATCGGGGTGATGGTCCGCCTCTTCCGCGGCGTCGGCCACGCGGTTCACCGCCTCGATCGCTGCCGGAAACGACGCCAGCTCGACGGTGCGAGTCAGGGATTTCCCGACCACGGTCCATTCGGCGAGCCGGGCGTCCTCGATGTCGCGGTCGGTCAGCAGTTCGGTCATAGAAAGATGGTGGCATGTCCGGTACACCCACCGCTGTGGTTGTCGCAGCCGCGTTGATGCACGACGGCATGCTTCTGCTCGCGCAACGAACTCGTCCGCCCGAGTTGGCGGGCCTCTGGGAACTGCCCGGCGGCAAGGTCGAGCCGGGGGAGTCGGAGGACGCGGCCCTGGTGCGCGAGCTGCGTGAGGAACTGGGAGTCGAGTGCTCCATCGGAGCGGCACTCACCGGCGACGTCGACCTGCCCGGAGGTCTCGTGCTTCGCGCTTACCGGGTCTCGCTCGTCTCGGGAATGCCTGCAGCGCTGGAACATTCGGCTTTGCGGTGGGTGGATGCGGGGACGCTTCCGACCATGGATCTGGTTGACGCGGATCGGCTCTGGTTGCCAGAACTACAGCAGATTCTGCTCACTTCGCCCGGGCGGTCTTGAGGCCCTTCTTCAGGTCCTTCTTGGTTGCGCCTGCCGATTCGAGCTTCTTCATTCGCATGATGACAACGGGGCATGTGATGCACCGAACCTTCTTGCGGCAACATTTTTTCTTGGGCTTCATCCCCGAGACATCTACTGCCTTTATCTTGCCCATGAGCACCAAGACTAATGGGTGGCGCAGGTCACAGACCTGAGGGTGGCGCAGGGCACCGTCGGACTACGGGTAAACTCGATCAGTCGCGAGAACCTCGCGGTGCAGCGCGCTTCTCTAGCGACATAAGCCCGCTAGCGAACAAGAGCCCGCATTCGACTCCAGGAGAATTTTTCGCGTGAGCGCCCCAAGCAGTGCAGACAACATCGACAGCACCACCACTTTTCGCAACGTAGCCATCGTTGCACACGTCGACCATGGCAAGACCACCCTGGTCGACGCCATGCTCCGGCAGTCCGGCGCGTTCGAGGAACGTGCCGAAGCGATCGACCGCGTCATGGACTCGGGTGACCTCGAAAAAGAAAAAGGCATCACGATCCTGGCCAAGAACACGGCCGTTCACAAGCGCAATGCCGACGGCACGATCACCGTCATCAACGTGATCGACACCCCAGGCCACGCCGACTTCGGCGGAGAGGTCGAGCGTGGCCTGTCCATGGTCGACGGCGTCGTCCTTCTCGTCGACGCGTCCGAGGGCCCGCTTCCGCAGACCCGCTTCGTCCTGCGCAAGGCGCTCGCCGCCTCGCTCCCGGTGATCCTGGTCGTGAACAAGACCGACCGTCCCGACGCGCGTATCGAAGAGGTCGTCTCGGAGAGCCACGATCTGCTCCTCGACCTCGCGTCCGACCTCGACGACGAAGCGTCCGAGGCAGCCGAGCTCGCACTCGATCTTCCTGTTCTCTACGCCTCCGGCCGTGAGGGCAAGGCGTCGCGCGTTCAGCCCGAGAACGGCAACGCACCCGACGCCGAGAACCTCGACGAGCTCTTCGAGGTTCTGCTCAGCTACGTCCCCGCGCCCAAGGGCAACGTCGACGCACCGCTGCAGGCGCACGTCACCAACCTCGACGCGTCGGCCTTCCTCGGCCGCCTCGCCCTGGTGCGTATCCACAACGGCCAGCTCTCAAAGGGCCAAACCGTGAGCTGGATGCGCGAGGTCGACGGCGAGCCCGTCGTCCAGAAGGCCAAGATCACCGAGCTGCTCAACACCATCGGCGTCGAGCGCGTCCCCGGTGAGCGCGGCGTCGCCGGCGACATCGTCGCCGTCGCGGGCTTCCCCGACATCATGATCGGTGACACGCTCGCCGATCTCGAGAACCCGGTCGCTCTCCCGCGCATCACCGTCGACCAGCCCGCCATCTCGGTCACCATCGGCACCAACACGAGCCCGCTCGTCGGACGCGTCAGCGGCCACAAGCTCACCTCGCGCATGGTCAAGAGCCGTCTCGATCAGGAGCTCATCGGTAACGTCTCGCTCAAGGTCCTCGACATCGGTCGCCCCGACGCGTGGGAGGTTCAGGGTCGTGGTGAGCTCGCTCTCGCCATCCTCGTCGAGCAGATGCGTCGCGAAGGCTTCGAGCTCACCGTCGGCAAGCCACAGGTGGTCACCCAGCAGGTCGACGGCAAGCTGCACGAGCCCTTCGAAGAGCTCATGGTCGACACACCGGAGGAGTACCTCGGTGCGGTCACTCAGCTGCTCGCAGCTCGCAAGGGCAAGATGGTGCAGATGACGAACCACGGCGCAGGCTGGGTTCGCATGGAATTCATCGTTCCTTCGCGCGGCCTGATCGGCTTCCGCACCGAGTTCCTCACGGACACGCGTGGCACCGGTATCGCCAACGCCGTCTTCCACGGTTACGCACCGTGGGCCGGTGAGATCCGCGCGCGCCACACCGGTTCGCTCGTCTCGGACCGCCACGGCACCGTCACCCCGTTCGCGATGATCCAGCTGGCCGATCGCGGCACGTTCTTCGTCGAGCCGGGCGCAGACACCTACGAGGGCATGGTCGTGGGCATCAACCCGCGTCAGGAAGACCTCGACATCAACGTCACGCGCGAGAAGAAGCTGACCAACATGCGTCAGTCCTCCGCAGACGTCATGGAGACCCTGGCCAAGCCCAAGAAGCTCGACCTGGAAATGGCCATGGAGTTCTGTGCAGGCGACGAGTGCGTCGAGGTGACTCCCGAGGTCGTCCGCGTCCGCAAGGTGCACCTCGATTCCAACGAGCGCGCCCGCGAGCGTTCGCGTAGCAAGACTCGCGACAAGGCTGCTCTGTAAGACTCACTTCGTGCGACAGAAGCGACGTGTCACCCTCGTGGGGCGCGTCGCTTCTGTCGCGGAAGGTAGCCGACTACGAAGGAGATCCTCGTTGCGCAAGGTGCTGATGCCGACGGTTCTGGTTTCTGCCATCGCTCTGGTACTCACCGCGTGCACTGCGGATCCGCCGCCCCCGATCGAGAGTGTCGAGACTCCGGTCAGCACGACGATGGTTCCGGCCGAGACCGGTGATCCGGTCGTCGTCGCCATCGACGACGTCGGTATCGGCTTCAATCCACATCTTCTGGCGGATCAGTCGCCCGCGACGGCCGCGGTGAGTTCACTGGTTCTGCCCAGCCCGTTCCGCCCGGTCAGGAACCCCGCCACCGGGGTGACCACCTGGGAACCGGACCTGTCGTTGATGATCTCGGCCGAGGTGACGTCGCAAGCGCCGTTCACCATCCGCTATCAGCTGCGCAACGAGGCCCAGTGGTCCGACAGCGCTCCGATCGCCGCCGAGGATTTCCGCTACCTGTGGCAGCAGATGATCACTGAGCCCGGTGTCGTCGATCCTGCGGGGTATGCCCTGATCAGCGACGTGGCGTCCTCGGGCGGTGGCAAGACGGTCGACGTGACGCTCTCGTCGCCCTATCCGGCCTGGCAGCGACTGTTCGCCGATCTGGTCCCCTCACACCTGCTCAAGGACTCACCCGGCGGTTTTCAGGGGGGTCTGACGGACAATGTGCCGGTCTCCGGTTCCCGGTTCAACATCAAGACCGTCGACCGCGGTCGGGACGAGATTCTGCTCGAACGCAACGACCGATTCTGGGACCGACCCGCATCACCCGACCAGATCCTCATCCGCCGCGGGGGAACTTCAGCGCAGCTGGCCGATTCGCTGCGGTCCAGTGACGCGCAGATCGCCCAGGTTCGCGGAGGCTCGGCTCTGCTGGCTCAGCTCTCCGCAATTCCCGGAGTGCGAACCGACACCATCAGGCAGTCACGCGTGCTGTCGATGACGGTCAACGGGCGAGCTCCGAACATGTCCGATTCTGCTGTGCGGCAAGGGATATTCGGTCTGCTCGATCCGAACTTGCTGGCCACGGTCGGAGCAGGCGGCGGTGCGACGGATCGCCGGGCGGCAGCGCAGCTGTCCTCGCCGTCGGACCCCGGCTACTCCGCGACCGCGCCAGCCCCCATCGGCAGAACTGCCGCTCTCGATCTGCTCGACCGGGCCGGGTTCGTGCCGACACCCGATGCCGTGGTGACAGCAACACCGAACCCGAGCGCACCGACCACCGCCGCTCCGACGACAAGCCCCGACCCGACGGCCACGAGTGCTCCGGCTCCGAGTGTCACCCGCCTTGCGGACGCGACCGGCACCGCGTTGCGGTTCGTGATCGGTGCCGTCGAGAACGACGACATCGCGCTCGCAGTCGCCGGAACCGCCGCCGACGAACTCGTCGGCGCGGGCATCGATGCCACCGTCACCCCACTGCCCGCCGACGAGCTGTATTCGACGGCGTTGACCGACGGAACCGTCGACGCGGTGGTCGGATGGACCAGCGCGGGAGTCGACCCCGCCACGGCCCTCGCCTCACGGTTCGGCTGCGTCGACGAACCGGCCGACGGCAGTGGCGACGGCGTCGAGGTACCGCGCAACCTGTCCGGCCTGTGCGTTCCGGAACTGCAACCGACGATCGACAGGGCACTGGTGAGCGGTCTCGAACCCTCCGTGGCCACCGACGACGTCGAGCCCACACTGTGGTCGCTGGCGTCGACGCTGCCGATCATGCAGGACTCGTCCGTGGTGGCCGCTGTTCCCGGCATCACCGGCGTCTCGCTGACCGGCCCGGTGGAGGTCGGGATCTTCGCCGACGCGTCGCAATGGGTGCGGACGCCCCGATGACCGAGCCGTCGACACCGTCGACACCGACGACAACGACACAGCGAGCGGCGGAGAGATGACGAACAAGTCGACGAGCGAGCAGACGATGACGGAGCCTTCCATGACGGAGCCTTCCATGACGGAGCCGCAGCGGTTGCTCCTGGTGCACGCACACCCGGACGACGAAACCATCACCACCGGCGGCACCATCGCTCACTACGTTCGAGCCGGGGCAGACGTCACGGTGCTCACCTGCTCGCTGGGTGAGGAGGGGGAAGTGATCGGCGAGACGTGGGCCGATCTGGTCGTCGACCGTGCGGATCAGCTCGGCGGCTATCGAATTCTTGAATTGCATCGCGCTCTCGCGGCGCTGGGGTGCAACCCGCCGCGATTCCTCGGTGGAGCCGGTCGTTGGCGAGATTCGGGGATGGCGGGGACGTCGGCTGCCCGCAAGCCGCGCGCGTTCGTCAACGCCGATCGCGCCGAGGCCCTCGGAGCGCTCGTCGCGGTGGTGCGTGAGCTCCGGCCGCAGGTCGTCGTCGGGTACGACCCCGAGGGCGGATACGGTCACCCCGATCATCAGCAGGTCCACTCGCTGGTGACCGAGGCCGTCGAGGTCTGCGGGACGGATTCCTACCCCGGGGTCGGATGGCCCTGGGAGGTGTCGAAGTTCTACTGGACCGTCACCGGACACGATCAGTTGCAGACGGGCCTTACAGCCATCGAAGAGATTCCCTCGCACTGGCGAATGCCGGAGGCCGGCGAGCTCCCGAGCGTTCCCGAGAACACCATCACCACCAGCATCGACATCCGCGGCGTGCTCGATGCCAAGAGGGATGCGCTCCGAGCCCACGCGACTCAGGTGACCGTAGCGCCGTCGGGTAGCGAGTACGCACTGTCCAACGACATCGCCCAGCCGATCCTGCTCGACGAGCAATACGTGCTCGTCCGCGGTGAACTCGATCCAGATGAGACGGGTAGGGAGAACGATCTGTTCGCAGGCGTACTAAGCTGTGGTCTGAATCACTGATCTCAATACAGCAGGGGCGGAACACACATGTACAACTGGGTAGTGCAGGACGCCATCGTCGCGTTCGTCGATTCTCTCAAGCCGCAGTTCGGCGCGCAGGCAGATCTGTACCAGTACGTATTGGGTCAGATCGCCATGGGTGCGAGCAACTTGCTCACTTCGCTGGGATACCCGCCGGTTTCCTGAGTGCCGATGCCCGGTTTCTCGAATGCGATGCACTGAAACAACCCGGGTCAAGGCAGTATTGGGCGCATGATCTCGAAGGCCGCATCCAATACTGTCGCCCTGGTGTCCTGGGCGACCGTCGCAGTACTGGTGTTCGACGGCTTTCTTTCCGGAATTCTGTCGGTCTTCTTCCTTCCGACCTACCTCGGGTCGGTGCAGTTCCCCATCAGCGCAGTGCTCGGCGGGATCGCCAACGTCGCGCTGATTCTGGCCGCACGCAAAGTCGCAGACCATCCGATCTGGGTGGCGTCGCCCCTGATCGGATGGTTCTTCGCAGTGGTGCTGTGCATGCTCGGCGGCCCGGGCAACGATGTGCTACTGCTCGCCGATTGGCGCACGATGCTGCTCATCGTCGCCGGTGCTGGCCCCGCCGGAGTGCTGCTGTTCATGTTCCGGATGAAGGCGATCACAGCAAACGTGCATGCCGACCCGCATCCCGCAGCACGTCCTCGATCATCGTCGGAGTCAACAGTCCGGTGAAGGTATTTCGCTGGCTCACGTGATAGCTGGCGAACACGGTGATCGAGCCCAGGTCGAGCCTGAACCCATGGCCGAATTTCGGTGCAGGCCTTGGTATCTCCCATCCGTTGGCGGCCAGTATCGGCAGCAGGGACTGCCAGCCGAAGGCGCCGAGAACGAGCACCGATCGCAACGTCGGACGCAGCAATCTCAATTCGTCGTCCAACCACGGCTTGCACCTGTCTCGTTCGGCCGGAGTCGGCTTGTTCTGCGGCGGCGCGCAATGCACCGGGGCCGTGATGCGAACTCCGTTGAGCGTCAACCCGTCGCCGATATGGGTCGCGGTGGGTTGGCTCGCCAGCCCGACGGCATGCATGGCTCGGTACAGCACGTCACCGCTTCGATCGCCGGTGAACATGCGACCGGTGCGGTTGGCACCGTGTGCGGCCGGGGCGAGCCCGACGATCAACATCGATGCATCGGCCGGGCCGAAGCCGGGAACCGCTTTGCCCCAATATGTTTCGTCGGCGAAGGCAGCCCGCTTCTCGGCGGCGACCTGCTCGCGCCACCGCACCAGGCGAGGGCAGGCGCGGCACTCGGCCACCGCGAGGTCGAGTTGTTCGATGGTCTGCGGCCGCGTCATGTCAGGTTCGTTGCAGCCAGACGTCTCCGGCTCCCGGGGTGACGGCGTCGATCATCGCCCACGCGTTCTCGATGGGGATGTCGATCACCTCGTAGTGTCCGACGCCGGCGGGAGTCGCAGCGACTATGGTCGCCACCCCGGCGCGGCGCTGGAAGAACGTCTGCCGCACCGTCCAACCGATGATGCCTGCGGCTTCGAGGCTGTGGCGAGTCCTGTCGAGCGAACCGTGCTGGGTGATGAGCCAACCGGGCAGCACCGCATGGCCGAGGCCCTGGAAGCGATCGTGTGCGAGCCCGAATGCGGCAACGAACAACACCCCGATTGCGATCCACGTAAGCACCGGGATCGGTGCACCGACGTATTGTGCGATACCCAGCCCTGCACCGAGAACCACAACGGGCAGAACAGCGCGCGTGTAGCGGCGTCGACGCGCTGCGGATCCGTGCTGCAGCAGAGGACGGTCGGCACTACCGTGCAGTCCGGCCTCGCCGAGCACGGTGGTCATCATTCGCAGTGCCTCGGCGCGTGGGGCCTGGGGGAGCAGCAGAGAGGATTCCTTCTTCTCGGCGCTGACGCCGGTCATGATGGCGTCCAGGCTGGCTCCACCGGCCGCACGAAGCAGCAGCGGTTCGGACAGCGAGGTACCGCGCAGCCGCTTGCGATCGAGTGTCGACTGGCGGGTGCGCAGCAGTCCGTGACTGACGTGCATGGTGCGTCCCTGGTCCGTCACCGTCAGGTTGGCGTAAGCCAGCAGATAGCGGACGCACGCGAAGATGCTCGATACGACGAGCAACGCCATCAGCGCCACGACGACGAACACCGCGATTCCGAATCGCTCGGCGGAATCGATGCTGTTGGAGACCACCGACGATTCGGCCAGCGTCTGCCCGAGTCCGTACTGGAACAGCACGCCGACGGCAGCGGCGATGGTGACGATGCCGGTGATGGAGAACGGCGCGAACCGCACCCACGAGAACTGCCAATGCGCAATCTCCACGCCGGAATAGGCTGATGCGGTGGGTGTTCCGTCGGTCGCTTGGATCTGCCCCGAGACTCGCTGCAGCAGATCACCACGAAGTGCCGGTACCAGCGAGGTGTCGAGTGCGTTGAGCTCGAAGGCCTCACCCTTGCCTGCCTGTTGCCCGGTGCCGATGCGCAGGATGGACAAGCCGAGTACGCGGTGCAGAACGTTCGCTTCCACGTCGACCGACCGAATTCTGTTGCGCGGAATCGAAAGCGCCTTCTTCTGCAACACCCCGCTGCGCAGTTGCACGTGCACCGGACCGATCCGGTAGCTGGTGGTGAACCACCGCAGAATCGCGAACACCACGACGACCGCGAGAAGGCCGAGACTCCAGAAGTGGTTGCCGCTCTGGCTACCGACGAAGAACGAGATCAACAGCACCGGCAGGATCTTGATGCCCTCGTTCACCGGATGTACCAACAGCATTCGCTTGTCCAGGCGCAGCCACGGCTGCTCCTCCTCGACGGCGAGCAGTTCCGCCTGGTCCTGCGGGTTACCGGCGGTCACGTTGCATCTCCGATGGTACGGCCGGCGATGTCGGTCAGTCGCGCGACCGTCTTGTCCGCGACATCCTGATCGAGCGCCGTGATCTTCACCGCGCCCGCGGACGATGCCGTCGTGACGGTGACGGTGGCCAACCCCAACAGACGGTCGAGTGGTCCGCGCTCGGTGTCGACGGTCTGTACCCGCGAGATCGGTGCGATGCGTCGCTCCTGGCTCAGCCACCCGGTGCGGGTGTAGACCGCGGTGTCGCTGATCTCCCAGCGATGTACGCGATACCGCCACTGCGGCACGATCGCGATGTGCAGGGACGCGAACACGATCGAGGCGACGAGGACAACGACATGCGGCCAGGTGGTCCAGCTCGAGTCGACGACGGCCCAGACGATCTGGGCGATGAAGATCGGTAGCCACAACAGTCCGGCACCGAGAGCCCAGAGCAGACGTGCACGCGGAGACGGTTGCCATTGTGGATCGGTCATCGTTGTCACGGGTACAAACCTAGGGGTGTCGTTTGGTATCCACCACCCCCGGAGCCTGCGGAACGACCCTGCAGGGGAGGCGTGGGTGGCACGTGCGTACCAGGAAGCGCATGATCGACTGGTGACTTTGCAGCCTGACACCGCTCCAGCCGCTTCTGCCATGCGTCGCGTTCTGCGTCGCGCCCGGGACGGAGTCTCGTTGAACGTCGACGAGGCGACGGTTCTGCTGCATGCGCGTGGGGACGATCTGGTGGACCTGATGGCGTCGGCCGCGCGGGTTCGTGACGCGGGACTCGAGTCGGCTGGACGTCCGAAGACGGTCTCGTATTCGCGAAAGGTGTTCGTACCCATCACCCGGCTGTGCCGCGACAAGTGCCACTACTGCACGTTCGTCACGGTGCCGGGCAAGCTCAACGCGTCCGGCCACGGGATGTTCATGGATCCCGACGAGATCCTCGACGTCGCCCGCAAGGGTGCCGCGCTGGGCTGCAAGGAGGCGCTGTTCACCCTCGGTGACCGGCCGGAGGAGCGGTGGCCGGAGGCCAAGGAGTGGCTCGATTCCCGCGGCTACGATTCGACGCTGGATTACGTGCGCGCCATGTCGATCAGGGTGCTCGAGGAGACCGGCCTGCTGCCGCACCTCAATCCCGGGGTGATGTCGTGGCAGGAACTGTCGCGCCTCAAGCCGGTGGCCCCGTCGATGGGGATGATGCTCGAGACCACCTCGCGTCGGTTGTTCGAGGAGAAGGGGCAGGCGCACTACGGCAGCCCCGACAAGGATCCCGAGGTTCGGCTGCGGACCTTGACCGACGCGGGCCGTCTCAATATCCCGTTCACGACCGGCATTCTGGTGGGAATCGGCGAGACGCTGCGCGACCGCGCCGAATCGATCATGGCAATTCGTAAGGTGCACAAGTCTTTCGGGCATGTGCAGGAAATCATCGTGCAGAATTTCCTGGCCAAGTCCGATACCGCGATGCGGTCCGTTCCCGACGCGGGGCTCGAAGAATTCCTGGCGACCATCGCTGTGACTCGCATGGTGGTCGGCCCGTCGATGCGGATCCAGGCTCCGCCGAATCTGGTGGAACCGGAGGAGACTGCGGCGCTGCTCGGCGCAGGCGTCGACGATTGGGGCGGGGTGTCTCCGCTGACTCCCGATCACGTGAATCCGGAGCGGCCGTGGCCGAACCTCGACACCCTCGCCGAGCTGTCGGCGAAGGCCGGATATCGGTTGGTGGAACGTACTGCAGCGCAACCGCAGTACGTTCTGGCCGGCGCTCCGTGGATAGATCCACGGATCTCGGCGCACGTCCACGCGTTGGCCGATCCCGAGACCGGCATGGCGCGCGGCGGTGTGAACCCGACGGGTCTGCCGTGGCAGGAACCGGACGAGCAGTGGGAGTCCTCGGGCCGCGTCGATCTGAACACCGAGATCGACACGCAGGGCCGCAACACCGAGACCCGCTCGGATCTGGCGAATGCGTTCGGCGACTGGGAGTCGATCCGCGAGCAGGTACGCGATCTCGCCGGGCTCGAGCGGGTCGACCGGGACTTGGTGTCCGCGTTGACGGCAGCGGAGAAGGATGCGGCCGGGCTGACCGACGAGCAGTACCTCGCGCTCGCGACGGCCGAAGGCCCGGGCATGGACGCCGTCGCGGCCCTCGCGGACGATCTGCGCAAGCAGGTCAACGGAGACACCGTCACCTACGTGGTGAACCGGAACATCAACTTCACCAACATCTGCTACACCGGGTGCCGCTTCTGTGCGTTCGCTCAGCGCAAGGGCGACGCCGATGCGTTCACCCTGTCCACCACCGAGGTCGCCGATCGCGCGTGGGAAGCGCATGTCGTCGGAGCCACCGAGGTGTGCATGCAGGGCGGGATCGACCCCGAACTGCCGGTGACGGGATACGCCGATCTGGTGCGTGCAGTGAAGGCCAAGGTGCCGTCGATGCACGTGCACGCCTTCTCGCCGATGGAGATCGTCAACGGGGCCTCCCGCGGCGGGCAGTCGATCCGTGAGTGGCTCACCGAGCTACGGGCTGCGGGCCTGGACTCGATTCCGGGTACCGCCGCGGAAATTCTCGACGACGAGGTCCGCTGGGTGCTCACCAAGGGCAAGCTCCCCGCGGCCGAGTGGATCGAAGTGATCACCACCGCGCACGAGGTCGGCCTGCGATCGAGCTCGACGATGATGTACGGGCACGTCGACAATCCGTCGCACTGGGTCGGTCACCTGAACGTGCTCAAGAAGATCCAGGACAAGACCGGTGGGTTCACCGAGTTCGTGCCGCTGCCCTTCGTGCACCAGTCCTCGCCGCTGTATCTGGCCGGCGCATCGCGACCCGGGCCGACCAACCGCGACAACCGCGCGGTGCACGCCCTGGCTCGCATCATGCTGCACGGCCGAATCGACAACATTCAGACATCGTGGGTGAAATTGGGAATCACGGGTACACAGGCGATGCTGAACGGAGGCGCGAACGATCTGGGAGGGACTCTGATGGAGGAGACGATCTCGCGTATGGCGGGTTCGCAGAACGGTTCGGAGAAGACCGTCGCGGAACTGCACGAGATCGCCGACGGCATCGGACGCCCGGTTCGTCAGCGCACCACCACATACGACCCGGCCCCGGCCGTGTCGGTTGCCGGCCTGATCTGACCCTCGGGTCCCACTTTCGAAATGGAGCTTGTCTGACATGGACGACCGTCGAGTCGCCGCGGTTCTGAGCAGTGCCGTCGCCATCATTCATCCCGTGCTCGACATCCTTGCGACACGGGACCCGATCGGTCTCAAGGGGCGAACGTTCCGTAAGCCCACCGACGACGATTCCACTCTCGACAACGTCATCGACTTCCTTGCGAAGGCATTCGACACCACCGATTTTCCCGGTACGGCCGGCTGGGAAGAGCTCGACAGCAACGCGCGCTCGCAGTGGTGGGTCAACCGCATCGGAGCGCTCAACACCGTCGCCGTGGCGTTTCCCGGCGTGTTCGGCATCCTGGTCAATCGGCTGCCGATCCAGGATCTCCTCGGGTTCGCCAACCAGGCGATGGTGCTCGTGGCCGTGGCGCGCGAGTCGGGTGTGACCGACCGCGAGACGCACGTGGCGCTGCTCGGATCGGTGCTGTGCAAGCGGGATCTGACGGCGCTCGCAGACAGTGCCCCGGTGAAGAAGGACGAGTCGCCCAAGTCGGGTCCGTTCGCACTGCTGCGCGGAATGTGGCAGATCGCGAACGTGCTGCGCGACGTCGCCGGCGAATTGGAGAAGCGCCCGCATCCCCGTGGCATCTACCGCGTGCTCGGTGCCATCCCACTCGTCGGTGGCGTCGCCGGATATCTCGGCGAGCGCGGCGCGCTCTCTCGCGCCGCCAAGCAGGGACGTAAGTGGCTCGCCGCCCACCAGAAGGCGTCCGCCTTCGGTGCCGACGTGCCCGCGAAGCAGCTGCGGCGATAGCCGTCCGGGGCAGGTGAGGCCACCCTGGTCGGTTTGCCCCAGGTTCGGACGGCGGATACTAGGATGCTCAGGGCGCGCGAGCGCCCACGATCGATACAGGAGGGGAGAGCAGCAGTGACCTACTCGATTGCAGAACCGTGCGTAGATGTACTGGACAAAGCGTGCATCGAAGAGTGCCCGGTGGATTGCATCTACGAGGGTAACCGAATGCTGTACATCCACCCCGACGAATGCGTCGACTGCGGAGCCTGCGAGCCCGTGTGCCCCGTCGAGGCCATCTTCTACGAGGACGACGTGCCCGAGCAGTGGAGCGCGTACGTCGGTGCCAACGTCGACTTCTTCGACGATCTGGGATCTCCCGGTGGCGCGGCGAAGCTCGGCAAGACCGATTACGACCCGCCGTTCATCAAGGCTCTGCCTCCCATGGGCGAGAACTGACGCCTTGGCACGTAGAGCGGTGGCAGCGGCGCTGCCCGATTTTCCCTGGGACTCGTTGACCGCTGCCAAAGAGAAGGCGTCGGCGCACCCGGACGGCATCGTCAATCTGTCGGTCGGTACACCGGTGGATCCGGTCGCCGACGTCATCCGCACCGCGCTGAATTCGGTTGCGGGCGAGCCCGGGTACCCGACCACAGTCGGGACCAGCTCGCTGCGGGAAGCGGCCGTGGCTGCGCTGGAGCGCCGTTACTCGATCACCGGTATCTCGCCCGACGCGGTGCTGCCTGCCATCGGCACCAAGGAAATGATCGCCTGGCTGCCGACGCTGTTGGGCCTCGGGGCCGACGACCTCGTCGTCATTCCCGAATTGGCTTATCCCACTTACGAAGTGGGTGCCTTGCTGGCGGGCGCGCGAATCCTGCGCGCGGACGGGCTGAATCGCCTCGGCCCGGAGCGGGCGTCGCTGATCTTCGTCAACTCACCGTCCAACCCGACCGGCAAGGTGCTCGGAGTCGAGCACCTGCGCAAGGTCGTCGACTGGGCCCGTGAACGGGACGCGATCGTCGTCTCCGACGAGTGCTACCTCGGTCTGACCTGGGACGCCGACGCCGTGTCGGTCCTCGATCCCCGCGTGTGCGCCGGTGATCACACCAATCTTCTTGCCGTGCATTCTCTTTCGAAGACATCGAACCTGGCCAGCTACCGCGCCGGCTTCGTCACCGGGGACGCCTCCCTCGTCGCCGAGTTGCTCGAGGTGCGCAAGCACGCCGGCATGATGGTGCCGTTGCCGATCCAGGCCGCCATGACCGCCGCACTGGCCGACGACGAGCACGAGAACATTCAACGCGAGCGGTACCGGGCTCGGCGGACGGTGCTCAAAGCCGCCGTCGAAGCCGCTGGATTCACCGTCGACCACTCCGAGGCCGGCCTCTACCTCTGGGCCACGCGGGGCGAACCGTGCCGCGACACCGTCGACTGGCTCGCACAGCGCGGCATCCTCGCCGCCCCTGGGGAGTTCTACGGTCCGGACGGTGCACAGCACGTGCGTATTGCGCTGACGGCCACGGACGAGCGAATCGACGCTGCCGCCGCTCGCCTGCGTGGGTAGCTGGAGATTTCTGGTGCGCTGAGTGTCCACTATTTCCCACGGCTGACGGGATCCCGCCTGCCGAGGTGAATTGTGGACGCTCAGGTCAGTTGGCCCCGGCTCGGCCTGGGTGTTCTCATGTACCCATGACCCTCAGCCTGCTGCTCAGCTTCGCCGGTGTGTGCTTTCTGCTGGCGATTCTGCCTGGGCCCGATTCGTTTCTGGTGCTGCGCTACAGCATCGGCGGACTGCGGCCGGGCATCGCGGCGGCGATGGGCGTCGCGATCGGTGGACTGTTCTGGGCCGTGTTGGTGGCCGTCGGGCTGGCAGCGATCGTCGAGCAGTCTGCGACGGCGTATCGCGTCGTCAAGATTCTCGGCGGGTTGTACCTGCTGTACCTGGGCGTCAAAGCGTTTCGGGCGCGACGGAAGAACAAGGTGGCCGGTGAGCCACTCGTGCCGGTCGCGGCGACCGCGTGGTCGGCGTTCGGTGCCGGAGTTCTCTCGTGCGCGCTCAACCCCAAGGTGGGACTGTTCTACCTCGCAGTGGTGCCGCAGTTCCTCACCGTGGTCACGTTCGCCGGTGCCATGACGCTCGGTCTGGTCGAGGTGGTTGTCGCCGCGCTGGTGATGGGAGTGTTCTCCGTTCTCGCCTCGCGCGCGGTCGCATTGCTGCGCAAGCCTGCGGTGACCGACTGGCTGGATCGCATCAGCGCCGGAATCCTGGTTGCCCTCGGTGTCGGAACCGTCGCGTCCGCCGCCTAGCGGAGCGCGCTGATCACGGCTCGAGGTCCGGCTCGCCCACATCCCAACCGCCGCGTCGGATGCGCAGGATGTAGACCAGTTCGTTGCTTCCGAACGCCTCGACAGTGGTGAAGCGTTTGGGCTCCGTGTTTACCTCGGGATTGCGTGCGTGAGCTTCCTCGTAGAGCTGAGTGGCTCGAAGATCGGCCAATTCGACTCGGGTCCAGAAGTCGTCGGACTGCACCGAGTAGACCAGCCGCGGTGCGCCGTCGGTGACGTGCGCGATGTCGATGTCGTCATCGTCGGAATCGGAGTCCTCGAGGTCCAGGTCGAGGTCGTCCTCGGAATCGGTGTCCTGCTCTGCGTCGGTCCCGATCAGATAGACACCCGCCTGCAGGTCACCGGCGGCGACCGTCATGTACTCGGCGTAGTCGCCGGTGTCGATTCCGTCCACGTCCATGTATGTACGGTAGCCATGTGCTGCTTCGTTCACTGAACCCACTCGCCGTTGCGCGAGGAGACGACATTCCCGACGCCATCACCATCGACGGAGTCTCGCTCTCCCGTGCCGATATCCTGGGCGCGGCGACGTCCGTAGCCGAGCGCATCTCGCGAGCCGACCGCCTTGCGATCTACGCGACACCGTCGGTCAAGACCGTGCTCGCCGTCGTGGGCGCACTCATCGCCGGTGTCACCGTGGTGCCGGTTCCGCCCGATGCCGGGGTGGCCGAACGTGAGCACATCCTCCGTGACTCGGGCGCGCAGGCGTGGCTCGGTGAAGCGCCGCCGGATACCTCCGGGCTCGAGGTCCTGCCGGTGCGTCAACATGCACGGTCGTGGCACAGCTACCCCGAACCGCAGCCGTCCTCGGTCGCGTTCGTGCTCTACACCTCCGGTACCACCGGCCCACCGAAAGGCGTCCTGATCTCGCGCAGTGCCATTGCGGCCGGGCTCGACGCGTTGGCGCAGGCCTGGGCATGGACGTCGAAAGACACTGTGGTGCAGGGTCTTCCGTTGTTCCACGTGCACGGTCTCATCCTCGGCGTGCTCGGCCCACTGCGAGTGGGCAGCCCGCTGATCCACACCGGTAAGCCGACGCCGGAGCTCTACGCGGCCGCGCGCGGATCCCTGTACTTCGGGGTGCCGACCGTATGGTCTCGCATTGCCGCGGACGAGGCCTCGGCCCGCGCCCTGGCCGGTGCCCGACTGCTGGTTTCCGGCAGTGCCCCGCTCCCGGTCCCGGTGTTCGAGAAGCTGCGTGAACTCACCGGCCAGGCCCCGATCGAGCGTTACGGCATGAGCGAAACCCTCATCACCATCAGCACCCGCGCCGACGGGGAGCGTCGAGCAGGCTCGGTGGGACTGCCGGTCGCGGGCGTCGAGACGCGGTTGCGCGGTGAGAAGGGCGAACTCCTCCCGCACGACGGCGAATCCATCGGAGCGTTGCAGATCCGCTGCCCCATGCTGTTCGACGGCTACCTGAACGACCCGGAGGCGACAGCGAAGACCTTCACCGAGGACGGGTGGTTCGACACCGGAGACGTCGCTCTCATCGAGCCCGACGGCTTCCACCGAATCGTGGGGCGTGCCTCGACCGATCTGATCAAGTCCGGCGGGTATCGCGTCGGCGCAGGGGAGATCGAGACGGTGTTGCTGGGGCATCCGAGCGTCGACGAGGTGGCCGTGGTCGGTGTGCCCGACGACGATCTGGGCCAGCGCATCGTGGCGTTCGTCGTCGGCAGTGATGTGGAGGATCGGGTGCTGATCGATCTGGTGGCCACCGAGCTGTCGATTCACAAGCGTCCCCGCGAGATTCGCGTCGTCGATTCCCTCCCGCGCAACGCGATGGGGAAGGTCCAGAAGAAGTTGCTCGGCTGACCTTCTCTTGACGACCTAGGTTAGGCATGCCTATTATTCCGGGTCACGACCGCACCTGCGCCCGACTTCGCCGCCGCCTTCGCTATCGGGGCAACCCAGTTCGAGACAACCAGGATCGACGCGGCGACGCGTCGTGAATTCCTCATCGGCAGCGTTGCCCTCGCTGCGTTGCTGGCCGGATGCGGTAGCGATGATGAGCAGGCCTCGGGCGACGGGACGGCAGGGGATGGCTATCCCCGCACGATCGTCGACGATGCCGGTGAGTCCGTAGTGATCGACCGTCGGCCCCAGCGGGTGGCGTGTGTGGCCAACCTGTGGGATCTCGACACGGTGCTCGCGCTCGGTATCGTCCCCGTGCAGTTCGGGGTGCGCGAGGGCTTCGCCGAGATGATCGGCGCACCGGACAGGTCATGGGAGTGGCACGAGAACGCCCTCATCGAACTCGGCGGGTCGAGTGAGCGGATCTCCCTCGGCGAGTCGATAGACACCGAGCGCATCGCCGCTGCCGAACCGGATCTCATCATCGGAGACGACGGGGTGGCCGACTCTCGTTCACAGCTCGAATCGCTTGCCCCGGTGGTCCAGATCGCGTACTTCGATTGGCGACGCAACCTGCAGATGATCGGCGACGCACTCGATCGTCGAGATCGCGCCGACGAGCTCATCGCGGACACCGAGGCGAGGATGTCCGCCGCGCTCGACGGCCTCGACGTCGCCGGTGCCACGGTCGGTCTGATCGCCGCCTACGACACGTCGACCTTCTACGGGCTCGGTCACGAGTCGATCCCCGCCGTGGATCTGTTCCGGCGAGCCGGGTTCACGACGGTCGCCGCTCTGTCCGACGGAGCGACCGCCGACGCCCCGCGCCCCGAGTTCTCCGCTGAGAACGCCGACATTCTCGCCGATGCCGACGTGCTCGTCGTGTTCGACTTCGGCTCGGCCGGGATCGTCGATACCGGACTGTTCACCTCGTTGCCGAGCGTCGCAGCGGGCCGGGTGGTGGTGCTCGAACAAGGTGAAGTGGCTCAGGGCTTCTCGACGTTGAGCCCGCTCAATCTCGACATCTGCATCGATGTGGTCCGCCGCGCAGCCGAACTGCTCTGAACGCGTGCCGGGGGACTGGAGTCTGCGGAATGACCCACGATGAACGCCGTCGTCAGCGAGAGTGCGAGGCGGCGGTTAAATTCGAGGGATGACCACTTTGGACGGCGCGCGCATTCTCGTATTCGGTGCCAGTGGCGGTCTCGGCGGACCGCTCGTCGAGCAGCTCGCGAAAGCCGGTGCTCGGTTGACCGTGAGCGGCCGGAGCATCGAGTCGGACCATCACACGGTGAATGCCGATCTGACGCTGCCGGATTCGGCTCGATCGGTGGTCGCGGAGGCCGTCGAACACCATGGCGGACTGGACGGGATTGTCATCGCCGCAGGTGTCGTGGCGTTCGGGCCGGTGACCGAAGTGGACGACGACACCGTCGACGAACTGCTGCTGCTCAACTATCTCGCGCCGCTGCGGGTACTTCGAGAAGCGCTGACAACCCTGGACCAGGGCGGGTTCGTGCTCAACATCAGTGCCGTCGTGGCCGACAAGCCGATGCCGAACATGGGTGCCTACTCAGCCAGCAAGGCTGCGGTGAGTGCTCTGCTGAAAAGTGTTCGTACAGAGGCACGTAAGTCGAAGATCAGAATCGTGGACGTGCGCCCGCCGCACACCGAGACGGGTCTTGCGACGCGGCCGATCGCCGGGCAGGCTCCGAAACTACCGCAGGGCCTGACGCCGGAGGCGGTGGCGGCACGTATCGTCGCGGCGATCACCGACGACGAGACCGATGTCGGCGCGGATCAGTTCTCGTAAGCTATTGTCGGCATCGTGACCGAGACACACGTGACCGACGCAGCCAGAAGGCTCGTGCGTCGTCGCACCATCGACTTCGGTCTCGTCTGCACCTCTTCCTGTTCGTAACTGTCGATCGAACCCATCCCCGACGAGCATTCGCGCTCCTCGGGTAGTTCCGGCAACCCTCGAATCGAACAGGATCCTTCATGACCACCTCTGTGTCCCACATCGGCGGCGTCATCGCTGCCACCGACGAAGCCGTGCAGGCCGACGCGAAGAACGCCCAGGCGGTCTTTCGGGCTTCGGCCACCGCGCACGATGCCGTCGCCAGCACCGTCACCCTGGGCAAGTTCAGCGTCGAGGTCGACGAGCCGCCTGCCCTCGGCGGTGAGAACAAGGCCGCCAACCCGGTCGAGTACTACCTGGCGTCGCTGTTGTCCTGCCAGGTGGTCACGTACCGCGTCTGGGCGGAGAAGCTCGGTATCGTCGTCGACGACATCAAGGCCAAGGCCGAGGGTGACCTCGACGTTCGTGGATTTTTCGGTTTCGACGACAACGTTCGTCCAGGGTTCGGTGAGGTGCGGGTCGTCGTGACCGTCACCGGTCCCGAGTCACGGGAGCGGTACGAGGAGCTTCAGAAGGCCGTCGACGATCATTGCCCGGTGCTGGATCTGACGCGCAATCCCACCCCGATCCACACCGTTCTCGAAACGGCCTGACGTCATGAGCGAACGGACATTCGGCCTGCGTACCAGAGCAATTCACGCCGGAGCGAGACCTGATCCTTCCACCGGTTCGCGTGCGGTGCCGATCTATCAGACGGCGAGCTACGTGTTCGAGAATTCCGCGGACGCAGGCGATCTGTTCGCTCTGCAGAAGTACGGCAACGTCTACAGCCGCATCGGAAACCCCACCGTCGCCGCCTTCGAGGAGCGCATTGCGAGCCTCGAAGGCGGTATCGGCGCGGTCGCGTTCGCCAGTGGGTTGGCGGCCGAGTTCGCAGTGTTCGCTGCGCTTGCCGGCACCGGCGACCACATCGTTGCCGCGGCCGGGCTCTACGGCGGCACGGTGACCCAGCTCGACGTGACGCTGCGCCGCTTCGGTGTCGAGACCACATTCGTTCCCGGCACCGATCCGGCGGATTACGCAGCAGCGGTGACGGATTCGACGAAACTGATTTACGCCGAGATCATCGGCAACCCGTCGGGCGAGATTGCGGACATCGAGGGTCTCGCCGCCGTAGCCCACGATCACGGAATTCCGTTGGTGATCGATGCGACCATGGCGACACCGTGGCTGAGCCGGCCCATCGAATTCGGCGCCGACATCGTGATCCACTCGGCCACCAAGTTCCTCGGTGGTCACGGATCGACGCTCGGGGGAGTGGTGGTCGAATCCGGGCGATTCGATTGGGGCTCGGGCAGATTCCCACAGATGACGGCACCGGTGGCCTCGTACGGCGGGCTGTCGTGGTGGGGGAATTTCGGTGAGTACGGCTTTCTGACCAAACTGCGCAGCGAACAGTTGCGCGACATCGGGGGCGCATTGGCACCGCAATCGGCATTCACGTTGATCCAGGGGGTGGAAACGCTCCCGCAACGCATGGACGCGCACGTCGCCAATGCCCGAGTCGTCGCCGAGTGGCTCGAATACGATTCGCGTATCGACTACGTGAGATGGGCCGGCCTGGAGGGGCATCCGCATCACGACCGCGCAGCGAAGTACCTCCCGGCCGGTCCCGGTGCGGTGTTCGCTTTCGGAATCGACGGCGGCCGCGAGGCCGGACAGACATTCGTCGAGAGCGTCCAGGTCGCCAGCCACGTCGCCAATATCGGTGACGTGCGCACGCTGGTGATCCACCCGGGCAGCACCACACACCGACAACTGAGCGACGAGCAACTCCGCGGAGCAGGTGTCGGTCCCGAGCTGATTCGCATCAGCGTCGGACTCGAAGATGCCGAGGACATTCTGTGGGACCTGGATCAGGCCCTGACACTGGCAACAGGAAAGGCGCGGTCATGAGCGAGCGCACCTGGCAGGGCCCGACCGCGCCGCAGCGGCAACGCATCCTGCGTGAAACGAAGACCGTCGCGATCGTCGGTGCGTCGAAGAACCCCTCGCGGGCAAGCTACTTCGTAAATCGGTATCTCTCCTCGACGAGCAACTACGAGATATTTCTCGTCAATCCGACGGTCACCGACATCGAAGGCACGCCCGTATACCCGACGCTCGCCGATCTACCGAAGTCGCCGGACCTGGTGGACGTGTTCCGCAAGTACGATGATCTGCCCGAAGTTCTCTCCGAAGCCATTGCAGCGCAGGCGAAGACGATATGGCTGCAGCTCGGGCTGTGGCACGAGCAGGTAGCACGCGACGGGGAGGCAGCGGGATTGAACGTCGTCATGGATCGGTGTCTCAAGATCGAGCACGCCCGATTCCACGGGGGACTGCATTTGGCCGGATTCGATACGGGAGTGATCGATTCGCGTCGTACCCGCGGTTAGAGGTTCACGCCTTCAGGAGATGGCCACTGATCACGGTTGCCAGTGCGCGTGGGGCCAATCGCACACTGCCGGCGCTGATCTTGTTGGACAAGCCGGACACGATGCTGGCGGGTGTGCGGCGAGAATCCAACGCGCGCATAGCCGTCAAGACCACCTGCTCGGAGGTCTGGAAGTTTCCGACCGCGGCGTCCTCGGATCCGACGACGTCGAAGAACTCGGTGCGGGTGGGTCCGGGGGAGAGCGCGAGAATTTTCAGCGACGACGTGCGGTGCTCGAAGGCCAGCGCTTCGGTGAAGTTGAGGACGAAGGCCTTCGTTGCACCGTAGACGGCCATGTTGGGGGTGGGTTGGTACGCGGCGGTACTCGCGATGTTGATCAGGGCGCCGGTGAGGTTCGGGAGAAATGCGTGCGTCAGGTCGACCAGGGCGCTCACGTTCAGTGCGATCTCGGCGGCGACGCGCGCGGGATCCTCGTCGGCGAACTTTCCGTGCGTTCCGAAGCCTGCATTGTTGACGAGGGTGGTGGGGGTGATTCCCTTGTCCGCCAGTGTGGTTCGCAGGGCTGCACCGACGCCGGGGACACCCAGGTCCATTGCTACGACGGTGGCCGTGACGCCGTGCTCGGATTCGATGCGACGCGCCAGGGTGTTCAGCCGATCGGCGCGTCGTGCCACGAGGACGACGTTCTCGCCGCGTGCGGCGAAGCGGGCGGCGAATTCCTCGCCGAGGCCCGAACTTGCTCCGGTGATGAGGGCTGTGGAAGTCATGGCTGCCAATGTAGGCAGTGTCTGCATTGTTGTCAACGCCAACATCGCCTAGGGTGAACTCATGGCAACGCAGCGCTACCACCACGGTGACCTGCGCGCGGTGTTGCTCGACGAGGCCGAACGGAGCATCGCGCACGGCGGAGTCGACGCGTTGTCGCTTCGACAGCTGGCCAGGGATGTCGGCGTCAGTCACGGTGCCCCGGCGCGCCACTTCCGCGACAAGCAAGCGCTGTTGGATGCGCTGGCGCTGCACGGTTTCGAGGAACTGAACCGCCGGATGGTCGCAGCGGCGACGGGACCCGGTGAGCTGATGGCTCGGTTCCGTGGAGTCGCCCGCGCCTACCTCGGATTCGCCGTCGAACACCCGGAGTTGCTGGACGTCATGTACAGCACCAAGCATCACCCCGACGCCAGCGAGAAGCTGAAAAGTGTTGCGCACGAGAGTATGAACGCCACCGAGGCTTTGCTCCGCGAAGCCATCGCGGCGGGTGTGATCACCGAGGCTCCACCCGAGATCCTCGCGCGCGTTGCCTTCGCGAGCGTGCACGGACTCGCGATGCTGGCCACCGGCGACCTGCTCGACGGTGTCCCGACCGAGGATCTGCTGGACGCCACCGTCGACACTCTGCTGCGCGGGTTCACCTAAGTTGAACGGCATGACCGAATACGACCTGCAACGCTTCGTCGACGCCCAGGACCCCGTCTGGACTGCGGTGACGAAGGAACTGAAGGCGGGGCGAAAGCAGACACACTGGATGTGGTTCGTGTTCCCGCAATTGGCGGGACTGGGGCGTAGTGCGACTGCCCAACACTTCGGTATCGCCGATCTGACCGAGGCGGAGCTGTACCTGTCCCACGAAGTGCTGGGCCCTCGCCTGAAGAAGGCAGCAAGGCTTGTGACAGCTGTCGAGGGACGGACGGTCGACGAGATCTTCGGCTATCCCGACAATCTGAAGTTGCATTCGTCTGTGACGCTTTTCGCCGAAGCTACCAAGGGTCCGTCCGTATTCGGCGAAGTGTTGCAGAAGTATTTCGCCGGTGAATTCGATAGCCCGACACTCGACTTGCTCGATGAGCGATACCGCTAGCATCGCATCCATGACCACTCCACTCGCCGGATCCATTGCCTTCGTCCACGCCAGCTGGCACCTGGACATCGTCGATCGCGCGCGAGTGGGATTCGCCGCCGAACTGGAGAAGCTCGGACAAGCCGAGATGCCTATCTACGTGTTCGAGGTGCCCGGGGCTTTCGAGATCCCACTGCACGCACAGCGGCTCGCCAAGACGGGCAAGTACGCCGCAATCGTCGCCGCTGCACTGGTGGTCGACGGCGGAATCTACCGACACGATTTCGTCGAAACGGCCGTCATCGACGGTCTGATGCGAGTGCAGCTGGACACCGACGTGCCGGTCTTCTCCGTCGTGCTGACGCCACACCACTTCCACGAACACTCCGACCACAACGCATTCTTCACGGCCCACCTCGAAACCAAGGGCGCAGAAGCGGCGCGAGCCGTGGTGAAAACCCTGGCTTCGTTGGGGACCATCGGCTGACGCGTCGGGCAATCCTGTGTTCGACAAATACGCGGTGCTCGACGAGCTCGAACGACGGGAACCGATCTTCCACCGCCGCGAGTTCGGCACCACCCGCGAGGACTTCGATCGCCTCACGGATGTGAACTTCTGGGAGACCGGTGCCTCCGGTCGTCGCTACAGCCGCGAACACGTCTGGGCTGTTCTCGGGCAGCGATATGCGTCGGACCCCACCGGGCGACATGACTCCGACTGGACGGCCAGTGAATTCGAGCTGCGCGAGATCGCCCCGAACACTTATTTGCTGACCTACTTGCTCGAGCAGCGGGGCAAATTCACCCGCAGGATGACGTTGTGGCAGCGACGCGCGGGTGATTGGAAAATCCTCTATCACCAGGGAACGCTCATATCCGGTTCCGTCTCCGATACCACACCCCACCGACAGGTTCTGGATAGCGAATAGTTAAGCAGGGCAATAGTTTTCGTTTGAACCAAGGTTGCCTATCGAACGTGCGTTCGATACACTTGCTTCCATGACCGCAGCGATCTGGCAACTGAGCGACAGCGAACTCCTCGCCGACGCTGCCGCGGTCTCCCACAAAATCCAACTGCTCGAAGCCCGGCGGATCGCCCTCGTCGCAGAAATCGACGCCCGCGTGAGCCGCGAGAAACTCGGCTTCCCCGGACCCGCCGGCTGGCTCACCTCCACCACCCTGCTCTCGCCCTCCAAAGCCAACAAGATCGTCGCCCTCGCCCGCGGCATGAAGAACTTCCCCGACATCGCCGACGCCGTCAACACCGGCGTGATGACCATCGACCATGCAGCCCTGATCCTCACCTTCGCCGAAACACCCCCGAAGAACCTCCCCCAAGCAGGGCAGGACATCGCCCGTAAAGCCATGATCACCGCTGCGACCGGACCCCAAGCACGCACCGGCCGCATCCGCGAAGCCATCACCAAACTCGAAGACAACTTCGGCGGCAACAAACCACCTCCAGAGGACACCGACCGCAACGAATTCTTCGCCTCCAAGACCTTGAACGGCCGGTTGGTACTCAAAGGAGACTTCGATGCGATCACCGGAGAAAAGCTCCTCACCGCACTCTCACCGCTGACCGAACCCCGACCCGCCGCCGACGGCACCGAAGACGACCGGAGTCCCGCCAGGCGCCGAGCCGACGCCTTCGGACACATCCTCGACCAGAACCTCGCCTCCAGCAATCGCCCCATCGAAGGTGGTGAACGCCCCCACCTGAACCTGCACATCACCCTGCGCGATCTCACCGACCTCCGCGACAGTGCCGACGCCGACGACATCACCGACGACGAGAACACTCGCACTGCAGACGAATCCGATGATGACAACCACCCCTCCACGGATCGCGGCGCATACAGGGACCTGTTCGGCGACGGCACCACCGTCGGATGGCTGCCCTGGATGGGACCACTCTCCCGCAATACTTCTCGGCAGTTGGCGTGTGATTGTGTCCTCACCGCCATCGTCATGGACGAACACGGTTCCCCGATCAACCTCGCCCGCACCGCACGCACCGTCACCGCCAAACAACGCAAAGCCCTCACCGCCCGCGATCACGGGTGCGCGTTCCCCGGCTGCGGGAAACCCGCATCCTGGACCGAAGCGCACCACATCTGGCACTGGGCAGACGGCGGCCCCACCGACATGAACAACCTCGTCCTGCTCTGCGGATTCCACCACCGACTCATCCATCACTCCGACTGGGAAGTGTTCATCGGCACCGATGGCCACCCCTGGTTCATCCCACCGGCAACCGTCGACCCCTACCGGCAACCCAGACAATCCCACGCCCGAGCAGGCCCCCACATCGCATAACATCGAAACCGAGACCAGCCCCGCACCGAGAACACGGTGCGGGGCTGGAAGAGGTTGTTCGACAGGCTGATTCGAGTGAAGCGGACTCTCAGTCGTTGGCGTGCAAGGCCGCGTTCAGTTCGACGCCGGTGCCCTTCCACGGCACCACCTCGACTGCACCCGAGAGCGAGTTGCGACGGAACAGCAGGTTGGACTTGCCGGACAATGTTGCCGCCTTCACCACGGTTCCATCCGGACCACTCACCTTCGTGCCTGCGGTGATGTAGAGCCCCGCCTCGACGACGCAGTCGTCACCGAGCGAAATGCCGAGCCCGGAGTTCGCGCCCAGCAGGCAGCTCTTTCCGACGGAGATGACGTTCTTGCCGCCACCGGAGAGCGTGCCCATGATCGACGCACCGCCGCCCACGTCGGAACCGTCGCCGACCACGACGCCCGCGGAGATGCGTCCTTCGACCATCGAGTTGCCGAGCGTGCCGGCATTGAAGTTGACGAAGCCCTCGTGCATGACCGTCGTCCCGCTGGCCAGGTGCGCGCCGAGACGAACGCGGTCGGCGTCGGCGATACGAACGCCGGTGGGAACGACGTAATCGACCAGGCGGGGGAACTTGTCGACTCCGTACACGGTCACCGGACCGCGGGCGCGCAGCTTCGCGCGCACCGTCTCGAAACCGTCCACCGCCGCGGGCCCGAAGTTGGTCCACACCACATTGGCCAGCAGACCGAACACTCCATCGAGGTTCTGCCCGTGCGGCTCAATCAACCGGTGCGAGAGCAGATGCAGTCGCAGATACGCGTCGTGGGCGTCGATCGGGGCGTCGTCGAGCGAGGCGATGCTGGTGCGCACTGCGACCACCTCGACGCCGCGCGACTCGTCCGGTCCGACGAGAGCGGCCAGCTCCTCGGGGATGTCCGAACCCTCGAGCCGGACGGTGCCGGTCTCGAAGCTGGACCCGAGCTCCGGGCTCGGAAACCAGGTGTCGAGTACTACGCCCGACGTCGTGATGTTGGCAATACCTACTGCGGATGCTCCATGTGCGCTCACGGGACGAAGAATACGCGGTGGGCCCAATGCAGTGGGCTCGGCAACCGGCTCCGGTCGGGGACTGTTCTGCCCGCAGTCTCGGGCGTGCGGATTGCGAGAGCGTCGCGATTCGGGCGCAGCGTCGGTTCGTTATCGGTTCGACTGCCGAGCGTGATCGCATCGGGATGCCGGCGGACGCATCGGCGGCGGGGGAGCTGACAGAGTTTCCCCGGTGACCACACGTACCGCCTCCCGTAGCCGTGGAGTGACCTCGGTGATGGCGGACAGTGTGTCGTTCACCGGGTTGGTGACGACCCTGGCGACGACGATCGTGCTCGGAGTCGCGCTGGGTTTGGTTGTCACAGGCGCGTGGTAGACATCGTCATCGGCTGACAGGGGGGTCGCCGAGGTTGGGGGAGTGTCATGGGCACCGGTACGCGGTTGACCAGCGTCGTGGCCTACGGACGCTCCGACCAGGACTTCTCGAGCGGAAAATTGTTCGGTGCCGGCTTCGACGGCGTGGTCCGCGAGATTCCGGGATCCACGGCCTAGAGTTTTCTCCCGTGACGCTCGAACTGCACGCCGACCCGATAGACCTCACTGCAGCACTGGTGGACATCCCCAGTGTCAGTGAGGACGAATCGCGCATCGCAGACGAGGTGGAGCAGGCGCTTCGGGAGCAGACCACGGGCTTCGAGATCATCCGCAGCGGCAACGCCGTTCTCGCCCGAACCAATCGCGGACTCGCGTCGAGGGTGATGCTCGCCGGGCATCTCGACACGGTTCCCATCGCAGACAACGTGCCGTCGAGGCGCGAGCACGACAGCGCCGAGGGCGACATTCTGCACGGGTGCGGAACCGTCGACATGAAGTCGGGTGACGCGGTGTTCCTGCACCTCGCCGCCACGATCGACAACCCTGCTCACGATCTGACTCTGGTGTTCTACGACTGCGAGGAGATCGCGGCCGCCCGCAACGGGCTGGGCCGCATCGAACGCGAACTTCCCGAATGGCTCGCTGCCGACGTCGCGATCCTCGGCGAACCGTCCGGCGGATTCATCGAGGCCGGTTGCCAAGGGACGCTGCGGGTTCGGCTGACGGCGTCGGGAACACGGGCCCACAGTGCTCGGTCTTGGTTGGGCGACAATGCAATTCACAAATTCGGTGCGGTCCTGAACCGGCTCGCCGCGTATCGCGCACGCACCGTCGATATCGACGGTTGCGTGTATCGGGAAGGGCTGCAAGCAGTCCGGATCTCCGGTGGGGTCGCGGGCAACGTCGTTCCCGACGCGGCCGAACTCGACGTCAACTTTCGCTTCGCGCCGGATCGCAACGTCGACGACGCCGTCGAACACGTTCGTGAGGTGGTCGAGGGACTGGATCTCGGCTTCGAGGTCACCGACTCGTCGCCCGGAGCGCTTCCCGGTTTGAACCGACCGGCAGCGGCCGCTCTCATCGAAGCTGCGGGCGGACAGTTTCGGGCCAAGTACGGCTGGACGGACGTCTCCCGGTTCTCGGCGCTCGGGATCCCGGCGGTCAACTACGGACCCGGCGACCCCAATCTCGCCCACAAGCGCGACGAACGCGTACCCGTCGAGCAGATCACCCATGTCACACAGGTTCTCCGGAGCTACCTCTCTGCCGGATAGCCTGAACGCCATGAACAGCGACCAGGGCCCAGTTGGTTTCGAGGAAGACGGCACCGAGAAACCGGCCAAGCACAAAGGATCCGTCGTACTTCGGCGCGGCCGGAACACCGAGACATCCACCTCGGATCAGCGCCTGCTCGACGAGCGAGGACCAGGGAACTGGATTCACTCCGACACCTGGCGAGTGCTGCGCATCCAGAGCGAATTCGTCGAGGGATTCGGTGCCCTCGCCGAGGTACCGAAGGCCGTCACCGTGTTCGGTTCGGCGCGCACCCCCGTCGACCATCCCGAGTACGCCCGAGCCCGGCAACTCGGAGCCGCTCTCGCGAAGGAGGGCTTCGCCGTCATCACCGGTGGCGGGCCGGGCGTGATGGAAGGGGCCAACCGAGGTGCGAGCGAGGCCGACGGTTACTCGATCGGACTCGGGATCGAGCTACCGTTCGAGCAGGGCCTCAACGAGTGGGTCGATCTGGGCGTCAACTTTCGCTACTTCTTCGTGCGCAAGACCATGTTCGTGAAGTACTCCCAGGCGTTCGTGTGCCTGCCCGGTGGCTTCGGTACTCTCGACGAACTCTTCGAGGCGCTGACCTTGGTGCAGACGGCCAAGGTCACCAGGTTCCCGATCGTGTTGCTGGGCAAGGACTTCTGGTCGGGATTGCTCGATTGGATCAAGACGACTCTCGTGAAAGAAGGCAAGGTGTCCGAGAAGGACCTCGAACTGATCCACTGCACCGACAGCGTCGACGAGGCTGTCCGGATCGTCCGCGAGGCCCAGCAGTGAGCGATCGCGCATCGACCGAACGCTTGCTCAGTGTCTGCGTCTACTGCGCGTCGGGTCCCGTCGACGCCTCGTTCATCGACCTGGCCGGTGAGGTCGGTACCGAGATCGGTCGACGAGGCTGGCAGCTCGTCTCGGGCGGCGGCAACGTCTCGATGATGGGCGCGGTTGCGGCGGCGACGCGAGCAGCGGGCGGCAACACGGTCGGCGTGATTCCGAAAGCGCTCGTGCACCGCGAGGTCGCCGATGTCGACGCCGACGAGCTGATCGTCACCGACACCATGCGTGAGCGGAAGAAGATCATGGAGGACCGCGCCGACGCGTTCATCACCTTGCCGGGTGGGATCGGGACGTTGGAGGAGCTGTTCGAGACATGGACTGCGGGCTACCTGGGCATGCACAGCAAGCCGATGGTGATGCTCGACCCATTCGGACATTTCGACGGCATGATGCAGTGGATAGAGGGTTTGCGAGAGACCGGATTCGTGCAGCAACGCGCCCTGGATGCCCTGGTCAGAACGACGACCGTCGATGCAGCTCTGAATGCCTGCGCAACGTTGTGACAGGTCACCAAGCACGGCCACGGAGTGCGATGCTCAAAGTTGTTACTCTCAAGTAGGGTAAGAAATCTCACATCGTCTTCAAAGGGGAGTTCATGGCTGTCGATGCCCGTCAGAAAATTGGAGTGACCGACCTCGCGGTCGCGTTGCCGAAAATGGTGACGGAGGTGCCTAGTCTGCTCAAGGGCCTGGCGGGATTCACCCGCAAGCCCGACCACAAAGCGTCGATCGGTCAGATCTTCCAGGACGCCGCCGCGAAGAACAGCGACCGTGCGTTCGTGCGGTTCGAGGGTGAGTCGATCACCTACCGGGACGCGAACGAGCTCGTCAACCAGTATGCCGCGGTGTTCGCGGACCACGGAGTGGAGCGCGGCAACGTCGTCGGCATTCTCAGCAAGAACCGGCCGGAGGCGCTGTTCGCCGCGCTCGCTGCCGTCAAGCTCGGTGCCACCGCGGGAATGCTGAACTACAACCAGCGCGGTGACGTGCTCGAGCACAGCCTCGGCATTCTCGATGCGACGGTCCTCGTGCTGGACGAGAACGCACAGGAAGCCCTCGATTCGCTCGACGGGCAGCCGAAGGTCGGAGCAGTACTGCCGCTGAAGAAGCTGGCCGAGCTCGCGGCGACGGCGTCGACGGCCAACCCCAAGGTGACCGCTGAGATCCAGGCCAAGGAGAAGGCGTTCTACATCTTCACCTCCGGCACCACCGGCATGCCGAAGGCCAGCCTGATGAGCCACTTCCGCTGGCTCAAGTCGATGTCCGGTCTGGGCAACATGGGTGTGCGGCTACGCAGCAACGACGTCATCTACTGCTGCCTTCCGCTTTACCACAACAACGCGCTGACGGTGACGCTGTCCTCGGTGCTCGCAGGCGGCGCGACCATGGCCATCGGCAAGCAGTTCTCGGTGAGCAATTTCTGGGACGACGTCCGCGTCAACCAGGCCACCGCGTTCACCTACATCGGTGAGCTGTGCCGCTACCTGCTGACACAGCCGGAGAAGCCCTCCGACCGAGACAACTCGATCAAGCTGATCGTCGGCAACGGACTGCGCCCGGAGATCTGGGAAGAGTTCACCCAGCGATTCGGCATCTCCCGTGTCGCCGAGTTCTACGGCGCCAGCGAATGCAACATCGCGTTCATCAACGCCCTGAACATGAAGAAGACCGCAGGCATCTGCCCGCTGCCGTACGCCGTGGTCCAGTACGACGAGGAATCCGGCAAGGCCAAGCGCGGCCAGGACGGCAAGCTCCGCAAGGTCGGCAACGGCGAGGTCGGACTGCTGCTGTCCAAGATCACCGACCGGGCACCGTTCGACGGCTACTCCGACGACAAGGCCACCGAGAAGAAGATGGTGCGCGACGGCTTCAAGGACGGCGACGCGTGGTTCGACACCGGCGACCTGGTCCGCAAGCAGGGCTTCATGCACGTCGCGTTCGTCGATCGCCTCGGTGACACCTTCCGCTGGAAGGGCGAGAACGTCGCGACCACACAGGTCGAGGGAGCCCTCGGTGGGCACTCGGCGATCGACGGTGCCGTCGTGTACGGCGTCGACATCGACGGAACCGACGGCAAAGCAGGCATGGCTGCGGTGACGCTGCGCGAGGGCGAGACCTTCGACGGCAAGACGATGGCCGAGCACCTCTACGACAAACTCCCGACGTACGCGGTGCCGCTGTTCGTCAGGGTCGTCGACAGCCTCGAGCAGACGTCTACGTTCAAGAGCCAGAAGGTGGCCCTGCGCAAGCTCGGCTACGAGGAAGACAGCGACAGCGACCTGTACGTACTGCGCGGCAAGTCCGGTGGCTACGAGAAGGCGTACGACGGCTACGTCGCCGAGGTCGCCGCAGGCAAGGCTCCCAAGGGCTGAGCACTCGAAAGATGCGCGCGTGCCACTATTGATTTCATGAGCACCCTCTGCGGCAAACCGGTCGCCGACGATCGCGCACTGGTCATGGCCATCGTCAATCGCACCCCCGATTCGTTCTACGACGGGGGTGCGAATTTCAGTGACGACGCCGCGATGGCCTCGGTGCACCGGGCTGTCGCAGAGGGTGCCGACATGATCGACATCGGTGGTGTGAAGGCCGGCCCCGGCGACATCGTCGATGCCGAGGAGGAGGTCCGCCGTGTCGTCCCGTTCGTCGAGGCCATCCGGGACGCCTATCCGGAGCTGCTGATCAGTGTGGACACCTGGCGCAGCGAGGTCGCTCGACTGGCCTGTGGCGTCGGAGCGGATCTGATCAACGACACCTGGGCCGGGGCCGACCCCGAGCTGGTGCGCGTCGCTGCCGCCGAAGGAGTCGGCATCGTCTGCTCGCACACCGGTGGTGCTGTGCCACGCACGCGTCCACACCGGGTTCGGTACGCCGATGTGGTGGCCGACGTGATCGCCGAAGTCACCGCCGCCGCGGAGAACGCCGTTGCGGAGGGGGTGAAAAAGGATTCGATTCTGATCGATCCGACGCACGATTTCGGCAAAAACACCTATCACGGGCTCGAGTTGTTGCGGCGTGTGAACGATCTTGTAAACACCGGGTGGCCTGTGCTCATGGCGCTGAGCAACAAGGACTTCGTAGGCGAGACTCTAGGGGTAGAGCTCGCCGACCGGTTGGAGGGAACATTGGCAGCGACAGCATTGGCCGCAGCAGGCGGAGCCCGAATGTTCCGGGTGCACGAAGTTGCGTCGACCAGAAGAGTCGTCGACATGGTGGCAGCGATCCAGGGTCTGAGAACCCCGGCGCGGACGGTCAGGGGTCTGGCATGACACTCGCAGATCGAACGGACGTCACCAGGGCGTGGTCCGAGACCAACAGCTGGGACACCCCCCAATGGACCATTGCCGAACTCGAGGCCGCCAAAGCGGGCCGAACGGTGTCGGTGGTACTCCCGGCACTCAACGAGGAACAGACGGTGGCCGCCGTCATCGACACGATCCACCCGTTGCTCGGTGGCCTCGTCGACGAGCTGATCGTGTTGGACTCCGGTTCCACCGACGAGACGGCTGTACGAGCGACGGCGGCCGGTGCACGTGTCATCAGCCGAGAAGAAGCGGTACCCGGCATCGACCCGGTACCGGGCAAGGGCGAGGTGCTGTGGCGATCGGTCGCTGCGTCGACCGGTGACCTCATCGCGTTCGTCGACTCCGACTTGATCAACCCCGATCCGGCGTTCGTGCCCAAGTTGCTCGGCCCCCTGCTGATGGGCGACGGCATCCACCTCGTCAAGGGCTACTACCGCCGTCCGTTGCGGACCAGTGGAACCGAGGACGCCAACGGCGGTGGACGCGTCACCGAGCTCGTGGCAAGGCCGCTGCTCGCTGCCCTGCGGCCCGAGCTGACCGGGGTCATTCAGCCCCTGGGCGGCGAGTACGCCGGTACGCGTGAGCTTCTGTCCGCGGTGCCGTTCGCGCCCGGCTATGGAGTGGAGATCGGGCTGCTGCTCGATACCTACGACAGGCTCGGGCTGCGGGCTATCGGCCAGGTGAATCTGGGTGTGCGCAAGCACCGCAACCGCCCGCTGGTCGAACTCGGAGCGATGAGCAGACAGATCGTCGGGACGATGCTCAATCGGTGCGGAATGGTCGACTCCGGTGCGGGTCTGATGCAGTTCCGGGTCGACGGTGACTCGTTCGAGCCGTTCTCGACCGAGGTGTCGTTGCTGGACCGACCGGCGATGAACTCGCTGAAATAGCGTGTCGGGCGGTCGTGACAAGATCGTGGCATGTTGACGCTGCTGATCTACGTCGTCGTCATTGCCGTCGTCGCCGCTGCATTGTTCTTCGTGGCGTCAGCGGTGTTCGGTCGCGGTGAGGAACTGGGCCCGATGGCCGAGGGAACCACCGCGACCGTTCTGCCCGCGGAGGGCGTCACCGGCGCCGACGTGCACGCGCTGAAGTTTCAGCAGAGCCTGCGGGGCTACAAGCCCAGCGAGGTCGACTGGGCGCTGGAGCGACTCGGCGGCGAGATCGACATGCTCCGTTCGCGGCTGTCGGCAGCGCAGCAGTCGCAGGACACAATTGCCCCGGCCCCGGCCCCGGCCCCGGCCGAACCGGACGAGCGATGAGCGCGGTCGCCGGACCGGACGGCCGACTGCGCTGCCCCTGGGGTGCCACCGACAACGACGTCTACCGGGACTATCACGACATCGAGTGGGGTCAGCCGCTCCACGGCCGCAACGAGCTCTACGAGCGTTTGTGTCTCGAAGCGTTCCAATCGGGTCTGGCGTGGATCACGATCCTGCGCAAGCGCGACAATTTCCGCACCGCATTCGCCGGTTTCGATCCGGAGCTCGTGGCCCGGTTCGGCGACGCCGATGTCGAACGGTTGATGAACGATGCGTCCATCGTGCGCAATCGGCTCAAGATCGACGCAGCGGTGAGCAATGCGCGCGCCATCGTCGATCTCGACGACACCGACCTCGACACCCTGCTCTGGTCCTTCGCTCCCGAGCCGAGGCCGGCGCGCCTGACCGAGTTCTCCGATGTGCCCGCCTCGACTCCGGAGTCCACCGCTCTGGCCAAGGAGCTCAAGCGGCGGGGCCTGCGGTTCGTCGGTCCTACGACCGCCTACGCCTTGATGCAGGCCACCGGAATGGTCGACGATCACCTGTCGGGGTGCTGGGTGCAGGTCGGCAATACCGACTCCGGTTCCCGGTATCGACGGCGATAGGGAAGAATAGGGGACAACACCCGTCGCCCCGCGACGAATTTATCTTTTTGGCCTAGGCGCCGAGCTGGTGGGCGCAGATCTGGAGGGAGCAGAGGATGGCGGCGATGAAGCCCCGGACCGGGGACGGTCCCCTCGAAGCAACCAAAGAGGGACGAGGAATCGTCATGCGTGTCCCGCTCGAGGGGGGCGGCCGCTTGGTCGTCGAATTGACCCCCGACGAGGCCGCGGCACTCGGTGACGAATTGAAGGGTGTCACCGGCTGATCGCTCTGTCGGTCGATCATCGCTCAGCCCCGCTCGCCGTACCGGCAAGCGGGGCTTTGTGTTGTGTTCACGACTGTGGCGTCCGGCAGAGTCGTGATGAAGGAGGTGTCCGATGCTGACCGACGTCGTGGACGTGCTGCTGTGTCCGCAGTGCCGAGCACGCGAGGTCGACTCCGGGCTCGGCGTAGGCGACACGGATCGGACGCTGTGGTGCGATCGAGGGCACTCGTTCGATGTCGCGCGGCAGGGCTACGTCAGTCTGCTGACCGGTGACGGCGGCAAGTTCCCCGGCGACTCGGCCGAGATGATCGCCGCTCGCGACGTGTTCCTGGGGGAGGGGCATTTCGACCCGATCGCCGCAGCGGTCTCGGCGGGTGTCCCGGCGGACTGCGAGGTGGTGCTCGACGTCGGGGTCGGAACCGGTCACTACCTCGCGACTGTTCTCGACGCCCGCCCCGATGCCCGGGGGATAGGCGTCGACGTGTCGAAGTTCGCGGCCAGGCGCGCCGCACGGTCCCATCCGCGGCTGGGGTCCGTGGTCGCGGACATCTGGAGCGGACTTCCGGTGCGGTCGGGCGCCCTGTCTGCGGTGACGTGCGTGTTCGCTCCGCGCAACGCCGGTGAATTGAATCGGGTTCTCGTCGACGACGGCGTGTTGGTGGTCGTCACGCCCACGACGCGACATCAGCGTGAGCTGCGGGGTCCACTGGCCCTCATCGGCGTCGACGAGGACAAGACTCGCCGCCTGAGCGAATCGTTGTCCGGTCTGTTCGAGCCGGTGACAGAATCTCCGCTGGAATACTCGATGATGCTCTCGCACAACGACATCGAGGCTCTGATCGGTATGGGCCCGTCTGCACGCCATGGTGACCCCGAGGCGCGGTCTGCGGCGCTGACGCAGCTACCGGAGACCACCGAGGTCACCGCGTCGGTGACAGTGTCCACCTATCGCAAGGCGAATCGCTGAGTCGTTCGAGTCAGCGGCGGCGCGCCAGGGCGTCGTTGTAGACGGCGAGAGTCTGCTTCGCGATCGACGCCCAGGAGAACTCGGCGACGGCCCGCTCGCGGCCCGCCTTGCCCATCGCTGCCGCGAGCGCGGGATCGAGGGCGACCTCGTTGACGGTGTCCGCCAGGTTCCGCTCGAAGGCATCGGGTTCGTAGGAGTTGTAATGCACCAGGCGTCCGGTGCGGCCCTCGTCGACGACCTCGGGAATGCCTCCGACATCCGATGCCACCACAGCAGTTTCGCAGGCCATCGCCTCGAGGTTGACGATGCCGAGCGGTTCGTACACCGACGGGCAGACGAACACAGCCGCCGCGGAAAGGATTTCGCGGATCTTGTCGGTGGGAAGCATGTCCTTGACCCAGAAGACGCCGCTGCGCTGTTCGGCGAGCTGGGCCACGGCCCGTTCGGTTTCCGCAGCGATCTCCGGGGTATCGGGTGCTCCCGCGCACAGGACGAGTTGAATCGACGGATCGAAGTGGTGGGCGGCAGCGATCAGGTGGCCCACGCCCTTCTGCCGGGTGATGCGGCCGACGAACGCGACGATCGGCTTGTCTCGATCGACGCCGATCTCGTCCAGAGTTGCGGTGCCGTGGTCGGCGAACCAGCGCTGCGTGTCGATTCCGTTGCGCACCACATGAACCCGGCTCGGATCGAGGCGCGGATAGGCGTCGAGCACATCTTTGGCCATGCCCTCACTGACGGCGATGACGGCGTCGGCGTATTCCACGGCGTTGCGCTCCGACCACGACGAGATGCGGTAGCCGCCGCCGAGTTGCTCGGCCTTCCACGGCCGCCGTGGTTCGAGCGAGTGCGCGGTGAGGATGTGCGGAACGTCGTACAACTCGGCGGCGAGATGGCCCGCGAGACCGGTGTACCAGGTGTGCGAATGCACCACGTCCGCGTCGGCGGCGGCGTTCGCCATCCGCAGCTCTGCCGACAGCGTCGTCAACGCGGCGTTCGCTCCGGCGAGTGCGGGATCGGGGTCGTGCACCTGCGCGGTATCGCGCGGCGCGCCCATACAGTGGATGTCCACGTCGCACAGCGATTTCAGCTGTGCGGTCAACTCCGTGACGTGAACTCCTGCGCCACCGTAGATCTCCGGGGGATATTCCTTGGTCATCATTGCTACGCGCACGTGAACGAACCTACATTCCCCAGCAGTTGTGCGTGTACTGCTCGCACGGTTCTCTCGGTGCGGATAGGTTGAGTGGGTGAGGACACAACCGCACGTACTAGGGATCGTGCTTGCCGGCGGCGAGGGTAAGCGTCTTTACCCGATGACCGCGGACCGAGCCAAGCCGGCAGTTCCCTTCGGGGGCGCCTACCGACTCATCGACTTCGTGCTGAGCAATCTCGTCAATGCCGGTTACCTCCGGCTCTGCGTGCTCACCCAGTACAAGTCCCATTCACTGGACCGCCACATCTCGCAGACGTGGCGGCTGTCCGGGTTCGCCGGGGAGTACATCACTCCGGTTCCGGCGCAGCAGCGTCTCGGGCCCCGGTGGTACACCGGCAGTGCCGACGCCATCTTCCAGTCGCTGAACCTGGTGTACGACGAGGACCCCGAGTACATCGTGGTCTTCGGAGCCGACCACGTGTACCGCATGGATCCGGAGCAGATGGTGCAGCAGCACATCGACTCCGGTGCCGGCGTCACCGTCGCCGGAATCAGGGTTCCGCGCGGTGAAGCCTTCGCGTTCGGCTGCATCGACTCCGACGAGAACGGCAAGATCACCCAGTTTCTCGAGAAGCCGGCTCAACCGCCCGGCACTCCCGACGACCCCGACGTCACCTACGCCTCCATGGGCAACTACGTCTTCACCACCAAAGTGCTCGTCGACGCCATCAAGGCCGACTCCGAGAACGTCGACTCCGACCACGACATGGGCGGCGACATCATTCCAGCACTCGTCGAAGCGGGCGTCGCCTCGGTGTACGACTTCAACGACAACGTCGTTCCCGGTGCCACCGAACGCGACCGCGGGTACTGGCGAGACGTGGGCACCATCGACGCCTTCTACGACGCCCACATGGACCTCGTGTCGGTGCACCCCATCTTCAACCTCTACAACCGCCGCTGGCCCATCCGCGGATCGGCCGAGAACCTGCCGCCCGCCAAGTTCGTCCAGGGCGGCTTGGCTCAGGAGTCGGTCGTCGGTGCCGGCTGCATCCTGTCCGCGGCCACCGTCCGCAACTCGGTGCTCAGTTCCAACGTCATGATCGACAGTGGTGCGACCGTCGAGGGGAGCGTCCTGATGCCCGGCGTCCGGATCGGCAAGGGTGCCGTCGTGCGGCACGCGATCCTGGACAAGAACGTCGTCGTCGGTGACGGCGAGATCGTCGGTGTCGATCACGAACGCGATCGCGAACGCTTCAACGTCAGCGCCGGTGGAGTCGTCTCCGTCGGCAAGGGAGTCTGGATCTAGCGGCTCCGCCGCATGTGAGTGGTATTTCGTAGCAGGCTACGAAATACCACTCACATACCTACGCTCTCGACGCGCAGATCAACCCGTCACCCAGAGGCAGCAGTACCGTCGTCAGACGCTCGTCCTCGGCGATGGCCCGGGCGGCGGAACGAACGGCAACTGCGGTCGCGTCGCGCTGGGTCGGGTCGGCGACTCGCCCACCCAGTAACGCGTTGTGCAGCACCAGAACTCCGCCGGGGCGCAGGAGTCGAACACTCTCGGCGACGAAGTGCGGGTGGTCGGCCGGACTGGCATCGATGAACACCAGGTCATAGGTGTCGTCGGCCAACCGGGGGAGCACGTCCAACGCCCAGCCGTTGATCAGCCGGGTACGCGAGGGCGCAATTCCCCCGGCGCGGAACGCTTCTCGGGCCGCGCGCTGGTGCTCGGGTTCGGTGTCGATCGTGGTGAGGACACCGTCCGCGCGCATCCCGTCGAGCAGCCACAGACCGCTGATCCCTGCGCCGGTTCCGATTTCGACGACCGTCTTCGCGCCGAGCATCTGGGTGAAGATGGACAGAATGGCTCCGACCGACGGCGGTACCGGGGCGGCACCCAGGTCGACGGCTCGCTCTCTGGCTGCGATCAGAACCTCGTCCTCCTGAGCGGAGTCTTCGGCGTAGGCGAGCATCTTCTCGGCGTTGGTCGGCACGCCCCGAGGCTATCGTGCCCAGGGCACATTCTCACGCACACATTCTCAGGTGCGCCTCAGCTGTTTCATACCGGACCCACACGCGGGTCCGTCAGGCTATGGAGGAATCGAAGGTCCATCTCGATTGCGAAGTGTGAGCTGGAACATCCGAGGGTAGTCGTCGGTTGAATCAGAAGGACGTACGCAGTCCTGAGCAGGAGGATCCAACTATTTACAAGATCAACGGCGATCGCGATATCGCGCGTCTACCCGAATCCGTACCCGCGCCCGACGATCTCAGCGGCACCGCAGTGTTCGATGCGACCGGCGAGGACTCCACCATGCCGTCCTGGGACGAACTGGTTCGCGAACACGGCGACCGCGTCTACCGACTGGCCTACCGCCTGTCCGGCAACGCGCAGGACGCCGAAGACCTGACACAGGACACCTTCATCCGCGTGTTCCGCTCACTGTCGAACTACCAGCCGGGCACCTTCGAGGGGTGGCTCCACCGCATCACCACCAACCTGTTCCTGGACATGGTTCGTCGACGCAGCCGCATCCGTATGGAAGCGCTCCCCGAGGACTACGACCGCGTCCCCTCCGACCGACCCAACCCCGAGCAGATCTACCACGATGCGCGCCTCGACCCCGATCTCCAGTCCGCGCTCGACTCGCTGGCACCGGAGTTCCGTGCCGCAATCGTGCTGTGCGACATCGAAGGACTGTCGTACGAGGAGATCGGTGCGACACTGGGCGTCAAGCTCGGAACGGTTCGCAGTCGCATTCACCGTGGACGCCAGGCGCTACGCGAGTACCTTCGAGTGCACGGGAAGGTCGACTCCGGTCACGCAAGTGTCCACTAGCTACGAGGAGGGTTGGATGACGCAGGCGCGCAAGCCGAAGCAATTCAGCTCCACCGAACATCTGGCCAGTGAGGCCATCGCAGCGTACGTCGATGGCGAATTGCGGATGCCCGCTTACCTCCGTGCAGCCGACCACCTGTCCGAATGCCCCGAGTGCGCCGGCGAGGTCGAGGCCCAGCAGCAGGCACGTAAGGCACTGCGCGGCGCAGGGGAGATGTCGATGCCACATTCTCTGCTCGGATTGCTCAGCCAGATACCGTCCTGCGCGGGCGAGGATCGCCCGTCCCACACCAAGCGAACCTTCATGTCCGCCGTCGCCGACGTCCGCCGTCGCCGACGCTGATCGCATCGAAATCTGCCCGACGACTTCTCACCTGCATCGAGCCGCGCCGACCGCTCGAGTGATACTGAACTCTCACACCGACGTATGCGAGGGGTAACCGGACGCGTGACATCGAATTCGACCAGCACCGAGACCACCGGAGCCGACCCATCGGAGATCGAGCCCGACGGCATCGGCTCGGCGGGACCGGAGGGTCCACGCTTGCCACCCCGTCCGGTGTATCGACCTTCCGTCGATCCGGTGTCGGCTTCGGTGTTCGGACGTCCCGACGATGTCGACGGTTCGTTCTCTCCTCGTAGACCCGGCGAGGAACTTCCCTCGCGCGTATCGGTGCGTCCACCCGATCCCATCCTCGCCGAGGCGTTCGGACGCCCGGGCGATGCCCAGGAATCGCTGCAGCGCGACCCGAACGCCCAGGACGACAGCGACACCGCCCCGTCGGCTCCGGCCGATCCGTGGCGCGACCCCACCGCTCGGGTGTCGCTCGGCAGCGCGGCGCTCGACACTCCGCCCCCTCCTGTGCTGCCGCCGGGCACCACACTCGGTGTGCGCGATGTGCTGTTCGGGCGGTCGGTGTCCGTCCGGGCTCTCGTCGTACTCGGTGTTCTCGCACTCGTCATCGGATTGGTCGGCGGATTGTTCGGTCGCCTCACTGCCGAGGTGACCGGTGCGTTGACCAGCCAAAAAGTCACCCTGACCCAGTCCAGCGGCGACGACATCCCGCGCGGGCAGATCAGCAACGTCGCCGACGCCGTCCTGCCGTCCGTGGTGTCGATCCAGGTGACGCTCGGGGAGACCGGCGGCACCGGCTCGGGCGTCGTCATCGCAGGTGAGGGCTACATCGTGACGAACAATCACGTGATCTCACTGGCCGCATCCGACCCGGAGAACTCGACCCTGGAAGTGACGTTCTCCGACGGCACCAAGGTGCCCGCCGACATCGTCGGCCGAGACACCAAGACCGACCTCGCCGTCCTCAAGACCGACGTCGGCAACCTCACCGTCGCCGAACTCGGTCGTTCCGCCGACGTTCGCGTCGGGCAGGACGTGATCGCCGTCGGTTCGCCGCTGGGATTGAACAAGACCGTCACCTCCGGCATCGTCAGCGCGCTCGATCGGCCCGTCGCCCTGTCGGGTGAAGGCACCGACACCAATGCCGTCATCGATGCCGTGCAGACCGACGCCGCCATCAACCCCGGCAACTCCGGCGGTCCGCTCATCGACTTCGAGGGCCGCGTGATCGGCATCAACTCGGCCATTCGCAGCGAGAGCGGCGGATCGGTCGGCCTCGGCTTCGCCATTCCAGTCGACGAGGTGTTCGAGGTGACGCAGTCACTGATCCGGGACGGCGTCATGCGGCACCCCGACATCGGAATCAACGCCCGCTCGGTCATCAACGACACCTCGGCAGGCGCGGAAGTAGCGAACGTCCGCGCCGACGGTCCTGCCCAGCAGGCCGGAATCGTCGAAGGGGATGTCATCACCAAGGTCGGCGACCGAGCAGTGGGCGACGCCGACGAACTGGTCGTCGCGGTGCAAGCCACCACGATCGGGGAGCCGGTTCCGGTGCAACTCGTTCGGTCGGGACGGCTGGTCGACCTCTCCGTCACGCCGGTTTCGGACTGACGACGTAGGCTGGCAGGCGTGTTCGGCAACATCGGTTGGGGAGAGCTCGTCATTCTCCTCGTAGCAGCTCTCGTCATCCTCGGCCCCGATCGCCTCCCCGGCGCTATCAGCTGGGTGTCCAAGTCGATCCGCCAGGTCAAGGACTACGCCAACGGCGCGAGCCAACAGCTCAAGGACGAGCTCGGCACCGACTTCGAGGACCTCCGCAAACCGCTCGCGGATCTCAACCAACTGCGTGGCATGACCCCTCGGGCAGTGATCACCAAACACCTGCTCGACGGAGACGACTCGGTCTTCAAGAACCCACTCGACGACACCTTCAAGGGCAAGCCCTTCGACGCCAAGCCGAAAAGCTCAGGCGGCCCGAGGCCTCAGAACGGCGTGTCCTCGGGCAGTGCGTCCGGCAGCACCGTGTCGATGAGCAAGAACGAGCCGAAGCTGTCGGCAGGCGACACCCCGCCGATCGACGCCGACGCCACGTAAGCCTGAATCCCTACTCCGGTTCGGGCTCACCCGTCCGCGTGAATGGTCCCTTGCATACGTCTGGGCGCGGCAATGGTCCATTCACGCCGACCCCGCTGCTGCGTGAATGGACCCCTGCACACGTCTGAGCGCGGCAATGGTCCATTGACGCGGCGGGGGAGCGGGCGGGCTAGAGCACCTTGTTCAAGAAGTCCTGGGTACGCGGGTTCTGTGGGTTTCCGAACAACTCGTCGGGGGTTCCCTCCTCGACGATCACGCCCTCGGCCATGAAGATCACTCGATCCGATACTTCGCGTGCGAAGCCCATCTCGTGCGTCACGACGACCATCGTCATGCCGCCCTTGGCGAGGTCGCGAAGCACCTGCAGTACTTCGCCGACCATTTCTGGGTCGAGGGCGCTGGTGGCCTCGTCGAACAACATGATCGACGGGCTCATGGCCAATGCCCGGGCGATGGCGACACGCTGCTTCTGCCCGCCGGAGAGGTTGGCGGGCTTGTACTCGGCGCGATCGGACAGTCCTACCTGTTCGAGTAGTTTCAGTGCCGCTTCCTTGGCCTGAGACTTCGACATCTTCTTGGTCTCGACGGGCGCGAGCATGACGTTCTGCAGGGCGGTCATGTGCGGGAAGAGGTTGAAGTGCTGGAACACCATGCCGATGTTCTGGCGCACCTTGTCCAGGTCGACGCTCTTCGCGGTCAGGTCGGTGCCGTCGACGACGACGGAACCGGCGGTGATGTCCTCGAGCTTGTTCAGACACCGCAGGAACGTGCTCTTGCCCGAACCCGAGGGACCGATGACACACACCACTTCACCGTTGGCGATCTCGGCGTCGATTCCCTTGAGTACCTTGTTGTCGCCGAACGCCTTCTCGAGAGCTTTGATGGAGATCTTGGTTCCCGGGCCTTTGTCGACCGGCAGGTCCTTCGTCAGTTCGGTGCTCATTTGTTGATCCTCTTCTCGAGCCGGTTCGACAGCTTGGTGAGAGCCATGATGATGATGAAGTACAGGACGCCGACGATGAGCCACATGTTGAACGACTCGAAGTTGCGAGCGATGATCAGGCGGCCGGTCTGCGTCAGTTCGGCGAGGCCGATGACCGAAAGCAGCGAGGTGTCCTTGAGCGTGATGACGAACTGATTGATGTACGACGGGATCATCGTGCGAATTGCCTGTGGCATCACCACTTTTCGCATCGATTTCAGGTAACTGATTCCGAGGCTGCGGGACGCTTCCATCTGGCCCTTGTCGACGGCGAGGATGCCGCCGCGGACGATCTCGGCCATGTAGGCGCCGGCGTTGAGCGAGAGCGTGATGATGCCTGCGGTGAACGCCGACATCTGGAAGTTCAGCGCAGCGGGTACACCGAAGTAGATGAAGAACGCCTGCACCAGAAGTGGTGTGCCGCGGAAGATGTCGACGTAAGTGGTGCCGATGCCGCGGAGCACGATGTTGGTCGACACGCGGAACAGGCCGAAGATCCCGCCCAGTACCAATGCGATGGCGATGGAAATGACGGTCAGCACGATGGTCAGCCACAAGCCCTTGAGCAGCAACTGCCAGCTGCTGGCGATCAGGCCGGGGATTGACGTGTCTGCGGTGGATGCGTCGGCATTGAGATAGGTGTCGAGGATCTGGTCGTACTGGCCGTTGGCACGCAGGTTCTCCAGCCCGGTGTTGAACTGCTCGAGCAACTGCGCGTTGGTGCCCTTGGCGACAGCGAATCCGTAACTGGCACCGGCTTCTTTCTCGGTGACGGTCTTGAATCCGTTGCCCTGGGTGATGCCGTACGCGAGCACCGGGTAATCCTCGAAAGCGGCCGCCGAGTTACCGGTGCGCACTTCCTCGAACATCGTCGCCGAATCGTCGAAGCTGCGGATGGTGAACCCGTACTGGTCGGCGATGGAGGCCGCGAAAGTGGCACCCTCGGTGCCGTTCTTGACCGCGACGGACTTTCCGCGCAGGTCCTCGTAGCCCGTGATCTCGTCGTTGGACTCCAGAATGGCCATCTGCACACCGGAATCGAAGTACGGCTCGGAGAAGTCGAAGGTGGCTTTTCGTTCGTCGGTGATCGACATGCCGGCGATCATTCCGTTGAACTGGCCGCTGGTGACGCCCTGGAGCGCGGTATCGAAACCGACCTGCTCGACGGTGTAGTCGAAGCCCTGATCCACCGAGATTGCGGCGAGCAGATCCATGTCGATTCCGACGAGATTGCCTGTCTCGTCTTGGAATTCGAAGGGAGCGAACGTGGTGTCGGTCGCGATCGAATAGTTCTGGGCAGGCGGGGCTGGTTGCGCCGACGCCAGGCCGGGCCCGAGCAGCGATCCCAGCAAGGTCATCAGCAATGCGATCAGAACCGGAACAACGACCGGCCTGACCCGATGCGGCTTCTTCATGAAGGCCACTCTCTATCGACAGTAGGATTGAAGGCAAATCATAAGGCTCCAACCCTGTTCCCGACATCGTTTGTCGGGTATAACCGTCGTTTCTAGAGCTTGCGCGCCGAGTCGATCCCCAGTGACATGCCGACCAGGCCACGCTCACGGACCGCCAATTTTGCCGCAACAGCCTCCAAGGCTTGTGCCGCAGGCGATTCCGGATTGCTCAGCACGATCGGTGTGCCGGCGTCCCCGCCCTCTCGGACGGCAGTGTCGAGGGGGATCTGGCCCAGCAGGGGAACGCTGGCACCGACGGCCTTGGTCAGTCTGTCCGATACGTCCTGTCCGCCACCGGATCCGAAGATGTCCATGCGGGTGCCGTCGGGCAGCTCGAGCCACGACATGTTCTCCACGACGCCTGCGACGCGCTGCCGAGTCTGCAGGGCGATTGCTCCCGCGCGCTCGGCCACCTCGGCCGCGGCCTGCTGGGGAGTGGTGACCACCAGGATTTCGGCGCTCGGAATGAGCTGCGCGACAGAGATTGCCACGTCACCCGTGCCGGGCGGAAGGTCGAGCAGCAGTACGTCCAGGTCGCCCCAGAAGACGTCGGCGAGGAACTGCTGCAACGCACGGTGCAGCATCGGCCCGCGCCAGACGACGGGGGTGTTGCCCTGCGTGAACTGGGCGATCGAGATGAACTTCACGCCGTGTGCCTGCGGCGGCATGATCATCTTCTCGACCTGAGTCGGCCGTGCGTCGTTCCCGAGCATTCGGGGCACGGAGTGACCGTAGATGTCGGCGTCGAGCACGCCGACCGACAACCCACGAGCGGTCAGCGATGCGGCGAGATTGACCGTCACACTGGACTTGCCGACGCCACCCTTGCCCGACGCCACCGCGTACACGCGCGTCAGGGATCCGGGTTGCGCGAAGGGAATGATCGGCTCTGCGGAATCGCCGCGCAGAGACTTGCGTAGTTCGGTGCGTTGCTCGTCGTTCATCACGTCGAGTTCGACCGATACGGTGCCGACGCCTGCGACGTCGGCGACGGCGTTCTTGACGCGGTCGCTGATCTCGGTCTTCATCGGGCACCCGGAGGTGGTGAGGTAGATCCCGACGCCGACGGATCCGTCGGCGGAGATGTCGATGCTCTTGACCATCCCGAGATCGGTGATGGGTTTGCGGATCTCGGGGTCGATCACCTTCGAGAGCGCGGTCCGAACGTCGGATTCGGTCAGTACAGCCATTGCTTCATGCTAGGCGGTGGGCCGTGCCCCGATGAACAGCAGGGCAGTGAAGATCAGTGCAGAGTTGATTTCAGTGAATCCGGGGGAGCTGGTCCGAGGACGGGACGATGCCGGTGGCGTATCCGGTCGACCATGCGAGCACGTTCGCCACGTAGGCCATCGAATTGTTGTAGCGCAGGATCGCTTTCGTGGTGGATCCGAGGTCACGCATGTTGGTGCCGTCGTCGCAGAGGTACATGCCGGTGGCCAGGGCTGCGTCGAACAGGTTCTGCGGGTCCGAGACCCCGTCGCCGTTGCCGTCGGCGTGATAGAGGTTCCACGTGGAGGGCAGGAACTGCATGGGTCCGACGGCGCGGTCGTATTCGGCGTCGCCGTCGAGTACCCCACCGTCGGTGTCGCGGATCACCTGGTTGCCGGCGAGAGTGCCGTTCAGTCGCGGGCCGAGAATCGGCTCGTGCAGCTCGCCCGAGTCGTCGACCTTGCCGTTGTTGGCGTGGGTGGATTCGACGCGGCCGATGCCGGCGATGACGGTCCAGCTGATGCCGCAGCCGGGCTGCTGCTGCGCCAGGATCCGTTCGGCGTTCTTGTATGCGGAGACGTTGACGACCGGGATCGCGATGGGGCTGGCGGCGAGGTTGGTGGGCAGTTCCGGTGTGGGCGGGATCTCGGGGACCGGGGCTGGAGCGGGGACCGGAGCCGGCACCGGGAGTTCGGCCTGAGCCACCGGCTGCGCCTGCTGATCCTGGGCTATCGGTTGCGGAGTTTCGATCACCGAGTTCGATTCCTGTGCTGCCGGAGCTGTCTTGGCGCTGACGAACGGGATGTATTCAGTGGCTCCGGCGCTGGTGGCAGCCGTGACCAGCCCTGCGGGGACGAGTCCTGCCAGAGCAATCACCGAATTCCGCCGAACCTTGGAAGTCGATGCTTTTCTGTGACGACCCACGCGTGCTGTACCTCCTGAATTCCCGGAAGTGTCTCCGGGCCCGACCGACTGAACGGGATCGAGGGTACCTGATTCGAGACTGTTTTGTTATCGGCCTGTTACCAGCGGCGAAGCCCGGCAGATCTCACTGCGAATCGGGATCGGACTCGAGCGGCACCGCCGCGTCGTCGGGCACCCGTGCGGCGGTCTTCTTACGGGACTTCTTCGGTGATGTCGCCGGTTGACCCGTTGCCTGTTCCAGAAGCGACTTGATCTCGTCGAGTTCGCGTCGCAGATAGTCGCGGGTGGCGACCTCGCCGACGGCGATACGCAATGCTGCCAGCTCACGAGCGAGGAACTCCGTGTCGGCCTTGGTCTGCTGGGCGCGGGAGCGGTCCTCCTCGAGGGACACGCGGTCGCGGTCGTCCTGACGATTCTGGGCGAGCAGGATCAACGGCGCGGCGTATGCGGCCTGGGTCGAGAACGCGAGGTTGAGCAGGATGAAGGGATACGGGTCCCATCGGAGGTTGACGGCCACGACGTTGAGGAAGATCCAGACGATCACGATGCCCGTCTGGATTGCCAGGTAGCGGCCGGTGCCGAGGAATCTCGCGGCCTTCTCGCCCGACTTGCCGAGGTCGACGTCGAGGCTGAGGTTGAACATCCGCGATCCGCGCGGGGTGTCCATTCTTTGACGTGCTGTTTCTTTCACTGTCCGGCCACTTCCTGATCTCGCCAGTCCTCGGGCAGCAGGTGATCGAGGACGTCGTCCACGGTCACGGCTCCGACCAGGTGGTCCTCGTCGTCGACCACCGGGCCGCAGACGAGGTTGTACGTCGCGAAGTATCGCGTCACGGCGGTGAGGCTGTCCTCGGGCGACAACCGCGGTAGAGCGCTGTCCACCACGCCGCCGACCAGACTCGCCGGGGGTTCTCGCAGTAACTGCTGCAAGTGGACGCAGCCCAGATATGGCCCGGTGGGCGTCGCAGTCGGTGGCCGCACCACGAACACCAGCGAGGCCAGCGCGGGCGTCAGGTCGGGGTTGCGCACTCGGGCCAGGGCCTCGGCCACCGTCGTCGACGCCGTGAGCACGACCGGCTCGGGGGTCATCAGGCCACCAGCGGTGTCGGGGGAGTGCTCTAGCAGCCGTCGAACAGGCGCGGAGTCCTCCGGATCCATCAGGCGCAGAAGCGATTCCGCTTCGGTCTCGGGCAGCTCGCCCAGCAGGTCGGCGGCGTCATCGGGGTCCATGGCCTCGAGCAGATCGGCACCGCGATCGACGCCGAGGTAGTGCATCATTTCGACCTGATCGTCGTCGGGCAGTTCCTGGACGACGTCGGCGAGCCGTTCGTCGTCCAACGCCCGCGCCACTTCCATGCGACGTTTGACCGGGAGCTCACGCATCGCGTTAGCGACGTCGGCCGCTCGCAGATCTTCGAATTGCATGAGTAGCTGTGCCACACCCTGGTCGGGCATCGACAGTTCGTTCTGAGTGAGCCCCTGCACGTGCTGCCAGTCCACGACATGGATGGCACCGCGGCGCGCAAGGCGCTGACGCTGCTTACGGACCGCCACTCGCGCGACCACCCAGTCCCGCGTGCGGGTGAGCTCGATGCCGAGGTCGACGACGATGGAATCGACGTCGTGCAGCTCGTCGAGCTCGGGGTCGTCGACGCGCACCTTGGAATCGAGGATCTGCGCGAACACGAGAATCTCGTTCGCGCGCTGAGTGAATCGACGCAGACTGACGTTGCCGGTCGTGAGCTGAACCGAGTTCGGTTCGATGCTGGTGACTCTGAGCATCGGCACGAAAATTCTTCGCCGAGTTGCCAATTCGACAACGAGGCCGAGGACTCTCGGCTGCGCTCTACCGACGCGCATCGAGATCACCACGTCGCGGACCCGTCCGATCGATTCTCCGTCGGGGCCCAGGACACCCAGGCCGGCGAGCCTGGCCGCGAATACCTTGCTCAGTGCTGCCATGATGGCAAGGTTAGAGGCTTCGCAATACAGAGGGTGAATCAGACAGGGGTTGTGCTTTCGTGAGTGCTTCGGGCATGCGGCGGTCGGTGTTGGCCGTTCCGGGCAGTTCGGACAAGATGATCGCCAAGGCCAAGGGGCTGCCGGCCGACGCGATCTTTCTCGATCTCGAAGACGCCGTCGCGCCCCTGGCGAAAGTGGCGGCCCGAGCGCGCATCGTCGACGCACTCAACTCCGATGGGTGGGGCGATCAGATCAAGGTCGTCCGCGTCAACGACTGGACGACGCAGTGGACGTACGGCGACGTCATCGACGTCGTGTCGGGTGCCGGACGCAATCTCGACGCCATCCTGCTGCCGAAGGTGGAGTGCGCCGCGCACGTGCAGGCGCTGGATCTGCTGCTCACCCAGGTCGAGAAAGAGCACGGACTCGACGTCGGTGCCATCGGGATCGAGCCGCAGATCGAGAGCGCCCGCAGTCTGCGCAACATCGACGAGATCGCGACCTCGAGCCCCCGAGTGCAGACGCTCGTGTTCGGGCCGGCAGATCTGATGGCCAGCGTGAACATGCGGACACTCGTCGTCGGCGAGCAGCCGGTCGGATACGACACCGGCGACGCCTACCACCACATTCTGATGACCATCCTGCTCGCTGCCCGGACACACGGTCTGCAGGCAATCGATGGTCCCTATCTGCAGATTCGCGATCTCGACGCTTTTCGCCGGGCAGCGGGTCGCACGGCAGGCCTCGGTTTCGACGGCAAGTGGGTCCTGCATCCGACGCAGATCGAGGCCGCCAACGAGATCTTCGCGCCGCGGCAGGCCGACTACGACAAGGCCGAGATGATTCTCGACGCGTACGAATTCCACACGTCCGCGGCGGGCGGCGGTCGCGGCGCAGTGATGTTGGGCGACGAGATGATCGACGAGGCGAGCCGCAAGATGGCGCTCGTCGTCTCGGCGAAGGGCCGAGCGGCAGGAATGACGCGCACCACTGCCTTCGTACCGCCCACGTCCTGACCGACCGTCAACCTGCTGTGAACCGCTACAACGGGTGTGCCGGGTGTCCGTTTCGGGGCACAATGGAGTCATGACTAATCCCCTCTCGCAGTCGGGCCGCCCAGGGCAGGGACTGCCGACGCCGCCGTCCGGTTGGCCGATCGGTTCCTACCCCACCTACGCCGAGGCGCAGCGCGCCGTCGACTACCTGTCCGACGAGGAGTTCTCGGTACAGGACGTCACGATCGTCGGCGTCGACCTGATGCAGGTCGAGCGCGTCCTCGGCCGTCTCACGTGGCCCAAAGTGATTGGCGGAGGCATCGTTTCGGGTGCGTGGTTGGGTGTTTTCCTCGGCCTGGTCCTCGGCATCTTCAGCGAGAACATCTTCGGAGCGCTGCTCATCGGCGTCGGCGGTGGCATCATCTTCGGCCTGATCTCGGCGTCCATTCCGTACGCCGCCACCAAGGGGCAGCGAGATTTCGCGTCGAGCATGCAGTTGGTCGCGGGCCGATACGACGTCCTGTGCGAACCTCGAACCGCGGAGAAAGCACGCGACCTGCTCGCCAAATTGTCGATCTGATCACACCTGGTGGACGACCAGGCAACCGACAGGTAACGGAATAGCCCCAAATCGCCCTCGATGCCAGTGAGTTCGGTTACGTTTCTTTCGTGCACGGCAGTCCCACACAGTGTGCTGCGCGAGTAACTGAACGTACGGAGGCGGAAAGTGCCGAGACATCGTGGTCGTAGGCGTGGAAATGCAACGAGGATAGGGGTGTTGGCAGCAGCGGCTCTGGTCACGAGTCCGTTGCTCGCAGCGTGTGGTTCGTCCGACAGTTCGGTTCCGGTTCTGAGTTTCTACACTGCCGCAGACGGCGCAGAGCAGTACGCCGCTGCGGCACAGGTGTGTTCGGACGCCTCGAACGGCCGATACCGGGTGGAGCAGCGGACTCTGCCCAAGAGTGCGAACGATCAGCGCCTCCAGCTCGCGCGGCGTCTCGCCGGAAACGACAAGACGCTGGATCTGATGACACTCGACGTGGTGTGGACGGCCGAGTTCGCCGAGGCGGGATGGGCATTGCCCGTCCCCGAAAACCTGTCTGCGCAGCTTCGTGACGGTTCCACGCTCGAAGGCCCGCTCGCCACCGCGGAGTGGCAGGACCAGCTGTACGCGGTGCCGCTCAACTCCAACACCCAGTTGCTCTGGTACCGGCCGGACGAGGTGCCGGGCGGAGTGCCGCCGCAGACGTGGGATCAGCTGATCGACGTGGCCGAGGCCAATGCGGCGGCGGGCAAGCCCGCACAGATCGGTGTCCAGGCCAAGCAGTACGAGGGCTTCATGGTCTGGTTCAACTCGCTGCTCGAGAGCGCGGGTGGATCGGTCGTCGGCGAAGACGGAACTACGGTGACACTCAACGACACTCCCGAACACCGCGCCGCCACCGAGAAGGCCCTCGAGATCATCAAGCGGGTCGCCACGGCAGACGGCCGCGATCCGTCGGTCTCGCAGAGCGACGAGGCAACGGCCCGACTCGGTATGGAATCGGGACGGATGGCCTTCCAGGTCAACTACCCCTTCGTGTTGCCCGGTCTGAAGGAGAACGCCGTCGCCGGTGCCGTCTCGTTCCTGGACCTGTCGACCGTGCCTGCCGATCAGCAGGACGCGCGGATCGCCGAGGTCTTCCGTAGCGCTCCGTATCCGGAGGTGAATCCGGGCGAGCCCGCGAAGGTCACCATCGGTGGGTTCAACATCGGCGTCGCGAAGACCACCCAGCACGAGGACCTCGCGTGGGAGGCCGTCGAGTGCCTCACCAACGAGGAGAACCAGCGCAACAACGCTGTCAACGGTGGTGTGCCGCCGGTGCTGAAGTCGCTGTACTCCGATCCCGAGTTCCAAGCCGTCTATCCCGCATGGGAAGGCGTTCTCGGTTCCATCGAATCGGCGGCAGTTCGACCCGTATCGCCTGCCTACCAGAGCATTTCGATTCTGCTGACCGATGCGCTCAACCCGCCGCAGAACATCGATCCGGTGGCCGACGTGGACAAGCTCGCAGATCTGGTCTCCAAGGCCGTCAATTCCGAAGGGTTGATTCCATGAGCGCCACCACCGAGTCACAGCCCGCATCGCAGCCTGTCGACAAGCAGGCGGCTCTGAAGAACGTCTCCGACGGCAAGAAGGCCGAACGTCGACTGGGCCTGCTGCTCATCGCACCAGCAGCGATTCTGATGATCGCGGTCACCGGATATCCGATCATCTACGCGTTCTGGCTCAGCCTGCAGAAGTACAATCTCGCGTTCCCCGAGGATCGTGAATTCGTCGGAATCTCCAACTACGTGACCGTGCTCTCCGACGGCTACTGGTGGACGGCGTTCAGCGTGACGGCGGGCATCACGATCATCTCGGTGATCATCGAGTTCGTCCTCGGCCTGGCGGTGGCTCTGGTCATGCACCGCACCATCTTCGGCCGTGGACTCGTGCGCACCGTGGTGCTCATCCCGTACGGCATCGTGACCGTCGCCGCCGCGTACAGCTGGTACTACGCGTGGACCCCCGGCACGGGATATCTCGCCAATCTGTTGCCCGACGGTAGTGCTCCGCTCACCGAGCAGTTCCCGTCGCTGGCGATCGTGGTGTTGGCCGAGGTGTGGAAGACGACGCCGTTCATGGCGCTGCTGTTGCTGGCAGGCCTGGCGCTGGTGCCCGACGATCTGCTCAAGGCGGCCGAGGTCGACGGAGCGGGCGCGTGGACCAGGCTGATGCGCATCACGATTCCGTTGATGAAGCCGGCGATTCTCGTCGCAGTGCTCTTCCGCACCCTCGACGCGTTCCGCATCTTCGACAACATCTACGTCCTGACCCGAGGTAGCAACGAAACCGGATCGGTCTCGATTCTGGGTTACAACAACCTGTTCGGTGCGTTCAACCTCGGACTCGGGTCGGCGATCAGCATCCTGATCTTCTTCTGCGTCGCGATCATCGCGTTCGTGTTCATCAAGTTGTTCGGTGCATCGGCACCGGGATCCGACGACGGAGGCCGCAAGTAATGACCACTGTTACGCCTCGCAAGAAGGTCGGCTGGACGGTAGTCAACGTCCTCGTCCTGCTCTACGCACTCGTTCCGTTGCTGTGGATCATCAGCCTGTCGTTCAAGTCGACGGCCACCATCGCGGACGGCAACTTCATCCCGCGCTCGTTCACCCTGGAGAACTACAAGGGCATCTTCCAGACGAACCAGTTCACCTCGGCGCTGGTGAACTCCATCGGTATCGGACTGATCACCACGGTGATCGCCGTGGTGATCGGCACGATGGCCGCGTATGCCGTTGCTCGCCTGGACTTTCCGGGCAAGAAGGCACTCGTCGGTGCGGCACTGCTCATCGCGATGTTCCCCCAGATCTCGCTGGTGACACCGCTGTTCGACATCTCCCGCTCGCTGGGACTGTTCGACACCTGGCCGGGACTGATCATTCCGTACATCACCTTCGCGTTGCCGTTGGCGATCTACACCCTGTCGGCGTTCTTCCGCGAGATTCCGTGGGAGCTCGAAAAGGCAGCGAAGATGGACGGCGCGACGCCCGCGCAGGCGTTCCGCAAGGTCATCGCCCCGCTGGCCGCCCCCGGCATCGTCACCGCCGCCATTCTGGTGTTCATCTTCGCCTGGAACGACCTTCTGCTCGCCATCTCGTTGACGGCAACAGAACGTTCGGTCACCGTCCCGGCGGCCATCTCGCAGTTCACCGGTAGCTCTCAGTTCGAGGAGCCCACGGGGTCGATCGCGGCGGCAGCAGTCGTCATCACGATCCCGATCATCATTTTCGTGCTCTTCTTCCAACGACGTATCGTGGCGGGCTTGACGTCCGGCGCAGTGAAGGGATAACCGTCATGGCCGAAATCGTTCTCGACAAAGTCACCAAGCTCTACCCCGACGGCGCCGCCGCGGTCAGCGACGTCGACATCACCATCGCCGACGGCGAATTCATCATCCTCGTCGGGCCGTCCGGTTGCGGAAAGTCCACGACCCTCAACATGATCGCCGGTCTCGAGGACATCTCGTCCGGCGAGCTGCGCATCGCGGGGGAGCGCGTCAACGAGAAGGCACCAAAGGATCGCGACATCGCGATGGTGTTCCAGTCGTACGCGCTGTACCCGCACATGACGGTGCGTCAGAACATCGCCTTCCCGCTGACGCTCGCGAAGCTCTCGAAGTCGGAGATCAACAGCAAGGTCGAAGAGGCAGCCAAGATCCTCGACCTCAGTCAGCACCTCGACCGCAAGCCGGCGAACCTCTCCGGTGGTCAGCGTCAGCGAGTTGCCATGGGCCGCGCCATCGTTCGTACCCCCAAGGCGTTCCTGATGGACGAGCCGCTGTCCAACCTCGACGCGAAGCTGCGCGTGCAGACTCGCGCCGAGATCTCGCGTCTGCAGAAGCGGCTCGGCACCACCACCGTGTACGTCACGCACGATCAGACCGAGGCCATGACCCTCGGCGATCGCGTCGTGGTGCTGCGCGGCGGGTTGGTGCAGCAGATCGGCTCACCGCAGCAGCTCTACGACAAGCCGCGAAACCTGTTCGTGGGCGGCTTCATCGGATCGCCCTCGATGAATTTCGTTCCGGGACAGCTCACCTCGAACGGTGTGTCCACCGCACTCGGTGAGATCGACATCCCGCTCGAGCGGATGGACTCGATCAAGGCCAAGAACCCGGGCCGCGAGGTGGTCGTGGGCATTCGTCCCGAGCACTTCGAGGACGCAGCTCTGATCGACGGCTATCAGAAGATGAGCGGTGCGACCTTCACCGCCACCGTCGATGTGCTCGAATCGATGGGCAGCGACAAGTACGTCTACTTCACGCTCAAGGGTGCGCGGGTCGAATCCAGCGAGCTGCAGGAGCTCGCAGCGGATGCGGGTATCGCCGATCTCGGTGGCGCGCAAGTGGTTGCTCGTCTCGCCGCCGAGTCCAAGGCCGCCGAGGGTGGTCAGGTGGAACTGTGGTTCGACCCCGCGAAGATCTCGGTGTTCGACCAGGCTTCGGGTGCGAACCTGACGCTGTAGAGCGCTGCGTGCATGTGCGCGGAAACTCGTAGTGGGCTACGAAGTTCCGCGCACATGCCGCAGGCTCAGAACGCAGAGCCCGTGCTCGGCAGCTGGTAGCCCTGGAAGAAGTTGAACGGCACCACGTTCGGAGCCGGGTTCTGCAGCTGAGGTGCCGGTGCCTGTGGGAACAGCTCGGGGAGCTCGAATTCTTGAGGCTGGTACTGCTGCTGCTGATACTGCGTGTTGTTCTGATTCGGTTGAATCGGATCGGCCGAGGCGGTGCCCGCAACTGCGACCAGGGGTACGGCTACGAGGGCTCCGGTTACTGCTGCTCGGGTGAGAATCTTTCGGGTGTTCATGTGTTCCCTTTCGTCGTGGTTCCTACCTGCACGACGTTAGGTCGGGTGGATCGATCCGCGTAAGGGGAAAGCGCTACCTCCCAGCAGATTACGAGTGTCCTGCCAAGGTGGACGACCTGCTGTTCGGCGGTGTTCACCGCGCTCACGCGGCTGCCGCCGCCCCCGAGTCTGGCAGTTCCCAGGAAACGATCAGCAGCTCGTCGTCACTGCTTCGGGGCTTTTCTCAGCGCCTGCTGACGCAGTTCGCTGACGATCTCGTCGTTCCACACGTGTTCGCGCACCAGGCGGTAACGCTCCCGGCTCATCCACAGGTACGCCTCGGCGTCGGTGCGGTCCTCGAGGATCTCCGCAGCGCGCACCATGCGCACCACCGGTAGGTACTCCTCACCGAACCAACGTCGCGCAACGGTACCGCGGTCGACGAATTCCCCGACCTCCTGCATCAACCGAAATCCCCACGCCTCCACCGATTCGCTCAGTTGGGCGTAGTCGAAGGGGTCGGTGACCTGTACGGCCTCGCGGGCCCGGCCCACCAACGGCACTCGACTGAGGAAGATGCGTCGGTGATCCTTGATCAGCAGGTCGCCGCGTCGGGTGATGCCCTCGGGTGAGATGCGTGTGATGATCTCGGTGACGACGGCGTCGATCGACGTCCGGTGCATGGCGAAGGCGATGGAGACTCGGTGATGACCGTCGACGACGAAGTGCATGCCACCGATGCGATACACCTGAATCGGCGGCATCGCCTCGCCGCGGCGCTGAGCAGCCGCGAGTCGCTGCCAGCGTTCGCGGATGCGCGCTGACGTCGGCCGGAAGAAGCGGTCGAAATCGCGAGTGCGATCGACACTGCCGACGATGGTCTCGACGCGAATGACCTGCAGACCGAGGTGACGCTCGCCCACTTTGCCGAGGGCGGCGACCACCTCGTCGAACGGCAGGATGGTGTTGACGTCGTCGGGTTGACGACGCAGCCACCCGACCAGACGTGCGACGTCGGCGCGTCGGCGCTGGCGGGTGAAGTCGTTCTCCGCATCGGCGGCCGGGAATCCGGTGTCACGTGCCATGTCTGCGCCTCACGATCTTCGGTGTCTCGAAATCCGGTCTCTCGCCGCCCGGTTCGATCTCGAGAAGGGTGTATCCGACGGTGTTGATCACCGTCGCGCCGTGCAGGGTCAGATCGTCCGGGGTGTGACCGTGCGGATGAATATGGCCGTGCAACAACAACTGTGGGGAGAGTCGACGCGTCACCTCGTCGAGGCAGTCGAAGCCGATGTGCGCGGGGTCGGTGTCGTCGCCGACGCCGAGCGGTGGACTGTGGGTGAGCAGAATGTCGACGGGCCGAAGATCCTTGCGCACGTTGCGATGCCACGCGAAGGTCCGGGTCAGGGTGCGCGATCGCCGTCGCTGCTGCCGTTGGGTCCACTGATTGGGCCCACCGTTGTAGCGGATGGACCCGCCGAGACCGGCGATCCGCACGCCTGCCGCGGACACGATCCGACGATCGACGTTGACGGCACCGACCGGTCCGGGCCAGGTAGCGGGCAGCCCGGCTCGCATCCAGCCTGCGCGCCCGGCCGAGTATCCGGTGAGGTCCGCGTCATGATTGCCCGGCACGAACACACACGGTGCGTTCAACGCATCGGTGAGGTATTCGAGGTAATCGAACGGGAGGTCGCCCGCGCCGAGAATCAGGTCGACTCCGAGCGACTTCACCTGCGGACTCCACAGGGATTCGATCGTTTCGTCGGCAACTGCGAGAACGGAGACCACGGGTACGACGGTACCCACCTCCGGTGCGGTGGTACCTCCGAACGGACTTCTCGGGCATCGGGGGTGTTGGATGGGTCAGGTGAGCGACAGTGTTGGATGGGCCACGTGAGCGACAGTGTCATTGCAGCGGTACGCGCACATCTGGTGACCGAGATCGGCGACGAAAATCCGTCGTCGGCGTCGGTGACATTCCTCGGCCTCGAGTCGCTGGACGTGCTGAGATTCGGCGCGGACTCCGACGTGGTCCGGTACGTCAGTCTCGGCTGTTCTCGTCACCCCATGGCCGATCCCAACGAACTCGTCGCCGATCCCTCGCGCGGCCCCCGAGCCGAACTGGTGCTGACTCTCCGCGGTGGGGCAGGCGTGGCGTCGGGCGTGCACAAGTCCCTGGCCGTGCTCGCTGCCTCTCCCGCGGTGGAGGGCGTCGTGCTCGTCGAGGATGCGCTGCTCGACCTGGGCGAGCCACTGTGGACCAACGCGCCGTTCACCGCGGTGCTGCTCGGCATCAGCGATATCGGTGATCTGACGCTGCCCGAGCCCTACGATCCGGTTCGCTTTCTGGCTGCCGTGCCGTTGACCGGTACCGAGGCCGCATGGGTGCGGTTACGTGGTGCCGCCGCCCTGCGTGAGGCCTGGGCCGAGGCAGGGATCGACGTGCGCGATCCGAACCGGTCCGCGGCCAGTCTCTGACGCCCATTCACCGCGCGTAGGACGCCAATTCCGGTTCGGCGGTGACGGAATCCTCGATGAGGTGCCGGGGTACCTGGGCCAGATACTTCAGTCCGGTGATCGCGGCACGAGCGTCGTAGCGCAGATTCGGCATGGTGGCCGTGAAGCACAGGTTGTTCGAGATGCGTTCGCGGACAGCAGGTCCCTCGTGGTCGAGCGCATCGAGGACGATGTTGTAGGCCACGTTGTCGCCGAGAATCGTGAAGTGTTCGACGGGCCGGAGCGGACAGACGTCTTGTACGGCGAAGTTGGCGGCTCCGGCGAGGTTGCTGGCGTGCGGTTGCGGATAGATCAATTGGTCGAATTTCGTGTGGATCGAGGTGTAACTGGGCCCGTCCGGCAACGGACGCGCCGCCAGCGAGGTGAGGAACGTCGATCCCGTGGCGATCTGCCAGTTCGCCGGCGGGCACTCCTGCGAGTCGTCACATCCCGAGCGCGCCGAGTCGGTGCCGTTGTACGGGGTGGCGAGCGAGATGACATCCGACACCAGAGCGGGCAGATCCGGCCAGAACGTCAACGCCCAGAGCTCGTCCAGTGGACCGTGCTGGTGACCCATCATGACGACCTGGCGACCGCTGTCGGCGGCCATGGTGCGGACCGCATGCACCACGTACTGGGCGGCGATCTGCAGGTCGCCGTACCCCTCGTCGGGAAGGGAGAGGCTGCACACCGGTATCCCTGCGGCGGGCAGTGATTGCAGATAGTTCCAGCCGAAGGATTGCTGATCGGTGGCGAAGGCCGGGGCGAGCAGGACCGGATCGCGGGTGGCGTCGTGCAGATCGGTGGTGCATGTGAGGGCGTGGTCGAGGGCGGCCGGTTCGACGGTCAGCACGGGACCTGGATCGGGGTTGCCCCCGTCCGATGCGGTTCCCGGTACCACCGTGGACAGCACGGCGATGGCCGATGCCATTACCAGTGAGCGGATTCTCATCGATCCCTTCCGGACGACAATGCAGGGCTTCTGCAGTCTCATCCGGTAGGAACCGGCGGGCTCGCCTCCCGAAAGGGGTCGGGGTAATCACCGACAACCGTCCAACTCTGTTGGACGATGTCCAATCTGCGAACGTTGCTAGAGCCAGTTGTTCTTGTGGAACGTCCGCCACAGCCCGATACACACGCACAACACGACCGCGACCGTCAGGTGGTATCCGTACGTCCAGTGCAACTCGGGCATGTTGTCGAAGTTCATTCCGTAGATGCCCGCGACCATCGTCGGCACAGCAGCGATCGCCACCCACGACGAGATCTTGCGCATGTCCAGGTTCTGCTGCATCGTAACCCTGGCCAGCGCGGCATCGACCAGTGAGCTGAGCACCTCGTCGTACTCGGAGATGCGTTCGGCGACGGTCGTGTGATGATCCTGCACGTCGCGCAGGTAGCGTCGCACCGCCTTGGGGACGCTCGGCTCCTGCACCAGACGTGCCAACGGCGTCGACAGCGGTGTCACCGAACGGCGAAGCTCGACGACCTCCCGCTTGAGGAGGTAGATGTTCTCGATGGGCACGTGGTGGTGCGGCGAGAACACTTCCTCCTCCATGCCGTCGACGTCTCGCTCGATCGAGTCGGTCACCGCGAGGTACTCGTCGACGACGTGGTCGGCCACCGCGTGCAGTACTGCCGAAGGACCGAGTGCGAGCTGTTCGGGGTTCTCCTCGAGGCGCTGACGCACGCCGGCCAACCCCGAATGCTCCCCGTGCCGGACGGTGATGACGAAGTCACGGCCGACCATCACCATGATCTCGCCGCTCTCGACGATCTCGTTGGCGGTCGTCACCGACTCGTGCTCGACGTACTTCACCGTGCGCAGCACCAGGAACGCGACGTCGTCGTACCGCTCGAGCTTGGGCCTCTGATGGGCGTGCACGGTGTCCTCGACCATCAGCTCGTGCAGGCCGTAACACTGGGCGATCGCGCTCATCTGCTGGTCGTCGGGTGCATGCAGACCGACCCACACGAATCCTTCGCCGCGGGCACGCACCTCCGCGATGGCCGAGGTGTGGGTGAACCTGCCGGGCAGTCGAGCACCGTCGACGTAGACCGCGCAGTCGACGATCGCGCGGGCCGTGGGCACCGGAATGCGCGGTGTCGGCTCGGGACCGGCCTTGGCCGATCGTCGATGCAGGGACGGCAGCGACGGGCGTGGTGGAAGGGACGGCATGGCGGGCAATCGTACGCCAGCAAAACGACGAGAGAGTGGGCCTGGAACACTGTCGAAGGTGCTCATCGATCTCCACACCCACTCGACGGCGTCCGACGGCACCGACAGCCCGGCCGAGCTGGTCCACGCCGCAGCCGAGGCGGGATTGTCGGTGGTGGCTCTGACCGACCACGACACCACCTCGGGATGGGACGAAGCGGCCTCCGCACTGCCGACCGGTCTCACGCTCGTGCGCGGCATGGAACTCTCGTGCACCGGACGCGGTGAGGACGGCGAACCGGTTCCGGTGCACCTGCTGGCGTATCTGTTCGACCCCGCGAACGAGGCGTTCGCGGGCGAGCGCGCTCGGTTGCGCGGCGAGCGGGTCACTCGATTGCGTGCCATCGCCGAGAAGATGGCGGCGGACGGTCTGCCGATCGATCCCGACGCGGTGCTGGCCTCGGCCGGTGCCGCGGCCGGGCGACCCCATCTCGGCCGTGCGCTGATCGACGCCGGTTACGTCCCGGACATGAACGCCGCGTTCGCCGGTCCGTTGGCGACCAGCGGCAAGTACTACGTGGAGAAGACGGACACTCCGCTCGAGGCCGCAGTGCAGATGATCGCGGCAGCCGGCGGGGTGAGCGTGCTCGCGCATGCCCGCGCCCGTGCTCGCGGCCGAATACTCGACTTGGACCAGGTTCGAGAGCTGGTGCCGTCGGGGCTCGGCGGAGTGGAGGTTCATCACATGGATCACTCGCCGGAGGACACCGCGGTGATGGCCGATCTCGCCGCGGAACTGGACCTGATCGTCACGGGATCCTCGGATTACCACGGCACCAACAAGACGGTGAAGTTGGGCGAATACACCACTGCCCCAGAGCAATACGACCGTCTGGTTGCGGCGGCACGGCCATGACATTCGACGTGACGCTCTATCTGACGGTGTTGATCACCCTGTTCGTCATCATGGACCCACCTGGCGCGATCCCGGTGTTCCTGTCGTTGGTGGGCCGCAAGAGCAAAGAAGCACGCAACAAGGCCGCGTGGCAGGCCCCCGCGGTCTCACTGACCGTCATCTCGGTGTTCGCGATCGGCGGCCAGGCGATCCTGAGCTACCTGCACATCGGCATCCCGGCACTGCAGGGCGCAGGCGGGTTGCTGCTGCTGCTCATCGCGTTGTCGCTGCTCACCGGAAAGGGCGCGGGCGGAGACACCGCCGCGGAGGACGTCAACGTGGCACTCGTGCCGCTCGGGACTCCGCTCATGGCCGGCCCCGGTGCCATTGCCGCGGTGATCGTCTACGTCAGCCAGGCCGACGGTGACGTCGGCTCGTTTTTGGCAATTGCGTTGGGCATCATCACCATTCATGTTCTGTTCTTCCTGGTGCTGCGATTCTCGACGGCGCTGATCCGGCTCCTCGGAGAGGGCGGGATCTCGCTGTTGGCACGCATCGCCGGTCTGTTGCTCGCCGCCATCGCGGTGCAGTTGATCGCGGATTCGGTTCGCGGATTCGTGGCCGGCGGATGACCGGGGCAGGGGCCGGGCTCCGATTCCTGCGCGGGCTCAGCGGCATCGTCACCGCGGGACTGGTGGTGCTCGCCATCGGCGTCGCCGTCACGCAGTATCTGGGCCACTCCCGCGGCTTCCCCGGTCCGGGTGGTCTCTCGGTTGCCGCCCATATCGTCGCCGCTGTCGTTGCCGTGATCGCTCAGCGCATCACCGATCACCGTCGCGGATTCTCGGCTGTTCTCGGGGCGATCGTGGTCTTCGTCGCCACCGGCCTCGTCCTGTGGACACAATGGTGGCAGTAGAAGCGGTAGTGGCAGTGAGTACCCGTTCCTGACTCTGTGGTCAGGTGGGGCGGCGATATGGCACACTGGGGCACCGACAGGGCTACAGCCCATCGCTGATCGTGCAGGCGCACCCGCCTCACATGCGAGACACGCTCTCGGCAGTTTGCAGCCAGCACTGGCGCACTCCGACGGCCCTCATTTCCACCCACTCACTTCGTTGACATTTCGTCGCCTTGCTGGTCGAGGTCGACAGTGCGAGGAGCTTTCACCGTGACGGCAGTCGAAGACACCGCAGCAACACACACCGCACCGGCCGGGCCGGCGGCGATCACCGACGAGGAGATCTTCGCCGGGCATCTCGGCGGGAAGCTGTCGGTCGAGTTGGCAGCGCCACTCGACACGCAGCGCGATCTCTCGATCGCCTACACCCCCGGAGTGGCCCAGGTCAGCCGCGCCATCGCCGCCGATGCCTCGCTGGCCAAGCGATACACCTGGACCGATCGCCTCGTCGCCGTCATCTCCGACGGCTCCGCAGTGCTCGGCCTGGGCGACATCGGTCCTCGTGCGTCGTTGCCGGTGATGGAAGGCAAGGCCGCACTGTTCAAGAAGTTCGCGGGCCTCGACTCCATTCCGATCGTGCTCGACACCAACGACGTCGACGAAATCGTCGACACCATCGTGCGGTTGCGGCACAGCTTTGGTGCCGTCAACCTCGAAGACATCTCGGCACCGCGCTGTTTCGAGATCGAACGCCGCGTCATCGAGGCGCTCGAATGCCCGGTCATGCACGACGACCAACACGGCACCGCCATCGTCGTCCTCGCCGCGCTCAACGGGGCCGCGAAGGTTCAGGGCCGCAACACCTCCGAACTGAAGGTCGTCATCTCCGGTGCCGGGGCAGCAGGCGTCGCGTGCGCCAACATGCTCCTCCTGGCCGGCATCCGGGACGTGGTGGTGCTGGACTCGAAGGGGATCGTCTCCGCCGATCGCATGGATCTCACCAGCGTCAAGACCGATCTCGCTGCGCGCACCAACCCGCGTGCACTGTCCGGCGGAGCGGCCGACGCCCTGGCCGGAGCCGACGTGTTCCTCGGTCTGTCCGCGGGCAAGGTCGACGAGAGCTACATCGCTTCGATGGCCGCGGACTCCATCGTGTTCGCGCTGTCCAACCCGGATCCGGAGATCCATCCGGAGGTGGCGAGGAAGTACGCAGCCATCGTCGCGACCGGACGCAGCGACTTCCCGAACCAGATCAACAATGTTCTCGCCTTCCCCGGTGTGTTCAAGGGCGCGCTCGACGCAGGTGCCCGCCGCATCACCGAAGGCATGAAGCTCGCCGCTGCCGAGGCAATCCTCTCGGTTCTCGGCGACGAGTTGGCTGCGGACAAAATCGTGCCCAGCCCACTCGATCCTCGTGTCGCCCCGGCCGTTGCGGACGCAGTTGCGGCAGCAGCGCGAGCCGAGGGCGTCGCGTAGGAAAACGGAAAGAAACACCGGCGAACTCGGCCCCACCCGGGCCTGCGGTTCGCCGGTGTCTTTCGTTGTGGGACGAGTCAGACTTTCGCGAGTCCGGTCGGCATCCGCCGCAAGCGACCGGTTCCCGGAACGGACGTCCACACCGCGAGGGCGAGAAGGCCGTCGACGATCAGGGTCAGCAGTGCCACCAGGATCGCGCCGACGAGAACGCGGCCGTAGTCGTAGAGCGCGAGCCCGTCGAAGATGTAGCGGCCGAGCCCACCGAGGTTGACGTAGGCAGCGACGGTCGCAGTGGCGATGATCTGCAGGGTGGTGTTGCGCAATCCGCCGAGGATCAGAGGCAGCGCGTTGGGGATCTCTACCCGAAACAGCACTTGGGTCTCGGTCATCCCCATCGCGCGGGCGGCGTCGACGACGTTGGCGTCGACGTTGGCGATGCCGGAGTACGTGCCGGCCAACAGCGGAGGAATGCCGAGCAGCACCAGCGCGATGATCGGTGGGATCAGACCCAATCCGATCACCAGAACCAGAAACACGAGAATGCCGAGGGTCGGCAGCGACCGCAGCGCGTTGACCAGTCCGACGACGACGGCCTCACCGCGGCGCAGGTGACCGATGAGCAGACCGATGGGTACTGCGACGACAGCCGAAAGCAACACTGCCAGCAGGCTGTACCACATGTGTTCGATCAGTCGTGCGCCGATTCCTGTGGGACCGGCCCAGTTTCCGCCGTCGAGTATGTACGAGAAGGCTTCCGAGAACAGGTTCATGCGCGTGCCTTCTTCTTCGGCGAGCCCGAGCCGAGTCGCGTCCACGGTGTGAGTCGACGGCCCAGGAGGTACAGGGCCGCGTCGAACACCAACGCCAGGAACACGATCGAGATGATGCCCGCGAAGATCTGATCGGGATAGTCGCGCTGGTAACCCTGGGTGAAGAGTTGACCGAGGCCACCGATTCCGATCACCGAGCCCACCGAGACCAACGAAATGTTGGTGACCGTCACGACGCGAATGTTGGCGATGAGCACCGGAAGCGAGAGCGGGAGTTCGACGGTCACCGCGCGCCGCAAGGTCGAGTAGCCCATGGCCTGAGCGGAATCGACGACGGCGAACGGTACCGAATCGAGCGCCTCGGGCACAGCGCGCACCAGCAGCGCCGTCGAGTACACCGCCAGCGCGATCACGACGTTCAACGGATCGAGCACGGGCAGACCGACCACCGCCGGGATGGTGACGAACAGTGCGAGCGACGGAAGGGTGAACGCAATACTGGCCACCGTCAACGTGATTCGGCGAACCCACTTCGTGTTCCGGATGAGGGTGCCGACCGGGATGGCGATGAGCAGCCCGACCAGCAGCGGGACGAGCGAGAGATACAGGTGCGTCTTCGTGTAGCCGAGAACCACATCGAAGTTGTCCAACAGCCAGGTCACTGCTCGGTGTCCCCGCTGGAGAGGAAGTGGTGCCGGTTGCGCTCGGAGTCCTCCGACTTACGTTGCGCAGCCAGGTGTTCGAGGATTTCGGCACCGTCGACGCTACCCACCGCCGCCCCGGATGCATCGACCGCGACACCGATTCCCGACGGCGAGGAGATCGCCGCGTCGAGTGCCTGACGGAGATCGCCGCCCTCGAGGAACAGAGAACCGCCCGCCGCGGTGCTGTCGTCGATGCTGCGGCCGTCGCGCACCTTCTCGACTCCGGTCGCGTCGATCCACCCGAGTGGACGCCGCTGCTCGTCGACGACGAGGACCCACTGCCCCTGGTCCAGTCGGAGGCCGTGGATCTCGTCCTGCGTCGCCGTGTGGATCGGGTGCATGGTCACCGCCTGCGCCGAGCGAAACGACAGCCCGCGGTAGCCGCGATCGCGGCCGACGAACGACGCCACGAATGACGTTGCCGGGGCGGCGAGTACGGTCTCCGGCTTGTCGTACTGCTGCAGTCGGCCCTGTGGTCCGAAGACCGCGATGCGATCACCGAGCCGGACGGCTTCGTCGATGTCGTGGGTGACGAAGACGATCGTCTTCTTCAGATCGGCCTGGAGGCGCAGCATCTCGATCTGCAGTTCTTCACGAACCACCGGGTCCACCGCGCTGAAGGGCTCGTCCATCAGCAGGATCGGTGGGTCGGCGGCCAGCGCGCGGGCCACGCCCACCCGCTGTTGCTGCCCGCCGGACAGTTGCGCTGGATAGCGCGAGGCGAATGCCGGGTCCAGGCCGACGCGCTCGAGGACGTCGAGCGCGGCCTTGCGTGCAGCGCGACGCGATTCGCCGTTGAGTACCGGCACGGTGGCGACGTTGTCGACGACGGTGCGGTGCGGCAACAACCCGGCACTCTGAATGACGTAACCGATGCCGCGGCGCAGCTTCACCGCGTCGATGTCTGCGATGTTGCGGCCGTCGACCGTGATCACACCCGAGGTGGGAGCGATCATGCGATTGATCATGCGCATCGACGTGGTCTTGCCGCAGCCGGACGGCCCCACGAACACGGTGAACGAGTGTGGCTCGATCACCAGGTCCAAGGAGTCGACCGCCGTGGTGCCGGCGGGAGTGGAGCCTGCGGAACGACCCCCAATGCGCGGATATGTCTTGTTGACGTGCTCGAAGGTGATCATCAGCTGACCGGCTGGTCCAGACCCTTGGCCTTGACCCACGCCGCTGCTGCCGCTGCCGGCTCGACCTTCTCGTCACCCGAGACCGAGGTGTTCAGTGCGATGAGCTCTTCGGTGGTGATCTGTGCCGACACGGCGTCGAGCACCTGAGTGAGCTTGTCCGACTGCTTGGTTGTACGTAGCACAGGAATGATGTTCTGGGCAGCGAAATTGTTCTCCGGGTCCTCGAGGACGACGAGATCGTTCTGTGCGATCGAGGGCGCGGTGGTGAAGATGTCCGCCGCGACGACCTGCCCGGAGACGAGTGCCTCGACAGTGGCCGGGCCGCCGCCGTCGGAGATCGGAATGTAGTTGCCGGCCGAGATGTCCAGGCCGTACTTGTCTCGCAGACCGGGCAGACCGCCGACGCGCTCCTGGAACTCCGGGGTACCGGCGAAGGTCACCTCGGAGGAGAACGGCGCGAGGTCGCCGATGGTGGTGAGGTTGCGCTCGGTGGCGGTCTGGCGAGTGACGACGACGGCGTCCTTGTCCTCTCCCGGTGCCTGCGCTGTCACGGTGAGGTCGTCGCCCAGAGCCGCAGGCAATGCGGCCAGGACGTCCTCGGAGGACGTGGCGGTCGCGGATTCGTCCAAGTACTGCAGCAGGTTTCCGGTGTAGTCGGGGATCAGGTCGATCGACCCGTCTCGCACTGCGGGAATGTAGGCCTCACGGCTGCCGATGTTGAGCTTGGTGCTCACCTCGAAACCGTTGGCGCGCAAGGCCTCGGCGTAGATGTTCGCCACGGTCTCGGACTCGGGGAAGTTGGCCGAGCCGATGATGATCGAGTTGGTGTCGCTGTTGCTCTCGCCGCCACCGCTGGACAGTGGATCCGAATTTCCGCCGCAGGCGGTCAGAGCGGTGACCGAGAGAGCGAGTGCGGCAACGGCTGCCACTGCCCTCGGAGCGGAGAACGCGCGCGTGATTCGGGAGGTGGTCATGGTGTCCTTCCATCGGTTCGGGCACAGTCCTACCCATCTCCTTCGACCCCACTCGCGGTGCGGGGGCATCGAAGGAACCAGGACTCGGGCTGCTCGGGATGGTAGTCGAATTCCGCGTGCCCATAAGGTTGGTTCGACTACCGTCTCGTTCGCACTAGTGCCCCGCGGCCGAGATCGGTAAACCACCCGTGCAGTGAACAGGAGAAAATGACAGTGCGATCGTCGGTTCTGGCAGCGGCCCTGATGATGTCGATCGCCGGACTGGTCGGCGGTTGCAGTGCTGACACGTCGACCGACCCTGCTGCCGTGCCTGTCGTCGTCGGAGCGGGCAGCTCGGACCTGTCGGGTCTGCTCGCGCAGATCTACGCCGGGGGACTGCGGTCGACGGGAGCGGACGTCTCGGTGAAGGAAGACCTGGGCAATCGGGCCGATTACCTCGCGGCGCTCGACCGCGGTGAGGTGACGATGGTTCCCGACCTGACCGGAGAGCTGCTGCGCACCTTCGACACTCTGTCCGCGGCAACCGAGGCCGAGGACGTGTACACGGAACTGAACCGATCACTGCCGGCCGGCCTGTCGGTGGGGGATTACGCCACCGCCGAAGACCGACTTGCCATCGCCGTGGCGTCGGGCACTGAATCGGGCGACGAGACGGTGACCGAGTTCCTGGGGCGCGAGGAAAGGGCCGTGGGAATCGTGGACGGCCAGGTCGATCCGATGGACGTCATTGCGGAAGGCACGAGGAGTCCTACGTTCACAGGGGCGTCGTTCACCGACATGACCCCGTATGCCGATGCGCAGTCCGCCGTCGACGGGTTGAACTCCGGGGAGGTCGACGTACTGGCGATTCGCACCGCGTCGTTCGGCCCGCTGGCGAAGGATCTGACCACGCTGCCCGACGACGACCATGTGTATCCCGCGCAGAACGTGGTTCCGCTCTATGCCAACGGAGTACTCAGCGAGAGTGCTCTGAGGTCGTTTTCCGTGGTGGCGGGGGAGCTGACGACTGCGGACCTCGCCGACATGATCGGCGAGGTCCGCAACGGCGTTCCGTCAGGCGAGGTCGCCGGCCGCTGGCTCGGTGAGCGCAACTTGTGACACGGTTCCCGACGGCGTTGCCCTGACCTTGCGGCCCAGGTACGAGCCCATGTGATGGACGGCCTGAGCCGCCTCCCGCAGGATCGACGCCTGTAGATGGGCGACGTGCCAGAGCTTCTTGTATTCCACGTGTTCGAGCTCCACGCCGGACAGTCGCAGCTTGTCCGCGAACGCGGTGATCTGCGCGTACAACACCTCGTCGGTGCCGACGTGCATCACGATCGGCGGTAGGCCGTCCAGGTTTCCCAGGAGTGGGGCGAAGCCCTGATCGAGCGGATCGCCCGCGCCCAGGTAGGCATCGGCCGAGCTGTACGACCACCCGGTGTTGACCACGAGATCGCGGTCCTTGGGTGCGTCGCGCGCTCCGGGATCGACCCACGGCGAGATCAGGCCGAGGGCGGCCGGACTGGTTCCGTCGTCCACCAGACGCCGGGCGGTGGCCACCGTCAGGCCTCCACCGGCCGAGTCGCCGGCAATGGCGATGCGGTTCGCGGCGAATCCGTGGGATCGGACCAGCTCACGGAACGCCGCCACTGCGTCGTCCAGACCTGCCGGGTACGGATTCTCCGGTGCCAACCGGTAGTCGAGCACGTAGACCGCGCTGGCCGATTCCCTGGCCAGGTGCGCAGCCAGTGAGCGGTGCGTGTTGATCGATCCGATCGTGTACGCGCCGCCGTGCAGGTACAGGATCGCGGTGTCACGTTCGGTTGCCCCGACGGTGATGCGCTCTGCTCGCCGCCCGGCGAGCGTCAGCTTCTGCGAGACCGTTCCGTGCGGAAGCGTCTGCGCCGGAGCCGCAGCCTCGAGGAGGGCCCGCTGCACCCGGAAAGACAGGCGCGGATTCAGGGCGAGGCGATAGAAGGGCTTCAGCGCTGCCGCGACGATCGGCAGGGGAACGTAGAAGGCTTTCACGACGCGACCCGCCTACTTCTTCGTGCGCGGCAGCGCGCGCTTGGACACCGCAGCGATGAGGCCCTGGTACCGGGAGCCGGTGATGCGCTGCAGCAGATCCAGCGCAATGGCGTCGGACCCGATGAGCACACGACCCTTACCCTTCTCGACGCCCTTGAGGATGGTCTTCGCCGCGTCGATCGGGGTGGTCTTGGCGAGCTTGCTGTCGAAGAACTTGGCGACGTCGGCCTGGTCGAAGTTCTCCGCGACGGTCGCGTTGCGGGCGATGGCGGTCTTGATGCCGCCGGGGTGCACCACGGTCACCTTCACCGGTGCCTTGGAGATCAGCATTTCCATCCGGAGCGACTCGCTGAACCCTCGAACGGCGAACTTCGCGGCGTTGTATGCCGACTGAGACGGCATGGCCAGCAAGCCGAAGAGGCTCGAGATGTTGATGATGTGGCCGTCGCCGGAAGCCTGGATGTGTGGCAAAAAAGCCTTGGTGCCGTTGACGACTCCCCAGAAATCGACGTCGACGATGCGCTCGATGTCCTTGAACGAGGACTTGTCGACGTCACCGTGGTAAGCGATACCGGCGTTGTTGTAGATCTGGTTGACCTTGCCGAAATGCGCGACGACGGCCTCGGCGTAATCCAGCACGGTCTCGCGCTGGGAAACATCCAAGAAATCCGATTTGACCTCGGCACCCAACGCCTCGACCCGTCGAACGGTCTCGTCGAGTCCGGCGGTGTCGACGTCGGACAGTGCCAACTTCGCGCCGCGTCCGGCCAGCTCTAGGGCCAGCGCGCGGCCGATTCCCGAGCCCGCGCCGGTGACGACGGCCACCTTGCCTGTGAATGTGCTCATCGTGCGGACACCTTGTCTGTGTTGTTGCCGGCGGATTTGTTCGCCGACGATCCGGAGGGCAGGTCTGCGGTAGCGACGCTACGGTACGCATCGAGATCGAAGTTCCTGGTGATTCTGCGGAATTCGAAGGTGAAGCCCGGCCACAGCGTCGTGTTGTTGCCGTGCTTGTCGAGGTACCAGCTGGCGCACCCGCCGTTCATCCAGACGCTCTTGGCGAGCTGATCCTGCAGCGTCACGTTGTATTCGTCCTGCACGTCCTTGCGCACCTCGATGGTGCCGATGTCGTGCTTGTCGATGGTGTTCAGGGCGTCGACCAAGTAGTTGATCTGCGACTCGATCATGAAGACCATCGAGGTGTGTCCGAGGCCGGTGTTGGGGCCCACCAGGAAGAACATGTTGGGGAAGTTCGCGACCGCCGCGCCCTTGTAGCCCTGCTGTCCGCCGTCCTCGAAGGTTTCGGCCAGTGTGCGGCCGTCCTTGCCGGTGATGCCGTGGTAAGCGGGGGAGTCGGTGACGTGGAAGCCGGTGGCGACGACGAGCGCATCGATCGGGCGCTCGGTGCCGTCCTTGGTGACGATGGATCCCTCGCGAACCTCGGCGATGCCGTCGGTGACGAGGTCGACGTTGCTCTGAGCGAGTGCCGGGTAGTACGCGTTCGAGATCAACATGCGCTTGCAGCCGATGCGGAAGTTCGGGGTGACCTTGGCGCGCAACGCCTTGTCCTTGATCTGGGTGCGCAGGTGGTTCTCCGACGCCCACTGCAGCGGCTTCATGAAGGCCGGGGCCTTGGCCAGCCCGACGACCTGGGTCTCGCGCATCGCGTAGATGCCGGTGCGCGAGAGGCGCTGGAAACCGGGAACGTGCTTGAAGGCGAAGCGCTCGAGCTTGGTGTACGGGCGATCGGCGCGGGGGAGGATCCACGGTGCCGTGCGCTGGTACACGTCGAGGTGCTCCACCTGGCCTGCGATGGCGGGCACGATCTGAATCGCGGACGCGCCGGTGCCGATGACGGCAACGCGCTTGCCGGCGAGCGAGACATCGTGATTCCACTGTGCGGAGTGGAAGACGTCGCCTTTGAAGTCGTGGATTCCCTTGATGTCGGGCAGGTTCGGCTCACACAGCGCGCCGACGGCCGAGACGACGATCTTCGCGGTGTAGTTGCCGGTGGTGGTCTCGACGTCCCAGCGGCTCGTGTCGGCGTTCCAGCGAGCCGAGGTCACATCCGTACCGAACACGTGCTTGTCCATGACGCCGTACTTGCGCGCCACCCCGGCGATGTACTTCTGGATTTCGGGCTGCGTGGAGAACGAGCGCGTCCAGTCCGGGTTCAGCGCGAACGAGTAGGAGTACAGGTGCGACGGCACGTCGCAGGCGGCACCGGGGTAGGTGTTGTCGCGCCAGGTGCCGCCGACGTCGTGGCCGCGTTCGATGACGACGAAGTCCTTCTTGCCTGCCTTCGTCAGCTTGATCGCGGCACCGAGGCCGGCGAATCCGCTGCCGATGATCAGCGTATCGACGTGACGCGGCGTCGTTGCACGGTCCGAAGTATCTGTTACGGGAAGACTCATGTAGGGGAGCGTAGAAGCTTATTGAGTGTGAGTCAATAGTTATTGACTAATATTCAGTAGGGTGGTTGCATGGCGTTCGTGAACAGTCCCGGCACACCGACCACGAAGAGGACCAGACTCAGTCCTGAGCAACGGCGAGCCCAACTGATCGAGCTCGGTACCGAGATGCTCGCCGACCGACCCCTCGAACAGATCTCCGTCGAGGACATCGCAGACCAGGCAGGCGTCTCCCGAGGTCTACTGTTCCACTACTTTTCCTCCAAGCAGGAGTTTCACCTCGAAATAGTTCGCGAGGCATCCCGGTCGATGATCGAGCGCACTGCTCCCGACCCCGAACTCGAACCCTTCGAAATCCTGCGCGACTCCATCGCCAACTACGTCGATTACGTCGCCGAGAAGCGCGACACCTTCATCTCCCTGCTCCGCGGTACCGCGAGCGGAGATCCCCTGATGCGCGAGGTGTTCGAGCAGACCCGCACCACCATGGCCGAGCGCACCCTCGTCCAACTCGCCGGACTCGATATGGTCGTGACCCCCACCATCGACCTCGCCGTCCGCGGTTGGATCGCCTTCGTCGAAGAAGCGACCATCACCTGGCTTCGGGATCCACACATCACCCGCGACGAACTCATCGACCTCAACGTCAACGCCCTACCCGCCGTCGCCCTGGCACCGGGCATGATCACCGCACTCCTCGGAGCGGACGCGGACGCTTGAGTGCCCTCCCACCCCCCCCGGGGGGTGCCCGCCCGTCCCCGTTGGGATCAATGTGGCTTTGTTGCAGTCTGAGCGACTGAATCTCACATTGATCCGGTAAGTGGGTCGGCCTCCGCAGGATGAATGTGGCTTTGTTGCAGTCTGAGCGACTGAATCTCACATTGATCCCAACCCCGGGAGCCCAGAAACGACGAAAGCGGCCCACCTCCGAAGAAGTGGGCCGCTGTGCGCTTCCGAACTTTTCTAGCCTTCACCGACTGCGTTGAATGCCTCGTCGATGATTTCGAGCTGCTCGACTGCGTGAACCTTGCTCGATCCCGACGACGGGGCGGACATTGCGCGACGCGAGATGCGCTTGATGCCGACCAGCTTCTCGGGCATGAGCTCGGGCAGTGCGAGACCGAAGAACGGCCATGCACCCTGGTTCGCAGGCTCTTCCTGAACCCAACGGAATTCCGTTGCGTTCGGGTAGCTCTCGAGTGCTTCCCGGATCCGACGGACCGGCACGGGGTACAGCTGCTCGACGCGGACGATCGCGACGTCGTCGCGGTTGTCCTTCTGCTTGCGAGCGAGGAGCTCGTAGTAGAGCTTTCCGCTGACCATCAGCACTCGCTTGACCGCGCTGCGGTCGCCGGTGCCGGTGTCGTAGGTGGGCTCGTCGAACACCGAGTGGAACTTGCCGTCGGTGAAGTCCTCGATGTTGCTCACCGCTGCCTTGTTGCGCAGCATCGACTTCGGGGTGAAGACGATCAGCGGGCGACGGATGCCGTCACGCGCGTGCCTGCGCAGCAGGTGGAAGTAGTTCGCAGGGGTCGAGGGGAGTGCGACGGTCATCGAGCCCTCGGCGCACAGCGTCAGGAAGCGTTCGATGCGTCCGGACGTGTGGTCGGGACCCTGGCCTTCGTGGCCGTGCGGCAGCAGCAGCACGACGTCGGAGAGCTGACCCCACTTGGCTTCACCGGACGAGATGAACTCGTCGATGATGGATTGCGCGCCGTTGACGAAGTCGCCGAACTGCGCTTCCCACATCACCAGGGCGTCCGGGTTGCCCACGGAGTAGCCGTACTCGAAGCCGACGGCCGCGAACTCGCTCAGTGCGGAGTCGTAGACCATGAACTTGCCGGGGTTCTCGCTGCCGAGGTTCTGCAGCGGGGTGTACTCGGCTCCGGTCTTGCGGTCGATGATCACCGAGTGGCGCTGGGTGAACGTGCCGCGTCGGGTGTCCTGGCCGGAGAAGCGAATGTTGCGTCCCTCGTCCACGAGCGATCCGAGTGCGAGCAGCTCACCGAAGGCCCAGTCGACCTTGCCCTCGTACGACATTTCACGACGCTTCTCGAGCACCGGCTTGACGCGCGGGTGCACGTTGAAGCCCTCGGGTACGTCGAGGTGGGCGTCACCGATGCGGTGCAGGACCGACTTGTCGACGGCCGTGGTGAGCTTGGTCGGCAACTGCTGGTCGAGCTCGACGGACTCGCTGGGCTCAGGGGTGTACTTCTCGAGTTCGCGTACCTCGTTGAAGACGCGTTCGAGCTGGCCCTGGTAGTCGCGGAGTGCGTCCTCGGCTTCCTTGAGCGAGATGTCACCGCGGCCGATCAGCGACTCGGTGTAGCTCTTGCGGACGCTGCGCTTGGTGTCGATCACGTCGTACATCGCGGGCTGCGTCATCGAGGGGTCGTCGCCCTCGTTGTGACCGCGACGGCGGTAGCAGATCATGTCGATGACGACGTCCTTGTGGAACTTCTGACGGAAGTCCACTGCCAGCTGAGCGACCCAGGCGCACGCCTCGGGGTCGTCGCCGTTGACGTGGAAGATCGGCGCGGCGATCATCTTCGCCACATCGGTGCAGTACTCGGACGAACGCGAGAACTCCGGTGAGGTGGTGAAGCCGACCTGGTTGTTGACGACGATGTGCACGGTGCCGCCGGTGCGGTAGCCCCGCAGATCGGACAGGTTCAGCGTCTCGGCGACGACGCCCTGGCCGGCGAATGCAGCATCTCCGTGCAGCATCAGCGGCAGGACGGAGTAGCCACCCTGGCCGGTGCCCTTGTCGTGCAGATCCTGCTTGGCGCGAACGAGTCCTTCGAGGACGGGGTCGACGGCTTCGAGGTGCGACGGGTTCGCGGTGAGCGAGACCTTGATGTCGTTGTCACCGAACATCTGGATGTACGTGCCCTCGGCACCGAGGTGGTACTTCACGTCGCCGGAGCCGTGTGCGGCTGCCGGGTTCATGTTGCCCTCGAACTCGGTGAAGATCTTCGAGTAGGGCTTGCCGACGATGTTGGCGAGCACGTTCAGTCGGCCGCGGTGCGGCATACCGATGACGACCTCGTCGAGGGCGTACTCGGCGCTCTGGTCGATGACGGAATCCATCATCGGAATGACCGCTTCCGCGCCTTCGAGCGAGAAGCGCTTCTGACCGACGTACTTTGTCTGCAGGAAGGTCTCGAACGCCTCGGCCGCGTTGAGCTTGCTCAGGATGTACTTCTGTTGCGCCACAGTCGGTTTGACGTGCTTTGCCTCGACGCGCTCCTGCAGCCACGAGACCTGCTCGGTCTCGAGGATGTGGGTGTACTCGACGCCGACGTGGCGGCAGTACGAGTCGCGCAGCACGCTGAGCACGTCCCGCAGCTTCATCTTGTCCCGGCCGTGGAATCCGCCGACCTTGAACTCGCGGTCGAGGTCCCACAGCGTGAGGTCGTGGCTGATCACGTCGAGGTCCGGGTGCATCCGGAACTTGTCCTTGGTGAACTGCAACGGATCGGTGTCGGCCATGAGGTGACCGCGGTTGCGGTACGCCGCGATGAGCTCGAGCACGCGGGTGTTCTTGTCGACCGTGCCCTCGGGCAGATCCTTGCGCCAGCGAATGGGCTCGTAGGGGATCTTGAGCGAGTGGAACAGCTCGTCGTAGAACTCGTCGCTGATCAACAGGTTGTGGATCGTCTTGAGGAAGTCGCCCGACTCCGCACCCTGAATGATGCGGTGGTCGTACGTCGAGGTCAGCGTCATGAGCTTGCCGACGCCGAACTCGGCGAGACGCTCGTCGCTGGCTCCCTGGAACTCGGCCGGGTACTCCATGGCACCGGCCCCGATGATGGCTCCCTGACCGTTCATCAGACGCGGCACCGAGTGCACGGTTCCGATTCCACCGGGGTTGGTCAGCGAGATGGTGACGCCCTGGAAGTCCTCACCGGTGAGCTTGCCGTCTCGAGCGCGCCGCACGATGTCCTCGTACGCGTTGTAGAACTGCGTGAACGTGAAGTCCTGTGTGTTCTTGATGGCGGCGACGACGAGGGAACGGTTGCCGTCCTTGCCGGGCAGGTCGATCGCGAGACCGAGGTTGATCGCTGCCGGAGTGACGGCGTTCGGCTTGCCGTCGACCTCGGCGAAGTGGCGGTTCATGTTCGGGAACGCCTTGACGGCCTGCACGATGGCATAGCCGAGCAGGTGCGTGAACGAGATCTTGCCGCCGCGAGTGCGAGCGAGATGGTTGTTGATCACGAGACGGTTGTCGACCATCAGCTTGGCCGGGATGGCACGCACGCTGGTCGCGGTCGGAATCTGCAACGAGGCGGACATGTTCTTCGCCACCGCTGCAGCAGCGCCGCGCAGAATCTTGCTCGACTCTTCACCGAACTCGGCTGCGGCGGGCTTTGCGGGAGCGGATTTGGCCGGCGCTGCCTTCTTCTCGGAAGGCTTGGCGGAAGCGGCAGGCTTCGAGGCCTCGGCCTTGGGAGCGGCGGCGTTCGGAGCGGCCTTGGGTGCTGCGGTCTTCGGAGCGTCGGCCTTGGGAGCGCTGTCCTTCTGTGGAGTCGAGGCGGCAGGCTTGGCGGGAGGCGCGGGTGCTGCTGGGGGAGCGGACTTGGCCGAACTACCGTTCGAGGCTGCGCCGTTACCGGCAGCACCGTTGGATCCGGCGGTCTCGTCGGTCACTGCTTCGGGGTCGTAACCGGTCAGAAACTCGTGCCAGCTCGCGTCGACGGATGAAGGGTCCTGCTTGAATCGCTGGTACATCTCGTCGACCAGCCATTGATTTTGTCCGAATTGGGTAGTAGAGCTGCTGCTCACGGCAGTAGTTCGCCTCGTTTCTGTCTTCGTTCCCGTTCAGCGCGCGTACGTGTCCAGGCTAGACCTTTGGTCCAGCTCACGTGCGTCCGGGACGTAGCTGTGATATGTACTCACCGGTAACCATCGGCCTCGTTGTCGATGACACCTTGGACTATCGAATTATTCCCTCGGTTCGTTTCGGCTGCAGTCCAGAGCTGCGCGTAGAACCCGCCCCGCGTGCGGAGCTCCGAATGTCGACCTACTTCCACGATACGGCCGCCGTCGACCACCACGATCAGGTCCGCTCGTGCGGCGGTCGCCAAGCGGTGCGCGACGACCACTGCGGTGCGGGTGCGTGCGACGGCACTGCTGGCTGCGAGCACGGTGCGTTCGGTCGCGGGATCGAGCGTGGCGGTGGCCTCGTCGAGCAGCAGAAGATCGGGGTCGACCAGCTCGGCCCTGGCCAGTGCGATCAGCTGTCGTTGACCCGCGGACAGCCCTTGCCCACGCTCGCCGACGGGTTGGTGCATACCGCCGCGAAGTGCAGCGATGGTGCTCAGAGCGCCCACCGAGCGGGCCGCGTTCTCGATGTCGGCACGGGTGGCGTCGGGCCTGCCGTAGGCGATGTTCGACGCGACGGTTCCGGTGAAGAGGTGCGCTTCCTGCGGTACGACGCCGAGGCGGTGCCGGTAGTCAGAGAGGCGATAATCGCGTAGATCGTGGCCGCCCACGCGCACCGATCCGGAGGTCGGATCGTAGAAGCGGGCCAGCAATTTCACCACGGTGGATTTGCCCGCTCCGGTGCGCCCGACCAGCGCCACGGTGGTGCCGGCGGGGATCGTGAGATTTACCTCACGCAGCGCGTCGGTGTGGGCTCCGGCGTAGCGGAAACCGACGTCGACGAGATCGATGTCGGCGCGTAGACGTCCGCCGGGGAGGACGGTGGAGTGCGCGGCGGTGGCAGTTTCGATGGAGCTGGTAGTGCGCAGCAGATCCCCGATGCGGCCGACACCGACACGTGCCTGCTGGTAACCGTCGAACACCTGCGAGAGCTGCTGGATCGGTCCGAAGAGCAGCCCGAGATAGAGCACGAACGCGACGAGGGTGCCCGCGGTGGTGGTGCCGGTGGCGATCTGATGTGCGCCGACGAACACGACGACGGCGAGGGCGACGTCGGAGAGCAACGTGATGAGGGGGAAGAACACCGAGATCGCGGTCTGCGATCGCATTCGGCTCGCCCGGTAGCGGTCGGAGCGTTCGGCGAACCGGGATGCGGCGTACTCCTCGCGCCGGTACGCCTGTGCCGCTCGCAGTCCCGTGACGTTCTCCTGGAAGTCGGCGTTGACGATCGAGATGCGCTCGCGGGACGTCGAGTACGCGGCCGAGGAGATGCGCCGGAAGATCACTGTGGACACGGCGAGGGGCGGCACCACAGCCAGCGCCACCAGTCCGAGTGCCGGGTCGGTGACGAGCAGTGCCGCGGCGATGCCGACGATGGTCAGCACACTCACCACCGCGGTCGAGGCTCCGGTCTGGATGAACGAAGACAGCGCATCGACGTCGGTGGTCATTCGAGTCATGATGCGACCCGACAGCTCGCGTTCGTAGTAGTCCAGGCCGAGCCGCTGAATGTGTGCGTAGCTGCGCACCCGGAGTCCGAAGAGCACTCGCTCGCCTGCCCGCGCGGTCATGACCGTCGTCCAGCAGACGACGAACCAACTCGCCGCTGCCAGCACGACACCGATCGAGGTGGCAATCCACAGGGTGTTCGAATCTCCACTCGCCACTCCGCTGTCCACCGCGTAGCGAACGAGTGAGGGGAAGGCGATCGAGGCCAGTGAGTCGAGCGCGAGGAGCACCACCACGGCAGCCAGCAACAAGCGCACCGGGCTCAGCAGTCTCGACAGCCGGAACTCCGGGTCGGGTCGACGCAGCTCGGATCCCGATGTGCCCGGGTCCTCGGTCGCAGGCGGCAGGGCCGCGACTGCCTGGGAGATGGCCGGTGTGGGTGCGAGTGAGCCGAATGCCCCGGCCATCGCTGTTCCGTGACCACCTCCGCCTCCGGGCGCGGGTGTCGCGGCTGCCCCGGGTGCGACCGTCGACTCAGGAGACGTGTCGGGCCAGAGCGTGTCGGCGGACGGTTCTACGGCCGGCTCCGCGCCGCGATCATCGTCGAGTTCGCCGTCTCCGCCGGCCAGCAGGGCACGGAACAACGGACAACGCTGATCAAGTTCGTCGACCGTTCCGGTGTCGATGATGCGGCCGTTGTCGAGGACGGCGACGCGGTCGGCCAGCGTCAGAGTCGAGCGGCGATGAGCGAGAACGAGAGTCGCGCGCGTGCGGACGCCCCGCAACGCGTCGAAGATGGCGGCCTCGGTCTCGGCGTCCACGGCGGAGGTGGCGTCGTCGAGGATCAGAATTCGGGGCTCGACGAGAAGAGCGCGGGCCAGTGCGATGCGTTGGCGCTGGCCTCCGGACAGCGTGAGTCCGCGCTCACCGACGAGGCTGTCGTATCCCTCGGGCAGCGCGTCGATGAAGGTCGAGGCCTGCGCCAGCCGCGCCGCGTGCTCGATCTCCTCCGCCGTGGCGTCAGGCCTGCCGAGAGCGATGTTGGCGGCGATGGTGTCGGAGAAGAGGAACGGCTCGTCGAACACCAGCGAGACCGCCTCGCGTAGCGACGTCGAGTCGAGGTCGTCGATATCGATGGACGTTCCGTCGGACGTCAGCGCAATCTGTCCCCGAGCGGGGCGGTAGAAGCGGGGGAGCAGCAGGGCGAGCGCGGTCTTTCCGGAGCCCGCATGGCCGACGACGGCCACCGTCTCGCCGGGCGAGACGGTCAGGTTCAGGCCGGTGAGCACGTCGCGTTCGGGCTCGAATCCGAAGGTCACCTCGGAGATACGGACTCCGAGGGGGCCGCCGGGCAACGCGACGGGTTCGGCCGGTTCCGGGTCGGACGGCTCGGTGTCGACCACCTCGTAGACGCGCTCGACTGCCGCGCGGGAGAGCTGAGCCATGATCACCACCGAGGAGACGGTGCGGGTCACGGCGGACAGGGTTGCGACGTAGGTGGCGAAGGCCAGAAACGTGCCGATCGTGATGCTGCCCTGCAGGGCCAGATAGCCGCCGAGGGCGATGACTCCGACGAGTCCGAGCTGAGGAATGGTGGCCATCGACGGTGCGAACCGCGAGTTGATCTTCGCCGATCGCATGCGCTCGGCGAACAGCGTGCGCCCCAGTGTCTCGATGCGATCCACCGCGCGGGCTTCCTGTCCGAAGCCTTTGACGACTCGAACGCCGGTGACCGTCTCCTCGACATGTTGTGCCAGATCGGCGGCGCGTTGCTGCGCCGACCAGGTGGCCGCGAAGAGAGTGGGCCGTATTCGGTAGACCACGATGCTGACAGCAGGAACGATGAGTACCGCGACAACGGTGAGCAGCGGCGACAGATACGCCATCACCACCAGCGCCAGCACGAACTGCAGGACGGCTCCCGCCGACAGCGGCACCATGGCCAGCAGCCCCTGCACCAGTTGTAGGTCGGTGATCGATCTCGAGACGACCTGGCCGGTACGGATCTCGTCCTGCTTGCGCCCGTCGAGCCGCTGCAGTGACGCGAGCAGGTCGAGGCGTAGATCGTGCTGGACGTCGATCGAGAGCCGGCCGGCGAGCATGCGTCGACCGAATTGGCACGCGAAGCGCACCAGACCCAACAGTGCGATGGCGGCGGCGACGGTGGCGATCTTCTCGCCCTTGCCTGCGGTCGCGTCGTCGATCGCCACTCTGGTGAGCAGCGGGAACGAGATGTCGATGACCGCGGCGATCATCGTCACGCCCAGGGCTCCGAGTGCGGTACGTCGATGCAGCATGCACTGCGCGATCAGGCGTCTGATCCACCCACGCCGGGTACTCGACGCGGGTTCTGCGCTGTCGAGTGTCGACGCGCTGCGTCCGGGTGCCGCTGCTCGGTCTTTCACCGCATTACTGTGTGCCATCGATTCACCACGGTAGACCCGAGTACCGACAGGGTTGGCCTGCGAACCCAGGGACCGCCGATCCGGGTCGTTCCGCAGGCTCCACTCCTGCCTGTCTGGGTCGTTCCGCAGGCTCCACTCCCGGCGCCGACCTCAGCCGATGTCGCGGGAGCGGGCCAGGAACCAGCCGACGCCGGTGAGGATCACCGCCCACAGCACGAGTCCGAGCGGTGCCCACGGCCACGACGCCAGGTCGCCCGCGTCGTCGAGTTGAGTCGCCGCCATGGTCGGCAGAGTCAGGTTCGACGGCAGCGCCACGGCGACCGATCCGAGCCCGAGACCGAACAGGATCAGCGAGACCAGACCCTCGCCGAACGGCAGCCAGGCGACGAGCACGATCGCGGCCCACGTCGGAGATTTGAGCAGCAGACCCAGGCCGGCACCGATCATCGACCACAGCACGACCGCGAGGAGGCACGACGCCACCACGCCGATGAACGCGCCGTCGAGCAGCACTGTCCGCTCGTTGAAGATCAGCAGGCAGATCAAGCTGGCCAGCAGCACCACCAGGCCGTATCCGAGGCCGAACAGCGCAGTGACGATGAGTTTGGCCGCGATCACCCCGTCTCGACCGCGAGCTGTGAGGAAACTGGTGGTGATGGTCTGGTGGCGGAATTCGGTTCCGGTGTTGACGGCACCGAAGATGCCGGCGAACAGAATCGCGGCACCGGCGGCGACGTACAGGCCGATCGAGGCGACCCCGCCGGAGATGTCCAGGTCCTCCTCGAATTCGCCCAGCTGGTTCGCGATCACCGACGTGATGACGGATGCGAAGATTCCGACGACGATCGGAGCGATCGCCAGTGCCCACCAGAACTTCAGTGTCGTGACCTTGCGGATCTCCGACGTCAGCAACGCGTTCATCGCGGGCCCCCGTTCCAGTTCTGCGGCGGAGCGTAATTCTGCGGCGGGCCGTAGCCCTGGTGATGACCCGGCGGCGGGCCGTAACCCTGCGGCGGCCCGCCGTACGGATTCTGCTGAACGGGTGCGGCGTTGTACTGACCCGCGGTCATCGACAGGAACACCTGCTCGAGGTCGACATGTTCACTGGTGGTCCCGAAGATCGTCACCTGGGCGTCGGCAGCGATGCGGGCGATCGTGGCCGCGTCGGTACCAGCGACGCCGATGCGTCCGTCGGGCAGCAGTTGGCTGTCGTTGAACCCACTCGATGCCAACGCCAATGCCAAGGCCGCCGGGTCCGATGCGGCCACGAGTACGCGGCTCGGACGCGTCGACCGCAGTTGCGCGATGGAACCCTGATACACGAGTGCTCCGGCGCTGACGATCACCAGATTGTCGACGGTCTGCTCGATCTCGCGCAGGATGTGACTCGACACCAGCACGGTGCGCCCTGACGCAGCGAATGCCTTCAGGAAGTCGCGTAGCCAGGCGATCCCTTCGGGGTCGAGACCGTTCGCGGGTTCGTCGAGCACGAGGATTTCCGGATCCCCGAGCAGTGCCGTCGCCAACGTCAGGCGTTGACGCATACCGAGGGAGAAGCCGCCTGCCGCGCGGTCGGCGGCGTCGCCGAGGCCGACCAGGTGCAGTACGTCCAGGGCGCGACTGTCGGGTACGCCGATCGCGGCGGTGTAGATCTTCAGGTGATGAGCAGCGCTGCGCTTGGGGTGCAGGCTCAGCGAGTCGAGGACGGCTCCCACCGTGCGGGCCGGGTGGGTTGCCGTGCGGAACGGAGCGCCGTTGACGAGGCCGACGCCGGAGGTGGGTGCAACGAGCCCGAGAAGCATGCGCAGTGTCGTCGACTTGCCCGACCCGTTGGGGCCGAGGAATCCGGTGACGGTTCCGCGTGGAACGGCGAAGCTCAGGTCCGAGACTGCGCGAACAGTGCCGAATTGCTTGGTCAGTGCCTGCGCTTCGAGCGCCGCTCCCGGGTAGCTGGTCATCTGTGCGCATTCCCCCTTGCCGTCGAACGCCTCATGTACCGGCTGCGCGCGGCAACCGGTACCCGAGGCTACGGGGTGCGACCGACATCCGGTGCGACCGCTCGCGCGCGAGCCACTCCGGCGTCAGCGATGCAGCGCGGCGGCGATCTCTCGGTAGGTCTCGAGCGGATCGGCCATGTCGGGCAGCGAGTGCAGTGTCACGTGCGACGCACCCGCGTCGACGTGCTCGTTCAATCGGGCTGCGATCGCGTCGGCGGAACCGTGCGCCACCAACGCGTCGATCAGTCGGTCGCTGCCACCGTCGCCGATCTCCTCGTCGGAGTAGCCGAGTCGGTTCAGATTGTTGGTGTAGTTGCGCAGGTGCAGGTAGGGGTTGTTGACCGGTGGCCGGCCGATCGAGCGCGCCTTCTCCGGATCCGACTCCAGGACGACCTTGTGCTCGGGTGCCAGAATCTTGTTCGGTCCCAGTGCTTCTCGCGCTTCACGGGTGTGCTCGGGGGTGGTCAGGTACGGGTGCGCGCCTGCGGTCCGGTCGGCCGCCAGCGCGAGCACCTTCGGGCCGAGAGCAGCGAGGACGCGTCGCTCCACCGGGACTCCGGCCTCGTCGAGAGCGTCGAGGTACGTCACCAGAGCGTCGTACGGCTTGGTGTATTCCTGCGTCGCCTCGGGGTGGCCTGCGCCGATTCCGAGGACGAAACGGCCCGGGTGCTTGCTCTCCAACCGGTGGTACGACGCGGCGACGTCGGCCGCTGCGTCCGACCAGATGTTGACGATGCCGGTCGCGACGACGACCGTCTCGGTGGCGTCGAGAATCTCCTCGGTGGTGGTCAGGTCCGCCGGCGGCGAGCCGCCCAGCCAGATCGTGCCGTAGCCGAAGGATTCGATCGCCCGGGACAGTTCGGGTGTGAACGCCGAGTGCAGTCGCCAGACGCCGTACGTGCCGAGTTCAGGTGTGGAAGTCATGTTCGGAGTCAACGCGTCGGACTCGCGAAGATTCCGCGAGCGCTCATTGGTCCGGCTCGATGATGCGGTTCTCCGGGAACCTGGCCGGCGGCGGACCGAATGCGTCGCGGGCGTTCTTGATGACGCCCTTGCCGACCGCGCGGTTGCCCGCGCCGCCGATCGCTGCGCCGATTCCGGCGGGGAGCATCTTGCCGACCAACAGCGCGCTGCGCTTGGCGAGGTACTTGGTGATGAACTTCTTCACCAGCGACTTGTTCATGGTCGCCATCGAGCCGCCCGGGACGCGGGAGGTGATCAGCGGTCCCCAGTTCTTGGCGGTCTTGCCGACAGTTCGTTGCACGATCTGCATGCCCGATTCGCCGAGGGCGATCGACAGCACCAGGGCGCGTCGTTGCTGGTGGTTCTCGACGGGAATGCCGTGCACGGACGCGACCGACAGTGTCAGCAGCGCCGAGGACTCGATGAAGAACGCGGTTTCGGCACCCACCGCGGCGAGCGAGGCGACGGTCCCGACGCCCGGGATCGCCGCGGCACCGCCCACCGCCGAGCCGCTGCCGGTGACCGCGAGCAGGAACCGCTTCTCGAGGCGTTCGATGATCTGTGCCGGGGTGTCGTAGGGGTGTGCTCGACGCACGTGCGCGACGTATTTGTCGACGGCGGGTCCCTGTAGGCGGCTGGCGTTGTCGAGGATGTTGACCAGCGCGCGTTCGAGCTTGCCTCCGCTGGAGACCTCGACCTGTGCGTCGTCCTTCTTGCCTGCCATCGATTCTTCTTTCGGTCGCGAGTGTGGTGGCCGGTCGATCCGCAGGTTCAGCGCACCCAGTGGTCGGGCGGTACCAGCTCGTCGGGCTTCGGTGGTGGGGGAGCGGTGCCGTCGCCGAAGGGTGATCCTCTCAGGGATTCGCGGCCGTGGGGTTCGAGCCATCCGGTCAGGTCCGGGCCCTTGGGCACGATGCCCGACGGATTGATGTCGGTGTGCACCTCGTAGTAGTGCCGCTTGATGTGGTCGAAGTCGACGGTGTCGCCGAACCCGGGGGTCTGGAACAGGTCGCGCGCGTAGTTCCACAGCACCGGCATCTCGGTGAGTTTGCTGCGATTGCACTTGAAGTGGCCGTGGTAGACGGGATCGAAGCGCACCAGGGTGGTGAACAGGCGTACGTCGGCTTCGGTGATGTGGTCGCCGACGAGGTAGCGCTGGGTGGACAGGCGTTCGACGAGCCAGTCGAGGCGGGCGAACAGTCGGTCGTAGGCCTTCTCGTACGCCTCTTGGGAGCCGGCGAATCCGCAGCGATAGACGCCGTTGTTGACGTCCTTGAACACCAGTTCGGCAACTTCGTCTATCTCGCTGCGCAGCGCCTCGGGGTAGAGATCGGGCGCGCCCTCGCGGTGGTACTGCGTCCATTCGGTGGACAGGTCGAGCGTGATCTGTGGGTAGTCGTTGGTGACGACCTGGCCTGTGGGGACGTCGACGATGGCGGGGACGGTGATGCCGCGTTCGTAGTCGGGGAAGCGGGCGAAAAAGGCGTCCTGCAATCTCGGGATCTGCAGCACCGAGTCGACGCCGCCGGGCTCCTCCTGGAAGTCCCAGCTGCGGGGGTCGTGGGTCGGTCCCGGAATGCCAAGGGACAGAACGTCTTCGAGTCCGAGTAGTCGGCGAACGATGATGGACCGATGGGCCCACGGGCAGGCGCGGGCGGCGATCAGGCGGTACCGCCCCGGCTCCACTGGATAGCCGTCCCGCCCGTCCGCGGTGATCCGCGTCGGAATGTAGTTGGTGTCGCGCGTGAATTCCTTACCCGGCTTCACGTAGGCGGCATCGTCGGCCATGTTGTTCACTCCTCGCATCGATCTGTGCTGTCGACGCTACCCAGTTCGGAGCCGACTCAATCTCGATCAGCGCGCGGTACGGCGGTATGACACGCGCCGATCTCCACGTAACCCAGCCGCGCGGCGAGGCGTCGAGCAATGGCGTTCTCGGGTCGCGATCGCCACTGTGGAATCAGGCCGTCGTCGATGGCGTCGTTGGTCGCCAGCCTGCCGACCACCTGGGCGTGGCCCCGTCGGCGATGGTCCGGGTCCGTCAGTACACGCATGTCGGCCAGGATCAGCTGCTCCTCGGAGTAGCCGGCCGAGGCGAGCGAGTACGCCGAGTCGGCCGGACGGTCGTCGCCGAGCAGTGTGAACCAGTTCCGCGAGACCGGCTCGCCGAATGCTTCGGTCACGTCGGCGTCACTGGAGTGCGCAGCGAGGTTGCGCGCGTGCTCCGCATCGTGGGAGATCAGCGGGTCGTGTACGTCGATGGTGTGGCCGATGTCCGAGCCGTAGGCCAGCGTGTGGGTGCCGATCTCGTAGTGCGCCGCACGGTCGCCCAGCAGCGACGAGATCCAAGTTCGGTCCGCACTCGCCCGGCCGCTGATCGCGCGCGAGGCACTCACGGCCCAGGACGGACCGACGATCACGGTGGTCTCGGCCAGTCGCAGCACGGTGATGTCCTCGGTGGCAGCGACATGTTCGACGCGGTCGGCGTCGGTGTCGAGGGCGCGATCGTCCATCTGCAATCGGCGACACCAGGCCAGGCGGACGATGTCGAGTCGGTGGGGATCGAACGGGCCGGCATCGAGAAGGGGGAGATCCACGTCTGAACCCTAGCTACAGACGCGCTGGGCGACGTTCCGGTTTCACCGTCCAAAAGCAATCTTTCGAACTTTTTTGCCCCCGGTGTTTCGCTCAGCGCCAATTGATGGCAGACTCACTTTTGAGATTAGAGCTTCGACGTGAAGATCTAGCTCGCTTACAGAAGGTTTACAGAATGACGCAGGGCAGTGTGAAGTGGTTCAACGGCGAAAAGGGCTTCGGCTTCATCGAGCAGGATGGTGGCGGACCGGACGTTTTCGTTCATTACTCGGAGATTCAGGGTAGCGGCTTCAAGTCGCTCGACGAGGGCCAGCGCGTGGAGTTCGAGGTGGGCCAGGGTCAGAAGGGCCCCCAGGCTACCGGCGTCCGCGCCATCTGATTCAAGCTTCGTAACCCGACTTCTCCTGGTGGAGTGAGCTTCTCGAAGTAAGTTCCGCCAGAAATTCGGTGACAAGGCCGGATACACGGAAGAAATTCCGAGTATCCGGCCTTCGTCTGTTTCACAGGGCATCGACCTCGGTCGGTGCCCTGTGTGCGTTGTATGTCCGATAGATCCCCAGGTCGGAGGAATGTCCGGGTTGCTTTGCATCAGTCGGTGCCCATATATTCCAGTTGGAATAATTCGAGCGGAATATCAGACTGGGGGTGTGAACCGATGCGGGATGGAGCGGTGAATCCCCTGGGCGTATCGGTGCTCGCCTTGCTGTCGGAAGGTCCGATGCATCCCTACGAGATGTATCAACTTCTGTTGTCGCGCAAAGAGGATCGCATCGTCAAGATCCGCCCCGGATCGCTGTATCACGCGGTGACCAGACTGCACGAGCGTGAGCTGGTCGCCGAGGTGGGGACGGACCGCGGTGGCAACCGTCCGGAACGCACGACCTACGAGATCACGCCCGCTGGACGTCGAGTGCTCACCGATCGACTTGCGGAGATTCTTCGAACTCCGGTGCGCGAGTATCCGCAGTTCGTTCTCGGTCTGTCCGAGATGCACAACCTGTCGGCGTCCGAGGCCGTCGCCCTTCTCCGCGGCCGCATCGAAGACCTGGCCGAGGAGATCGCGGAGCTGGCCGGCTATCAGCAGCTTGCCGCAGACCGGAAGGTCTCCGAAATCTATTGGGCCGGAATCGATTACCTCCACCACATGCAGTCCGCAGAGGTGAGCTGGTTGACCCGGTACATCGATCGTATCGACAGCGGCGAGCTCCCGTGGCCGCACGACATTTCCGCACATCACACGACACTGACGGATCGGAACCAGGAGAGCACATGAACGTCGTCGAGACCGCTCCGCCACAACGAGAGATCAAGCCCTGGCCCGCCCTGTGGGCGCTGTGCCTTGGCTTCTTCATGATTCTGGTCGATACCACCATCGTGGCAGTCGCTCAGCCGGCCATCCTCGCGGGCCTGAACACCGACATCAACAACGTCATCTGGGTGACCAGCGCGTATCTGCTGGCGTATGCGGTGCCGCTGCTCGTCACCGGGCGTCTCGGTGACAAGTTCGGTCCCAGAAACCTCTACATCGCCGGCCTCGTCCTGTTCACGCTCGCATCGGCATGGTGTGGCCTCTCCGGGTCGATCGAGATGCTCATCGCGGCTCGGGCAGTCCAGGGCATCGGTGCTGCGATGATCACCCCGCAGACGATGGCCGTGATCACTCGGGTGTTCCCCGCCGAGAAGCGCGGAACGGCCATGGGCGCGTGGGGTGCCGTCGCCGGTGTGGCGACCCTCGTCGGCCCGATCCTCGGTGGCGTCCTGGTCGACTCCCTCGGCTGGGAGTGGATCTTCTTCATCAATCTGCCGGTCGGCGTGATCGCAATTGCGTTGGCGCTGAAGTTCGTTCCGGTGTTGCCCACCAACGACCACAAGTTCGATCTGCTCGGCGTCGCACTGAGCGCAATCGGACTGTTCTGCATCGTGTTCGGCATCCAGGAAGGTCAGAAGTACGACTGGGGGACGGGTATCTGGATCCTCATCGGCATCGGAGTGCTCGTCTTCGCCGGGTTCGTCTACTGGCAGGCGGTGAACAAGAGCGAACCGCTGGTCCCGTTGGCGCTCTTCCGTGATCGCAACTTCTCGCTCTCCAATATCGGTATCGCCGCAATGGGTTTCGCGATGTCCGGCATGATGCTGCCGATCATGTTCTACGCGCAGAGCGTCACCGGACTCACCCCGACCCGTTCGGCTTTGCTGTTCGTGCCGATGGCCCTGCTGACCGGGCTGCTCGCACCGAACATCGGCAAACTCGTCGACAAGACCCATCCCCGCTACATCGCTGGTTCGGGACTGTTCATTCTGGCCGCGGCACTGCTGTGGTTCGCATACGAGATGACGCCCACCACGGCGATCTGGAAGCTGCTTCTGCCCATCGCGGCGATGGGTGTGGCGAACGCGTTGATCTGGTCTCCGTTGGCGGCCACCGCAACTCGCAACCTGCCGATGAGTCAGGCAGGCGCGGGTTCGGGTATCTACAACACCACCCGCATGATCGGCTCCGTGCTCGGTAGTGCGGGTATCGGCGCGCTCATCCAATCGCGCTTGGCCGCCGAACTACCTACCGGTGGATCGGATTCGGGGGCAAACGAATTTGCCGGCCGAGTACCCGAAATGCTGCGTGACGGTTTCACGACCGCAATGGCGCAGTCGCTGATTCTGCCCGCCGCCGTGTTGATCGTCGGCATGATTGCGGTCTGCTTCTACGCCAGGCCTGCCTTCAAGTAGCCCATGTGCACGGAACTTCGTAGCCCACTACGAAGTTCCGTGCACATGCGGCGAAGCCGCTCTACAGGCCCAGGTCACGTCCGATCAGTTCCTTCATGATCTCGTTCGATCCGGCCCAGATCTTCGTCACGCGAGCGTCTTTCCACGCGCGGGCGGCGCGGTATTCGTTCATGAATCCATAGCCGCCGTGCAGCTGGACGCAGTGGTCGAGGATTTCGTTCTGCACCTGCGAGCTCCACCATTTGGCCTTGGCGGCGTCGATGGCCGTCAGCTCACCGATGCCGTGCGCGGCGATGCAGTTGTCGATGTACGCCTGTGCCACATCGAGTTTGGTGACGAGCTCGGCGAGCAGGAACTTGTTCCACTGCAGTGAGCCGATCTGCTGACCGAAAGCCTTGCGGTCCTTGGCGTACTGCAGTGTCTCTTCGAGGATGGGGCGAACGTGTCCGAGGTTGGCCACCGAGCAGCTGATGCGTTCCTGGGGGAGTAGCTGCATCATGTGGATGAAGCCGCCGTCGAATTCACCGATCATGTTCGAGCTCGGGACACGCACGTTCTCGAAGAACAGTTCGGCCGTGTCGGATTCGGGCTGGCCGACCTTGTCGAGCTTGCGGCCGCGGGAGAATCCTTCGGTGCCGTTCTCGACGGCGAAGAGCGTGATGCCCTTGGCCTTCTTCTCCGGCGTCGTGCGGGTGGCGACGATGACGAGGTCTGCGGAGTTGCCGTTGGTGATGAACGTCTTGGAGCCGTTGATGATGAAGTCGTCGCCGTCCTTGACGGCAGTGGTCTTCAGTGCGGCCAGGTCGGAGCCGCCGGAGGGTTCCGTCATCGCGATCGCGGTGAGGATCTCGCCGCTGCAGAAGCCGGGCAGCCAGCGCTTCTTCTGCTCCTCGGTGGTGAGCTTGACCAGGTAGGGCGCGACGATGTCGACGTGAATACCGAAGCACGACGCCACCGCTGCACTCGAGCGGGAGAGTTCCTCGCCGAGGACGGCGTTGAATCGGTAGTCCTCGGCTCCGCTGCCGCCGTATTCCTCCGGTACCTCGAGGCCCAGGAAGCCGTTGCGTCCGGCTTCGAGCCAGATCTCGCGGTCGATGTACCGCTGTTCGACGAGCTTCTCCTCGACCGGCGTGATGGTTCGGGTGACGAACTCTCGAACCGATGCGCGGAAGTCCTCGTGGTCGGACTCGAACAGACTGCGCTTCATCTAGGTGTTCCTCTCGGTAACGTTCACTTTCCTGCGCACAATACTCGGTGGTAACAAGGTCCTCGGACGGGTGTGGCACTATGCGAACCATGGCTGACGCACCCACTTCGCTCGTTCGATCCACCACCGCAGCCGGCGCGGAGGTCGCCGTCCTCACCTTCGACCACGGCCCGCTCAATCTGTTCGATCAGGCCATGTTCGACGCAGTGGCCGCCGATATCGCCGATCTCGTCGCGCGACCTCCGCGGGCGGTACTGCTGCGCGCCGAGGGCAAGGTGAACTCGGCAGGCGTCGACGTGCATGTCTTCGAGGGCCTGTCCGCCGCGCAGGGCGCGGATCTGTGGCGTGGGTTGTTCGCACAGATTGCCCATCCGCTCGAGGCGTTGCCCTGCCCGGTGATCTACGCCGCGCACGGCTTGACGCTCACTGCGGCGTTCGAGATCTCGCTGGCGTGCGACATCATTCTCGCCGGTCCCAAGGCCAAGTTCGGTCTGGTCGAGACCGTCGTCGGGTTGACGCCGTCGATGGGTGGGCCGCAGCGTCTCGCCGAGCGGGCCGGTTCGGGTCGGGCTCGCGAGCTCGTCATGACCGGTGACCTGTACGACGCGCAGACGTTGAAGGAGTGGGGCGTGGTCAATCAGATTCACGACGATGTCGACGCCGCGGCGCTCGCGCTGACTCATCGACTGGCCGACGGCCCCACCGTCGCGCATGCCGCAACGAAACAGATTGTGGCAGCCTGGCGTTCGGGTGGTGTGGCCCACGCGGACGAAATCACCTCGGAGGTCTCCGGCGCGCTGTTCGAGACCGATGATCTGCGGGGCGCGGTGAAGAGCTTCCTCGAGGTCGGTCCGGGGAAGGCGACGTACACGGGCAAGTAGCATCGGGTGAGTGAGTACTGATCAGCTGGCCGAACTGCACCTGCACATCGAGGGGTCACTCGAACCTCCGCTGATATTCGAGCTCGCGGAGCGCAACGGATTGTCGTTGCCGTACAACGACATCGATGAATTGCAGGCGAAGTACGAGTTCACCGACCTGCAGTCGTTCCTGGATCTGTACTACGCGAACATGGCCGTGCTGCAGACCGCAGAGGATTTCGCCGATCTTGCCCGGGCCTACTTTCGCCGCACCGCGCAGGCCGGGGTGACGCACGCGGAGATCTTCTTCGATCCGCAGGCGCACACCGAGCGCGGTGTCCCCCTCGAGGCCGTCGTCGACGGATTGGCCGACGCCTGCGCATCCAGCGAGCGCGAATTCGGTGTCACCAGTGGGTTGATCGCGTCGATCCTGCGCGACAAGCCGGTGCTGCATGCCAACCAGCTGCTGGACGATCTGTTGGCGATGCAGGCTCCGATCATCGGGCTCGGTCTCGATTCCGCCGAGGTGGGCTATCCGCCGTCGCTGTTCGTGGACGTGTTCGCCAAGGCGCGCGCCGAGGGACTGCACGTCGTCGCCCACGCCGGTGAGGAAGGTCCGCCGGACTACATCTGGCAGGCACTGGACCTGCTGAAGGTCGAGCGCATCGACCACGGAGTGCGGTGCCTCGAAGACGAGGCACTGGTGAATCGTCTTGTCGGAGAACAGATTCCGCTCACCGTGTGCCCGCTGTCCAACGTCCGGCTCAAGGTGATCGACACCGTCGAGCAGCTACCGCTGCGGCAGATGCTCGGGCGCGGCCTGTCGGTATCGATCAACTCCGACGATCCCGCCTACTTCGGTGGCTACGTCGACGACAACTTCTCTGCCCTCGAAGCGGGAATGGGCCTCACCGCGGCCGAGCGAAAGCAGCTGGCCGAGAACTCGATCCGTGCGAGTTTCGTGAAGCGGTAGGAGTGGAGCCTGCAGGAACGACCCGATTACTAGGAGTGGAGCCTGCAGGAACGACCCGGTTACCCAGATCAGCTCGCCGTCACCGAGATCCGCGGGTAGCCGGTGGCACCGTCGGGAACGGTGTCGGCAGTCTTGTTGGTCTGCAGCTCACCTGCGGAGTTGGTGGCGCGCGCTCGGATCGAGTGTTGGCCTGCGGGTAGGTCCAGTTCCACCGTCCATTGCCGCCACGTGTCCTTCGAGTACTCCTCCGACAGTGTTGTCGGCACCCAGTTACCCTCGTCCACTTGCACTTCCACGCCGTCGATACCGGTGTGCTGGTCCCAGGCGACGCCCGCGATCACCGTCCGCCCGGCGGGCACGGAACTGCCCGATCGTGGGGTGTCGATTCGCGAGGCCGTCTTGATCGGTCCGAGAGCGCCCCAACCGCGGTCGGTCCAATATGCCGTCACGCGGTCGAAGCGGGTGATCTCGATGTCGGTGACCCATTTGGTTGCCGAGACGTATCCGTACAGGCCGGGGACGACGAGTCGCGCCGGGTAGCCGTGTTCGACGGGCAGCGGTGCGCCGTTCATGCCGACGGCGAGCAGGGCGTCGCGACCGTCCAGTAGCACCTCGAGGGGAGTACCCGCGGTGAAGGCGTCACTGCTCGACGACAGCGCCATGTCGGCGTCGGGGGAGATGCCTGCTTCTTCGAGTATGTCCTTGAGCGGGTAGCCGATCCACGTTGCGTTGCCCACGAGATCGCCGCCGACGATGTTGGACACACAGGTCAGGGTGACCGTCTTCTCCACTGCCTGGCGCTGCGCGAGGTCGGCGAACGTCAGCTCGATCTCGCGGTCCACCATGCCGTGGATGCGTAGCGACCAGTCCTCGGACGCCACGCGCGGCACGACCAACGCGGTGTCGATGCGGTAGAAGTCGTCGTTCGGGGTGATGTACGACGCGAGGCCGTCGATCTTCAGGTCGGCCCCCGCCGGTATCGGGGGTTGCGGGGTCGGCGTGGGCAGCATGAAGCCGAGTCGATCTGCGGTGACTGCGCGGGCCGAGGTCAGCATCCGTCCGGCTGTTCCGGCAACGACGCCGAGTACCGCGGCACCGGCGGCGAGGGTGAGGAAGCTGCGTCGGGTCATGCCCTCGGTCGCAGGCGCGGCGGCACCGATGAGGGCGTGCAGCACGACTATGCCCACGATGACGCCGCCGATGGTCGGAACCGCGTACAGGGCCGTCGCGTCGGGTCGAGTCACTGCCGCGAGTACGCCCACAACGCCCAGGGCGGCGAACACGACGGCACCGATCGGCTTGCGGGCGATTCCTGCCGCCGCGGCGATGGCTCCGATCACCACCGCCATGCCGACGAATAGGGCGAGCTTGTCGGAGGTACCGAACGTGTCGATGGCCCACTCGCGAATCGGGGCCGGACTGTTGTCGACGGCCGAGGACCCGACGGCGGTCAGCGGTGACGAGTTCGGTCCGATGGGGACGGCGATCAATTCACCGACGCCGAGGACCACTCCGGCGGCGATGATGCCGGACAGCGCGCGTTTTCCTGTGCTCACTCGCTCCAATGTAAGCGAATCAGTTCAGCAGACGCTCGAGGTACTCGCTGCCGAACAGCTTTCTCGGGTCCATCGAATCGCGAACACGCAGGAAGTCGTCGAAGTGTTCGTAGGTATCGCGCAGTTCGTCGCCGCTCAGGGAGTGCAGTTTTCCCCAGTGCGGACGCCCGTCGACGCTGCGGCAGATGGCCTCGACGGCGTCGAAGTACTCGCGGTGATCGCGGCGGTGGTACTGGTGCACGGCGATGTAGGCCGTCGGGCGTCCGTACGCGGTGGAGAGCCAGATGTCGTCGGCCGCCGCGAAGCGCACTTCCACGGGGAACGCGATGGATATCGCAGACCGCTCGAGCCAGCGATCCACCTCGCGCAGCACCCACCCGATCTCCGACGCGGGCACGGCATATTCCATCTCGACGAACTTGACCGTCCGCGACGACGCGAACACCCGGTACGAGCGATCGGTGTGCTCGCGAGCCGACAGCGCTCGGGCCGAGACCGCGTTGACCCGGGGAATCAGGGCCGGCATTCGCGTCACCATACGGTTGAGACCCTCGAAGACCGTGTTGGACAACAGCTCGTCGTCGAGATACGAGCGCACCTTTCCCAGCGGCTTCAGCCGCGTGTCACCGGGTAGCCGGGTGTTGCGTTTGGTCAGGACGCGGTCGGTGTGCGGAAACCAGTAGAACTCGAAGTGGTCGACGCCTGCGATGGTCGCGTCGAGATTCTCGAGCGTTCCCCGCAGCGTCGACGGCTCCTCGACGGCCCTTAGGGCGAAGGCCGGAACGCAGTCGAGCGTGACCCGGGTGATGACGCCGAGCGCACCGAGGCCGATGCGGGCGGCGTCGAACAATTCCGCATTCTCGTAGCGGGAGCACTGCACGAGTTCGCCGTCCGCGGTCATCAGCTCGAGCGCATGCACCTGGGTGGCGATGCCGCCGAAGCGTCCTCCGGTTCCGTGGGTACCCGTGGAGATGGCTCCGGCGACGGACTGTTCGTCGATGTCGCCGAGGTTGGTCATGGCCAGGCCGAGGTCCCACAACCGCGCGGTCAGCTCGCGCAGCCGGGTGCCTGCGAGCACTGTCACCCGGGCGGAACCGTCCTGGGCACCGATGACAGATTCGATGCCGCGCAGCGAATCCAGGCCGATCTGGACGCCGTCGGTCACCGCGATCGGAGTGAAGGAATGGCCGGCCCCGACGCACCGCACCGTGCGAGATCGTTCGACGGCACCCGCCAGCACGGCGCGCAGCTCGTCCACCGACGTGGGTTCTTCGCGGCTCGCCGGAAAAGCGTGCTGATTACCTGCCCAGTTCTGCCACGACCGCGCGCTCATCCGATCACTATTGCACTGCCGATACCGAGGGGCCGTTCCGCACCGAGCTCCCCTGGGGCAATCCGAGGCACAGAACTCGCCCGCGCCCTAGGATCGGGTCATGCAATCGAGGCTGCCCGCTGATGTGCGACGCGCACAACTGGTGCAGTCTGCGATCGATGTCGCCGAGCGGGTCGGCATCGAGTCCCTGACCGTGCGTGCTCTCTCGGAGCATGCCGAGGTCACCAAGGGCATCGTGCAGTACTACTTCGAGACCAAGCAGGATCTGGTGATCGCGATGGGGGAGCACCTCATCGTCGACGTCACCGAGATTCTGCACGCCGCGTTGGACAGTGCCGTGGGCACGCGCGAGCTCCCGGGCGTTCGTGGTCTGCGAGAGCTGGTGCACGGCGGTCTGAGCGCGGTGTGGTTGCTGATCGAGAAGTCGCCGGATCGGCAGTTGCTCGCCTACGAGATCAAGACCTATCTGTTGCGTCATCGCGCGCTCGGGTCCGCTTCGGCCGCCGAGATCGCCAGTGGGCAGTATCGAATTCGAGACTCCGAGGCCCGGTTGTTCTTCGAGAAGTGTTCCGCCCACACCGGGACGCGATGGCTGGAGCCGGTGGCGTCGATCGCGCGTTTCGGGATGGCCACCCTCGACGGGCTGGTGCTGCGGTGGTTGGTCGACGGCGACGATCTCGAGGTGCTGGCGCAGATCGACGACCTGTCGGGGCTGATCGCGGGCAAGGCCCTGGACTGCTGAGGACCGGCGTGGCTGATGCTCGCTGGGACTTCTGGGCTGCGGAGTGTTTGACTGTGTAGGCCTGGCAACGACGACGAAGGAATACGCCGCATGAGTTCGATCGCCGGTGTCGCAACCACCGACACGACACCACTGTCCCGTATCGCCGCTGCCACCGAGGGGCTCGAATCACCCTTGGCTGCAGTTGATTCCGCGGCCCTCGATGCCAATGCTGCAGCGCTGCAGGCACGGGCGGACGGGGTGCCGATCAGGATCGCGAGCAAGTCGGTTCGGTGCCGGGCGGTACTGGATCGGGTGCTCGCGGCCGATGGCGTGAGCGGGGTCATGGCGTACTCCCTGCGTGAGGCGATCTGGTTGGCACGCCACGGCGTGGAGGACATCCTGATGGGGTACCCGTCGGTCGATCGCACCGCGCTCGCCGAGGTCGTCAACGATCGGGTTCTGTCGGGACGCATCACGTTGATGGTCGACGACGTCGCACAGCTGGACATCGTGCGCGACGCCACCGAGAGCGATCTTCTCAAGCCACGTATCTGTATCGACGTGGATGCCTCGCTGCGGATCGGGCCGCTGCACGTCGGTGTCAGACGTTCGCCGCTGCGCGAACCCGAGCAGGTCGCCACCTTCGCGCGGGCGGCGCATGCACGTGGGTTCCGGGTGGTCGGTCTGATGTTCTACGAGGCTCAGATCGCCGGTGTGCCCGATTCCAATCTTGCGGTGGAATGGATGAAGTCGCTGTCGTCCCGTGAGATCTCCACGCGCAGAACGGCGGTGGTCGAGGCCGTGTCTGCTGCCGTCGGTCGGATCGAGATCGTCAACAGTGGCGGTACCGGGTCGATCGACTTCTCGGCAGCAGATCCGGTCGTCACCGAGGTGACCGCGGGATCGGGCTTGTTCGCGCCGACGTTGTTCGATCGGTATCGTGCATTCTCGGCCGAGCCCTCGCTGTTCTTCGCGCTGCCCGCGGTGCGCAAGCCGACGCCGCAGATCGCCACGCTGTTCGGTGGTGGCTACATCGCGTCGGGTCCGGTGTCGGCGTCGAGGTCCCCGCGGCCGGTCGCCTGGTCGACAAAGGCTAGGGGCGTGGTGACGTCCGGTCTGAAGTTGCTGCGTAACGAGGGTGCGGGCGAGGTGCAGACTCCGGTGAGCGGAGCGGGGGAGATCCGGATCGGTGATCGCGTCTGGTTCCGGCATGCCAAGGCGGGCGAGCTGTGCGAGCGATTCGACACCCTGCATCTGGTGCACGCCGACGGGTCCGTCGAGGCGGTCCCCACTTATCGTGGCGAGGGTATGGCCTTTGGCTGAATCCCGTTCTCGCACAGGCTCATGAAGGTGCCGAGAGTGACCAGTCCGGCCGGGGTCGACGGCAGGTACCGGGTCAGTGCCCGCGACCGGATCAGTATCGCGGCCCATTGGCCTCGCGAGACGGCGACGTTGAGTCTGTTGCGGGACAACAGGAATCCCATGCCTCGCGGAACGTCGTCGATCGCCGACGCGGCCATCGAGATCAGCACCACCGGTGCCTGTCGTCCCTGGAACTTGTCGACGGTGCCCACCGCGACCTCGTCGAGTCCGGCGGCCGCGAGTCGTTCGACGATGACGGCCACCTGCGCGTTGTAGGCCGCGACGACCAGGAAGTCGCCCTGGTGCATGGGCCGCGCACCCTCGAAGGACTGGGGGTCGCTCCACAGTCGACCCAGCAGATTCTGTACGCGGGTGACGATCTCGTCGGCTTCCTCCACCGAGTCGGTGGCATTGCCGTGGTGGTCGAGGTAGACGGTGTGCAGTCCCGGTGCGAGCGACTCCAGCGAACGGGCTTGTGTAACAGCACTGTTGGACTCGAGTTTGCCCTCGTAGGACAGCGCCGAGACCGCCGCGCACAGATCGGGATGCATCCGCCACGTCGTGGCCAGGAAGTACCCGCGGTCGGCGGGCAGCGTCGGGTGACCGCTGGTGATCCAGCCCAGAGCCGACTCGTCGACGGGTTCGGGGTGGGTGCCCTGGCTGACCTGCGGAAGCTGTGCCGGGTCGCCGAGCAGCAGCAGGTTGCGTGCGGACACCGAGACGGCGATGGTGTTGGCCAGCGAGAATTGCCCGGCCTCGTCGATGACCAGCAGATCGAGCGACTCGGGCGGGATGCGGCCGGGGTTGGAGAAGTCCCAGGCGGTACCGCCGATGATGCAGCCGTCCTCGGCCTCGGTGACGAAGCGGGAGTACTCAGCAGGGTCCACGACGGTGTGGGCTGTCGGTGCCTTCTTGCCCACCCGGCCCGGGTCGACGCCTGCCGCCACGATGGTGTCCAGCAGATTGTTCACCACGTGATGCGACTGGCCCACCACGCCGACCTTCCAGTGATGGACACCGACCAATTCGGCGATCACCCGTGCGGCGGTGTACGTCTTTCCGGTCCCGGGCGGCCCCTGCACGGCGACGTAGGAGTGGTCCAGATCGAGCAGCGCCGCCGTGACGGCCGTCGCGTAGTCGCCGGCGCGCACCTCGGGAAGGCCGGTGCCGGAACGGGTTCGGGGTGGCGAGAGCGTCAGCAGATCGGCGACGGCCGTGCGTGGTAGGTGCGGCAGTGCGGCGTCGACCTCGGCAGCGACGGCAACGATCGCCTGCTCCAGATACTTGGTCGCCGGGGGCGGTTCCGGTGCGGTGGCGATGGGGAAGTCGGGGTACTCGTCCACCCCCTTGCGTAGGTTCTCCTGCACCACCACCATGTCGAGGGTGCCCTCGTAGCCCGCCTGCACGATCTCGACCGTCGTGGTTGCGCGATGGGTCGGCTGCTGCTTCGGCAATCCCTCCGGGGCCGGGTCGTCGTAGAGCAGCTTGACCTTCGAGCTCGACAGGACGCCGTTGCTCAGGTGCCCCAGCAGCTTGAGTTGCCGTCGCAGCACCCGTTGCTTCGGTGCCGTTTTCATCCAGTCGTGCACCAGTTCGGCGCGCTCGACCTTCAGCACGTCGGCCGCGTCGGCCCACTCGTCCAGCGGGTGGGTCAGCCGATCGAAGTGCTCCCACCAGAACGGCTTTCGTTCGCGTCGGTGATACCCGATGGAACCGGAGAACAGTGCGACGGCCTGTTGCGTCGAGGTGCGCTCCCACGGCAGACCGGCGTAGTCGGCGAGTTCGAGCTCGAGCGGGCTCGCAGTGTCGACGGCACCGTCTTCGAGCTCGAGGTGCTGCGTCGCGCGCGGGTGCACACCGGCATCCGACGCGCGCTCGAGTAACCAATCCCGCAGTCGCAGCGTCGATTCGCAGTCGGTGCGGTTGTACTCGGCGATATCGGCGAGCAGCGCAGCAGCCTCGGCGTCCTTGCCCTGGTCTCGCAGATCGCACCAGTTCGCGTATTCGACGATCGACGCGGCCGCGTCGGTGACGTCTCCGTCGCGGGCTGCGGGCATGTACAGGGGTTCGAGCTTCTTGATGCTGTAGGACCTGGTTCCGATGCGCACCGCAGATCGCACGACCGGATAGAGGTCCACCAGAACGTTGTCCCGCAGCAGGTCGTCGACCGCGTCCTCACCTACGCCGTAGCGTCCGGCGAGGCGCAGCAGCGCGGTCTTCTCGTACGGTGCGTAGTGGTAGACGTGCATGTTCGGGTAGGCCGTGCGACGGGTGGTCACGTAGTCGAGGAAGTCGATCAGTGCGCGGCGTTCCTGCGCGCGATCGTGCGCCCAGAACGGGAGGAAATCGCCGTCTGCGGTGTAGACACCGAACAGGTACTCGAGTCCCCACTCGGTACTGCCCGCCTCGGCCCACAACGGGTCGCCCTCGAAGTCGAAGAAGATGTCGCCCGGATCGGGCTCGGGGATCACGCCGAGTGCCTCGGCGTCGAAGATCTCGAATTCGGCGTCGCCGCTGTGTTCCTGGCGAACCTGAAGCTCGGCCTGAGCTCGCAGATTCGTCAGTGTGCGCGACGACATGCCGTCCACGCCCCCGGTCGATGCAGCGAGTTCGTCGACCGTCGAGATGCCTGCGTCGAGCAGTCTGTCCCTGGTGCTCGCGCGCATGCCGGCGACGAGAACCAGGTCGCGGTGCTGTTCCACCTCGACCGTGCATGCCTCGCACTGCCCGCAGCCGGAGTAGCGCGAGTCGAACCAGTCGGCGACGGTGCCCTCGGCGTGGTGTTCGTCGAGTATGTGTTGCAGGTGTTCCCTGGACTGTCGGTAGACCGGAACGATCTCGGCGAGCGAGTGCGCGGAGTCGCTGCCGTCGCCGAGCATCAGGTGTACCTCGTCGCTCGGAGTGATCCCGCCGGACCGCAGCGCGTCCGCGTAGGCCGCCAGTTGCAGCAGTGCCGGAACCTTCGCGTGCCGCGACAGCTTGGTGTCGTACACGGCGTACCGGTCGCCCTCGGCCACCAGGAAGTCGCAGAAACCGAGAAATCGGCCGTCGAAGAAGGTGGCCTGATAGACCACGGGTGTGCGGGAGGTGAGGGCGGTGAACGTCCCCCAGGCCGCGTCGGCCAGTTCCTGTGCGGTGCGTCCCGGTCGGTCCATCGTCAGAACGCCGCCGGGGAACCGCTGCTGGAATGTCTCGAGCTGTCGGCGTTCGTGCTCGAATCCGAGTGCAGAGGTGCGGTCGAGCATCGGGTCCGGAGTGGCAGTGGCCCGGGGGATCAGTCCGGTCAACCCGTCGAGTCGGCGCAACAACCCGAATTCGCAGGACGCTGCCGCCGCGAGGTCGCTGGCGCTGTAGATGACCTGATCGCCGAGGAGGAACACACGCGCAACCCTAGCCATCGCCGAGGGCGGCTCCGGTCACGTTGCGCGCGGAAGCCGACGGGACGAGGCAAAATGACCTAATGCCATTTTTCGACGGAGCTACCGGTGCTGTCCACTACCGAAACTGGACTGTTCCCGATGCTCGTTTCGGTCTTGTATTTCTGCACGGTCTCGGGCAGAACAGCGGCCACTATCACCGGTTCGCTCGGGTATTGAACGGCCGCGGAGTCGACGTCTGGGCGGTCGATCACGTGGGCCACGGCCTCACCGAGGGGGAACTGACCGATGCGGCGCAGATTCCCGGCCTCGCGCAGAACGCGCTGCAACTGCTCGATATCGCCGAGGCAGAGCATCCCGAGTTGTCGTTCGCACTGATGGGTCATTCGTTGGGTGCGGCAACGGCGATCGCAGCCCTCGGCGCACATCCGGAGGCGGTGCGGTGTGCCGTGCTGTGCGGTACCCCGAAGTCGGTGACGGGTTCGGCGAACGACCTCGCCGACAACGTCATCCCGATCCTCGCCGTGCACGGCGTCGACGACCGGTTGGCCCCGGTCGATGCAGTCCGGGAGTGGATCGGTGGTGTTCCCGACGCGTCCCTGCGCGAATTCGAGGACGGTGGCCACGACCTGCTGCACGAGAAGATCCACCTGCAGGTGACCTCTGTGGTGGCGGAGTTCCTCGACGACCACATGTCCTGACATCGGACGAGAAAGGGCCCGGCGCGAGATCGCGCCGGGCCCATTCTTCGTGTACGGGTCTTACGAGTAGATGGCTTCGATGTCGCTGCCGCGCTCGGCGTGAATGATGTTGCGCTTGAGCTTCATCGTCGGGGTGAGCTCACCGGTCTCGACGGTGAAGTCGTTCTCGAGGATCGTGTACTTCTTGATCTGCTCGGGGTTCGAGACCTTCTTGTTGGCCTCGGCGACGGCCTTGTCGATCTCGGCGACCAGGTCGGCGTTCTTCGACAGTTCGGCGAAGGGGATTTCCGTAGCCAGATCGTGCCGTTGGAGCCAGCCCGGCATGGCCTCTGGGTCGAGGGTGATCAGGGCACCGATGAACGGCTTGGCGTCGCCGACGACGAGGCACTGGCTGATGATCGCGTTCGCGCGGAGGGCGTCCTCGAGCACTGCGGGGGCGACGTTCTTGCCGCCCGCGGTCACGATGATCTCCTTCTTGCGGCCGGTGATCGAGACGTAACCTTCCTGGTCGATCGCGCCGAGGTCGCCGGTGTGGAACCAGCCGTCGACGATGGCCTCGGCCGTGGCCTTCTCGTTGTGCCAGTAGCCGCTGAACACGACCGGTCCCTTGAGCAGCAGCTCACCGTCTTCGGCGACCTTCACCGAGTGACCGTCGATGGGCTTGCCGACGGTGCCGACGCGCTGTTCCTTGGTGGTGTTGACGGTGATCGCCGCGCTGGTCTCGGTCAGTCCGTAGCCCTCGTAGACCGGGACGCCCGCACCGCGGAAGAAGTGGCCGAGGCGGGCACCGAGAGGTCCGCCGCCGGAGACCGCGCGGGTGCAGTTGCCGCCGAGTGCTGCTCGCAGCTTGGAGTACACGAGCTTGTCGAACACCGTGTGCTTGAGGTTCAGAACCAGCCCGGCTCCGCCCTTCTCCTGGGCCTCGCTCCACTCGATGGCCGTCGCGGCGGCCTTGTCGAAGATGGAACCCTTGCCGCCGTCGTGTGCCTTCTGCTTGGCGGAGTTGTAGACCTTCTCGAACACGCGCGGCACCGACAGGATGAAGTTCGGCTTGAACACGGCGAACTGATCCACCAGCGTCGTCACGTCCGAGGTGTGTCCGACGGTGACCTTGGACTCGAACGAGCCGAAGGACACGGCGCGGGCGAACACGTGCGCCATCGGGAGGAACATCAGTGTGCGGTTGCCCTCCTTCATCGAGTCGTGCAGCGCGATCTGGGTGGCCTGAACCTCGGCGTAGAAGTTGGCGTGCGTGAGCTGAACGCCCTTGGGTCGGCCGGTGGTGCCCGAGGTGTAGATCAGGGTCGCGGGCGATGCCGCGCTGACCTGATGGCGTCGCGCATGCAGATCCTCGTCGCTGACCCCGGCGCCGCGGGTGGTCAGCTCTTCGATGGCTCCGGCGTCGATCTGCAGCACCTCACGCAGATCCTTGGCACCTTCGGTGACCTCTTTGAGGTTCGAGGAGTGCGCTGCGGTCTCGACGACGAGCAGCTTGGTGGCGGAGTCCTCGAGAATCCACTGCGCCTGGTCGGCGGAGGAGGTCTCGTAGATCGCGACGGTGCATCCGCCTGCGGACCAGATGGCGTAGTCGAGGACGACCCACTCGTAGCGCGTCGCGCTGAGGATGGCGACCCGGTCGCCGAGTTCGATACCGGAGGCGATCAGTCCCTTGGCTGCTGCCGCGACCTCCGACGCGAACCGAGCTGCGGTGACATCGGTCCAGTTGCCGTTCACCAGACGTTGGAACGGAACGAAGTTCGGTGATTCCTTCTCGTACCTGTAGACGGTGTCGGCCATGGATGCGTCGTCAGGAATGGTGAACGACGCCGGCACAGAATATTCGCGCACTGCTGGACCCCTTACGGAAAAATAGCGTGGTAGTTGTGCATTTCATCACATTCGAGGCCGTGGCGCACCATCCGGGGTGTCCGGTTTGTCGACTTTGCCGCGAGTCTGGGGGAGTTGAGTGTGACTCGGGGTACAACTTAACCGCCTGCTGTCGCGTTCGGTGGTCGCGTCGCCGGTGTGAGGCCGCTCGCACCGCATGCCGTCTCGGCCGTTTTCGTCACCTGATCAGCGTAGAAGGGTTCGTAGTGCCCGGGCAGGTACTAAACTCTGTCGACATATGAGCACTTCAGAAACTGAACAGGATGCCGCCGTGACGTCCGACGAGACGAATTCGACCCCTCAGGAGTCCGCCTCCGCTCCGGTCAGCGCGAGCGAGTCGTCCTCGGCGACCGGTGACGACATCACCTTCGCCGATCTCGGGATCGACGAGCGGGTCCTGAAGGCCCTCCGCGATGTCGGCTACGAAAGCCCGTCGCCCATTCAGGCTGCCACCATCCCGCCGCTGATGGCAGGCAACGATGTCGTCGGCCTCGCGCAGACCGGAACCGGCAAGACCGCCGCGTTCGCGGTGCCGATCCTGTCCCGGCTGGACGTGTCACGCCGGGTACCGCAGGCGCTGGTGCTGGCCCCGACGCGCGAGCTCGCGCTCCAGGTCGCCGAGGCATTCGGTAAGTACGCCACCCACATTCCCGGTCTGCACATTCTGCCGATCTACGGCGGTCAGGCGTACGGCATTCAGCTCTCGGGTCTGCGCAAGGGCGCGCAGATCATCGTCGGTACCCCCGGTCGTGTCATCGACCATCTCGAAAAGGGCACCCTCGACCTGTCCGGGCTCGAGTACCTGGTGCTCGACGAGGCCGACGAGATGCTCAAGATGGGCTTCCAGGAAGACGTCGAGCGCATCCTCTCCGATACCCCGGAGTACAAGCAGGTGGCGTTGTTCTCGGCCACGATGCCTGCCGCGATCCGCAAGATCTCCAAGCAGTACCTGCACGATCCGGTGGAGATCACCGTCAAGACCAAGACGTCGACGGCACCGAACATCACCCAGCGGTACGTCCAGGTGGCTCATCAGCGCAAGCTCGAGGCACTGACTCGAATCTTCGAGGTCGAAGAGTTCGAGGCCATGATCATGTTCGTGCGCACCAAGCAGGCCACCGAGGAACTCGCCGAAAAGCTACGCGCACGGGGCTTCTCGGCCGCTGCGATCAACGGCGACATCGTGCAGGCCCAGCGTGAACGCACCATCGGTCAGCTCAAGAACGGTCAGATCGACATCCTGGTGGCCACCGACGTCGCGGCCCGCGGTCTCGACGTCGACCGCATCTCGCACGTCATCAACTACGACATCCCGCACGACACCGAGTCCTACGTGCACCGCATCGGTCGTACCGGTCGCGCCGGTCGCGCCGGTCAGGCTCTGCTGTTCGTCGCACCGCGCGAGCGACACCTGCTCAAGGCCATCGAGCGTGCGACGCGTCAGCCGATCACCGAGATGCAGCTCCCGAGCGTCGACGACGTCAACGCGCAGCGCGTGACGAAGTTCAAGGACTCCATCACCGAGAGCCTGGGCAACGAGAATCTGGCGCTGTTCCGTCGTCTCATCGAGGACTACGAGCGCGAGCACGACGTGCCGTTGGTCGACATCGCAGCGGCGCTGGCCATTCAGTCCCGCGACGGCGAAGCGTTCTTGCTCAAGCCCGAACCGCCTGCCCCGCCGCGGGCACCGCGCGAGCCACGCGAACCGCGGCCGCCGCGCACGTTCGACGAGGACGCGGCCAGTTCGCATCACCGCAAGACGGGCCAGGAGATGGCGACGTACCGCATCAGCGTCGGCAAGCGGCATCACGTCGCCCCGGGAGCGATCGTCGGTGCCATCGCCAACGAGGGCGGTCTGCGTCGAAGCGACTTCGGCCACATCAGCATTCGTCCCGACCACTCGTTGGTGGAGCTGCCGGCCGACCTCGCCGACGAGACGGTCGAGGCCTTGCGCCGCACCCGCATCAGTGGCGTGTTGATTCAACTGCAACCAGATTCCGGTCCTCCCGGACGCAGCGGCGGCGGAAAGTTCAAGGGCAAGCGCTAGCGCGCACGTGCGCGGCACTTCGTAGCCCACTACGAAGTTCCGCGCACGACCCCGGGTTCGAGCGTTTGGTGGCAGAGGCCGCGGGTATCCACCCGGTCATGACCAACGTCACCCTTCGTGTCAACGGGACCGATCACGAGATCGACTGCGACACCCGATCCACCCTGCTCGATGCGCTCCGGGAGAACCTCGACCTGATCGGTGCCAAGAAGGGGTGTGACCACGGGCAGTGCGGAGCCTGCACGGTGTTGGTCGACGGTCGGCGGATCAACAGCTGTCTGACGTTCGCGGTTGCGCAACAGGATCGCGACATCACCACGGTCGAGGGATTGGCCGACGGTGACGTACTGCATCCCGTGCAGCAGGCATTCGTCGATCGTGACGCGTTCCAGTGCGGGTACTGCACATCCGGGCAGATCTGTTCGGCGGTGGCGGTGATCGAAGAGGCGAAGCAGGGTTGGCCAAGCGCGGTTACCGAGGACATCGAGGCCGCCGACGTCGAACTCGATTCCGATGAAGTTCGAGAACGTATGAGCGGCAACCTCTGTCGTTGTGGTGCCTACTGCAATATCGTGTCGGCCGTACGGGACGCATCATGAAGACCTTCGAGTACGACGCAGCCACCGCCGTCGACGACGCCGTGGCCCGCCTCGCCGAAAACGAGAACGCGATGTTGCTCGGCGGGGGAACCAACCTCGTCGACCTGATGAAGCTCGGTGTCGTCGGCCCGACGACGCTGATCGACGTGACGCGACTTCCGTTGCGCGACATCGATGTATCGGACGACGGTTCGCTTCGTGTCGGTTCCGGTGTGACCAACAGTGATCTCGCGGTGCACCCGGTGGTGCGTCAGCGCTATCCGGTGCTCTCACGGGCGGTGCTCTCCGGAGCCTCGGGTCAGTTGCGCAACATGGCCACCACCGGCGGAAATCTGTTCCAGCGCACCCGGTGCATGTACTTCATGGATGCATCGAAGCCGTGCAACAAACGCGAACCCGGTTCCGGCTGCCCGGCCCGAACGGGTGAGCACAGGAATCTCGCGATCCTGGGAGCCTCTGCGGCGTGCGTGGCGACGCATCCCTCCGACATGGCGGTCGCGCTGTCGGCTCTCGACGCACGCGTGGTCGTGCGCGGAGTCGACGGGGAGCGCACCCTCGCGATCGATGACTTCTACCGGCTCCCCGGTGACGCGCCCGAGCGCGACAACACGGTCGCGCGGGACGAAATCGTCACGGCCATCGAGATACCGGCACCGTCGGACGGCACCGTGTCCACCTACCGCAAGGTGCGGGACCGGCAGTCCTACGCCTTTGCGATCGCCTCTGTCGCTGCCACTGTCGATGTCGAGGACGGGATCGTGCGCGGGGTGTCGATCGCGCTGGGCGGTGTCGCACACAAGCCGTGGCGGGCTCGCACTGCCGAGCACACGCTGCTCGGCGCGGCCGCCGACGAGGCGTCGTTCCGGCGGGCGATCGCACTGGAACTCGACGCGGCAGAGCCGTTGCGCGACAACGCATTCAAGATTCCACTGGTGACCAACCTCGTCGCCCGCACCCTGGTGGAACTCACAGATTCGGGAGATCGGTCATGACTGCATCGATCGGACAGCCGATTCAGCGCACCGAATCGATCGCGAAGGTCACCGGCCGGGCGCGATACGCCGCGGAACAGCCGCCGGCCGTCGGGCAGCTGTATGCCTGGTATGTGCCTGCGACAGTTCCCGCCGGAACGGTCGAGCACGTCGAACTCGATTCCGACCCCTCGGTGCATGCCCTCCTGTGGCACGGCAACGCGGAGAAGTTGGTAAGCCTCGAGGACGCCGAACTGCATGTGCTGCAGTCGAACACTGTCGCCTATCGAGGTCAGATCGTTGCCGTCGTCGTGGCCGACACCCTCCAGGACGCCCGCGCCGCCGCAGCCCGAGTGCACGTGCGCTACGCCGATGTCCGCTCGCCCGACAACAGTCTGACGGCCGAGCACAGCACGCTGTACGCACCCGAGTCCGTCAACGCGGGGTTTCCCACCGACGTGACCGTCGGCGATCCCGACGCGGCGCTGGCATCGGCCGAGCACCTCGTCGACAACTGGTACTCCACCGCGCCGATGCACAACAGTCCGATGGAGCCGCATGCCACCACGGCGCAGTGGTCCGACGGCGTTCTGACGGTGTGGGATTCGACGCAGGCACCGGCGGGTGTTCAGGGCGACCTCGCCACAGCATTCGACCTCGAGCCCGAGAGCGTTCGCGTGATCGCGGAGAACGTCGGCGGCGGATTCGGAGCCAAGGGCAGTACTCGGCCCAACGTGATCCTTGCTGCGATGGCCGCGCGAGCCACCGGCCGCACCGTCAAATTGGTGCTGCCGAGGCAGGCTCTCTTCGATGTCGTCGGCTACCGAACCCCGACGCTCAATCACGTTCGACTGGGCGCTGATTCGGCCGGCACGCTGCAGTCGATCACGCACGATTCGTTTCAGCAGACCAGCACGATCTTCGAGTTCTGTGAGCAGACGTCGGAATCGACTCGGCACATCTACGCGGCACCGAACCGTCGCACCACCCACCGGCTCGCACAGCTGGACGTCGGAACGCCGCGATGGATGCGGGCACCCGGCGAAGCGCCCGGCATGTTCGCCGTCGAGACGGCCATCGACGAACTGGCCGTGGCCACCGGTATCGATCCGATCGAATTGCGCATCCGCAACGAGCCGGACGTCGATCCCGCCAGTGGCAACCCGTTCAGCTCACGCAGCGTGGTGCAGTGCCTTCGCGACGGTGCCGAGAAGTTCGGGTGGGACCGCCGCGATTCCGCGCCCGGTCAGCGTCGAGAAGGCAACACCCTGGTCGGCATGGGAGTTGCGACGGCCAGCTACCCGGTGTTGATCTCACCGAGTACCGCGTCGGCGCGAGTGGAGCAGGACGGCACCATCACGGTGTCCCTCGCTGCGTCGGACATCGGAACCGGTGCGCGCACCGTACTGCGCCAGATCGCGGCCGATGCTCTGGAGGTGGACGCGGACACCGTGGTTCTGGCACTGGGAGACAGTGCGCTCCCGACGGCTCCCGGAGCCGGTGGGTCCTCGGGTACCTCGTCGTGGGGCTGGGCCGTCACCAAGGTCTGCCACTCCTTGAAAGCTCAGGGTTCGTACGAGCCGGGAAACTCGGCCGAGGCCGACACCACCGATGACGTCGAGGGGCAGAAGGAGCTGGCGCGCATGGCGTTCGGCGCTCAGTTCGCCGAGGTGGCGGTCGACATCGACACCGGTGAGGTGCGGGTGCGTCGGATGCTCGGGGTATTCGGCATCGGCGCGGTGATGAATCCGCGGTTGGCGAAGTCTCAGCTCATCGGTGGCATGACGTTCGGACTCGGTATGGCGCTGATGGAGAACGGCGTCACCGATCACGAGTTCGGCGGGTTCGCCAACCACGATCTCGCTGAGTACCACATCCCGGCGTGCGCGGACGTCACCGATCTCGAGGCCGTGTGGGTCGAGGAGGTCGACACCGAACTCGCGCCGATGGGCGGCAAGGGAATCGGTGAGATAGGCGCAGTCGGATCCTCGGCGGCCATCGGTAACGCGGTCTACAACGCCACGGGCGTCCGAGTCCGCGATTTGCCGATCACCCTGGACAAGGTGCTACCGCACCTCTAGAGCGGCTTCGCCGCATGTGCATGGAAATTCGTAGTGGGCTACGAATTTCCACTCACATGCCTCGATGGATTCGTTCCGCAGGCTCCACTCACAGGGGGCGCAGCCCCTCTACGCCAGAATTCGCTGCAGGAATTGTCGGGTGCGGGGTTCCGTCGGGTTCACCAGAACCTGCTCTGGCGTCCCTCGTTCGAGCACGACGCCGTTTTCGATGAACAGCACCTGATCGGCGACCTGCTGGGCGAAGCGAATTTCGTGGGTGACGATCACCATCGTCCAGCCCTGCGCGGCAAGGCCTTTGATGACGGCCAGTACCTCGCCTACGAGCTCGGGATCGAGGGCCGAGGTGGGCTCGTCGAACAGCATCAGCTTGGGGCGTAGGGCGAGAGCTCGGGCGATTCCGACGCGTTGTTGTTGGCCTCCGGAAAGCTGGAACGGGTACTGGTCGGACTTGGCGTCGAGACCGATCTGGTCGAGGATTGCGTGCGCGTCGCGTATGGCGTCGTCCTTCGCGCGCTTCTGCACGATCACCGGTCCCTCGATGATGTTCTGCAGCACCGTCTTGTGCGGAAACAGGTTGTGGCTCTGGAAGACCATGCCGCTCTGGGCGCGGAAGTGACGCAGTTGCGGAGCGCCGACGGGCTGAGCGAAATCCACTGACACGTCCCCGATACGGATGATGCCTGCGTCGGCCTGATCGAGTGCGTTCAGTGTGCGCAGCACCGTGGTCTTGCCTGATCCGGACGGTCCGATGATGACGGTGACGGTGCCGGACGGCACGGTGAACGAGATGTCCTTCAACACCTCCATCGGCCCGAACGACTTCTTCAGTGCGGATACTTCCAGCAGGTCTGTCATTTCGCCACGTACCTGTCGAGTCGGACTTCGAGCTTGCCTTGGAAGAACGAGAGAACGATGCAGATCACCCAGTAGTACAGCGCTGCAACGGTGTAGAGCGTGAAGAAGTCGAAGGTCGGTGCCGCCGCGAGTTGTGCGACGCGCAGCAGCTCGGTGACCAGGATGGTCGATGCGAGCGAGGTGTCCTTGACCAGCGAGATCAGTGTGTTCGACAACGGTGGTACCGCGGTGCGCAGTGCCTGCGGAAGCACGATGCGCTGCAGCGTGGTTCGGTATCCCATCCCGATGGTCTGGGCCGCCTCCCACTGGCCCTTGGGGACACTCAGTATCGCGGCGCGGATGACTTCGGCTGCATAGCCACCCACGTTCAACGAGAACGCGACGACAGCCGCCGGGAAGGGTGAGATCACGACACCGAACTGCGGCAGTCCGTAGAAGATGATGAACAGCTGCAGCAGCAGAGGCGTGCCGCGGATGATCGAGACGTAGAACCGTGCGACTGCGGCGAGTGGCTTCATCGACGAGATACGCGCGAGCGCCACCGCAAGGGCGATGACGAGTCCGACCACGAAGCTGATGGCGGTCAGCGGAATGGTCATCGTGACAGTCGCTTTGAGCATCGGCCACAGGTTGTCGAGAACAAGCTGCGTTTTGGACGGTGCCGTCGACGCTGCGTCGTCGCTCACCGGAACCACGGTGTCGGCCGTCGGTGCGGCGACGTCACTGCCGAAGTACTTGTTCGAGATCTCGGCGATGGTGCCGTTCTCGCGCAGTGTGTCGATGGCGGTGTTCACCTCGTCCATCAGGCCACTGTTCTTGCGGGCCACGAAGGATTGCAGGGTCGTGTCGCCGGTCTCGCCGGCGATCTTCACTCCGGTGTCGCCGGTCTGCTGAAGGTACTCGGCGATGGCCAGGGAGTCGTTGACGGTGGCGTCGACGCGGCCGTCCTTGACGAGCGTGACCGCCTGAACGAATCCCTCGACGGCTTCGACGTTGGCACCTGCGTTCGCCGCGACCTCCGCCCAATTGCTCGTCGAGGATTGGGCGGTGGTCTTGCCGGCCAGGTCGGCAAGAGAGGTGATGGTGGAGTCGTCTGCGGCGGTGAGGATCTGGCCTTCCGACACCGTGTAGGGCGTGGACAGGTCGTAGGCCGACTGGCGGGCGGGGGTGATCGAGACCTGGTTGGCGATGAGGTCGAAGCGTTGGGATTGCAGTCCGGCGAAGATCGAGTCGAACGGGGTCTGCACGAAGTCGACGCGTACGCCCAGCTCGGCTCCGACGGCGTTGATGACGTCGATGTCGTACCCGGTGAGTTGTCCGTCGCCGCCCTGATAGCTGAACGGGCTGTAGGTGCCCTCGGTGCCGACGACCAGTACGCCCTCGTCCTTCACCCGGTCCAGCAACGACTGCGAGGACGAGGTGCAGCCGGACAACCCCAGGATGCCGATGAGGATCGCGACCAGAGCAAGAATCGATCTGCGCACCATCTGCGCCCGCTTTCGCCGTATGTACGAGTGGAGCAAAACCTACCCGTCGATCTCCAGTTCCGCTGACACCACGACGGTGTTGTTCATCGGCAATGCAGCCACCCCGAGTGCGGTGCGGGCATGGGCACCGATCTCCGGACCGAAGATGGCGAGCACCAGATCGGAGAAGCCGTTGACGACCGTGGTGGTCTGAGTGAAGCCGTGGTCGGCGTTGACCGAGCCGGTCACGGTCAGCCACGCGCTGATTCGATCGAGGTCACCGATCGCACGGGCGAGGCTGCCCAGCACGGCTAGAGCTGAGTCCCGCGCGGCGTCGGTGGCGACGTCCATGCTCACCTCGGACGGCACCGCGCCGAACGGGCCTGCCAGGGCTCCGTCTTCCGCCAGAGGCGAATGGCCCGAGGCGAAGACCCGGTTACCGCGCACGTGCACCCAATCGAACGAATACTCGAAACCGGGGGGAGCGGTCGGCTCGCCGGGCAACGTGAAGCCGAGCTCGGTGATGCGGCGTTCGATCTCCATGAAGGAAAACTCTGTCAGACCGGGATGCCGTTGATGGTACGAACGGTCCAGCGAGAACCGTCGTGTTCGAGGGTGGAGACGCCCGCGTTGAGGATCCGCGGGGAGTGGCGTCGCCGGATCGCGTCGAAGATCGCCCGGATGACGCCGCCGTGCGCCACGGCGATCACCGCGGAGTCCGGGTAACGCGAGGCGATCTCGTCCACGCCGCGCACGCCACGCACGATCAGGTCGGAGCGTGGCTCCAAGCCCGGGTACCGGCCGTTCGGCCAATGTGAGTACGCGTCCCAGTCGGTGAATCCTTCGGCTTCGCCGAAGTGTCGTTCGGCCAGATCGGGGAACTCGGCGGTGCGGGTCAGGCCCAGATGCGCGCCGATGATGTCGGCGGTTTCCGCAGCTCGGATCAACGGTGAACTGACGAGGTGGTCCCACTGGCGGTACTCGAGTTCGTGGCCGGCCTCGCGGGCCTGGGCGCGGCCGGTGTCGTTGAGAGGAATGTCCGACGAGCCCTGCAGACGCCCGTGCAGATTCCAGTTCGTTTCACCGTGCCGAACCAGTGCCAGAAGAGTCATAGTGAGCGGAGAATATCCCAGAGTTACCAGGGAGTACGGTCGATACGAAGATACGTGAACGAGCTTGGAGGATTGTCGATGAATCTTGCCCTCACAGAAGAAGAGGCCGCGTTCCGTGATGAGATGCGGACGTTCTTCACCACGAAGGTCCCCGCCGAGATTCGCGAGAAGAGCGCGACGGGTCAGGAGTTGAGCAAGGACGAGGTGGTTGCGACCATGCGAATCCTCAACGAGAACGGCTTGGCGGTGCCGCATTGGCCCGCCGAGTTCGGTGGCCGCGACTGGACCGCTGTGCAGCGTCACATCTGGCTCGACGAAATGCAGTTGGCGTCGGTGCCGGAGCCGCTGGCGTTCAACGCCTCGATGGTCGGCCCGGTCATCGCGACGTTCGGCTCGCAGGAGCTCAAGGAGAAGTTCCTGCCCAAGACGGCGAACCTCGATATCTGGTGGTGCCAGGGCTTCTCCGAGCCCGAGGCCGGATCGGACCTGGCGTCGTTGCGCACCACCGCCATCCGCGACGGCGACGACTACATCGTCAACGGACAGAAGACGTGGACCACGCTCGGCCAGTACGCCGACTGGATCTTCGCGCTCGTGCGCACCAACCCGGACGCGCCGAAGAAGCAGGCCGGCATCTCGTTCCTGCTCATCGATCTGAACACTCCCGGCATCGAGATGCGCCCGATCAAGCTGATCGACGGCAGTGTCGAGGTCAACGAGGTCTTCTTCGACAACGTCCGCGTTCCGGCGGAGAACCTCGTCGGCGAGGAGAACCAGGGTTGGAGCTACGCCAAGTTCCTGCTCGGTAACGAGCGCACCGGTGTCGCCCGGGCCGGACACACCAAAGTGCATCTGGGACAAGCGAAGAAGCACGCAGCACAGACGAAGGTCGGCAGCGGCACGCTGCTCGAGGACCCCTTGTTCGCGGCTAAGATGGCCGAGGTCGAGAACGAATTGCTCGCCCTCGAGCTGACTCAGCTGCGCCTGGTGTCCAGCTCGGACGACGGCAAGCCGAATCCGGCGTCGTCCATCCTCAAGCTGCGGGGATCGGAACTGCAGCAGGCCACGACCGAATTGCTGATGGACGTTGCCGGGCCGGACTCACTGCCCTACGAGGCGGGCGAGGACATCGAGAGCGAAGGCTGGGCGCAGCGCTCGGTACCGGGGTATCTCAACTACCGCAAGGTGTCGATCTACGGCGGCTCGAACGAGGTTCAGCGCACCATCATCGCCTCTGCGATTCTCGGACTGTAAGGGAGCATCTGAAGACATGGATTTCGAACTCAACGAAGAGCAGAAGCTGCTGCGCGACACCACTCGTGAGGTGCTCACGCGGGCCTACGACACCGAGAAGCGCAACAAGATCGTTGCCGGTGAGCTGGGCTGGAGCACCGACGTCTGGAAGCAGTTGGCCGAGGTCGGCCTGCTGGGTCTGACGTTCAGCGAGGAAGACGGCGGGATGGACGCCGGTCCCGTGGAGATCATGGCCGTGATGACCGAGGTCGGACGACGGCTCGCACCGGAGCCGATTCTCGATGCCGTTCTCGTCCCCGGCGGGTTGATCTCCGAGCTCGGCAGCGCCGATCAGCGCGCGCGGATCCTGCCGCCGGTGGCCGAGGGGTCGTCGATGTTGGCGTTCGCGCACAACGAATCCGGCAGCCGCTGGCCCAACGTCGAGGTCGCCACCACCGCCACCGAGGACGGTGGATCGTGGTCGATCAACGGCGTCAAGAACCCGGTTCCGCACGGCGGTAGCGCAGATGTGATCGTCGTCAGCGCCACGCTGCCCACCGGTGGAACAGGACTGTTCGTGGTCGATGCCGACGCGACCGGTCTCACGCGCAAGTCCTACGCCACCCACGACGGTCAGCGCGCCGCGCAGATCGAATTCGTCGACGTCGCAGCCGAACCGCTCGGCACCGCCGAGAACGCAGCAGCGGCCATCACCGGTGCCGAGGTGCGTGCTCAGGCCGCGCTGTGCGCCGAGGCGATCGGAGCCATGGAGGAGGCGCTGCGGCTGACCACCGATTACCTCAAGGCGCGCAAGCAGTTCGGGGTTCCGCTGGCCAAGTTCCAGGCGCTCACTTTCCGTGCGGCTGACATGTACGTACTGCTCGAACTCGCCCGCAGCATGAGTCTCTACGCCACGATGTCGTTGGCGGACGGCAACGTCGACCCGACGATCGCCTCGCGCGCGAAGCTGCAGATCTCACGGTCCGGTCGCAAGATCGGCCAGGAGGCCATCCAGTTGCACGGCGGGATCGGCGTCACGGCCGAATATCCCGTCGGGCACTACACCAGTCGGCTGGTGGCCATCGAGCACACTCTCGGTGGTGCCGACGAGCACCTGCGCATCCTTGCGTCGAAGGTCGCCGATCACGATCTCATCGGGATCTGACGCTCGGTACACACGGCACAGACGCCTCGGGCCCGGCCACCTTCGACAAGTGGCCGGGCCCGAGGTCGTTTCGAGAGGTGTCAGCTGCCCGAATCCGCCGCGGCGACAAGATCGGCCACGGCCGTGGGGTTCGAGACCAGGATCGCGTGCGAACCCGGCACCTCGGTCACCTGAGCACCCGCCCGCTGCGCCATGAACCGCTCGGCGGAGGTCGGGATGATCTGATCCTGCTGGGGGATCAACGCCCACGACGGCGTGTGCGCCCAGGACGGCGGACCGCTCGGCTCGAGCAGTGCACCGGCAGCGATCGTCTTCTGATGTGCAGCCATCCGGGCAGCCTGCGCCTCGGTGACATCCGGGGCGAAGAACGGCCGGAACAGGGCGGGAGTGATGTACGAGTCGACGTTCTTGCCGATGATGTTCGACGCGTCGTCGACGATCGACAGTCCGATCACCGGCGGTACCAGCGCGGTCACCGGGAATCGGATCGGGTCGAGTTCGAGTGCAACGGGTTCGCCTTCGACGGGCATGAATGCAGCGACGTAGACCAGGGCTTCGACGTTGTCTGCGTGCACGTTGCTGATCACCGTTCCGCCGTACGAGTGGCCGACCAGGATCACCGGCCCGTCGATGCTCTCCACGACGTCGGTCACCGACGCCGCATCGATCGCAGGGCCGCGGAGCGAGTTCTCGGCCGTCACGACCGGGTAGCCGCGGCCGCGCAGATTTTCCGCCACACCGTCCCAGCTGGTGCTGTCCGCGAATGCCCCGTGGACCAACACCACGGTCGGGAGCTCCTGGGCCGCAGCAGGTGCGACGCCCATGCCGACCATCGATGCCGCGGTCAGCCCGGCGGTGGCGAGGATTGCTCTCAGTGTCGGTTTTGTCATGTCCACAATCTGTCACACCTCGGGGAAGGTGTCCTACGCTCGGAGTTCGCGCGGTGTTCACCCCCGAGATTCGACCAGCTTGATCTCAGGGAACGCTCGTATGCTTGGCTTGTAGCAGTGGCGGTCGTCCGACCCGGACGATCGCGAAACGGTAGGTCCGATCGTGAGCGAGAGTTCGATGAAGTCTCGGATGGCCGAGTACCCACGCCCCCATCACTGCTTGCTGCATATCAGCGACACGCATCTCGTCGAGGGTGGCGGTCGGTTGTACGGCGGCGTGGACAGTGAGCTGCGGCTCGAGCAGGTGATGACCGACGTGCGCAACTCCGGTGTTCGCCCCGATGCGCTGGTGTTCACCGGAGACCTGACGGACAAGGGCGAGCCGGGGGCGTACGAGAAGTTGCGGGCCCTTGTCGAGCCGGTGGCCGAGGAACTGGGCGCGCAGATCGTCTGGGCGATGGGCAATCACGACGACCGTGCGATGTTCCGGCAGAAGCTTCTCGATGCCGAACCGACCGGGCAGTCGATCGACCGGGTTCACGACGTCGACGGTCTTCGTATCGTCACCCTCGACACGACGGTCCCGGGCAGGCACCACGGCGCGCTCGGTGACGAGCAATTGGCCTGGCTGGCAGACACTCTCGCGACCCCCGCCGAGTTCGGAACCATTCTCGCGATGCATCATCCGCCGGTACCGACCGTGCTCGATCTCGCGGTGCTGGTCGAGCTGATCGATCAGCCTCGGCTGGCCGACGTGCTGCGCGGAACCGATGTGCGGTCCATTCTTGCTGGGCACCTGCACTATTCGACGACGGCCACGTTCGCGGGTATTCCCGTGTCGGTCGCGTCGGCCACGTGCTATACGCAGGATTTGAACGTGCCCGCAGGTGGATTGCGTGGCCGCGACGGTGCCCAGGGGTACAACCTGGTCCACGTCTACGAGAACACCGTCGTGCATTCGGTGGTGCCGACGGGTTCGTACGACACTGTGGGAGAGCCGGTCTCGGCTCAGGAGACCGCTCGCAGGTTGAGCGAAGCGGGAGTCACCATCGCAGACAGTGCTCGACGGAAGACGTTCAGCGACGCCTAGCGCTGTTCGCGTTCCCACGGCGCGACGATGGGGAAGTACTTGTCCAGGAACTGAGTCACGGTACGGGTGCGCAGGTCCAGATCGACTTCCGGGAAGCTGCCGTCGTTGAGGCAGAAGAAGTCGACAGATCGCTTGGGGAGCAGCTTCTCCATCAGTTCGAGGCCGGCCACGGACGTGGTGTCGATGTACCGAACCTTCGCGTCCTTCTGCACCACCGCGCGTCCGCTCATCAGTGCGTAGTAGTGGTACAACGAGTTCGTCACCGAGATGTTGGTACTCGCTCGGAACGCGCTCGCTGCAGTGGAGGCGAACTCGTCCGGAAATTCGTTTTCCATTTCCTGCATCACGCTGCGCCGCAACGGGGTTGCTGCATGTTCGAGATGCCGGGTGGTGGTCATCCCGAATCGGTCCTGCAGGATTCGACGGTTCACGCGCGCCGCGTTCTCGAAGCCGCTGCGGTCGGCGTCGCTGTAGCCCAACCCGATTCGCGTTGTCGCTTCGATGAACATGCTGATTCCGCCGGGGGAGAAGAACATCGACGGGCTGACCGGTCGACCGAAGAACATGTCGTCGTTCGAGTACAGGAAGTGCTCGGACAATCCGGGGATGTGGTGCAGCTGGCTTTCGACGGCCTGCGAATTGTGGGTCGGCAGAACGGATGTGTCGACGAAGAAGGCCTCGCTCGGCACGAACGTCACCTTGGGATGGTCGGCCAGCCACGCAGGCCTCGGCGAGTCGGTAGCGACGAAGATGCGCCTGATCCATGGTGCGTAGAGGTGGATCGACCGCAGCGCGTACTTCAGTTCGTCGATCTGCCGATAACGGGCAGCGGAATCGTCACCCTCACCGACGACGTAGTTCGCCATCCGTCGCGCGCGCTGCGCCTGGAATTCGGCCGAGGAGCCGTCGACCCAGGAGAAGACGATGTCGATGTCGAAATTGATGTCCGACGCGTGGTCGGCGAACATGTTCTCGATGGTCGGCCACGTTCGGCCGAAGCGTTCGACGGTGCCGCGGACGGCCTCGTCGGGACGGATGTTGCGTCGGGTCAGGGAGTTCTCGATCGGCAGCACGATCTCCGACGGCGAGAACGACCACAGTTCGATCTGCACTGCCGTCGACGCGCCGTAGTACAGACCGCTGAACGGCTCGACGCGCGGTCGGTACAGGCGCACGATTCGTGCGTTCGCGGACGGCGACAGCGAACCGTCGGCCACCAGTACTGCCTTTCCGCGGGCGTCGACGGTCTTGGAGTAGAACGGCTCGGCGCGGCACGCGTGCACCAATGCCGTGGTCAACGCGTCCCGGGCCGCCAACTCGATGGCAATGACCGGGCGTTCGTCGTTGCCGCGAACGAGCAGGTACTTGATACGTGCCGCGTCGAGAACGGCGCGGACGAACAGTAGATCCTCGACCATCGCCTGGTGCGGGGTGGTGGAGGTGATCGTCAGTGCGTAGCGGCCGTCGTGGCTGACCACGTCGGATCGTTCGCTCAGGCGTGCGGCGGATGCTGCAGACTCTCGGGTGGCGGCATCGTTGGTCTCGTGCTCCGGTGGAACGAGGTAGATATCGTGCGGGGCAGAAGACGAGGTGATGGCGTTCCTTCCGGAGTGTGCGCGCTGGCCGAGGAACCTCGGTGCTCGGTCAGTCTAGTGCAGGTCCGAGGCTTGTTCGACGCGCTGCGGAAGAACCCGACTCGCTGCGACCAGGCCCACAGCAACTCCGGCGGCGTCGGCGAGAGCGTCGGCGATCGATCCGGAGCGTCCCAGAGGCAGGATCGCCTGCAGGAACTCCGACACCACTGCGAACGCCAGCACCCACAGTGCGGTCCTGATCCAGTCGATGCCGGCCATGCGCGAGGTGTACGCGAGAGCAGCGAACAGCGCGAAGTGAATGATCTTGTCGCTGTGCTCGAAACCCGAGGGCACCCCGGACGCAGGGGTGAACAGCACGATCAAGGCGACGACGAACGTGACTGCCAGGGGAATTCGATACGTCGACTGTGAGAACACCGCCCGAGTTTACCGGCGCTGCAGCACCACGACCGTGTCGATGCGCTCATCGCCGTCCGGCGTCGTACGGGTGCGATGTTCGGCGTGGATCACCTCGAACCCGTCGCCCGCCGCAGAGACGACCGGTTCCGGTGCGAACAGCCTGTGCTTGGCCGGATGCTGTGACGCATGGCTGTCGCTGGGACTGTGGCCGACGATCAGCAGACGCCCCTTCGGTGCGACCGCTGCGGCGAACCTGCGGGTGGTCAATTCCAGTTCGTCCGGTGGCACCTGCAGGAAGTGCACCGACACCAGATCGAACGCCGCGGCCGGGGGAGTCCAGTCCAGAACGTCTTCCTGCTGCCAGTTCACCGCGAGGGTGAGCGGTTCGAGGGCCTGTTGTGCTGCGCGAGCGCGGCCGAGGGCGACATCGGAGATATCGACGCCGGTGACGTTCCAGCCTTCACCGGCCAGCCACAGAGAGTCGGCACCTTCCCCGCAACCGATGTCCAGGGCGCGTCCCGGAGTCAGCACGGACGCTTCCTGAACCAACACGGCGTTGGGATTTCCGCTCCAGATGGCGGTGCGCTGGTTGTAGAGGTCGTCCCAGAATGCTTCGTCGAAGGCACCGTTCTCGAAATCCGGCTCTGCGGGGGTCCGGTCGGCGGCATGAGTGTGAGCGTGCGTGTGGTCGGCCATGGTTCGAGACTGCCCGTTTGCGACGACTTACGCAAACAATTTTGCTGGAGCAGCAAAGTAGTTTTTGGGTAGAGTGATGCCCCATGACCGAACCGGAACGCGAAGTACTGACCTGGGCGACGTTCGGGGACGCCTCGCGCGAACTCACCAAGCAGATCGTCGACGACGGCTTCGTCCCGGACATCGTCATCGCGATCGCTCGCGGCGGACTCATCCCCGCGGGTGCGATTTCCTACGCGATGGGCGTCAAGGCCGCAGGCACCCTCAATGTCGAGTTCTACTCCGACATCGAGGAGACGCTGCCCGATCCCGTTGTCCTCGAACCTCTTCTGGATACCGACTCGATCGTCGGCAAGAAGTTGCTCGTCGTCGACGATGTCGCCGATTCCGGCCGCACCCTGGCTCTGGTCATCGACCTGTTGAAGGCGCACACCCCCGACGTGCGGTCGGCCGTGATCTACACCAAGCCCAGAACCATTGTGCAGCCCGACTATTCGTGGCGAGAGACCGACAAATGGATCAATTTTCCGTGGTCCACGTTGCCGGTCATCACCTGAGTTATTCGCTGGAGACGTCGATCAGCACCTTGCCGACCGCACCGTTCTCGACGGCGTCGTGTGCTGCTGCGGTCTCGCTCAGCGAGTAGCGGTGCAGCGGTAGGCCGGTGGCTTCGCCCACCTCGAGCACACCTGCTGCTGCAGCCGCGCTGACGTCCGCCTCGGCGTTCCGCAGTGCCTCGTCGCCGACGGTGTAGAGCAGCACGAACTGGTAGCGAGTGTTGAGCACCATGTTCGGCCGGACGTCGAGGGTCACGGTATCGCCGCCGTTGTTGGCGTAGATGGCAACCGAGGCGCGGTTCGCTCCCACGGCGGCATTGAGCGCGGCGTTCTGTGAGGGAGCCACCTCGACCACGAGATCGATCCCTGCGGGAATCAATTCGCGGATCTCGGCGGCGGCGTCGCCTGCCTTGTAGTCGACAACGTGGTGAGCGCCGGCAGCGGTGGCCAGCGCGCCCTTCTCCGGTCCGCTGACCGTCGTCACCACCGTCGCACCCGCCCATCGGGCCAACTGAATCGCAGCATGACCGACAGCGCCTGCACCACCGGCGACGAGGACCGACTTGCCGTCCAACGCGCCCGGGTGCAGCCGCGTGGGTCCGTCCTCGGAGACCGTCAGTGCGCGGTGCGCTGTCATCGCGGGTACTCCGAGGCTCGCACCCACATCGAAACCGACTCCGTCGGGCAGAGGAACCACCCGGGAGGCGGGCAGGATTGCAAAAGACTGCGCTGTTCCGGTTGGGCGCTGATGCTGGGCCAGGTACACCCAGACGCGATCTCCGACGGAGACGCCGTCGACCTCGGGGCCGACTGCGTCGACCACTCCGGCACCGTCCTGGTTCGGTACCACCTCGTCGAATGCCAGCTTCTCACCCGGCCCGGAGCCGGTTCGGTTCTTCCAGTCCGTTGGATTGACGCCCGAGACCACGATGCGAACGCGCACTTCGCCTGCGGCGGGCTCGGTCACCTCACGATCTTTCAGTTCCAGGACGGACGAATCGCCGGTGCGGGTGTACACAATTGCTGGAGCAGTCATGTCAGGTCCAACGCGCTCGGGCCGCCCCGATGTTCCCTGCGGCCACATCGGGGTAAGCATGAGTGGTCATCAGTGCTGTCAGAGAAGAGATGGATCTTTTATGAATCACAACGAAGTGCTCACCGACGCGTTCGGCCGAATCAAAGAACTCGTCCACTCGGTATTGGACGACATTCCCGCGGCTGCGTTGACCTATCGACCGGACGCCGATGCCAACAGCATCGCCTGGTTGGTGTGGCACCTCACCCGGGTGCAGGACGACCACATCGCGGGTGTGGCCGGGAGCGAACAGGTCTGGACGTCGGACTCGTGGTTCGAGCGCTTCGGCCTCCCGTTCGACAAGTCCGATATCGGGTACGGCCAGTCCTCCTCCGACGTCGCGGAGGTCGCCTCGAGTGCTGAGCTACTGCGCGAGTACTACGACGCTGTGCACTCGAAAACCATTGCGTACCTGGGCAGTGTCGGGGCCGACGATCTGGACCGGATCGTCGACGAGAACTGGAACCCGCCGGTCACCCTGGGTACCAGGCTGGTCTCGGTCCTGTCCGACGACCTCCAGCACGCGGGGCAGGCGTCGTACGTTCTCGGCCTGTATATCCGGCAGGCCTAGCCGTCAGGCGTATAGCTTCTGCAGGTTCTCCAGCGTCTTACGGATGTTGCGACGTTGGAACTGCGGGAACGTCTTACCGCTGGTGACGATCTTGTCGAACACGAGGGCCAACGCGTCGGGCCACCTCGTCCGGTCGTCGGTCCAGGTTTCGGTGACTTTCGTACCGCCCGCGGCCGGCTCGAAGTCGTATCGCCAGGTTGCGTTCGCGCCCTTGATCTTCGGAGCGCTCTTGCCGATGGCGTGGACGCGGAATTCGAAGGTCTTGCCCGGGTCGGCGGCAGTCACGGTGCAGCGAGTGACCCATTTCGCCCGGCCGCGCTTGTTGGTTCCGTCGAACACCATTCCCACGTAGGCACTCTCGCGAGGTTCGTGCACGGTGGCACCGGTGTTCTCTGGGCTCCACTGCCCCATCTTGGTGGGGTCGCTGATCGCAGCGTAGAGAGTGTCGGCGTCGGCGTTCACGACGATACTGTCGGAGACCAGGAGTTCGCGTTTCACGACGTTGCACCATTCTTCAGACCGGGATGAATACGAGTGAGCATGGGCACCAACAGTGTCCGCGGGGTGATCTGCGCGAAGATCGATCCGATGCGGTTGGCGGGCCCGGGAATCGATACCATGCGTCCCTTGGCCATGTCGTCGACGGCAGTTCTGGCCACCGTTTCTGCCGACACCCACATGATCGATGGAAGTGCCTTCTCTGCATCGTCTTTCGCGAAGCCCGCGGCCTCACCGAATCCGGTCTGCACCGGTCCGGGGCACAGCGCGGTCGCGGTCACTCCCGTTCCGCGCAGTTCGCCGGTCAGAGACTGGGTGTAGGAGAGCACGAACGCCTTGCATGCGCCGTAGCCCGCCTGTCCGGGTAGGGGCTGGAATGCGGCGGTCGAGGCGACGTTGAGCAGTGCGCCGCGTCGGCGTTCGGTCATTCCGGGGAGGAAACGGGTACAGAGGTCCGCGACGGCCACCACGTCGACCTCGATCATGTTCATTTCCGCATCCGGATCCGATTCTGCTACCGGACCGAGTGTGGAAAGCCCGGCGTTGTTGATCAGAATGTCCGGGATCAGGCCGAGTTCGGTGATGCGGCCGAGTAGTTCGGCGCGAGCGCTGCGATCGGACAGGTCTGCTGCGAGCACTTCGGCTCGGACTCCCCGTGCTCGGATCTCCTGTGCCAACTCTTCGAGCTTGTCGGCACGCCGGGCGACGAGGGTGACGCCATGGCCGCGGGATGCGAGCACGCGGGCGATCGCGGCTCCGATTCCCGAGGACGCTCCGGTCACGACGGCTGTCCGATCAGGGGCGGGACGAGGAAGGCTCATGGCTCCCACCGTAGCGAACGCCCGCTGTGCAGTGCATTCGAGCCGCTCTTGTAGGTTAGCCTTTACTTACTTCTAACCCGCCAGTCTGTCGAGAGGTATCCATGTTCTCTGCTCCAACGGCCGGTCGACGTTTCGCTCGCCGTGCGTCCCTGCTGTCCGCGCTCGCTGTGTCGGCCCTGGTGGTCGGTGGGTGCTCGTCTGCCGATACTGCCGAGCCCGAACAGGCCGGTGATGGCGACTTTGCCGCCGTCACCATCGATTCGGCTCTGGGGCAGGCCGTCATCACCGAGAAGCCCGAGCGCATCGTGACTCTCGGTCAGGGCTCGGCCGAGACGGCGATCGCGCTGGGTACCGTCCCGGTCGGCGTCGAGGAGTACTCGTGGGGTGCCGACGAATCGGGGTATCTGCCGTGGGTTCACGACACAGTCACCGAGCTGGGTGCCGAACTTCCCGAACAATTCACCGGTGGAACCGAACTCAACATCGAAGCCGTTGCTGCCCTCGAACCGGATCTCATCCTGGCTCCGTGGTCGGGAGTGACGCAGGATCAGTTCGACAAGATGAGCGAGTTCGCGCCGGTGGTCGCCTACGAGGAGCAGCCGTGGACGATCACCTGGGACGACCAGATCACCGTCATCGGCAAGGCGATGGGTGAGGAGCAGAAGGCAGCGGAGGAGATCGACAAGATCAAGGCACGCTTCGCCGACGCCACCAGCGAGCACCCCGAATACGCGGGGGTGAGCTTCTCGTACATCTACAACACCGGTCCGGGGACGCTCGGGGTGTTCCTCGCCGACGAGCAGCGCGTCGCGATGGTCCGCGCGCTCGGGTTGCAGGTCGATCCGGTGGTGAACACCCTCGACGAGACCGAGGGCACCGACTCGGCGGTCATCGGTTTGGAGAACGCGAATCTGTTGAACGACTCGGACCTGATCTTCACCTTCTACTCGGATCCCCAGAACCGCACCGAAACCGAGAATCAGCCTGCATACCAGCAGATTCCGGCGGTATCCCGTGGCTCGGTCGTGGCACCGACGAATCAGTCGTTCGTCACCGGCTCGTCCATCATCAATCCCCTGACGGTGCCGTGGGCACTCGAGCGATACGTGCCGATGATCGACGAGGCGATCGCGAAGCTCGACGCGAACTAGGTCAGTAGACCTCGCGCTGTCGTTCCTGTTCCAACACCTGCTCGAGGTGATGTGGCACGACCGCGGTGTTTGATCCTTGATTCGACCGAATCAGCCTGTCGAACAATCTCGTCCAGCCCCGCACCGTGTTCTCGGTGCGGGGCTGGTGTCGTTGGTGGATGGCGTGTGGGCGGGCTCAGGCGATGTGGGGGCCTGCGCGGGCGTGGGATGGTCGGGGTTGTCGGTAGGGGTCGACGGTGGCCGGTGGTACGAACCAGGGGTGGTTGTCTTCGCCGATGAACACTTCCCAGTCGGAGTGGTGCATGAGGCGGTGGTGGAATCCGCAGAGCAGGACGAGGTTGTTCATGTCGGTGGGGCCGCCGTCGCCCCAGTGCCAGATGTGATGTCCTTCGGTCCAGGCGGCGGGTTTTCCGCAGCCGGGGAAGGCGCAACCGTGATCGCGGGCGATGAGGGCTTTGCGTTGTTTGGCGGTGACGGTGCGTGCGGTGCGGGCGAGGTTCAACGGGTTGCCGTGCTCGTCCATCACGATGGCAGTGAGGACACAATCACACGCCAACTGGCGGGAGGTGTTGCGGGAGAGCGGTCCCATCCACGGCAGCCACCCGACCGTGGTGCCGTCGCCGAACAAGTCGCGATACGCGCCAGGATCCGCTGCACAGCGGTCACTGCCGGTGTCACTGCCGGTGTCACTGTCAGTGTGGGCGGTTCCGGTGTCTGACTCTGCCGTGTCGGGGTGAATCGGTACGCCGGTGTTGATGTCGACCGGATCGACTGTGTCGGTTCCGGATTCTGTTGCTGCGCGTGAGGTTTCGTCGTCGGTGATGTCGTCTTCGTCGCCGCGGCTCTGGAGGTCGGTGAGGTCCTGCAACCGGATGTGCAGGTTCAGGTGCGGGCGTTCACCGCCTTCGATGGGGCGGTTACTGGAGGCGAGGTATTGGTCGAGGATGTGCCCGAAGGCGTCGGCTCGGCGCCTGGCGGGGCTGCGGTCGTCTTCGGTGCCGTCGGCGGCGGGTCGGGGTTCGGTCAGGGGTGAGAGTGCGGTGAGGAGTTTTTCTCCGGTGATCGCATCGACGTCTCCTTTGAGTACCAACCGGCCGTTCAAGGTCTTGGAGGCGAAGAGTTCGTTGCGGTCGGTGTCTTCTGGAGGTGGTTTGTTGCCGCCGAATCTGTCGCTGAGCTTGGTGATCGCTTCGCGGATGCGGCCGGTACGCGCTTGCGGTCCGGTCGCAGCCTTGATCATGGCCTTACGGGCGATGTCCTGCCCGACTTGCGGGAGGTTCTTCGGGGGTGTTTCTGCGAAGGTGAGGATCAGGGCGGCGTGGTCGACGGTCATGACGCCTGTGTTGACGGCGTCGGCGATGTCGGGGAAGTTCTTCATGCCGCGGCCCAGGGCGACGATCTTGTTGGCTTTGGAGGGCGAGAGCAGGGTGGTGGAGGTCAGCCAGCCGGCGGGACCGGGGAAGCCGAGTTTTTCGCGGGAGACGCGGGTGTCGATCTCGCCGACGAGGGCGATCCGCCGGGCTTCGAGCAGTTGGATTTTGTGGGAGACCGCGGCAGCGTCGGCGAGGAGTTCACTCTCGCTCAGTTGCCAGATCCCCGTCGTCATGGACCAAGTGTATCGAACGGGTGTTCGATACGCAATGATAGTGCAATCGAAAACTATTGGTGTGCATAAAGATTCGCGAATCAGAACTTGTCGGTAGCTTGTGGTAGGAGCGCGGAGCCCGTTTCCAGATGGTGATCGCTGCAGCGATTCCAGTCCGAGCAGCGCGGTGACTATTTCGATTTCTTACGCCTAATATGACCAGCGCCAACTCTTTCCCATCCGCCGCTGGCGTTACTTGGGTGTCTTCGTGGCGGTTCATCTGCCGCGCGGGCGGTCCGCGACCATGTGGGGAGCGTCGCGCATGCAGATTCGCCCAACGTACGGCCATCGGACCGATGTGGCGTTTCGTCGCACCCCAGTTGGCGCGTCGTTCCAGTTGCATCGCAATAGCGAAGAGCGAAAGTGGTGGCGACCGCGGCGGCGATTCGTCACAGAGCGCGACGCTCTCGAAGTTCGGAAATCCTCGGTTCAGGCATCCGGCGCATCAGTACACCTCGCGCTGCCGCTCCTGTTCCAACACCTGCTCGAGGTCGCTGAGTCTGTTCATCGACGACACCTGCCGCGCCGTGCGGTGATTGAGCGCCAACATCTCGCGGTGCCGGTGGACGAAAGCCCAGTAGCCGGCGGTGAAGGGGCAGGCGTCGTCGCCCAGTCGCTTTTTCGGGTTGAATTCGCACGGCTTGCAGTAATCGGTCATGCGGTTCAGATATGCCCCGCCCGAGGCGTAGGGCTTGGTCGCAATCACGCCGCCGTCCGCATGCTGGCTCATGCCGATCACGTTCACCGGCATCACCCAGGCGAACCCGTCGACGAAAGCCGTTGCGAACCAGTCGGTCAACGCTCGCGGATCCCAGGCATGTTGCAGCGCAAAGTTTCCCAGGATCATCAGTCGAGGTATGTGGTGCACCCAGCCGCGCTCGCGCACGCCGTCCACAGTGCTGGACAGGCATTTCGCCACCACGGCATCACCATCCAAGTCCGTCAGCCAATTCGGTAGTGGCTCATGGGCTTCGAGCTTGTTGCGTTCGAGATACTCCGGCCCCAGATGCCAGTACAGGTGCCACACGTACTCGCGCCAGCCGAGGATCTGCCGAACGAAACCCTCCACGCTCGCCAGCGGCGTGCCGTCTCGGTGGGCCTCCTCGGCTGCGTGCGCCACGTCCAGTGGTTGCAGCAGGCCGAGGTTCAGCGGAACCGAGAGCAGTGAGTGCGACATCGTCCAGTCGTCGGCCATCACCGCGTCCTCGTACTTGCCGAAATCGTCCAAGCGGTAATTCACGAAGTGTGCCAACGCCTCCGACGCCTCCGACTCCGTCACCGCGAACACTCGGGGCCCGTCCACTCCTACGGTGTCGAGGTCCCAGTCGTCGAGGTCGGCGCGCACGTGCTCGTCGATGGCGTCCTCGGTCGGCCACCACGGTTCCTCCACGCCGAGGGTCAGACGTCCCTTCGGCGGCGGCGACTGGTTCTCGGCGTCGAGGTTCCACTTTCCGGAGACCGGTTCGGAACCGTCCATCAACACCCCGAACTTCTTGCGCTGCTCGCGGTAGAACGTCTCCATCCGAAATGTGCCGCGCTCGGCTGCCCACTCCGCGAAATCGGCGCGGGGAAGCGCGAACATCGGGGTCGGCAGAATCTCCGAGACCAGGCCCTCCTCGTGCAGTGCGGCGACGAACTTCTCCGCCGCGTGCGAGGTGGGCTCGAACACCACGACGGGTTTGCCGTACTCGGCCAACCCTTCGCGATACGTCTCGGTCTGCAGGTAGGTGACGCGATCGCCCAGCTCGTCGGCCAGATGACGCATGCCCGACAACACGAGATGCAGCTTCTGTCGGTGGTATCGCCGACGCCGGAACACGCGCCGGGACTCGATCATCAGCACGTCTCGCTCGGCATGCGCGTCGACCGAATGAAAGTGCGAACCGAGCTGATCACCGAACAACCACAGAGCGTCCATTCTCGGAGTGTTCTCCCGCCTCCGCTCCGGCAAACCAGCATCCGGCACATGGCCGGCCGGTGAACACTGTGGCCGACCCAGGTGCGCCTTACTTGACCACCGACCATCCATCGCATGGACTGACCCGATGCACGCTGAGTCTGCGCTTTCCAGAAGGACGTTTCTTCGCTCGTCGTCGGTGGCCGTCGCGGTGGCCGGAGTCGTCACGACACTGCCGGCCACCGCACACGCGCAGGGCAGCGATCGAGGCTTTCTGCACGGGGTGGCGTCGGGAGATCCGTTGCCCGACGCGATCGTCCTCTGGACTCGGCTCACCCCCACGCCCGACGCCACCCCGGGTTCCGGCGTCGGCCCGCAGGTATCGGTGACGTGGCGGATATCCCGCAGCGCAGACATGGGTGACGTCGTCTCCTCCGGAACCGTCTCCACCGGTCCGGACACCGATCACACCGTCAAGGTCGACGTGGACGGCCTCGCTGCAGACACCACGTACTTCTACGACTTCCGGACGAGCGACGCGGCATCGGCCGTCGGCACCACGCACACCGCTCCGGCCAACGATGCCGACATCGATTCGATGCGCTTCGGAGTCGTCTCGTGCTCCAACTGGGAGTCGGGCTACTTCGGTGCCTATCGGCATCTTGCTGCCAGAGGAGACCTGGACGCCATCGTCCATCTCGGTGACTACATCTACGAGTACGAGACAGGCGGGTTCCCGGGCCGCGACGGGGTGATCCGGCAGCATTCGCCCACCCACGAGATCGTCACGCTCGCCGACTACCGTCAGCGCCACGGTCAGTACAAGTCCGATCCCGATCTGCAGGCCGCGCACGTCGACGTGCCGTGGATCTGCACGTGGGACGACCACGAGTCCGCAAACGATGCGTACGACGGCGGTGCCGAGAACCACACACCGGCCACCGAGGGTGATTGGTACACCCGCAAAGCCAATTCGGAGAAGGCGTACTACGAGTGGATGCCGGTGCGCGCCGCAGGCACCGCGACCAACCGTCACCTGTACCGCAGGCTCCGGTTCGGCAACCTTCTCGAGCTGTCGATGCTGGATCTGCGGACCTACCGCTCGCAGCAGGTGTTGCCGTTCAACGGGCCCGAGGTCGATTCGCCCAACCGGACCATCACCGGCGCGGAGCAGATGCAGTGGCTCACCGACGGCATCGTGTCGTCGCCGACGCAGTGGAAGATCGTCGGCAACCCGGTGATGATCACGCCCACGCTGATTCCTCCGCTCGATCGGGACGCGGCCAGAGCAGTCACCTCGCTTCTTGGGATCCCGGAGGGCGGTCTGCCGTACAACGCCGATCCGTGGGACGGCTACACCGCCGACCGCCGCAAGCTGCTCGGTGCCATTGTCGACGCCGGCGTCGACAACACTGTCTTCATCACCGGCGACATCCACTCGGCATGGGCCTGCGAGGTACCCCTCGACGCGGCGCAGTACGCAACCACCGAGCCCGCTGCCACGGAGCTCGTCGTCACCTCGGTGAGCTCGGCCAACATCGACGACCTGACGCGTACTCCGCCGCACACGCTGGGCCGCGTCGCCGAGGAGGCGTTCAAGGCGCTCAACCAGCACGTGAAGTTCGTGGACCTCGACAGTCACGGTTTCGGCGTCTTCGAGGTCACCCGATCGGCCGCTCGGATGGACCATTGGTTCCTCACCGCCAAGGAGGATCCGCAGACCGGCGTGTACTGGGGAGCGGGCTTCACCGTCGACTCGGGCACCCAGCGTGTCCGGGCGGCGGCACCGCCTGCCGGATAGCGCGCCATACTGGTCGGCGTGGCTGTACCGAAAATCGTCCTGTTCTACGTCTTCACTCCGCTACCCGATCCCGAAGCGATCCGGCTGTGGCAACAGACGCTGGCCGCGTCCAACAACCTGACCGGACGCATCCTCATCTCGGAGCACGGGATCAACGCGACGGTCGGCGGTGACGTCGACGACGTCAAGAGGTACGTCCGCGGCACCCGCAGCTATCCCGCTTTTGCGACGGCCGACATCAAGTGGTCCGAGGGACTGGGCAACGACTTCCCGCGCCTGAGCGTGCGGGTACGGAACGAGATCGTCACGTTCGGTGCCCCCGGTGAGTTGAAGGTCGACGCCGACGGAGTGGTGGGCGGCGGCACCCATCTGAGCCCGGAGCAGGTGCACGAGCTCGTCGATTCCCGCGGCGAGGACGTCGTCTTCTTCGACGGCCGCAACGCCTTCGAGGCGGAGATCGGCAAGTTCAAGAATGCGGTGGTGCCCGACGTCGAGACGACCAAGGATTTCGTCTCCCAACTCGATTCCGGTGCCTACGACCATCTGAAGCAGTCCCCTGTGGTCACGTACTGCACCGGGGGAGTGCGGTGCGAAGTGCTCTCGTCCTTGATGGTCGCCCGTGGGTTCGAAGAGGTGTATCAGCTCGACGGCGGAATCGTTCGGTATGCAGAGACTTTCGGCGACGACGCGCTCTGGGAGGGTTCGCTGTTCGTCTTCGACAAGCGGATGGCGCAGAACTTCTCCGACCACACCGCCGTCATCGGTCGCTGCAGTGCCTGCGGCAATCCGACGTCCCGGTACCAGGACTTCGACGGCGACGCCGGCCGTGGTCTGCGGTTGATCTGCCTCGACTGCGCCTGACGATGCTGCCCTTCCGGGACGGTCTCGCTCCGCTGAGACTGCTGTTGCCGCATGGTGATTCGGCCACCACCATCGTGGAGTATCTCGAACGTGAGATGCCCGACGACGACTGGCGGAGGGCCGTGTTCGACGCCGAAGTGGTCGACGAGAAGAGCAGGCCCATCTCCGTCGATACGCGGTACCGCGCCGGCAGCCAGGTGTACTTCTATCGCGTTCCAGCGCAGGAAGTTCCGGTGCCGTTCGAGATCGGCATCCTGCACGAGGACGACGATCTGCTGGTGGTCGACAAGCCGCACTTCCTCGCCACCATCCCGCGCGGCCGGCACGTCACCGAAACAGCGACAGTGCGGCTCCGCAGGCACTTCGATTGCCCGGACCTGACGCCCGCGCACCGACTCGATCGCGCCACCGCCGGGGTGTTGCTCTTCACCAAGACCAAGCATGCCCGACGGCCGTATCAGGAACTCTTCTCCTCGCGCAAGGTCACCAAGGAATACGAGGCAGTTGCGGGATTCGATGCAGCGCTGGAGTTTCCGCGCGTCGTGCGAAGTCGAATCCTCAAAGAGCACGGGGTCATGACGGCATACGAGGAGCCGGGGGAGCCGAACAGTGAGACCCTGATCGAACTGGTCGACACGTTCGGCACGTCCGCCCGATATCGACTCTTCCCCAAGACGGGCAAGACCCACCAGCTTCGAATCCACCTGTCGTCGTTGGGAATTCCCATCGTGAACGACCCGTACTATCCGATGTACACATCAGTCCCGGCCGACGACTTCACCCGGCCGTTGCAGCTTCTCGCCCGGGCTCTGAACTTCACGGACCCACTCACCGGCGAACCGCGGCGCTTCGTCAGCGCCCGAACCCTCCAGTCCCTTATGCCCTGAGTCGTCGTCGCCGGCTCCCGCTCGCTGGCCCACTCTGCTCCCGACCCGACAAACGCGCGCGCATTCGCCAGACGCTCGCGGAATAGGTAACCATGCCGCGAGCATCCAGCAAACGCACGCGCGTTCGCGTCCAGCCAGGCCCTACTTCGCCAGCGACCGCGCCATTCCGCGTTCGATTGCGGCGACCAGCTGCGGGCGTAGTTCGGCGGCGGGGACGATGTGGTGCACCGATCCGACGTTCTGCGCACGCTGGATGTTGTGGATTGCCTCGAATTCGGCTGCCACTTCACCCAGTTTGGCGTTGCGGGCGTTCGCTCGCACGGTGGCGAGCTCGACGCGCAGGGCCGAGCGGGTGGCGTCGCCGGTGGCGGTGTTCAGCGCAGTCTCGAGTTCCTTGACGGTCGGATCCGCTGCGGTGCGGGCGTTGACGTCGCGGGTGAACACCACTGCTGCTGCCGGGGCACCACCGAGCACGGAGGCGAAGGAGCCCTCCACTGCGAGGACCTCCATGTTGTCGTTGAGCGCTCCGGAGAACACCACGAAAGCGCCTCCGTGGTAACGCGATACGACACAGAACACAACCGGTCCGTCGAAGTTGACGATGGCACGGCCGATCTCGGCACCGTATTCGAGCTGGATGTTACGCAGCGATTCCGGTGATCCGTCGAAGCCGGAGAGGTTGGCCAGCACCACGATCGGCCGGCTTCCGCTGGCTGCGTTGATGGCGCGTGCTGTCTTCTTCGACGAGTTCGGGAACAGGGTGCCCGAGGTCCACTGATCGGGGCCGTCGGACGGGAACCAGCCCTTGCGGGGGATGGCCCGCGATTCGATGCCGATGACGCTGACGGGGATGCCGGCGAGGTGGGCGTCGAACACCACGGAGGTGTCGGCGTCGGCCATGTCGGCCCACCGCTCGAGTACCGAGTGGTCTTGGTCCACCACGGCGCGCATCACGGTGCGAATGTCGAACGGCTTCTTGCGGTCCGGGTTGGTGACCGAGGAGAAGATGTCGCCGACGGTGGTGAAGTCGCTCGACGGGTGCACGTGCGGGTAGGTCCGCACGTCGCGCTCGGTCGGGTCTGCGGTGGCTGCGCGGCGCGGGAAGCGTTCTCCCGGAGCGGCATACGCGTGGTCGTAGTGCGCGAACAGGATGTCGCACGCCGCGCGCAGGTTCGGTGCCCAGTACTGCGCCTGGCCGTTGGGGCCCATGACGCGGTCGTAGCCGCCGATGCCGAAGTTGTCCTCGGCCGAGACGCCGCCCGAGTAGTCCAGGGACTGCTTTCCGGTGAGCACCATCGCACTGTCGGGGGTCATCACCAGGATGCCCTTGGTGTGGGTGAGCATGGTGGCTTCGGCGTTCCAGTACGGCTGCGCGCCGACGTTGATACCTGCAACGACGATGTTGATCTCACCGCCGGCCTGGGTGAAGGTGATGATGCGACGCAGGCCGCGCGAAACCCAGTCCATGTTCTCGGTGCCCGATTCCATGGAAATCGTTGCACCGGAAGACAATGCGAACCATTCGACGGGTGCGCCGAGTTGTTCGGCGAGGTCGATGGCCGCGACGATTCGCGAGCACTCGGCCTCGGCGACGGTACCGAGTGCCTTGGTCGGGTCGCCGAACAGTGCGACGCGAGTGATGCCCTCGGGGTACTTGGCGGTGGGTGTGGTCGCCACGCCGACGATGACGCCCGCAGTGTTGCGGCCGTAAGGACGGTCGACCGGTGCGAGCACGCCGTCTGCGTCGAAGTCGTACTCGGTGAACGAGCCACCGTTGCTGCTCAGCAACGGAATCAGCTCGTACGGGTACACGGTGCCGCGGGCCTGGGACCGCTGAACCTTCTGGGTGTACTCGTCGAGCGGACGCATCGGCTCGGTCGGCGGCGGCGTCACCTTGGCCACGATGCCTGCACCGGATCGGTACGACAGTCGCAGTGCCACTTCGCGTGGCGTCGCGCCCGGCGTCTCGGCCAGACGGGCGATGAGGGTGATCTCCTCGAGGCCTGCACCGATCGTCAGTGGTGCGATGTGGCGGGCGATGGTGGCGATGCGGTCGGCGGGAACGTTGAGTACCGGCCAGACGTAGAGCACGACGCGGTTGGCGTCGAGTCGCTTCTTGCCACGCCCGGCCTGAGCGCGGCGGATACCGTCGAGGCAGGCCGCGACGGTGCGTTCGATCTCGGGTACCGCGACGATGTTTCCGGCGTCGTCCAACTGCGTTGTGACGCCGCGGATCTCGGCCAGGGCAACCAGTCGCTCGTCGGAGGGGTTGGCCTTCGACGTCAGGTGGAACAGGTACGTTCCGGCGCTGGCGGGCAACCGGACTCCGTCGAAGTTCTTCAATCGCCACAGGTCGAGTCGTTGACCGGTCAGCGGGTGCATGTCTCGAATGATCGTGTCCTCGGCGAGAGGCTCGGATCCTTCGACCGTGGTGCGACGGTAGGTCATCTTTCGAGCAGCGGACCCGAACGCTGTCACCGTCACGCGGCGCCAGCGGCCCGTGCCGGGGTGCGCGGCCAGCACGGACTGGAGCTGGGCCGAGAGCTCGTCGCCGTCGGTCGGAGCGTCCGGCCAGGACAGGTAGAGGTCCACGGCCAGGTTCTCCGGTGCCGGTCCGGCGATGTCGTCGACCGAATCCAGAGTTGCTGCGAGCGAATCGAAATCGGTTGCGGTGGAGACCAGATGCAGCCTTTCGCCCGAGAGCTCGAAGTTGCCGGTGACGAAGTGCTTGCCGTCGCGGTCGAAGGCCTTGACGTCTTCGAGGGTGCGGATCTCGTAGTACTGACGGGTGATCACTTCGAGTAGGGCACCGGGATCGGTGATCCGCTGTGCCAGCAGCTCGATCAACGGTTCCGGGGTGGCGACGAGAGCTGCGATGCGGGCCGAGTAGTCGGCTGCGTCGGGGTTCTCGGCCAGGTACTGCAGGCTGCCGCGGACGCCGTCGTAGATCTTTTCGCGTGCACTGCGGATCTGTGGCTCGTCGAACAGTCGGAAGCGCAGGTTACGGGCGACGTCGCCGATGACGGGGTAGCGGGCCTGGGTGGCACCGATCAGTCGCTCGAGTACCTCGGCCATGGCCGGGGTGGCTTCGGGCTGCGCCGAGCAGTCGCTGAGCCAGTGGCCGAGCAGGGCCGCGATGACCGGAACCTGGTTCTCCATGCGCTGCAGAGCGAGGAAGACGCGGTAGACGGCTTCTTCGAGTTCGGGGGTACGGCCCTCGTCGATGGCGGCGTCGTAGTGTGCGAGTGCGCGAGTGAGCTTGGCGCGGAACGAATCCGGGAGCCCCTGAACATCGGCGTCGAGCGAGTGCAGGAACGAGTGGAAGTGCTCGCGGGGGGAGTGGACGCGCTCGTCGTTGCTCTCCTCGTCCATCGTCGGCCTGTTACGGGAGAGCTCGCAGATATCGGCGAACGTGTTGAGCAGATCCAGCTCGGCGGATACCAGTCCCGAATCGTTGCGCGGAACATCGGCACGCAGAGTCTCGTAGGTGGACAACAGGTTTCGCGCGCGGGCTCCGCTGACGTCGAAGCCGGTGATGAGGGCGGCGAGTTCGTCGAGTCGGTCCAGTGCGCGGCGCTGCGGCGATCGCTGCGCGGCGTCGTCGATACCGCGGAACTGCACGCGCGGTGCCTGCTCGGAGACCTTCTGCTCACCGGCCTGATCGACGCGCAGCAGTGCTGCTCCGGCGTCGACCTGTCCGTTGACCGAGGCCAGTACTTCACGCACGGTGCCCGCGTAGGGGGACCGGACGGCGGTTTCCATCTTCATCGATTCGAGGACGACCAGGGTCTGTCCCGCTTCGACCTCGTCGCCGACGGCGACCGGGACGGCGACGACGACGGCGGGTGCCGGTGCACGCACCAACCCGGCCTCGTCCTGCGAGATCTGGTGGCTGATGCCGTCGACCTCGACGAGGAAGTGCGCGGCTCCGGCGACGGTGACCACCTGGTAGCGACGGTCGCCGATGACCAGACGGCTCTCGTAGGTGCCGAGGCGTTCGACGTCGACCTGAAGATCGCCGATGCCGTCACCGTCGATGCTGTAGCGGTGCGTGCCGGTCTGGCCTACTTCGAGCTTGTATGCCTGACCCTGGTAGTTCAGTTCGACGGTGCGGCCGATGGCGTGTGTGGCGCGCGGCCGACCGCCGCGTGCGGAGTTGAGGAAGGCGGTGCGTTCGCGGCCTTCCTCGGCGTCGTAGGCGTCGATGGCTGCGGCGACGATGGCGATGTCGGCGACTGCCGTCGGGCCCACCTGGGAGCCGGCCTCGGTGCGGTCGAGCCAGCCGGTGTCGGCGGAGGCGGAGATGACTTCCTCGCGGTCGAGCAGGCTCAGCAGGAAGGATTTGGTGGTGGTGCCGCCGTCGATGACGACGGTGGTCTCACGCAGTGCGTTGCGCAACCTCGCCAGTGCTTCGCTGCGGTCGCGGCCCCAGGCGATGACCTTGGCGACCATGGAGTCGTAGTCGGGCGGGATGACGTCGCCCTGGGCGATGCCGGTGTCGACGCGGATTCCGGTGCCGAGGGGGAACTTGAGCAGTTCGACGGTGCCGGGAGCCGGTGCGAAGCCGTTGTCGGCGTCTTCGGCGTTGAGGCGAGCTTCGACGGCGTGGCCGAATTCGGTGGGGCATTCGCCGGGCAGTGCCTGGCCGTCGGCGACGAGGATCTGCAGCTTCACCAGGTCGATGCCGGTGGTGTATTCGGTGATGGGGTGCTCGACCTGGAGTCGGGTGTTGACCTCGAGGAAGGTGAAGATCTTCTGCTCGGGCTGGTACAGGTATTCGACGGTGCCTGCGCCCTGGTAGCCGGCGGCCTTGACGAGCTCGGCCGAGGCGGTGCGCAGCTGGTCGGCCTGTTCCTGGGTCAGCAGCGGTGAGCTCGACTCCTCGATGACCTTCTGGTTGCGGCGCTGGATGGAGCAGTCGCGCACACCTGGGGCCCAGACGTTGCCGTGGCTGTCGGCGATGACCTGGACCTCGACGTGGCGGGCATCGGTGACGAGCCGTTCGAGGAAGACGACGGGGTCACCGAACGAGCGCTCGGCCTCACCCTGGGTGCGTTCGAGGGAGAGTTCGAGTTCGTCCTCGTGGAAGACCTTGCGGATACCGCGGCCACCGCCGCCGGAGCGGGCCTTGATGATCAGCGGGTAGCCGATCGCTGCGGCGTGACGGCGAGCGTCCGCGCGGGTCTCGACCGGTCCACCGGACCACGGTGCGACGGGGACGCCGACCTTCTCGGCGAGGAGCTTGGCCTGCACCTTGTCGCCGAGCAGGCGCATCGCGTCGGCGGACGGGCCGATGAAGGTGATGTTCAGGCGGGCGACGAGGTCGGCGAACGTCGGGTCCTCGGCGACGAAGCCCCAGCCGACCCACACCGCGTCGGCACCGGACTCGACCAGCGCGGCCTCGAGGACGCCGTAGTCGAGGTACGCCGAGCCGGTCGCAGGCTTGCGCAGCGTGACCGCCTCGTCGGCCTGGCGGACGAACATGGCCCGCTTCTCCGCCTCGGTGTGCAGCGCTACGGTGCGGATGCCGTAATCGTGTTCGGCGTTGAGCTCTCGGACGGCTCGGATCAGGCGTACTGCTGCCTCGCCTCGGTTGACTACTGCAATCCGCTTGAACAACGTATCTCTCTTCGCTCGGTGTGGGCGCACCGCGTCGGTGCACTCGATGGAACGTGGATTGGTGCCGGGCATGTCAATTTCTCGTTCATCATGCGGCACTCCGATCGGCTCATTCTAACGGCAAAGAGGCCCTGTGCATCGCCAACGGCGTTCGGCGTGAGTGTGATTGATCACCAACAAGTGAATCATTTTCTGTGGCAACCACTTTGGCTGCGAAGTTGCCATCGAGTTCTGTTCACCTCGCTAACGTACTCGCGAGTAGCGTTGGCGCGAGGCGTAATTCGTCATTCGACGACTTCCCTTGCTACCGGCGAGTACATTACTGGCGGGTACAACTCGAGCCGATCGGCTCGAGTTGCTTCGCTCGTCGCCGAGTGCGGTCTCCCTCACCTGTCACCCTCGCTCACACGCGGCAGTCGCAGCGCGTTGACCCACAGTCTCGTCGCCGTCGCCAGCAGATCCTCGGAGTCCGCGGGTGGGTGGCCGTCTGCGGCGTCGACGACGAAGTGATTGAACGCGAGCCGGCTGATCATCGAGGACAGTGCGCGGGAGGCGAGCAGGGGATCGAGTTCCGCGTCGGCCAGGCCGCGGCTCTGCAGGCTCTCGATGCTGCGGGCGTTGCGCCTGACGAAGGCATCGGCGCGTTCACGGCGGAGGCGTCGGAACTCGGGATCGATGTTCGAGACCTGCTCGAGCAGCGCCATCAGCTTCGCGTTGCGTCGGTAGGCCTCGAAGTACGCACGGTTGCTCGCGGCGATCACGGCGACCGGATCGTCGTGCGGGTTCACCCGCTCGGTCCCGGGATGCAGCATGTCGTCCCTGGCCTGCTCGAGCACTGCGGCCAGGATCTCTTCCTTGCTGGTGAAGTAGGTGTAGAAGGTGCCGGCAGAGCATCGAGCGGCGCGGGTGATGTCGATCAGTCGGGAGTCGAGGTAGCCGCTGTCCTCGAAGACTCGACGGGCGGCCGCCACGAGCGACGATCGGGTTCGCAGTCCGCGCGGGGTGGTCGGCAGCTCCCGATTCGGCAGCTCACGGTCTGGCTCCGGCGCGGCAGGCATTCAGTCTTTATACGTCATCGTTCGCGCGCGTCCGGGCGGATGAACCGGGTGAATCTCACCCCGCTGTCGAACTGGCGTGATTCGAGGTGCTCGAACCGCTGTGCGGGGAACGGATCGGGACCGATCCCGGACGAGAACAGGCCGATGCCCCTGCCGAGTACGACGGGATTGACCTTGAGGAACAGCTCGTCGATCTCGGGCAGCAGTTGACCGGCCAGGTTTCCGCCGCCGCAGATCCAGATGTCGAGCTCGGAGTCCTCGGCCTTGAGGCTCCTGACAAGTCCGATCGGATCCTCGTTCACGACGGTGAGAGTCGGGTCGTTCGACGGGGCGAGGGTGCGAGAGAAGACGTACTGGCGCAGGTGGGGATAGGGGCTGGCGATCCCGACGTCGAGCGCCGGTTGCACCGTCTCGCGGCCCATGACGAGGGTGTCGAATCGAGCGGGCGGACCGTCCAGGCCGAACATGGCGCGCACGTGGACCGGCAACGTCTCGGGCAGTTCGGCCTTGATGGCGTCGAGGTGGTCGCCGTCAGGCACGAAACAGTCGTAGTTACCGTCCGGTGCAGCGATGAACCCGTCGAGGGTGACGGCGATGTAGTAGACCAGCTTGCGCATTCGGCTCCTGTCGTGGTCGACCGGGCGTGAACCCGTGGGCAGGGCGGGGTCGGTCCGCTGTGGGGGATCCAGCGACCGAAGTCGGTCTTTGTGACCCAGCACTAGAACGTATTTTGTGTGCTCAGGACGCGATGAACAACTGGTTTTCAACGGCTAGTGTGGCCCGGGTGTGCAAACACCGTCCCTGAAATGGACGACCATTCGAGTATTTGTGGGGAAACTGTGACGGCTGCAGCGGCTACCGGTCGTGAACACGACGACGAGCTCAAGAGCAGGGTTCAACGCCTACTGCGCTTCCTTCGCGAAATCGTCGAGGCGCGTTCGAACCCGGTGCTGCGTTTCGACGACCACGTGCAGGTCGAGTGGGTGCACGCCGGGGACGTGCCCATGCAGCTCGACCCACGGGCCAAGCAGGGTGGTGTGGTGCTCCGCGCGCCGCGCATCGCGGTCGACGAGCCGCCCGAGCCGCCGGCGCTGCTGTCGGGTTGGCTCGATCCTCAGGTCGTTGCAGACAGCCGCTACCGCGAACTCGAGCTGGCCGACGCATCCTCGGTGACGTCCCGCCGTCGAGCGGAGGCGCAGGAGTCCGATGCCGACTTCGACATCCGCAAGGCCTACGAGATCAAGCAGGCCTTCGAGGAGTACTCCGAATCGTGGAAGGAATGGGCGCAGGAGGATCGTGATCGGCGACCGCAGGCCGCTCTGTACCAGGCTCTGCAGCTGATGATGCAGGAGCTCGCGTCGCGACCCGAGTCGATCGAACTCGTGGTGGCTTCGGGGCTGCTGACGTCGAGCAACACCGATCAGCAGCGCAGCGTGCGCACTCACCTGATCACACAGTCGGCCAGCATCGAACGAGACGTGCGCACCGGTGACCTGCTGGTCCGCCTCGCCGCGAGCACCACCCCGCGGCTCGAGGACGGCCAGCTGCTGACCGGTTCGGACGATTTCGACACCTCCGGCTCCGTCGCTCTGGCCCAGGAACTGCACGACACCGTCACCTCGCCCATCGGAGCCGGCGTCGAACAGTTCCTGAGGAACTGGGCGGCGCGGGTGCCACGGCACGAGATCGAGGTGCTCGATCGTCTCGGACCGCCCGGGGCCCTCGCCTACATCGACGACGACCGGACGCTGACCGTCTCACCTGCCCTCGTTCTCCGCATTCGTGACTCGTTCGCGCTGGTCGAATACTACGAACAGATGATCGCCGACCTCGAGTTCGCCGACTCCCCGGTACCGCTGGGGCTTGCGCAACTTGTCGATGCCATCGAGCCGGCAGATCGGATGGCGTGGCTCGAACGCACGGGGGCGGGGGAGTCGGCGGCACTGGCGGAGGACCCGCTGTTTCCGCTGCCGGCCAACGCCGAGCAGTCGCAGATCATCGAACGGCTGGGGCGTGACAGTGGCGTCGTGGTCGAGGGGCCGCCAGGAACGGGTAAGACCCACACGATCGCCAACCTCATGTCCGGGCTGTTGGCGCGCGGTCAACGGGTTCTGGTCACTAGTGAAAAGTCACAAGCTTTGCGCGTGCTGCGAGACAAGCTACCGCCGGAGCTGCAGGAGCTCTGCGTGTCCATCACCGACCTCTCTCGCGGTGGTTCGGACGAGCTCAATCGCAGTGTCGCGAAGATTGCCGAGCGGAAGACCTCGTTCGACGAGGCCAGCGAGGTGCAGAAGATCGAGGCGCTCACGACGCAGCGCGGCGCGGCTCTGGCCCGGCGGGCCGAGCTGCTCGATCGTGTCAGCGCGCTCCGCGAGTCCGAAACTGTTGTGCACGAATATGTTTCCGATGGATACGACGGCACCGTGTCGTCCATAGTGCGCAAGGTCAAAGCGGCCGAAGGTGCCCACGAGTGGCTGCCCGGCCCACTGCTCGCCGATCGACCACCACTCGACGGTGCCCAGGTCGATCAGCTTCGCAAGCTCATCGCCGGCTCCGACGGCACTCGCGAACTTCGCTCGCGCCAGGTGTTGCCGCGTCCGGAGACCATGCTGCCGAATTCGGCCGAACTCGCGTCGCTCTGCCAGCGCGCAGGTGCACGAATCGACACTCTTTCACCCCAGGCCGCGGACCTCGTGGCGTTGCTCGACGGCGTCGAACCCACCGTGTCCTCGGAGATCAGGCAACTGTGCGAGGAGCTCGTCGCCCGAGTGCGAGCGGTCGTCGAACTCGACGGCTCCTACCCACGCCTGACCGATTCCGTGCTGTCCGGCGAGGCCGCCCACCTATGGTCTCGGGTCAGCGGAATCGACGCGATGGTCGAGACGGCAGCTGCGTCCGATCGCTACGTCGGTGCGCACGATGTGCAGTGCTCGTCGAGCTCGCAGGCGGCTCTGACAGCGATGGATGCGTTCGCCAGCGCGCTGGAGTCGGGTATCGAATGGAAGCCCCGGTTCCGTCGCAGCGAGGAGCAGAAGGCCGTCGAGGCTCTCGACATCGTCGCCACCGTCGACGGACAACCCGCGACGACGGCGAGGGCCGCGCGTCTGGTGGCCGAACACATTCGCGCGCTCGAGACCGTACAGACCGCAGCGGTGCTGCTGGCCGATCTCACCGTCGTCGTTCCTCTCGACGGCACGCGTTCGATTCGCGTCAACAACGTGGCGCGGATTGCCGACCGGCTGGGTCTGGTGTCTGCAGTCGTCGCCGCCCGTGACGCCCTGGTGCACCGGCTGTACACCATTTCGCCTGCGGCACCGTGGATTCGGAGCCTGGCCGAAGCTCAGGAGGTCGCCGGGGCCGCCGACGCCATCGCCACGCGTATCGACATCGATGCCGCACGCGCCGAGCTCGACGCCCTGCAGTTCGCGGTTGCCACTCGCATCGATGCCGGGCCGTCGCCCGAAGGCTCGTCTCTGGTGAGTGCGTTGAGCACTGCGGATCCGTTGGAATTGGCTGCCGCCGTTTCGGCCTATTCGCAGGCGTGTTCCGAGCAGGAGGATCAGCTTCTGCTCGAATCGATGTCGGCGTCGCTGTCCGAGGTCGCACCCGCATTGTTCGACTTGGTCAAGGACACCGCCGGCGATGTCGAATGGGACGAGCTGAGCTGGCAGATGTCGAAGGCCTGGGCGTGGCGTCGGGCACGCGAGTGGGTCGGTGAGCAGCACCACGGCGGTCTCGAGCAGCAGCTGGAAGCGGAGCTCGCCGCTGCGGATACCGACATTGCCTACCTCACAACACGTCTCGCCGCCGCCAGCGCCTGGCGTAACAGTCTCCAACGAATGACCGCCGTCGAGGTGCGTGCGCTGCAGACATACCGCGAGCACATCTCCAGCATCGGCTCGGGAGCCGGTAAGTACGCCGAAACCTACCGCAGTGCAGCACGATCGGCGATGCGTGAGGCACAGAGTGCGGTGCCCGCCTGGGTCATGCCACTCTCCCAGGTGCTGGCATCGATTCCGCCGGTGCCGGGCAGTTTCGACGTCGTCATCGTCGACGAGGCGAGTCAGGCCGACATCACCAGTCTCTTCCTGCTGTACCTCGCACCCCGCGTGATCGTGGTGGGCGACGACAGGCAGTGCGCACCGGCGGACGTCCCGCAGGCCGGCACACTCGAGGACGTGTTCGATCGGTTGGACGTCTATCTGCCCGATCTACCCGAACACGTGCGTGCGACGCTGACCCCTCGGTCCAGCCTGTTCTCCATGCTGCGTACCAGGTTCGGTCAGGTGGTGCGGTTGCGTGAGCACTTCCGCTCGATGCCCGAGATCATCAACTGGTCGAGTCAGCAGTTCTACGGAGACTCCCCGCTCGTTCCCGTGCGACAGTTCGGTGCTGATCGGCTACCGCCGTTGCGGCACACGTACGTTCGCGGAGCGACGGTGACCGGAAAGAACGCATCACTGGTCAACCGTACCGAGGCCATCGCGATCGCCGACCAGATCGCCGACTGCCTCGAGGATTCCGCGTACGACAACCTGACCTTCGGAGTGGTTGTGCTGCAGGGTCAATCGCAGGTCGACGAGATTCGCAACGAGCTGATCAAGCGGATCGGCATCGAACAGTGGGAACAGCGTCGGCTTCGTGTCGGTACGCCGCCGGACTTCCAGGGCGACGAACGCAATGTCGTGTTCCTGTCGATGGTGGTGGCACCCGATCAGAATTTCGCAACCCTCACCGCCAATCAGTACAAGCGGCGGTTCAACGTGGCGGCGTCGCGGGCACAGGATCAGCTGTGGCTCTTCCACTCGGTGACTGTCGACCGTCTCAAGCGAGCGGACCTGCGTAACTCGTTGCTGAGCTATGTCACCTCCGTCTCGCCCGCTCCGGCCGATCCCATGCCGGTCGATGTCTCGCGCGAGGTCAGGAAGGCACCCTTCGAGACGTTGCTCGAGCAGCAGTTGTGGAACGACCTCGTAGAGCGAGGTTTTCACGTCAATCCTGGTGTGGAGGTCAACAATCGGCGTCTCGCCCTGGTCGTCACCGGCGACTCCTCGCGTCTCGCAGTCGAGTGCGACGGCGACACGTTTCTGTCGACACCGGCTCAGCGGTTGGCGGATCTGCAGCGTGAGCAGGAGCTCAAGCGATGCGGTTGGACGTTCTGGCGGGTGCGCGAATCCGAGTACTACCTGGACCGCGACGCGGCGCTGGAAAGCCTCTGGGCCACATTGGCCCGTCTGGGAATCAAGCCCAACAGCGTTGTCGTGGAAGGTCTCGAGAGCTCGGACGAGGCCTGGACCCCGGTCCCACTGGAGTCCTCGCAGTTCGACGATTCCGGCGTCTTCGAGACGTCCACGCACGCAGATTCACCCGCGCGCCACGAGTCGGTGCTGTCTCTGTGGACCATTCCGCGCATAGACATCCCCACCGACGAGCCGGCCGCATCGGAAGCTCGAGGAGGCGACCGCGAAGGATCGGCACCCACGACGACCAACGGTTCCGGAACCACCAACGGAGCCGGAGTCAAGAACGGCTCGGGCACCACGAACGGCTCGGGACCGACCAACGGCTCGGGAATGACCAACGGTGCGGTCGCCACCAACGGTGCCGGTCGTTCCAACGGCTCCAGAAGTGCCAACGGTGCCGGCGCTTCCCACGGATCCGGGACCGAGGGGTCGGACGGCTCCCGTGGCGCGGCTCGGCCGATCGAGTCTTCGGCATCGAGCCGCTCAGCGATGACCAACGGATCCACACCCGCAAAGGACGCAGAGATCGATGCGTCCGCGCGGGCGCGCGACGCTGGGGCGAGCAGCGAGTCGGCGGCCGACTCGGCCACCGAGGTCGGCGAAACCACGAACAGCACGACCGAGACGACGGACCGGATCGGGGAAGCCGACGAGACGGTCGCACAGAACGAGGCCGCGGAAAGCGTCGAGCCTGCCGAGCTCGACAGATCGGATCCGGCCGAGACACAGGGCGATTCGACGGAAGCAACGACGGCCGATACCAAGCCGAGCGGTGGCCTCGAGGCACCCGAGGACGAGGACATCGCAGAACACGAGTTGCCGCTCAACGGACTTCGTGGATACACCACCCGCCGTCGGCCGTAGCTCCGGCTCCTGGCCGGCACGCTCAGCGCCCGCGCCGAACCCATGAGGGCGACGTAGTCTTGGCCTCGGATTGCGCGCACGTACGAGTGAAGAGGGTTCGACGCCGATGACAGATCGACAGATGCAGCACCCGGAACAGTCGGTCTCACCACCGGATGGGTCGACGCGACCGCGCACTCGGCGGATCGTCGTGCCGACCGTCGTTTTCGCGGTGGGCGCTGTGCTTGTCGCGTTGCCGACCTGGACCGTCGTGTTCGCGGGCGCGCAGTGGCCGGCGGCAGCACAGTTGGTGGGCTCTTCGGTGGCGGTCGCCGCATTCGTGGCACTGCCTGCAGCGATGTATCTGGGTCACCGGCCGAGTGCAGAGGGGGCCTCCAAGGACGCGTGGGCGCGCGTCGGAGACGTGCTGTTGGGCTCGGTCTGGATCGCGTTCGTGTGGTCGGCACTCTCGCTGCTGCTGCGGCTCGGTCTGTGGATGGCTGGGGTCGACGACCCTCTTCGGTCGCGGATCGTGTCGGTGACAACCGTGGTCGTCGTAGTCGTCCTCGCGCTGTGGGGTCATTACGAGGCGATGCGGACTCCCCGCGTGCGACACACGACCGTCAGGATCGACCGGCTCGGGGCTCGATTCGACGGTTTGCGAGTGGTTCTCGTGACCGACACGCATTTCGGCCCGCTCGATCGAACGACGTGGTCGCACCGATTGACCGACGCCGTCAATGCGCTTGAACCGGACGTGTTGGCCCACGTCGGAGATATCGCCGACGGCTCGGTCGATCGGCGTCGTGCGCAGGCTGCGCCGTTGGAGTCGATGCTCGCGAGTGCGGCACGCGTGTACGTCACCGGCAATCACGAGTACTTCGGCGAGGCGCAGGAGTGGCTCGATCACATGGAGGACCTCGGATGGAACTCCCTGCACAATCGCCACGTGGTGCTGCATCGCGGTGAGGACGCTCTGATCATCGCGGGCGTCGACGACGCCACCGCCGCAGGCTCGGGTGCGCCCGGTCACGGTGCGGATCTCGCTCGCGCACTTGCCGGAACCGATCCTTCGATGCCCGTGCTGTTGCTGGCTCATCAGCCGAAACAGATCGGTGACGCTGTCGACGCCGGCGTCGACCTCCAGGTCTCCGGTCATACACACGGCGGTCAGATCTGGCCGTTCTCGGCCTTGGTTCGGCTCGACCAGCCGGTGGTGCACGGGCTGAGCAGACACGGCGCGCGAACTCAGCTCTACACCAGCCGCGGATCGGGATTCTGGGGTCCGCCTTTCCGGGTGTTCGCGCCCAGTGAGATTTCTGTTCTGACATTGGTCGCCGGCTGAGCGATCGACACCTGGCAGTATCGGTGGGGTGAAGAGAACCGAAGAGGTCGTCGTTGTCGCAACCGATCTCGACGGCACCCTGTTGCGTTCGGACCGAACTGTGTCTGCGCGAACGGCCGCCGCGATGGCTGCGGCAGATGCAGCCGGAATCAGGGTGGTGTGGGCCACTGCTCGCGCGCGCCACTCCATCGACGAACTCGCAGCGTCCTGCGGATTTCGCGGGACGGCGATCGGTGCCAACGGGGCTGTCATCCTCGACCTGGCCGACGGCTTCCCGGCCATCGTCGGCACCAGGTCGGTACCGGCCGAGACGGTGGCCTCGGCCAAGTCGGTCGTGCGCTCGCTCGTCCCCGGCGTGGCCTTCGCGACCGTCGGTGCCACGCGATTCGTGGCCGAGGCTCGGTACGCCGAGCTGTGCGCGTTCGCAGACCATCACCGGCATCCGCACGAGATGGAGCTATCGGAGCACGGTCTGTCGGTCGACGTAGAGCCGACGGTCAAAATCGTTGCACGGCACAGTGATACGACGAGTGAAGAGTTGTACGAGCTCGTCGCTGCTGTGGGGGTGGACGGAGTGGAGTTGACTCATTCCGGTGCTCCGTACATCGAGATGTCCGCAGCGGGAGTCTCGAAGGCCAGTGCGCTGCAGGAATTGTGCGAGCGATGGGGGATCTCTTCGGGTTCGGTTGCGGCAGTGGGAGATGCGCGCAACGATCTGCCGATGCTGACCTGGGCGGGTACGGCGTTGTGCCCGTCGAATGCTGCTGAGCCCGTGCGATCCGTTGTCGATCGAGTCCTCGAATCCAACGACGAGGACGCGGTTGCGCGCTATCTGGAGGAACTCACCGAGCGCAGAGCGAAACTGTAACGTCCGGTCTGCTCGTTAGGGTGCCGTATGAGAGGCTGGCCCCATCATCGGCAGAAGGACACCAGTGAACTATCCAGGTTCGGGCGACCCCTCGCAGCGCGCGTACGGACAGTACGGCGCGCAGCCGAATCCATCCGATCGAGTCATTCCGCCGCCGTCCTCCGGTCCTGGTGCGCCACAGTCTCGTGCCACGGCGCAGCCAGGTGGGTACGGCGCGGTTCCCCGGCCACCGGTGTTCGGCACCGGTGGTTTCCCGGGCGCTCCTCCACCGGGGCCGCCGAGAAAAGGGAACGGTGGCATCTGGATCGTGGTGGCCGTTCTGGCTGTGGTCGCGGTGATTCTCGGCGGCGTGTTCGCCTGGTCGGTTGCGCGTGACGACGCAACTCCCGCGGTGGCGTCGGCGGGTGCTGCACCGTCCTCGGCAGTGTCCGACGGCAGTGTTCCAGGCGGTGAACCCGCACCCACGGCGGCGAACTCGCCGCAGCCGGGCGTGGCCACTCTGCCGGCCGGTGCGCAGACCTGCCCGGCGACCGTGGCGTCGAGCAGCGGCCTTCGCGGTTCGGCGGTGGGGTCGTCGGTCACGTCGTGCCCGTTCGCCGAGGAAGTTCGGTTGGCCTACACCAGGGCCGGTTCGGATCGGAATTCGCGGACGGTGGTGGCCAGCAGCCCGGTCACCGGCAAGCGGTACGAGATGAACTGCGTCTCGTCTGCGCAGTTGGTGACGTGTACCGGTGGCGAGAACGCTGTTGTCTACCTCTTCTAGTTCGGCGGGCCGCGTCGGAAGAGTTGGAGCGGTAACCCTCGCGTTCTGTGTTCTTGTGTCCGGCTGCACCATCGCCACCGATGACGGACCCGCGTCCGAAACGCCCGTCGTGTCCCGAACAGCGGCTGCTCCGGTGCCCCCGGCGATGCCGCCGACGTCCGATTCGGGAATGTGGACCACTACGCCTGCTGTCGAGACGCTGCCGGCAGCAGATCTGGCCGCGGAGTTCGGCGCACTGGAGTCGACGGCGGGTGGGCCCATCGGCCTCGCTCTGGTTCCGGTCGGCGGCGGCCCGCCGACAGTGCTCGGCACCTGGACTTCCGGTGTGGCGTGGTCGACGGTCAAGGTGCCACTGGCTGTGGCCGCACTGCGTCGCGGTGGCGACGCGGCGCTTGCGGACGCCACCGCTGCGATCGAAAGCTCCGACAACGCAGCAGCCGAGGCCCTGTGGGGGTCGCTCGGAGATTCCGCTGCCGCAGCGGCTGCAGTCGAATCGGTTCTGCGGCAGGGGGGGTGACGCTGCCACTGCGGTGCAGAGGGAGCGGATCCGCCCTGAATTCAGCGCATTCGGACAGACCGAGTGGTCGACGCAGGATCAGGCGACGTTCGCTGCGGGCCTGTCGTGTATCCCGGACGCTGCGCCGGTGGTCGAGATGATGAACAGCGTTGTACCCGAGCAACAATGGGGTCTCGCGAAGCTGTCCGATTCAGCCTTCAAAGGCGGCTGGGGGCCGAGCGTCCAAGGCGGCTACGACGTCCGGCAGTTCGGTATCGTCACCACCGTTGCCGGGCGAGTCGGGGTAGCGATTGCGGCGCAACCGAATTCGGGCTCGTTCACCGATGGAACAGCCATGCTCGACGCGGTCGGCGGATGGTTGGAGTCGCGCAGCACCCAGCTCCCCGCCGGTCACTGCCTCTAGGATCTGCGGACGAGCGGACCGGCGCAGGTAGCCTCTGGCGTGTCAGTGAATCGTCCACCACGAAAGGCCCTGCTGTGAACGACGCCCTGTCGACGGAATCGTCCGAGCCCACCACGATCGCCGAGTACCTGAACGCACACGCGTTGCGCGTGTCGCCGCTCGACGGTGCCGCGGCGGCCGAGCTCGGGATCACGGTGCCGATTCCTGCGGGATGGCAGACGCTCGATCCCGCGCAGTTTCCCGGGGCGACTCAGGTGATCGTGGAACCGAACCTGGTGGAGAACGGATTCGCGCCCAACGCGGTGCTTCTGGTCGGTGCGTTGTCGCGCACGATCGATCCGGAAGCGTTGATGGCATTGGGATTCGGCGACGGACGTGCGATGCCCGGCTGGGTGGAGCGCGAGGCGAGCGCGGCGTCGTGGTTCGGCTGGCCGTCCCGATTCATTCGGGGTACGTACGTTGCGCAGCAACTCGAAGCCGCCGTGACGACGCGGTATGTGGTGGTGGGCGTCGATACTCAGTATCTGGTGCAGTTGACGGTGACGACGCTGGCGTCGCAGCTCGATGCGTTGGCCTTCGACGTCGCCGCGATCAACGATGGATTGACCACTGGTACGTAGAAGGCCGCGAGCCCCTGTGTCCGACGCACGGGTCCGACTAGGGTCCATTCCATGTCGATGAGAACCGGTCGCGTCCGGCACCTGTCGGTGGTGCCGGATTTGTCCGACACCGACGAACCGGCCGACGACAGCGCGACAGAAGCCACGCGGCGGGGCCTGGTGAACTTGGTGCTTCGGGTGACCGTGGATCACACCCGTCCGGAGGTCTGGCGTCGGGTGCGGGTGCGCTCGGACCTGCTGCTGTCCGAGCTGCACTCGGTGCTGCAGAGTGCTCTCGGTTGGGAGGACCGGCATCTGCATGCGTTCAGCGTCAGGACCGCCGGTGCCACGCGTCGATTCGAGATGGAAGAGACGCTCGACGACGAACCGGACGACGAGTCGTCGAGCGAGGAGCGAGTGCGGATCGACGACGTGCTCACAGCACCGGGATCCACGATGACGTACGAGTACGGCTTCGGTGACGGATGGACGCACACGATCTTTCTGGAGCAGATCGATTCCGATATCGACGACCTCCGATCCGTCTGCATCGACGGGGCGCGCGCATGCCCACCCGAGGAATCCGGCGGGCCCTCGCGCTACGCACAGGCGCTGGAGATCGCTGCCGACCCGTCCGATCCCGAACGCACAGCCCTTCTCACGAGGTGGGGCGCAGCCTTCGACCCGGCTCTGTTCGACGCCGACGCGGTCAACACGGTTCTGCATTCGTTGGACGTAGGGCGTTCGGTGCTCGCCGAAGCAGTGGCGGCGGCTCCGGCCGTCGGAAAGCTGTTCGATCGGGTGCGTCCTGCGGAGGTGCCGTCACTGATGGCGTTGCTTCCGCGGTGCGAACTCACCATCGAGAGCTCGGTCGATCTACCCGTCGCGGAGGTCGCAATGGCCAAGTTGACGTGGTTTCTCGACAGAATCGGCGACGACGGAGCCGACCTGACCGGTGCCGGCTACCTCAAGCCCGCATTCGTTGCGGCGATTCGCGAAGAGCTCGACTGGGGTCTGGGGTGGGTAGGGCCGAGCAATCGCGAGATCGACCATCATCAGGTCACCGACTTACGCGAGGCGGCGCGGAACCTCGGATTGACCCGCACATCGAAGGGCAGGTTGCTGCGCACCAAGCTCGGCGCGGCTTTGGCCGACGACCCCGTCGGTATGTGGCGACATGCGGCTTCGCGACTTCCTTTGGGTAAGGAGACCTACGAGACCGACGCAGCGACTCTGTTCCTGATCTCGCTCGCCGCTTCGGCATCCGTGACGCATCGAAACGAGATGCTGATCGAGACTGTGGCCGAATTAGGCTGGGCCAGCGAGGATTCTGGTGTCTTCGACGCCCAGTTCGCGGCGCAGGCCACGGTGAGCTTCCTCGATCTCATCGGCGCCCACGGTCCGCGGTTCTACTTCCGTCAAGGGGTGTCGGATTCGCCGAGCTGGTCGCGCCGGTTCGCACGGGACGCATTGCTGAGCTGAGTCGTCCAGAAGCGGTCCCGGGGACGCCGACATGGGTCTCGAGCCGCGGATGACTGCCGCTGACCTGCCGATTTGCGTTGGTGTGGTTGGTGGCGTAACTTTTGTCGAGTCAGAGCGACGGACACCGACCTGGTCTTCACGGACTGGGATACGAGGTTGGACGTGTGGCTCGGCAGGTTTTATCCCCCAAGAGTCGGGCCTTGTGTCCGAGACCAAGCTGGGATAGGCTGGAACAGTTGCCCTTGAGGCCGACGGACTGCGTGTTCGTGGGGTGAGAGTGTGTGCGTGTTCTTTGAGAACTCAACAGTGTGTCGATGAATGTCAGTGCCGAATTTTATTTGGTGAATGCATTCGATGTGTCAGCCATCCGCTTGTGGTGGTTGTTGTCGGGTGTTGTTTAAAAAATGCTAGTTGAGTTTTTTTGCTAGTGATTTGACTTGATGTCTTTGACTGATTCGCAGCTTCGGTCCTCTTTTCGGGGGTCGGGTTGTTGTTTCGCAGGTCTTTTACGGAGAGTTTGATCCTGGCTCAGGACGAACGCTGGCGGCGTGCTTAACACATGCAAGTCGAGCGGTAAGGCCTTTCGGGGTACACGAGCGGCGAACGGGTGAGTAACACGTGGGTGATCTGCCCTGCACTCTGGGATAAGCTTGGGAAACTGGGTCTAATACCGGATATGACCGCATGCCGCATGGTGTGTGGTGGAAAGATTTATCGGTGCAGGATGGGCCCGCGGCCTATCAGCTTGTTGGTGGGGTAATGGCCTACCAAGGC
>NZ_JAWLSB010000004.1:0-284053 GCF_033142445.1 Rhodococcus sp. IEGM 1330
ACAATCACGCCCGCGTCCAGGTCGATACCGTGCAACATCATTCAGAAAAAGCGAGTCAGCTCATCGGTGCATTCAGGTTAAACGCCCGGCCTATCACGCCAGAACCAGCAAGCGCAAACTACCAGTCGGCTGTCCAACCCTCATTTTTGGGAACTACCCAATAATGCTCTAGTTCGATTGAGTCGAAAACCCACTGATCGCCAACTAAGACGTATTTGTCGAAGAATCGGCCCATACTGAGATGCACAAAATTGTTGTCATCGAACCGAACCATTTCTTGAAAATAGCAGGAGCCTATTGCAGAGCTGCCGTCAGCCGACAGCTCAATTTTGTGAGCTGTCGGAACATTTTTGAGGACAGCATGTGAAGCGCCAGGCATAAATTCTACAATCTTTCCAATTAACGCAGAATAATATTCGTAGATTTCTCCACGACCCTGGGCGAAGCCAAAATCGCCGTAATCAAGTACACCCGATACACTGAATAATCCTGCAAGCTCATGCCAATCTTGGCTATTCAAATGGTGATGAAAGCCGGAACGCAAATCCACTATCCGTTGCCGGTTCTCGATATCCCGAATGCGTACTTCTAGCCCCGGCATGTCCTCACTGGATAATCGCTTGCTCTTCATTTGAGATCATTCTCCGGATTCTGTCGGATTTTTACGAGTCGCGTATAGAATAGCAGGCATATACGGAAAACATTTGTTCACCTACCAACCAAGCCAGCCGATCAATGTGCGGTCACAACACAGCAACCGATGTAGACGTGACTTGGGGTGCGATACGACGAGCAAAACCCGTCAACACATTGCCTGGCCCCAACTCCAACATCTCGCTGTAACCGTCAGCGACCGCACGATTAATCGTTTCAACCCACCGAACTGGAGCCATCAACTGTTCACACGCAAGGGATCTGATCCGTGCAGGATCGGAAGCATAGTCGGCAGTAACGGCGCTCAGCAGCGGTATTTCCGGTGCCTTCATATCGCACTTCGCAATGGCCACAGCCAACTCTTCCGAGATATCGGCCATCAATACGCTGTGGAACGCGCCGGAAACCTTAAGACGAACTACTTTTGTTGCGCCGGCAGCGTAGGCCAAGTCTTCACATTTCGCGACTGCTTTGACATCTCCAGAAACCACAGTTTGGGTGGGTTGATTATAGTTCGCTACGCTCACATTTCCTGACACTACGCACGCACAAAGAGCATCAACCCGATCTGAGGTTAGTCCGATGATCGCACTCATCGCTCCGTCGCTACGCTGAGACGCTCCAGCCATTAGCTCCCCGCGCGTCCGAACTAGATTGAGTGTCGACTCCTCGTCGAGCACACCAGAAACTGCCAGCGCTGTGAACTCGCCCAAGCTGTGGCCCGCAACAGCGTCGATTCGAATGCCTCTTGCTCGACGCACCGCAGCAAGTGCCAGGCTCGTGGTCACAATTGCAGGCTGAGCCACATCAGTTGAACGAAGCTCGCTAACCGTACCCTCGGTACATAGTTTGAGGAGAGGCATTCCGAGAATGCTCTCTGCCCGCTCAAACAGGTCCATCGCAATCCTGTAGTTCCTAACCCAGCTTGCCATTCCGGGGCGCTGTGAACCCTGCCCTGGGAACATGGTCATAATGCGAGGCGACGTCATTGCAGTTTCCTTCCATTTCGACCCGACCCCAGCTCCATGCCGGCCGCGACTACGGCCACCATCCCCGCCAGGAGGACGACCACAGCTGCATATCGGCTTGAGAGCACAGCTGACAGCCCAACCGCCACCGGCAGCATCGCTGCCGCACCGGCTTGAACACCGGTCTGGTAGATCGACACACCCCGCGCCCGAGATGAGACGGACAGGGCCGCCGCAGCCTGAGTGTTGAGTGCCGCGAACGATAGAACAAAGCCGGCCTCTACCAGCAACAGCACGGGCAATATGTCTGTAACATAATTATCGCCATCCGCTTGGACAATCCACAGCAACTGACCCGCTACAGTCACCGACGCTCCAATAAAAATGAGACACGCAGAACCAAACGCGGCCATCAGTCGCTCAGTTAACAGAGAAGAAAAGATCAGCGGAACACTTGCAGGGAGCAACCCAAGACCAATTTGCCACGTCGACCATCCGACGGTCCCATAGAGATGGATCGCCAGGACCAAAATCAACGCAATATATCCGCCATTGATTGCGGCCGCACCGATTGTGGATCGAACAAGTGTTTCGTTGCGGAAAATGTTTACGCGATACGCTTTCAACGGCTCTGCTGATGCGGACGGAATTACCCGCCATGCGGCTACAAGCAGCAAAGTAGCGACCAGACCGGGCAAGAAGAAGAGCAATCGCCAAGTCACCTGTTCCAATAACCCAGACAGCAATAGCCCGGCCGTGAAACCAGCGGCACCCAGTGTCGCGTACACCGAAATCGCCCGCCGTCGCTGGGAGCCCGCTTGGAAGGCCTCGGCGATAACCGCAAGTCCGGCTGGTGCCGTGAGAGCGGCCGCAGCCCCTTTGACTACGCGGGTTAGAACCAAAACCGATAGGTTCCCACTGAGGCCTCCGAGAATAGAAGCAACCGCGAAGCATGCCATCGCGACGAGGTACACATTTCGGCGGCCATACCGAGCTGCAAGGGCCGGGCCAACGGGCAATAGCATTGCAAAACCGAGAGCGAAGCCACTCATCAACCACTGAGTTTTGAACGTCGACTGCTCTAGATTATCAGCGATCGAGACGAGCGACGGCACCAAAATCGAACCCTCGACCGCATCGAGAATCATGTTGCCCGACAATACGACGAGGAGGATCCACTGCCGGCGACCCCACCTACTGCCCTTTGCAGTATTGGCAGTTGACACCGGGTCATTGGCAGGCATTGAATCTGGCCTCCAATAACGACGGTAGCGTTTGACTAACCAATTCAAGGTGACGCAAAACTAGATCCTCTGGCATTCCCGCTATGCTCGCCCAGAAGATGAGGTGGTGGACCGGGAGTCCGGCTATTCGCTCGTGGATTCTTTCAACTGCCTGCTCCGGTGTCAGTATCTCCAGCATCCCCCAGCTGCCGTCAGACGGTTGATGCCGCATTTCCGAATCCTCCAGCAGCTGTGGCACGGACGCGTCTGTATCCTCTACCGAAAGCTGCCGATAAGAGTTCATTTGGTGCGCTAGATGCGGAATCACCCGGCTCCATGCGCGTTCGGGGTCGTCTGCTATCAGCACGGGAAGTAAATCAGATACCCTTGCCGACGCTGGATCGTGCCCACCCTCGATCAGTCCGGCGCGATAAATGGGAAATAGCTTATGGGAAAAATGCAAGAAACCGATGCCAAGGCGTCCTGCAAGTCTTGCGCCTCGCGGGCCATAGAAACCACCCCATAAAGGAACGGGATCTTGAATTGGCAGTGGAGTTATTTCGCCGGTCGTCCACAGGCGCTGAACTTCCGCTATATTCTTTCCTGTAAGCGAGAAGCGTCGTCCGAAATCTACATCAAATAGTCGATACTCCGGCGTTCGGTACCCTGCACCCAGTCCCAACTCCAGGCGGCCTCCACTGATCAAATCCACAAGTGCGGCCTCCTCCGCAAGCTGCGCAGGTTTGCGCAATGCAGGTAGCACTACTGCAGTTCCAATCCTCACGTGCCGGGTGCGGGCAGCAGCAGCGGCGGCGAACGTAAGCGGTTGAGGTAAATACCCATCGGCGAAGCGGTGATGTTCAGTGAACCATATTCCACCCGCACCAAGGTGATCCGCCTCCTCGCATAGCTCAAGGCTGCGCGCATAGTGCTCAGCCCAGGGGCGCTCCCATTTTGCGGGGTTTCGAAGATCGAATAGAAATCCAATTTTCATTCTTGCTGACTCCATTCGTCGGCAATCACGTCACCGAATCGTGCGGGTAGACCACGCTCTGGGATTGCTGAATGTTGACACGAGACTTGTTCGGCGCAAATGTGTTTCGCTCGCCAGTGGGATTATTGACTCGACGGCCACCGCGCGACACACACGTAGAACAACCGTCAAAGCGGAAAGCTCCACGAGGTCAATATGTCCCTTCTCAAGACGGAGAAAGGTATTATGTGTGCATATCATTGCGGTGGATTACCATGTTTACGGCGCGAAAGATCGGAGTCTTTATTTGCCAGCATCGCGAAGGCACGAATCAATACACTGCGCGTGTCCCGAGGATCCACCACATCGTCGATTAGTCCCCGTTCGGCCGCGTAATATGGATGCACGAGCTCGCTTCGGTACTCGGCAATTTTTTGTGCTCGCGTGTCATCGGAATCCTCCGCCTCCGCGATCTCGCGCCGAAACACCACATCAGCCGCCGCTGCCGCGCCCATAACCGCGATTTCATTGGACGGCCAAGCCAATGCGAGATCTGTACCGATTGACAGCGAATCCATCACAATGTAAGCGCCGCCGTATGCCTTCCTCAGAACCAGCGAGATTCGTGGAACAGTGGCATTGCAATACGAGTACAGCAATTTCGCACCATGCCGAATGATCCCAGCGTGTTCTTGATCGAGTCCGGGCAGGAACCCCGGAACATCAACCAGCGTGAGCAGCGGAATGTTGAAGGCATCGCAGAATTGGACAAAACGAGCGCCCTTTTCGCTCGCGTCGATGTCGAGCACGCCGGCCAAAATCATTGGCTGACTGGCCACCACACCGATCACTTGTCCGTTCAACCGTGTTAACACGCAAACAAGATTCGCGGCCCATGACGCGTGAACCTCAAGGTAGTCGCCGTCATCGACAATCTCGGTAATAACATCGCGGACGTCGTACGGCCGACTTCCGTCAATTGGTACAACGTTAGTCAGGGCCGTATTAAGTCGGTCCGCGGGATCGGCGGTGAAAGCAGGTGGCGGTAGCTCACGATTGTTCGCTGGCAACATCGACAGCAGTGCCGCGACGTCCGAGAGGCATGACGCTTCATCGTCATAGATGAAATGTGCTACACCAGAGACGGATGCGTGGACGTCGGCTCCGCCAAGTTCGTTTAAGGTCACCTCTTCTCCGGTGACTGCGCGTACCACGTCGGGGCCAGTGATGAACATCTGCGCGATCTCGCGGACCACGAATACGAAATCGGTCAACGCGGGAGAATATGCAGCGCCGCCTGCGCACGGACCGAGCATGACGCTAATTTGAGGTATAACTCCCGACGCCTTGGTGTTACGGCGAAAGATGCCCCCGTACCCAGCCAGGGCTGAGACACCCTCCTGGATGCGAGCGCCTGCACCGTCGTTTAGCGATACTAAGGGCGCACCCGCGCTGATCGCCATATCCATGATCTTGTGGATCTTGGCCGCATAAGCTTCACCGAGAGCGCCACCGAAGACCCGAAAGTCGCTGGCGTAGACGAAGACCGTGCGAGAATCGACAGTGCCCCATCCAGTTATCACCCCGTCAGAGTATGGGCGACGGTCCTCCAACCCGAAGCCGGTGGCACGGTGGCGACGCAACGCTTCCACTTCGAGAAAGGATCCAGGGTCCAGCAACAGGTCGATCCGTTCACGCGCGGTCAACTTTCCCTTGGCGTGCTGCCGTTCCGTCGCCTTCGGATCCAGTCCGAGTCGGGCTTGCGACTTAATAGAGACCAGCCCATCCACTAGCTGTGAGTATTCTCCGGTGTCGTACACAGTGGTCACAAGCACTCCTGTTGTGGTTGGAGGTTGGAAGCGGCTCTCGCCGAGCGGGCAAGTGTGGCCGTTCTCAGCCGAGTAATGTGCCGCCGGTTGCGTCAATGAAGGCTCCCGTGATCCAGCGGGCCTCATCGGTGGCCAGAAAAGTCACGACGTCGGCGACGTCGATTGCCTCGCCGACCCGTTTGAACGCCGAGAGCTGGGACATTTGCTCCACGGCCTCCGGAATGTCGAATACTGCGCTGCCATTATTGGTGATCCCGGGCGCGACGCTGTTGACGGTAATTCCGCGCGGGGCGAGGTGCCGAGCGAAGTGGAGTGTTATTTGTTCCACGGCTCCTTTAGTCATCGAATAGGCAACCTGACCCGGATTAGCAAAGCGGGTCAGTCCAGACGAAATATTGACGATTCGACCGTTCTCGGGGAGAAGTCCAATGGCCCGTTGAACAATGAAGAACGGTGCCTTTGCATTGATCGCAAACAGCCGATCGAACTCTTCTGGTGTGACGTCTTCGGGCGCAACTCCCTCCGGAGTGGTCGCTCCCGCATTGTTGACTACGATATCGAGAGTAGTCCGCCCCGTACGTTCTTTGAGTCCATGCTCAAGGCCAAGAAATAGTTCGTGAACGCCGCCCGGTGTAGATAGATCTGAGGCAACCGAGAAGGCGCGACCGCCGTCGATCTCGATGAGCTCTACCGTTTCCGTGGCTGCTTCGACGTTACCAGCGTAGTGGACCACGACGAGGGCACCCTTGGCAGCCAGTTGTCTCGCGATTGCGCGGCCGATGCCACGACTGGATCCTGTTACCAGTGCAGTCTTTCCGGTCAAGGAACTCATGTCTGGGCTCTCCTTAGGTGTATTTGGTGCGGTGGCGATCGTTGAACTTTCGACGACACGTGTCTTTGTTTGCGCACGGCCGCTAATTGACCCGGCAAGGTGCGATTGAACGGCCTGGAACTGCAGGAGTTCGGTGACGATGGCACGCAATGGATCCACCTCCGGCCCGCCCAGCAGTAGAACAGTCTGTGCCCGGATATTTGCCAAAGTGCGAACCCCCGCAGCATGACGGTCGCTGTGATAGCCGGAGAGACCTTCGCCAGTGCTGGGGTTCGCGATGCAGTCGCGCAGCGCGCCCGAAAGCGCCGCCGCATCCTGCAGTCCAAGATTAAGCGCTTGCCCGCCAACTGGCATTTGCTGGTGGGCTGCATCGCCTGCTAATACGATCCGGCCACGGCAGTACCTGGTGACTTGACAGCTGGCGTTGTCGAAGGAATTGAGCCACAGAGGTGTTCCCTGCCCGATCGACTCCCCGGTTACTAGCTCCCAGGCAGCCACCACTTCGTCGAACGTGGGTGCGTCGTCACTCAGCCTGGCGGGTGCATCGAGGGCGTGCACCATTATGCGGGTACTGCCGTCCGGCCACTTTGACGCTACTGCGAGTCCGTTCGGTAAGCGCTCGAATCGACGAGGTCTGACGTCGATGCCTGCGATATCGGCCCGCAACATCGTTTGAGTGGCCGGTACCCTTGCGTATTCAAATCCGCCGAGGTCACGCACGGAACTTCGCTCACCGTCACAGCCAGCGAGATACGTTGCCGTCCAAGTATGTTGTCGACCTCCATCTACGGAGACCGTCTTGAGCTCGACGCAGGCTCCCGAATCGGTGACTGAGGTAAGACGGTGACCACGATAGATGCGGGCCCCCGATTCGATGGCCCTTTGCTGCAGGACAGATTCTAAACGTGTTTGCGGGCACTTCCATTGTCCACGGAAGGGATGGTCGGGATCTGCGGCGGTAAGGTCCAGTGGAATTCCGCCGAAATGCCCAGCACCCCCGTTCGGCAACCGACCGAGACGACCGAGAATGCCGCGGTCCGAGAGCAAGTCCATGGTGCGCGTGTGCAAAGTTGATGCCCTCGACTCAGTCGTGGGTTCAGTGAGCTGCTCCACCACTGTCACCCTCGCGCCTTCCGCAGCGAGGTCACCCGCCAACAAAAGGCCAACCGGGCCTGCGCCGACGACCATCACATCGATTTTGGCGGACCCGCCGTCGTCATCGACGGTCTTCGGCATATTTCTTCGCGTGCGTGAGTGTGGCAAGACTATTTGTTCCCAATGCATTTCGGATAAAGGAGCGGGCCTCCGGTACACCCGCTCCCGCACCGAGAATGTCGGTGATGCGATCTGCGCGGAGAATTACAGTGTGTTGCGATGAGGCGATAGTAGTGCCGTGATCGTCCTCCTCGAATGTCCAAATTCCTGTGTGGAGGTCTAGCAGTGCCGGCAGCGCAGTCTGCTTGTAGGCGATCTTGTGATGCGGGAATGTCACACGGACCGATTCAGTTGTGTGCGTATCGCCGTCTTTGGTCTTGGTGTCCATCCGTAGGATCTGAAGTCCCGGTGTCGGTTCGGTTAGTTCAACGGTATCCACATGTGGGAGCCGTTCCATCCACAGATCCGCCCGATCAACAAAGTCGAACACATCCGATGCCGACCCAACTATTTCGATCGAATCGACGAAGGAGATCGTCAGATCGCCGGTGTGCACGGCGTTCTCTACTGCAGCTTTGAGACCGGGCAGCTCGGCAGTACTATTGTCGTCTACCGCCTTGTCAATCCAGGCGAGACCATCTGGGTCGTTGTCGATTGCGCGATACGAGTGCAAGAGCCGCAATTTCGTGTGGTCGTCGTGCGGCTCGATGATCCAGGTCCCGCTCATCTCGGCCACAGGTGGCGTTGACAATTCCTGCCAGAAGGTAATTCGAAGTGCCTCGGGATCCAGAACACGCCGTGAGGTCCAAGTCTTGGGCTCGCCATTTGCGGTCGCCCAGATCTGAATTCGCTCCTCGTTGCCGTCGACTTCTAGTTGCCGGACATACACCGACGGAGGAAACAGGCGCGGCCAATTCTCTACTTCGGCGAGCAGTTTGTACACCTCCCTCGCCGGTGCGTATACGTTGATGCTGTGTTCTACCTCGCGGGTTGCCGAAGCCGGGGTGGTCTCCGCGGTCATGTGATCTCCTCTGGTCTTGTCACCGATTCAGAAATTTCCGAGTCCGCCACAGACATTGACAGCCTGAGCGGTAATGGAGGCTGCAAGATCGGTGGATAAGTATCCGACCAGACCTGCCACCTCTTCCGGGGTTGAATACCGACCAAGCGGAATCTTAGCGCTGAATTTCTCGAGAATGGCCTCCTCGGAGGTTTTGTACGCCTCGGCATATCCCGATCGAACACGTTGCGCCATAGGCGTTTCCACATAGCCAGGGCACACTGCGTTGACCGTGATCCCGGTTGGTGCCAGCTCGTTCCCGAGAGCTTTGGTGAACCCGACCACGCCGTGCTTCGACGCCGAATACGGTGCTCCTAGGACCACGCCTTGCTTGCCAGCGGTCGACGCGATATTTATGATGCGACCTCGGTCTTTGTCGCGCATTCCCCCAGCAGTCAGGACAGCGCGGGTCATGAGGAACACACTGTTAAGATTTGTAGCGATTACGTCGGCCCAAAGCTCTTCCGTCAAATCCGCAGTGACGCCGCCTCCTGAGCGGCCTGCATTGTTCACGAGCACATCTACTGTGCCGAATCGCTCAACAGCACTTCGCACGAAGGAAGAGACATCCTCGGAACTGCGGACATCGGCTGTGGTGCCGTCTGCTTCGAAGCCCTCGCCGCGCAACTGCGCGACCGTAGCGACGACGGCCTCCTTGTTTCGAGCGCAGAGGAAGATTCGGTGTCCCTGTCGGGCCAGTTGACGAGCCGAGGCCAACCCGATACCGCTGGTTGCGCCTGTGACAAGTGCTGTTCTCCGGTCTTCGGTCATGCTGTTCTCCTCGTCAAATTGGTTGTCTCAGGCGGGAGCTTGAGCTGCAGACGTGTCAGCCTCGGCCAGGTGTTGATTGACCAGATCCACAAGCTGAGCAGATGTGGTGACTGCAATCACGACATCGTCATCGAGCACGACACCGAATTCGCGGCTGATCCGCCCGGTGGTTTCGAGCATGGCGAGCGAGTCGTAGCCGAGATCCTCGAATGTGATCTCTGAAAAGTCGCCTTCCAGACCAGGAGTGTCCCCAGATCCTTCGCGGAAAATACGACGAAGATCGTTAAACGTGAACAACGCAGGCATAGAATTCCCTTTCTTAGTTGAGTTCCCGGCTTGGGCCGCGAACGACCATCACCGAATTGAAACCGCCTGCACCGCGGGCGATTACAAGAGCATTGTGCAATAATGCCGACCGGGAATCGGTGACGAGGTCGATTGAATAGTCATCCGACAGGGTGGTGCCGATAGTGGGCGGGATGATCTGGTCGCGAATAGCTAGGAACGCAGTAGCGAGATCCAGTGGCGCTCCGCCCGAGTAGAGCCGCCCCGTTGTCGTCTTGGGTGCCGTCACCGGAACTGCACGAGGTCCGAACACTGCCGCCAATGCATCAGCCTCGATCCGATCCGCTTCTGCTGTACCTGCGGCGTCAGCGAACACCACGTCGACGTCCGCTGGCGCGATTCCGGCATCAGCCAGCGCAATCTCAATGGCACGACGTAGGCCGGGCTCTCCGGTGCCGGGTCTCGGATCTACCGTCGAGGCATGGCCGGCGATTTCGCCGTAGACCCGGGCACCCCTCTGTTTGGCGTGCGCCAGACTCTCAAGTACCAGCAGTGCTCCGCCTTCACCAGGGACGTACCCGCTGGCGTCCTCGTCGAACGGAAGGTAGGCGCGCGAGGGATCCTTGACCGTACTGAGACCGCCGCCCGCCCATTGTGCTACCCAACCCCAGGGGCAGATCGACGCGTCGATTGCTCCTGTCAGAATTATCGGCGTACCTTTACGGATCTGCCTGCGCGCTTGCGCGACCGCGTCGAGACCCCCGGCTTGATCGCTGACCACTACGCTACTTGGGCCACGCAAACCGTTCCGGATGGAGATCTGGCCACTGTTAACTGCATAGAACCAGGCAAACGACTGGTATGCGCTGACGTACTCGCTTCCTTTACTCCACAATGCGCGGAGCTCGTTCTGACCGAACTCGAATCCGCCCGAGCTGCTGGCGGTGATCACACCGGCGGCGTAGTCGGGAAGCTCTGCAGGCACAACTTCAGCGTCTACAAAGGCCCGGTCCGCAGTGACCAGAGCGAGTTGGGTCATGCGGTCCGTTTGCGGTAGCAAGCGCCCCGGCAGGTGATCTGCCGCCACGAACCCAGAAATTTCCCCAGCCAGTTGCGCCGGATACGACTGGGGATCAAACCGGGTAACTCGGCCGATCCCACTACGCCCTTCCAGCGTTGCACTCCAGTACTCGGTCACGTCGAGCCCCGTTGGCGCGGCCACGCCGAGCCCTGTCACTACGGCGGTCATCGACCGGCTCGAAACGGGTTCGCCAGCACGACCGCGCTCTGAAATCCACCGAAACCACTGCCTACCGAGAGCACCACATCGATCTTGTGATCCCGTGCGGTGATCGGTACGTAATCGAGATCGCACTCGGGGTCAGGGTTGTGCAAGTTGGCGGTCGGTGGCACCACGTCATTGACCAATGCCAATGCCGAGGCAGCAATCTCGATTGATCCGATGGCCCCGAGCGAATGGCCAACCATCGACTTGATTGAGCTAATCGGAGTTTTGTAAGCGTGGTCACCGAGACTGCGCTTGAACGCAGCTGTTTCGTGCCGGTCGTTCTGTTTGGTACCTGACCCGTGAGCGTTGATGTAGTCAATCTCCGACCCGTCGATCCGCGACTGATCGAGGACGACTCGGATTGCTTCGGCCATTTCCTTACCGTCCGGACGCAGACCGGTCATGTGGAAAGCATTAGACCGCGTGGCATGTCCGGCGACCTCGGCGTATATCGTGGCACCTCGTCGCCGGGCACTATTGAACTCCTCCAGAACGAAGACTGCGGACCCCTCACCCAACACAAAGCCGTTGCGGCTTGCGTCGAATGGTCGAGAGGCGTGTTCAGGATCGTCATTCCGTGGCGAGGTGGCCTTGATCGCGTCGAAGCATGCCACGGTGATGGGACTAATCGGAGCATCGGTGGCTCCGGCGATCATGATGTCGGCTCCGCCTTCCCGCACTATATCGGCGGCATAACCCACGGCATCAAGACCGGATGTGCAACCGGTCGACACCACGGTAGTGGGGCCTTGTGCACCAACCGCCCACGCTACTTCTGTGGCGAACGAGCTGGGGACGAAGTAGTTGTAGAGATGCTGCACCGCGTAATTGTGATCGACCAACTCCAGGCGTCCGCCGTCGCTGACAGTCCGGTATTCCTCATCCAGGCTCATCGTTGCGCCGACTGCACTTCCGATGGTGACACCTGTACGGAACGGGTCAAGGGCGTCAAATTCCAGACCGCTATCTGCCAGGGCCTCCCGGGCGCTGACCACCGCCAGTTGCGCGGCACGATCCATCCGCCGGACCTCCTGCGGTGTTAGGCCGTGTAGCTCCGGGTGAAAATCAACCTCGGCCGCAATCTGCGAACGAAACGGTGTGGGGTCGAAGAGTGAGATCCGTCCGGTGGCGGTACGCCCGTTCGACAACAAATCCCAAAAGTTCTTCGCACCGACTCCACCGGGTGCAGTCACACCGATACCTGTTATAACCACACGACGCTCATCCGTGCTCATCATGCATTCCAATCGTAAAAACGCTCGGCCATCGCATCAGCCGGTGATCGCCACGTCGCCGGATCGTAAGCACCGATGAACGGCTGTAAGTCTTGGCTGATTTGAATGAACCGCGGGTCCATTTTGGCTGACTCGATGCGACGATCGCCGTCGTCGCTATCGAAGTTCTGAAGGTGGAAGTAGAGACCGCGGTAGTGGAAAAGTTCGCGTCGGCGGGTACCCATTCGATGCGGCATCTCAGTTGTGTCGAATTCTCGGAACAGACCGGCGACATCGCTTGCGGAACCGGGGTCCATTCTTGCCACGATAAGTGTGCTGAACAATGTCGTTTCCTTCTCTGGAGTAGTCATCGGGGAGGCCCGAACCAACGCTGGAGGGCAGTCGGTAAGTCGTGGTGGCTGCCTGGAGCCACCCATGCCACGTGTCCATCGGGGCGAATAAGAACTGCGGAGGTCCGGGTGTCTGGGTCGATAGGCTCGGTGGCAGTGGCAGTTAGCACGTCAATGCGGTCGGTCCACCGGGTGGCGCGCTCCCGAATCACCGCGTTGTCAGCCAGGTCGAGTAGGAGACCACGCCCACTTCGTAGCAACTCCCCTGTCGTCACGGTCCGCCCATTACAGTCAAGGGAGCGACTTGGGAACCGGGCACCGAGGAGCGGGTGTGAACCCCCGCCGACGTCATACCGGATGTCCAGGCCTGAGACGCGTTCCGCGAGATGGCGTTCGACCTCCGGAAACTGAAGGAGTTCTTGCATTATTTCCCGAAGGGGTGCGACTTCTTCCCCTCCGAGAATGAAAAGACTCTGAGCTCGTGTGTTAGTCAGCAACCGTTCGCCAACTTTATGACGCTCATCGTGGTAACTGTCCAGAAAATCGTCCTGCATGGTCCCGCGGACCACCGCAGCGAGCTTCCACCCAAGATTCACAGCATCCTGGATACCCGTGTTCATCCCCTGACCACCGGCTGGCAGGTGGACGTGAGCAGCATCGCCTGCAAGAAGTACCCGACCGCGACGATATTCGGTCGTTAGGCGTGCTGCATCGCCGAATGCGCTGACCCAGACGGGTTCTCCATGGGAAATGTCGATGCCGGTCAATCGCTTCCAGACATCGGCCACCTCAGCAAAGCTCGGTGGCTCTGTGCGTTTCTTTGGCAGCACTCCACGTTCGCCGACTATGATTCGATGCGTACCGTCCGGCAAGGGGGCACTGATTACCAAGCCATCGACGCTGTCTTGCCCAGGAAGGCGCGGGGCGATGTCTACGCCTTTGATGTCTGCGAGGAGGAGCTCTGTGGTCGCTGCCGTTCCGGGAAAGTCAAAGCCTCCAATCTTGCGCACTATGCTGCGCCCGCCGTCGCAACCGACCAGATATCGTGCCGTGATTGGGTCGTGGTTAAGAATCTCGATATGGATATGTTCGTCGTCTGCGCTAAACGAGGAAACCTCGTGCTCGCGACGGAAGTCGGCACCAAGCTCGATTGCGCGGGATTCGAGCACCGCCTCGGTTGCGGACTGCGGTACGGTCCGTGGAGCCGCAAACGGCGAGTCCAACACCGAGAGATCGAGCGGAATACCACCGAAGTGTCCGAAGGTGCTCGTTTCGAGGCCACCGAATCGTGTCAACAACCCGCGTTGGTCGAGCAGCTCCGTGGTGCGCAATGTTAGACCGATTCCGCGGGATTCCCCGCTGGCGAACGGCAATCGATCGAGCACCACCACACCTACCCCAGCCAATCGGAGCTCCCCGGCTAGGGCTAGCCCCGTGGGACCGGCACCGACGACGACCACATCGGTCACCGTCGAATTCTTATATCTCAAATTCATGCTGCATCGCTTTCGGCGCTGTCAAGTCGGCAAACAGTCGCACCTGAGCCGACGGTAGTACCCAGGGTCGCTGAGAGATCTCGAACGATGCCAGCACGATGCGCAGTTATAGGTTGCTCCATCTTCATTGCTTCGATCACCACCACGAGGTCACCTGCTTGAACTCTTTGCCCCTCAGTGACCGCAATATTCACGATGGTCCCCTGCATCGGTGAGACGAGTGCGTCATGGCCGGCGGAGCCGGCGGCAGCGCTAGCAGCAGTTCGCCCAACCCGGCGGGGTGCCACTCGCCGCGTGGAGCTATTCGGCGATGAGGCATGCACTAAAGGCAGAGAGACTTCGAGTCGACGACCGCTGATCTCTACTACCATAGTTTCCCGCAAGTCCTGAGAAGGAATCGAGTCACTTGACTCGAATATCTGCGGCGGGATGGTGTTGTGGAAGTCGGTCTCAATCCACCGTGTGTGCACCTTGAGCGGTTGCTTAACGAACGCAGCTTCGTTGAGGACAGCGCGATGGAATGCAAGTGTGGTGGGCACACCCCCGACGACGAATTCATCGAGTGCACGTCGCGCTCGCTCGATCGCTTGGTCGCGCGTAACTCCAGACACGATCACTTTCGCCAGCAGGGAATCCCATGCCGGGCCGATAACAGATCCCGGCTCTACCCCGGAGTCGACTCGGACTCCGGGCCCGGATGGAAGGTCAAAGACCGAGACGGTTCCGGGGACTGGCAAGAAAGAACGTCCGGGATCCTCAACATTGACACGAAATTCGAGCGCGTGTCCGTGGGAGGGAGGATCCTCGTACCCGATTGCCTCACCTCGCGCAACTCGGAACATCTCTCGAACTAAATCGATGCCGGTCACCTCTTCGCTCACAGGGTGTTCAACTTGCAATCGCGTATTGACCTCCAGGAAGGACAGGCTCCCATCTTGGCCAATCAAAAACTCGCACGTGCCAGCCCCGACATAGTCAGCCTTCGCAAGAATTGCCTTCGACGCGCGATACAATTCGTTACGTTGAGCATCGGTCAGGAACGGTGCTGGTGCCTCTTCAACCAGCTTCTGGTGCCGCCGCTGCAGTGAGCAGTCTCGCGTCGAAATCACCACAACATTCCCGAATCTGTCAGCTAAGCACTGAGTTTCAACATGGCGCGGTCGATCGATGTACTTCTCGACGAAACATTCACCGCGCCCAAACGCTGCCACCGCCTCCCTCACCGCAGCGGCCCAAAGCTCTGATATTTCAGATCGATTCCAAACAATTCGCATCCCTCGACCGCCTCCGCCGTATGCAGCTTTAATGGCAATGGGCAAGCCGTGCTGGTCGGCAAACGCGATGGCCTGGCTCGAACCGGTCAGCGGCTCAGCCGTACCCACGGTCAAAGGCGCGCCGACCGCCTGGGCGATCCTTCGGGCCGAGACTTTGTCGCCGAGTTCCCGAATCGCCGCCGGAGGTGGGCCGATCCACGTAAGGCCGGCATCTACAACAGACTGCGCGAAATCAGCGTCCTCGGACAGAAATCCGTAACCGGGATGAATTGAGTCAGAACCGGACTCACGAGCCGCACGTAAAATGGCATTGCCGTCGAGGTAACTCGTCGCCGGGGTATCGCCTCCCAGCGAGTACGCCTCATCCGCCATCCGCACATGCTTGGCGTCGCGGTCCGGATCTGCGTATACCGCAACCGATGTCAAGCCTTCATCTCGGCAAGCGCGAATCACTCTGACCGCTATCTCACCCCGATTGGCAACAAGTACCTTCTGCATGTTTCTCCTCTACGTATTCCAGTGGAGACGACCCGCCATCACGTCAGCGTCGGCTGAAAGTGAATCTGCACGATCCGAGTGCGCAATTCAATGGCAGCCCACAATCTCTACGGTTAGCCCGCAGGTTGCTCAAACCGACGAATCTTCTACGGTTCACCCACAGGTCAGGGCATTTGCACCAGTCAGCCGAACGCAGACCCGGTCGCGGAATCACAGAAAGCATGGCGTCATGGTTGCGGTGCTCTTCTTGCAGACCGGCAGGTCAAGCCAGCATGCAGAAGTGACTTCGCGGCCGCACGGCACAGTGGGTCACGCAAAATTAACCTTACGAATGCCCTGTGACATCCGGCATCAGAAACCCAAATTGTGATGCAGCTCGCACAATGGGCGAGATTAGCGACTCCAAACAGGATGGCCTTCTTGAATTGATCTGGCTACCATTGCCGCCACTACTGCTAGGGGGAGTGGGTGTGGTTGTGCACAAAGACCAATCCGGGGAACAGGTTTCGGACAACACTGATAAGCGCTGGGGTAACACTATGATGACCAGCGGATTACAGAACAACGTCAAAGCTGGTCAATGGGGTCTGTACTTGACAGGTATCGCGACAACGTCCCACGTTCGCCCGGGCGGTTCACACGGCCAGTGCGGAGCCGCTCGAAACATGACTCTCCTGCAATCCGGCACGGGGCGCGCAACCGTAATTGAACAAGCCGAGCGTATCCTCACATATGATCGCGATTCTCCGAATGCCGATTGCGCTTGGCTGTCCCTTCTCGCACTGCTATACGCAGACAGGTTTTCCGATGCAGCTGCTCACAGTGCGATTCTTCTGGAAGCATCGTCCAGAGATGTCCAAGACGTCGCCACACTGATACAGGCAAGAATCGACGCTCAAACAGGCGGGCTCGACTCTGCGATCACCTCACTGGAGATGCTCTACCCTACAAAGGTGCCACCGTGTCGGCGTGGAGTAGCGTTGGCTTGGCTCGTGGAGGCACTAGCCGATAACCAGGACTTTGACGCCGCCCATGAACATCTACTCAATTTGCCCGCGCAATCGCCACCACTGCCGGATCAAGCACACATCCTCGCTGCGCGCGGTCATTTGTATGCCGCGCAGGGCGATCACGGGCGGAGTCTGCATGACTTGATTCGATCGGGGAAAATTCTCACATCACTCGGCGTATCAAACCCTGCAGTCATTCCGTGGAGGTCGACAGCAGCGACCATGGCCGTAAAAATTGGCCATACTAGTCTTGCGTTGTCGCTGGCCCAGGAAGGACTGTCGACCGCTCGGCTCTGGGGTTCCGCAGGCGTCGTCGGCCGCGCCCTCCGCGCATTCGCCCACACACAAGATGCTGATATAGCTGCGAATACCCTTGTGCAAGCAATCGAGTTGCTTGAGCTCGCCGGTACCGCCAAAGAACTAATTTTAGCACTATGCGATCTCGGTGAAGTATCTGCGTCGGACGGGAATATCGTGCAATCGCATCGGGCACTGGATAGAGCCGTTCAGGAAGCAATGAAAATCAATAATAGATTCCTTCTGGAGCGAGCCAGGTCGGTCCTCGCCACTGTTGACCAGCATCGCGACGTTGCGTCGCTGACTTCGCAGGAATATCGGATTGCAATCTTGGCCCTGAACGGCCAGTCGAACAAGTCTATCGCAAAGTCAATGTTCTTGACCATCCGAACTGTAGAATTTCATCTGACCAATGTCTATCGTAAACTACAAATTAGCAATCGGCGACAACTTGGCCATGTTATGAGTACACGACGATGCGCCTAACGGCATGAGCGAGCTACGAAGACGCGGGACCCGTCTTCTCCTACTTCGACTAACACGAAATGCCCGATCCCGTTTCGATGTTCTCTCTAATCGCAATTTCCGACTGTTCGTGGGCGGACAAGTCACTTCTGCCGTGGGTACTTGGATGATGATCGCCACCCAAGACTGGCTGATACTTGAGTGGACCAACAATTCTCCGGTCGCTCTCGCCATAGCGACCATGTGTCAGTTCGGGCCTGCTCTGATGATTCCATTCGGCGTCGGGTATCTTGCCGACCGTTTCCCCAAACGAACGCTTCTAATCTGTGTCAACACCGCCTCAGTCTTCGTGACCACGATCCAGGCCCTGTCAGTACTAAGCGGAGCAGCAGATGTCTGGCATCTGTGGGTATTCGCTGCCTGCCTTGGGGTGCTCAACTCCATCGAAACTCCCACCCGCATGGCCTTTGTCGGCGAAATTGTCGGTGACCGCGATTTCCGCGCTGCCTCGTCGCTAAGCGCAATGTACTTCAGCGCCGCGCAACTGCTGGGGCCCGCTATCGCGGGGATTCTTATTGCGCTAGCCGGTCCAGGAACCGCTTTGACAATAAATGTCGTCACCTATATTGCCACGATTGCCGGTCTCGCGGCAATGAAGCCGGGTGACATTACCACACACCACATCAAACCCGAACGCCTAGATGCGACGAGAGGGATTCGTCGAATACTGGCAGACCCCGAGCTGTCGCGCGCAGTAGCATTACTGGTCGGCGTCGGCCTCCTTGCCCTAAATCTTCGTACCACCGCGCCCTTACTCGCCAGGACTGAATTTAACGCCACACCCACACTCTTTGGTATGGTTACCGCGTCGATAGCAGCAGGATCGCTCTGTGCTGCGCTGATGGTTGGTGGTCATGGAACTCCGACTTTGCGTACCGCGCTCACCGCGGCGGCCGTCCTGGGACTTGCCGAGTTGGCCCTTGGTTTTGCATCCAACTTGCTGATCGCGATGACACTCCTGGTCGTATGCGGAGCGGCGATGACAACTTTCCTACAGTCCACCAACCATCAACTGCAGCTCGCGACCAATCCCAACGATCGAACGCACGTAATCGCCGTCTATGCTGCAATCGTGCAAGGTGTAGCTCCGATGGCGGCACTCGCACTCGCCTTCCTCATCCAGTTCGCGGAGATTCGCGTAGTTCTGTCTGGCGGTGGCGCAATTACCGTGTGTGTTGTGGGTGCAATGTATTTGAACTATCGCCGTGCACGACATTCGCTGCTGGTCTGACGGTAGCCGTACTACCTGGAACGACTACCTGTCCTTTAGCTAGATTTCAAGCGACATCCTTGAACCTCACAAGAACCGACAATGCAGGAGCTGAATGTAGCGATAGTGTGGATCGAAGCATATCCACTGCTAGCTGTGAGATAGTGAGCCTGCGGAAGCAAACATACGAATTCGCTAGATTCCCCAACCAAAGTCATTAGTCAACTTGAAACCAAGTCCTGGCCACCGCGGCCTGAATGGGTTACTATTGGGGAGTTGGCATACTACCAAAGGTAACCGATGTCTAAAGTACGACCAAATCTGTCAATGTCTAGAGTCGAACACTATCCACTTCCGAGGATCCCTCCGCCCATTCGCATTTGGCACCCGGTAGTGTTGGCTCCTAAATCGAACTTGGTAGATCAAAGCGGTTTCGTTTGCAAGAAATATCTTTACATTTGCCACCTAGTGCCGAATTTAATTGCTAAGTCATATCAGCACAGTGCACAGTGTAAGTAATGACCGAATTCATCAACTTAACGAAAGGATATGCATGAAGACCATCGTCATAACGGGAGGGACCTCGGGTATCGGAGAGGCCCTCGCCATCGCCTACCTTAATCGCGGAGACAAGGTAATCGTCGTCGGCCCAGACCCTGAGAAGGGAAAAAAATACCTGCGCGCAGCAGCCGACAACGGTCACGAGGGCCGCGCCGAGTTCATTGCAGCAGACCTAAGTCTGGTTGAGGAGAACCGACGCGTAATTGATCGGCTCAATACTTCGGTTAAGGCTATCGATGTGCTCGTGCTTTGCGCGCGTTATTTTCGATCGAATCGTGCGGTAACCGCGGAGGGATTTGAACACAACTTCGCTCTGTACTACCTCAGTCGCTTTCTTCTGTCTTATGGGCTTGCGAAACGCATGGAATCCGCGCGGACCCCTGTCGTCTTGAACATCGCTGGACCCGGTGTCGGACCACAGGAAATCGCATGGAATGATCTTGGATTAGAGCGTGGATACGATGGCTGGGCAGCTATGGGACAGGGTGGCCGGTTGAATGATTTACTAGGAGTCTCCTTCGCCGCTAAGGGATTCAGAACACGATATGTGCTCTGGTTCCCAGGAGGGACGCGCACCGGTTTCGCTGGAGAATTCGATAGAGCCACAGCCGCACTCGTTGAGAGGATGAAGCGGTCTGGTCAGCCCGTCGAAACCACGGTTCCCCCGATACTGAGAACACTCGACGACCCTCCGAGCGAGCCCCTGAGCGCATTCATCGAAGGGAACCGCATCAGCCTAGACCTGCCTAGCTTTGATTCGTCCAAAGCCACTCGGCTTCAAACGCTCACACACCAGATCGCCCAATTATCAACGGATTGCTAAGCGATTCTCAGATTTTGCCGGTCACATCGGTCAGTCGCCGCGTCGGGACGGTATCAAGCTGGGTTAGTACGCAAATAGCGTGCCTCCAATTTTGCTGACTTTGCTAGCGCGACCCGCCCACGCGGGTGGCTTTCTCAAAATGGATTCGACGCTGGCCGACCACATGATACGGCGTCAGGACTGGAGTGAAAGCTCTGCGCGGCCACACTTTGCGCTCAATCCTTGTAACTATCGTTCAAGAAGGTTACGTCACGGTTACGAGGTCGGGGTGCAGGCGGAATCTGGGTGCTTGTCCAGCCACTCACGGATTTTCGCAATCTCTTATGAAGCGAGGTTGTCGACGATCAGATGCACGGTCAGGTTCTCGTGAACTTCACGGTGAATTGCCGGCAGAAGTTTACTTCCGGTGCGGAGTCGTATACGCCTGCACCACCGCATCCGGGGCCTCACGTTGTCCGTCAGTTTTCAGCAACGCGAGGCTGGTGCTCTCATGGATCGATCGAAGGACACTGATAGCCGAGCATTTGGATACACGGCACCAGACTGCTGTAGTGCGTTCTACCGCGCTGAGGTGAAGTTATCAACTGCGTGCGGAACCATCACGGTCGCCGTAGCGTGATGCCGCTCAGGCCAGTGCTATCCGCGAATGGGCACCAGCAAATGGACACGAGATCTCCGCACACGGCGGCATTCGAGCGGCCGTAAAACGAGCACTCGACGCTGCACCCTGATTAGGGTGCTCTGGGGTGGATGGGTTCCGGCGGCACTGTTTGGCCTTACCGCGCGGTTTACGAAGATCTCGCTGCCACCGTGAACGAGATCCTGGCTCACCGCCTAGTTCAGAAAGCCTCGTGACCGAGCGCATGCCGACGAGCTTGGTCGACAAGAGCCCTCACCACCTTTGAAGAACGGTTTCCACTCGCCGCTCTCATCGAGGAATTGCTCGTATCTGGGCCCTTGGCGTTCTGCAGCCTGCCTTCGCGGTAGCCATCGAAGGCAACCCCATCGACCACGTACTCGATCCCAGTGGGACTACCGGTCACCTGCTCCTGGTAGTCCGTCGCTCGCTCAGACATGTGGTGGTTGCACGGTTCGTACTGACCTGGACCGTCTTCGGACCGGAAGACATCAGGAATCTTGTCGAGTATGTCTTGCGGCGTGGCGAGGCCGGCGAACTTGTCGAGAAGCAGGTCCCATCTTGCACAGAAATTTCGGCGGCAATCTGAAGTCGCCTCTGTAATTGCCCCGCGGAATCGTCGTTGTACGGTCCGCGCTCAGCAACAGCCTTGAGGGTGTTCTGGAATTCAGCCATGGGGTTCCGCTCGATGTCGAGCTCTTCCTCATACTTTGAAAGATCAACCGTTGGCATGGTCGAAAGTGGACGACCGCCTCCTCGCGCAGCTCCAATATCCGACTGGGCCGAAGCGGCATAACGCAGAGCTATGCTCCCATTCCCGCGTCCGACCGGCAGCGCCGGGCAGGTGCTGACGAAGGCCGGTGACTGGACCGCATGGGTAGCCACGCCGTCCGATGACGGGTCGTCGGGTACGGACCCTGAACTTGCGTTGTCATCTCGATTGCCTCCGGTCTCACCTATCGCCATCTGGGGTCATGCGAATTCGGGAGGCTTAAGCAATACTGGATACATGACTAGCACGTCTCCCGATTCCGTCGACCGGGAGCGGATGCTCGCCTTCGCTCTCCGGTGGTTGCCCTACGGCGGCGGACAAGCAGAAGACATCATGGTGACGTTCGGGATTGCCGCCGAGACGTACTTCCTCAGGCTTCGCACCATGCTCGCTGACGCAGATTTGCATGCTGAACTCGACCAACGCACGGTGGGCGCGTTGTCGGACGTCTGTCGACGGCGACTTCACCCGATGGCGATTTCACGCGATCAGGTCCCGGCCGTCCAATGATGCGCTGCGTGTTCGGAACTGCACCTGCAAGGAAGTGTGCGAGCTTCGATCACGGCGGTTGATTCGACACAGTTGCATCTAGCCTGTCGGAAATTTCTGGGGCTAAACAACATGTCGTTGGCGATAACTCAATGCCAAGATGAGCAGCGTGACGATGACCAGCTCAGAGGACCTCCAGGCGCGTTCCTCTGCCACAATCCTTGTCGCCGAGATCGGCCACCGTCTCCGTTCGCGTGGAGCATGCCGAGCAGCTCCCAAGGACTGCCGCCCGTACCAATCCCGGTCCGGCACGGTTATGGCACGATTAAGGGGATCGAACTTACCGGAATATTCTCTACGAGCTCCACCGTCAGCTCGACGATCTGCATCGCCGCTTCCCGAGTGCCGCGCGCGACGCGTCGTCGTAAGAGAACTAATGCACGACCAACGGTTGACCGCACCTCAAACCGAGCGGATCATAACGAGATGACCACCGCCACCGAGCATGACCACATCGACGCCGTTCGCGATCGTCTCAAGTCGACTTTCTCGGACATACCCCGCCCGGTTATCGACGAAACGGTTGCGAGCGAACTCGCCCGCTTCGATGGCCGTAAGATTCGCGACTTCGTGCCGCTGTTCGTCGAACGGAAGGCGCGAGAAACCCTACGCGGCATATAAATCGGTGCCGGCATGCTAGTGAGGGGACCCAAGGACGGGGCGCGCTACTGCCGGTCATACGCGACTTTGGACATCGTTTGCAAGGCAGCATTCCGGGATTGCCAAGGTCCGGATAGACAGTGCAACGCTTCTACTCGGGTACGTCGAGGACCGCAAATGGCCTTCGCGACTGCTTGATCGTTCCTTCGTACTGCGCTCACCACTTCGAGAGAGGAATGACAACACCAACCCGCCTTGAGTTAAGTACGAGCAAGCTCTGGACTCGCGGACTCCGAAACTCGAGCCGAGGACTGATTGCCCCTCGAAGGCGACAGACCAAGGCCATCAAATCGTCGACTCGGTTGCGCTCGAAATGACCGCAGCAATCTCGGCCGCTATCTCTTCCAGCGTGCTGTCGGTGGTGCTACGTGCAACCTTGTCCGCTAGTGTCGGACTCTGGGCCATCACTTCGGCCTTGGTGATCTTATGCCAGAGCGGAAGCAAGACCTGTTCGCCGCTCACACTTCGCGTGACCAGTCCGTCGAGTTCGTACTGCGTCCAGTTCTTAGCAAAGAACGGTGCGGACAGCACCACAATACCGAAGGCGCTCTTGGCGATACCCTGATCGATCTTGCGCCGCAAGCTGTCGCCGATGCGCATTTCGGTCTCGTCGTACCAGACCCGTAACCCGTGCTTCTGCAGCGCGTACGCCAGCGGGCGAACGACATCTTCCTTGTCTTCATGGGCGTGGGAGACGAAGACGTCCCATTCCTTCACCACCAGCTCGCCATCAGCGTGGTTCAAATCCGCGACCGATGCCGAAAGGCTGTCGAGTGGTGGCACGTCGCGCCGCCGAAGGGCGGGCAACTGACCGGGAAGAACCTGTACCCCCGCGCGACCACGACCAGGCAAACCGCCATAGTCGACGACCACATGCCAGTGGCCGCTGCTCGGAATCTGCAATCGTACTGGTGATCGAGTGGCGTGGCCACCGGTGAAGCGATGCCGCTTACCAGCTTGGAAGGCCCGATAGTTCGAGCCGTCGAGCAGTCGAACATTTGCAGCGTTGCCACTCAAAGTGACCTCTACGATCGCTCCGCGTGACTGTTGGCCAAGATCCCAGGAATTGAAGTTCATTTCGCGCCCTCCATGTTGGTTCCTCGGGATAATTCTCGTGCATTTGTTCGACCATCCAGAAATACCACGAGACGCAGGCCAGGCAACGAACCGACACGCCGAACGACTGCAGTATGACCGCGAGTGGTTTGCGAGTCGACGAAAGAAAGAGAGGCGCACGCGGGCTCACACGTCCAACCCGACGGGCGAATCGATCAACTGCCACCCCAAGACTGATTCCAATTAGTCATGGAACGTTCAACAGGCCGACAAGTTGGCGACCTAAACTCCCCCGCCTATACATCCATTTCGCCAGACACTCACTAGGGGCAGGCGTTGGCCGTGGTGATTCTCGGTCCGCTGTCATCTCAAACGGAAGATACTGTAAATGGTGACACTGCATAACGCTGTGAACTACGGCGGTCTATTCCTTGGCATTCTGGGGGCCATTCCCGTTCTGGCCGCAGGGTCGAAATACACCAGCCGATGGCGCAGAGTGCGACGCATCCTTCGGTTCCAACGCACAGGACGGGTCGATATCGTTCTCACGACTTCGCTCGCACGAAAAGAGAAAGAGGACGGCGGGCGCGTATCGGTTGTCCGCGGCCTGGCTCCCGAAGGCGACATCTTGGCAATGACACCCTCGGTCGCCCTGCTTTCAACCAACTTTCCAGATAAGCAGATCGTCACACACCTCAGCGAGAAGGTTCGCGGACGCCTCGACGACGATTTGGTCATACTGGGCAGTTCCGCCTCAAATGAATACAGCGCTGATTTTATGAGTCGTTTCAATCTTGCTCGTCAGCTGAACCTCACCCTGGAGGTCAAGAACGGTAGTATCGCGATTGATAGAGGTGCGGGTGGGAATCGGTTAAAAATTCAAGACTTCGATGTGAAACGCAACGCCGAAGGACTTCCGAAGAAAGATATTGCATATATAGCAATCGGGCCGAACCCCTACAATGCTAATCGTCGGGCAGTAGTATGCGCCGGATTCACAACGTACGGCACGGGAGCTGCGAGCGATGTCTTGTTCAATGACATTCTCAGCAGCAGACATAGCCGCGAGCGGCGACTGCGCAAGGTCCTTTCAAACAAGTCCGCCTTTCTGATAATCGAGTGCCACTTAGAATTTGGAAACCTCGTTCATTGGGATGAGTTGTTCAGTCAGGGAATGCAAGAATGAAAATGGCAAATTCTGCAACGAAAGTGTTGCATTCTGTAGGCAAATATGATTGACTAAGGATATGAAGTACGCGGCGCTAATTGGAAACCCAGTTGAACACAGCGTTGCCCCATACCTCCATGAATACCTGGCGCGGATGCATCATATCGAGTTTCGCTATCTGAAGATCAAGGTCGCCGAAGGTCAGGTTCATTCGACTCTTGCTTCACTGAAACAACTTGGATTTTGCGGTTGCAACGTTACGTTGCCGTATAAAGAAGAAGTGAAAGGGTATGTCGGCACATTGGATAACGCTGCCAAAGGTTCCGGTGCCGTTAATACTATAGTTCTACACTCAGACGGTGCCGTGGGGAGAAATACCGACTGGATCGGGGTCGAACAAGGGCTGATTGCAGCGGGTCTTGTGGTTGGCCCAGATGACCGAGCTGTTGTACTCGGTAGCGGCGGCGCAGCACGTGCCGCCATATACGCACTCAAGCAACTAGGGTTCGAAACAGTCGAGGTTTTCCACGTCACACCTGCCGATGAAAAGACCCAGCGACTTTCTGCTGAATCACCGACTGGCGGCTTCACTATGCACACCTACGATGAGGTAGTCGGTGGAATCGACCGAGCAAAAGTTGTTTGCAACATGACGTCGACCGGGATGGCTGGACAAGATAGTACTCCGTTCGATCTGACGCGGCTCGATACGATTTCACTTTCAGGAAAGTACTTCTTCGATGCAGTCTTTAATCCCGTGAATACGCCCTTCTTGAAATATGCAGGCGACAACGGCGCGGTTATCGTTGACGGAATCTGGATGATGATCTATCAAGGAATTCCCGCCTTCGCGGCGTGGACTGGCGAGGAGGTGCACCTCCAGAAGGCCCAGTTACGAGAACTTCACTCGATGCTCGTTCATGAAGTAGGCGCGCACTAGCATGATCTCATACCTGGGATAATACTAGATTTCGCGAGAACTAGGAGAACCTATGGCTAAAACTATCTTCACACTCCTAAATCGTCTGCCCTACGACCATCGAGTCAAACAGCGCCAGACGCTTTGAGCGGAAACTGCCTTGTTTGTACTTCGACTGCCACTTGTCGGTCTCGTCAAGAAATATGTTGGAACCGTTGGCGATTCTATCAGTCCGCGCTAAGTCCTCGTAAACGCTGCGGAAGTAGTAATGAATGAACAGCCTGTTGAACTCCGTGAGATAGATGTCGGCCACGCGCGTGTCTCCGCGGATGACCAACATGTTTTCGTCATTCTCTTTGGTTGAGGGGTCGCTGAAGTTTGCGGAGCCAGTCACAACAATCGGGTCAGCGCTCAGCGGTTCGACGAGCATAAATTTGGAATGAATGTAGCTGACGTGGCGGTTTAGACCGAGCAGTCCGGCATTGGTCTCGCGTGCCCAATGGTAGACAGGATTTTCAACGAACGAACCCCAGGCAGTATAGACATTGTTCGATCTATCGATACGAACGAATGCGTTCTTACTACGCGGATTAGGTGCGTCGCGTTTTTCGAGAAGCATGAACACCAACCCGTTGGCGGCAGTGTTGTCCTGCAATAAATCTTTGAAGGCAGTCCCGACGCCGAACGCCAGCGTTATACAACCTTGACGTTTCGTCGAATCCAGTAGTTCGGCGTACGAACCGAGCACACTCGTACTCAACCGCGGACTGAAGACCGGAGTCACGCCGCGGGGAACCGAATGTAAATCAGACGGTACCGGACTGATCGTCTCGACATCGGTACGGAACTGCTTGTTTTTAACACGGACCTGTACTGTGGTGTCGTTGTCGGTGCCGCCAGGGTCGTCCGCCAGAAGCTCCCAATAGGTGACGTAGATCTGGGCGATACTGGCGTCACGGACCCAGTGCCCGACGTTAGTTTGGCCGGCGATGCCGCCCAGAGAGATGTTTGTCGAACCAGTCCAGACCTCAGTCGGATTTCCGCCCTTTGGAATTCGGACCATGAACTTATTGTGTTGAATCGCTGACGTCCGTGCTTCGCGCTTGATGATGCGCTCCACGGGTATTCGAACCTTTTTAAGGAGAGCGAGGTTGGCTTCGCGAGGGAATGCACCGATGGTTTTGCCAGCCGCCTGACGCTCGTTCTGCTTGGCGTCAATGATTAGTCTCACATCAACGCCCCTCTTGATTGCGGATGCGAGGGCACGAGCGACCGGTTCGTAGCGGAATTCGTAGAAGCAGCAGAGTAACCGGTCACCTGGCCCGCATCCTACGATGAACCTCAGGATTGCTTCGTCAAGGTCGCGGCTGAGCCAGTCGATGGCGGCCGTTCGCTTTTCAGGCGAGAGAGTGTCGATAGCGCCCGACCCGAAGCGCCGGGTGTATGCCTGGCTGGAAGCCACACCCCGGTTGAAGAAGATGTCGTGGGTTTCCTCGCTGAAGAGAGGTTCAGTGCGGATGTCGATCTGCACAGGTTTCGCTGAGCGGTCCAGGTTCTTCGGGGTGCCTTTGATGGGATAGAAGAGGTAGGTGTAGTCGCGGTCCGGCTTGGCGGTGAAATCGTCCCAGATGAAACTTTGAACCGGATGGTCGAACGTGCTGACTTGAGTGGATTCGGCAGGTGTTGGGACGACCGACTGGAACACCTTGAAGCCGTACATGAAGTAGCGCTGCTGTTCCGCGGGATCGATCCGCTCTACTGCGAAGCCGAGCAGACCCTTCCGGGTAGCAGCTGAGGCCAGGATGCCGAATGAAACCGTATTGACACCCGACACCGCGACGACGCAATCGGAGTCTTGCTTGTGCTTGAAGCGCATGAGAGGAACCCTCACTTGAGGCATGGCGACAGGAATATTCGGATCAGTCAGGGCATGGATGCCCAGCTTCGTCATGGTACTGCGCTCGCACACGTCATCGCATGGAAATGTGGATCTCTTCCAACTCCAATATTCCACCTTTAGTGAAGGAAAGAAAGCAGTTTGACCGCGCCGTGACGGGCTCTTCCGCGCGTTACCGATCGGTGTAAACATTGTGGGCAGCTGTACTCAACGGCCAATGAGAAGCTCACTTGCCCGAATCACGAGCGACCCTCTCGACTCTGAGAACTCAGAGAAATAAGTCACTAATCCTATGTCCGAAAACCTCGACAGCTGCATTCTAACCAAACGCAGACCGGCTTATGTTTCATGCCGCTGCTTCCTGTACGCCAATATGGTGACCACGACGACTGAAATCCCCAGCACTAAAATCAAGCTCGCGGTCCAGTCTATTACGTAGTCGACGCTGCGCTCTCCGCTTGTAGACTCGACAACACACCGAGCCGCGGGAAAAGGAAGTGGTGCGCGGTTGGTCTCGAAGCTTCCACGAAGATGACCCGATGATGTTCACTCGGGTTCGTAGTCCGAACAAAGGTTTGCCGGTGATGTAGCCAAGAACGAGAAAACGCAGATCGCTAGACCGACTAGAACGCCGAGCACACTTTGTACCAATCGCATCGCGTCGCCTCTTTCGTATAGATGAAACACCGTTGGCGGATTGTGTCCAAGGAACAGCTACTCGACGTCACGCCCACCCCGTGATCGGCGAGGCGGCGGGACGCACAAGAGCGGGATGCGACGACCCACTGCATCCCGCTCTTGTCCTACCGTGTAGATGGCACCGAAGTCGGTGTACTGGTGGGCGATCCGGGCGGGGCGGGGATTGGAACCTCGCTGCTAGTCAATGGTGGTTCAGATGCGGGCGGGAGCGTGGCGGAAGGCACGACCGGAGAACGGACCGGAGCTGGAACAGGCGCCATGGATTAGATATTCCAACCCCAAGGCCCGTTCATGCTGGGCCTGCTACTTCGTTCCGGAAGGCTCCCACAGGTCCCACGCTCGAACCAAGTGGCCTCACCTCGCCATGGACGAGCGCCCAAGGCCTGCCCTCCCCCACCTGCACCAGGCCCCGTGCCGCAACTCGACGGAACCGAAATACCCTGCACGCCGTCCAACGCAATATGGATGAAGAGCACAGGGTGACCATTGAGGCCGGCTTCGCCCCGGACGATCCGGTTGTTGTTGCGGCGGTACTCCGCGTCCGCTCTGAGTTGGCCACTCTCGGGAAGGTGCACGGTCGGACTGCTCAACTAGCGATTCGGTCGGCCGACTCCGTCGTCGGCGAAGTGCTTCGGCACCATCACCTGCTGGAGCAACGATGCTAGAGCCCCTGATTGTGCAGCCAGACGAACTGCAAATTGTGGCCGCCGAGGTCGAAGTCGCGCGAACAGAGATTGCGACCGACGCGACCGACGAGCATCTGGCAGGCACCGTGTCTTTGGTGACAGATTCCTTTGTCGCCGACGAATTGTCTGCAATCGACGCAAGTCTGCTCGTCGCACTTTCAGTGGTTGTGGACCAGCTCGCAATCTTCGGCGACGGCGTAGCTCAATGTGCAACTGACTACGAGCAAGCTGACGCGGCGAACGCTCGCAGCATTCAAGCAGTGGCTGAGTGACGTATCTGCGAAGCACCATCAGTTCGTGGGATCCCGCCACCGTCGCTGCTGAGGCGAAGATGCTTGACGAAGTTGCCGAGCGGCTGACGGCCAAGACACAGAAGCTAGACATGCGGGTCGCGAACCTACCAGACACGGGGTCATGGAGCGGCGCAGCACAAAAATCTGCGGCCGAGACGATGCGGTCGAATGCATTGGAGGCCGCGACGAAGGCCGATCAGATCCGCGCCGTCCGGTCTTCCGTCGTCGACGGCCTGACAAACATCGACTCCGCGCGTCTTCGGCTCCTTCGGCTCGCCGAGCTGGCCGAGTCGGAAGGCATCGTCGTCGACGACGACTGGGCACTGACGCCGCTCGATCCCGCCGCCCAGGATGCGGCTTTCAAGCTGGCCGAGTGGACGACCTCGATCACAGTGGGGCTCGCTAGCCTGGCAGAAGCCGACGCGACATTAGCCACCACCATCCGTGGGGCCGCCAGCGAGTTGCGCGGCGTCAACAGTGGCATGCAAGGCTTCTTTCCGATTGCGCTGGCCGGACTGGCCGTCGCGGTAGAGCTGGCCACGGCAGCTCTGATCGCTGCCGGCGTCATCACTGGCGCAGCGCTTATCGCGCTCCTGCTGGAAAAATTCGCCGGGATCGCCACACCACAGGACATCCTGGACAAGATCCCAGACGTGTTCCGATCGGAAGATGGGCCAGGCCAGTATGAACCACGCAATCACAACATGTCAGAGCGGGCGGCCGAGTACCAGGAGCAGGTCACCGGCAGTCCGCGTGGGATCGAGTACGTTGTCGAAGGGGTTGCATTCGACGGATTTAAGGACGGGGTACTAATCGATGCCAAAGGGCTCGGTTACGAGGGGCATATCGACGAGAACGGAAACTGGAAACCCTATTTCACTGGCGACAAGGCCATGGTGGACCAAGCTGAGCGGCAACTCAGCGCCGCAGGCGACACACCAATCGAATGGCGGGTTGCCGACGAACGTGCTGCGAATGCGATTCGCAGCACACTGCGCGAAGCCGGCATCCGCGGAATTGAGATTGTCCATGTTGCGCCGAACTAACACGAAGGACTCTTGGAATGTCTGAGCATGTCGCCGTGACCGTGTCATGGGGTTCTCGTGTGGAATCCGCAGCCCGATGCGCCGAGCGGCTACTTGATTCACTCAATCGCCTCCCCGCGCAGGACGAGATCTACTCAGACTGGTACGTCTACCCCGCAGGCGGAGCAAACGGCCCTGACGATCTACTTCCCGCACCGGCTGACCTGGATTCGCTGGCTGCGCTTGTCGATTCGACTGCTCTCAAGAACAATCGTGGTGAAGTCATGAGCGGTGGCGGATTCTCGCCCCTACTGACCCGACTACATCGCGAAGGTCCAGTTGATTACCGCGTCCGGTGCGGAGTCGAACGCACACGTCTCGGCAACCACGGACTGCTGAAGTTGCCCCACCCCGACCACGCCGATCCATTGGCAAACGACGAAACTGCCATCCGCGATTCGCTCAAAGCGCTCACTGAAGCGTGGGAGCCAGAGTATGGCGCTGCAATGACGTACTCGTTCATGCAGGCACAGAACGTTGACGACAAGGCGATGGAGATCCCGATTGGGTGGCTCACGTATTTGGCTAACTCGGTGGCCCTCGACGAGTCGAAACTCACCGAACTCGCGCAACTCACACGAGTCGACGGCGGCATCTACCTGCAGCTACACGGAACTCCGCAGGAACCGAGTTTGGATGACGCACTGGGTGTCCGGCGGGCTTTAGGCTATGCGGTGCGTTGACCATCGACATTGCCGTAACTATCGAACACCCATCGCTACGAACACTCCGACCGCGTCCTGTCCGTAGCACTCCGAACGTGGTCACATCCCAAATGGGGCAAAGCCCTCTCAGTGTGCGGCGTCGAAGGCTTCCTCGACGGATGCGGGAATGCGGCCGCGGGTCGAGATTTCATAGCCGTTGGCCTGTGCCCATTCGCGGATGGCGCGGGTCTGAGCTGCGTCTCGCTTGGGTGCGCCGGTCGAGCTTGTCGTAGCTCCAGCCTTGGTCGATTTGCGCGCCTTCCGTCCGCCGACCTTGGTGCTATGCCCGATGTAGTAGTCGAGCTTCCGGTAGAACTCCTTGGCGTTCTTGTCGCTCAGATCGATCTCGTACTCGTTGCCATTGACCGAGAATGTGATGTTCTCGCCGGTACCATCAGGGATCTCTTTGTCGTCGAGATCATCAACAAGCTGAACGAAGATTTGCTTAGCCATCTGGGTTTCCTTCCACCAGGCGAATGAGACAACTGTTGGCCACACGGCACCGCCCGTATTCAACCACTGTCAGAGGCATGAAAGCAATCGGGTCATATGTCACAGCTTCCGAGGGGGTGCAATCACACATCAGGCCGATGCACTGCGGGGATGACCATCTGAATTCCAAAAGCTGGCGCGCAGCTTACCGAAGGCTCCCATCATCGGTGCCGTACGAGCAAATCGGAAAAGACGAATCAGCGACCGTACTCATATGAATGGCCAATTCAAAGGCCCGTGGTACCAGAAAAGAGCATTCGGGGGCTCGGCCTAAACGTCGCATACCCGCTTTCCTAAATGCGTCGCACGAGATTTGCAGCCGCCTTGATCTCGATACCCACAGGTGCGTATAACGTGGAAGTATGATTGACTTTCCCGGATGTCGTGTACCTATGCCCAAACTGCAGCATTGACTTACCAATTAAATAGTCCATAATAGCGGATACCATTACAACACATAGCTACAATCAGCCTCTTTCGGATACCGTAAACTCGGTACTGAAGGCGCGGTCCAATGGATACCCCGACGATTGCCGCAGCATGCTCCTTGACGAGCCCTCCAATGCTGCAGCACTAGCGAACTTTCGAGAGTGCATAGGTAGCAGATTTGAGAAAGTGGCCGTGTACGCAGCCTTCCAGGCATACCATCTGCATGAAGGAAGTCCGCTCATTGCCCTGGAGGTCATAGATGCAGCTGAACGCGACAGTCGGCCGACCGTCAGGGCAGCCGCTCGCTATGTACTCCAACTTCTATGCCTTGATCTGGAGGGATAGCACACACCAGCTCATCCCAGGTGAACGATGAGTGCCGAGACATACCTGAGCCAGGTCCAAGGCATGGAGTCCAACCTCGGGAATTTTGCATTCAAATCGGCAGACATCACACACTTCACCAGCGGCTCAGATGCTATCAAAGAGTTTGAAGACTCATGGCAAACGCCAGAGGGTCGCGCTCGTCTATCGGGACGTTCCCCGTTCGCTTTGGAACGCGATCGGATACTGCACTCAGATGAGTTTCGCAATCAATCTGACAAATATCACACATTATTCTACGGAAGATATCGCTCAACACGAAATTACGCAACCCACACAATGAGGGTTGCACAGGTTGCTCGCTCGATCTCTTCTCGCTTGGGCTTAAATACCGACCTAACCGAAGCGATCGCGCTTGGAATCAAGGTTGGAAGCCTTCCCTTTATTCACAGAAGCAAGGTAGCGGCCGATTCTTGGATTCGAGAAACGATTACGACGTTGGATGTCCAGAAGCCTGGCCGACAGACCAATTTTTCTGAACAACTGGAGATGGTCGATTCGACAGGAAAGGCTTTGCCTCCTAGTTGGATCAAAGATATCAAAGATAAATCCTTGGCCGACAAAGTTATGAAGTATGTCCCCTGGGCGGCAGGTCCAGTTAGCGCTGAGGCATATACAACGGGCCAGCAGAGCTATTGGGCCCTATCGCTGGACCCGTTTCTCCTGCGCCCAAAGCGGCCTTATGTCGCTCAGACTGCATACGGTATCTGGCGGCATTCTCTGTCGAAAGCGTCGGACAGTGCCATCTTCAGGCACTCGCTGCAAGCAACGTTCCATGACTCAAGGGTTTCGTTGTCGATGGACGAAACTCACCATACGAACGAAACTATGGTGGTCCGCTTTTCGGACGACATTACCTGGGTTATAGAAAATCTCCACGAGGCTTCGCGAGTTCGCCTGTCGGCCGAATCTGAAGATAAAGTATTTCACAATGCAGCGCTTCACTTATTATCAGAAGGGGAAGTGCCCCCATCCCTTCAGTTGGCTTTAACGCCGCGGCCCAATGTGGGTACAATCTATACCTACTTTATCGATAACCTAGTCAAGCATTCAAAAAGCCTCATGGATCAGGCGGGGCCCGGCACCCCCTCTGAGACGAACCCCGTGGTTCAGTTATCGAGCGACGCGGCCCGCATGCTACGACAGCTGAAACGCTTCCTAGATGAGCAAATCTTCAATGAGAATCGGATGGCGTTCCGGAATGAGACTTTGGACGTCATTACAAACTCAGCTCTCGATGTGATGTGGAGATCCCAAGGCGCGCACCTTGAAACCGTGCTCACCGACCACGCCAAAACCCGCCTGTGGACGCCGGAGCAGCTGGAAAGCGCCCTGAAGATGCTCGACGACGAACCCGTACACCGCGCGCAGGCTTGCATAGCAGCTCTGTCCGACATGGCTGACAGCGAAGTTTACGCACTGCTTGGATTGGAAATTTGATGAATCTGCGGACTTCCGAAATGCACGTCTTGGCTGGCCCGTTACTGGACTGGGCAAAGCGAAAGCAGAATGACCTTGAGGCGGTATACCAGGAAAACTATGAAGAGCATGCATATTGGTGCCTTTTGGACCTCAGGGCCAGCGCAGCGTACCGCCAAATATCGGGCAGTCGACAAGCCTACATTCGCGGCGAAGTATTTCAATCTCTGATCAAATTGCTCAGTGAGGCTCACACGAACGTTTTACCCTTCAAAGAGATGGGTGATGGCGTCATCGTACGATCGTTATCGCTCAGGCCAATTCTCGAAATTTGTTGTGCACTGGATTCACTCAGTAGAAGCTGGAGTCAGATCGATTCCCGAACCGGCGCTCCAGAATTGACCTTTTCCGCCGCACTCACTTCGGGCCCATGTTCAGCGTTGACAGGACGGTCAGTTCCCGATTACGTCGGCCGTCCCCTAGATCTCCTTGCGCGCATTTCGTCGTACAGAACAAACCGAGATGATATGCTGCTCGTGGCTGACGCGGATATCTCGCAGTACGGACATATGATCCTCAGTGATGAAATGCCGTTCCTAGCGCTTGGCACTCCTCTCCTCCTCCCTTCGGCACTCCAAAAGCCAGGTGAGGCAAAGGCGAGGGTTGTTGAGGTGACAATCAACCGTCAGCTCTTCGACGGACACAAAGATGGATTTGTACCCATTCGTGACCTATTTAGCGAACAGCACCCAAATAGCTGATGGACGTTTGAGATAGGCAACGCCTGCAACCCAGCCGACATGATTCAAATTTCACTAAGTATCGATCGCTGAAGCATTGAGACCGTCTGCGATATCCACCTCACCAGCTTCATTTCCGCCTGTCGGCTCACCACTCTGGAGGACTCCCCCATCTCCCGAGGTCTGTGTCGACGGCTGAAGCAGATTACGAATGCCGAACGGGATATGGACCGACGGCGTGAACTTGGCTGCCGGTTCCAGGTGGCCAGTTTGGTCGTCGAAGAAGATATGGGGCTTCAGCACTTGCAACACCTTGGCTTTCTCAATTCCGCCGAGAAAAAACGCGTCGTTGACGAGCACTTCCCAACTTTTGAGCGTCGCCAATGCCCGCTCGTGAGATGGAGCATTCCTCGCGGTCACGATTGACACGCGTAGCCGGGTGATGTAAGTAGGATCCTCCGCCTTACGTCGGGCCTCGACTAGCTGAAGTCTCGAAACACCGACCAAGAACTCCTTCAGCGGACCGGGTGTGTGGGGCTTGGCCAAATTTTGCGTCTCGTGGCTGTGAAAAGCGTCAAGATCCGCACCCTCCATTACGCGCTCAGATTCGTCATCGGCGAGTACCGCATCGAAGTCGAATGCGATCCGCAGTTCTAGGTCCAGCTGATCATCGACGAACTCGCTATCCAAAACACGACCGGCCGGGTACCCGTTCTCAGTTGCGCGCTGAACATCCTGGGCGTTCGCTGACAGGAAGAGCGAGATGTTGAGTACCGGAATGTAGTCATACGGCGACTTTCCCTGTGTGAAAATCGACCTGGTGATTCCGAGCTTATGATGGGCTACCGACCGCATCACTCTGAGACCGGTGTCGGGATCGTTATGCGACAGAATCATGACTTCGACGAGAGGATCTGCCTGGCTTTCAGACAAGTCGTTAAGAGAGAGAATTCGCCGGACGAAGGGAAATGCGACACCCGGACCGAGGTGGATGTCCAAATTTTCCTGCTGGTACTGCCGGTAAGCCGCTTCTCCCTGACTGCGGAAGATTGCGTCAGATTCTGACAAGTCGAAGAGTGCGCTGGAGGCCACGCCAATCACCAGTCGCTTGCCCAGGTCGTAGGCCACGATCTTCCTCCTCCATCGATGTCGCGAAGCGAGCAAAGATCCTCGCGAACCTCCGATTTAGCCTAGCCAACACAACCGGATGGACGCTGCGACATCCGTCATTCCAGTGAATGACCTTCACTCGGCACTGGCACGCCGTCGAGCAGCACCCCCGGAGCAACGTCAAGGCCGAACGCAATCTTTACGATGTTCTCCAGCCGCAGGCTGCGCTGACCGCGTTCCACCTTGCCGAGCTGCGTCCAATGGATGCCACACCTTAGCGCCGCAGCTTCCTGACTGAGACCAAGTTCCTCTCGGCGGGCACGGATACGCGCACCGAACTCTCGCGTCGTGGCGTTGAGGGGAGGCTTCGCTGCATCGGGCACATATCAACCCCATACGGCCCACGCCCATACGGCCAGAGAGGAATGTACCCATGCGTATTGCACCCATGCACAAACGGCGTATCCTGTTCCTGACGTTGCGCGGACGGATCTGACCAAGATCCACCTGCGTAACGTCTGCCGACTACTCAGCTGGCAAGGAATTGATTTACGCAGAGGGGGTGGACGAATGAACGGCGGCGGCAACTTCAACGGCGGCGGTAACTGATCCCCCGACTACGCAGAGTGCGCAATCACTCCCGGCTCCTCTTTTGCGACCCGGAAGTGGTTGCCACTCTGCACTTTCGGTCTATTCTTAGTTAGTTTCACTTGCTATAATGCAAGCAGTTTATGCAAGATCCCCACCAACGAATCGTCAACCTCAAGCTCGCATTTTTCGCTTTCGCGGTTGCGGTCGCTGGTGTTGCATTGATGGTGCTGAACAAGTACCTCGTGGCGACCGGTACGACAGAAATCATCACGTTCGTCCCGATCAGCGAGGTGGGAGGAACGCTTCTTGTTGCTGGCATCGTCGGAATCGGCCTCGATCTGTGGATCAGCGGCGACCGAGGTGCCGTAATCGAAAAATTGGTCGAGAAGGTCATGATCCGCGTCATGGCAAAACTGGCACCAACGCTCCGGGACTCGGTGATCCAAGCATTCGCCGACAACATCGACAACTTGTCGGTCATTGCGACCGACGACTTCCTCGACCAGCTAACCCGCAACGCCCTTACCCTCAGGCTCGGCGACAAAGACTTCGCAACCGACATCTATGAGGATATCCGCGACCAGGCAATTTCCGCGACCGAGCGCTGGCACGACACGAAGATCAGTATGAATCTCTCTCCGTTGTCCATGGATAACACGTCCACAGAACGTGTTCCGCTTTTCGTTCTCACAACTCGGTACGAGTACACGGTTGTTCCGTCGTCACCAATCCGAAGATTCACCGCCGTTTCCGATGACAGGACCTACCGCGAACTCGTCGAGGACCCCAGCGAGACGTCCATCTGGTATGTCAACCCTGCAACTGGGCTCGATGGAGGAAGTCGGGAGGCGTTCGAGCTGGTGCAGTTCGCCGTCGATGGCGACGAGCAGAAGATCCGTCGCAGTACCCGATCGGGCGTGCAGTCGTACGCTGTCAAGATCGGAAGCGACATCGTCGATGCGGCGAAACCCGTGAATATCTCGTACACCTACCGCACCGTTCTGCGACAACACGGGCACATGCTGCACGTCGACGTTGAGCAGCCGTCAAAGGGGCTCGACGTGGAGTTGGAGTACGGAGACTGCGGAATCGACGAAATGCGCCTGATCCCTTTCATCGCCAGTAGCAAGAAGGTGAGAAGCTATCGGCTGCCACGGACCGTGCCAGAGATGACGGTTGGCATTGGCTTCGACGGTTGGGTTATGCCTAAACAAGGTGTGATCGCCGTGTGGGTCAGCGAAGCGGACTCAAACAGAGCTGAGAAACATCCAGCAGTGGAATAAATAAAGACAGGTCTCTGTCATTCAGTCGAATGAAAAATTCGCCTAACTGCCCAACAACAAGCTAGTGACCTAGACAGATACCAAGCCAAGAGCAATAATCCATCGACTTGACATCCTAAGATCGCCGGACGTCTTGTCAACCTGTGAAGCGTTCGAGATGGAGTCAAATGCCCAACCAGCATGTACCGTCGTGGCTGAATCGCGAGAAGGTCAGGGGCCTCTCCAGCCTAACGGCATCGATATTAGCCGGGCTTGCCGTCCTGCCAATCGTTTTACTCGTTACAGGTAAGGCTTCTGGCTTGCTCTGGGCAATCCCCCTAATCGTATTGGTTCTTCTTTCTATCCTTCAGATTTTTTGGCGTGCACTTCAACGCGACGCAATCCCCGCTCCCGACAATACCGCCAACCCTTTGAATTTATCAAGTGAAATAGCGCAGACTATTCAGATGGCCCTCAAGCTTGAATCACAACTGTCAAGCACTGCGCTCTATGACTTCGTAACACTCGCTGTAGACCCAATTGGATCAAGGAGCCGAGTCTCGGAATCTATCGATATCGACAGAAATAACACCCGCAAGACCGTGTCATTGGACATCAACATCACGTCTTCTGCACCTCCTCCTTTTTCCGCACCCTCATCAATGCTAATCCCGATTGCCCAGCCTAAAAAAGGTCGCCTGTACAACAATTTCGATGTCTCTGAAAGAAGCGGGCTGGCAATAACATCGCTCCCGTTCGCCGATTGCAACATTCTCGCGGTCGCGTCTATGATCTCTCTATACAAAAAAGCATATAATCTTGACCCCGATCTCAGCCTTTGGTCGCAAGAGTTCACCTCAAACTTGAATGATCTGGTCGGCGCAGCCATCCAGCCGGCTCACGTACTTGCCCGCAATAACGGAGGCATTTCCGCCCAATTGCTCGGGAGGGTCAACAGCGCATTCTCGAATTCAACAATAAATGACCCAAATGCACACTCCCTGTCTCGGCTATTCGCGCAGGCTCTAGTAACAAGATTTTTTATCGTGATCCAGGCTCCAGCTCAGACACATTACTCTATTAACTATTCCTTTGACATTCCGAACAGCGCCATACAGAAGTCAGCATCCGAATCAGAATATAGCCGTCCCGCGCAAATGTTTCTTCGACTATTTAAAATCTCAAGCGGCCACGTACAGATTGGCCTCGGCCGCGCCGAGCGCTCTAAAAGTTATCATCTCTCAGTAACTGTACCCGATGGATCCTTTATGGACCGAATAACCATCGAGCATCGAACAGGTAACACAACCCGCTCAACGCGACCGGCATCGACAATGTCGCCAGGCTACTTCCGACTGCCACAGCGAGGTGCATCACAAACACATTTTTACAGCCGAGAAGCTGCAAAATCCGGAAACTCCGACTACTTCATGCGGCTAAGAGTATTTGAGAGGCCGACTGGTTCAGACCTACTTTCGGCATTCTGGCTGACAATCGTTCTAGGAATCACAATCTCGCTCCGTCAGGCCGTCGTTAATTCAGAATCGGGCAGCGACTTCGTTGCCGCAACTCTGGCGTATCCACTACTTATAGCAACGGCCGTCACTATCTACTTGGCACGAATGCGACGTTCACTTGTGTCATCTGCAAGTGCCCTGGCGTTCTCGCTAATTGGAGCCGTCAGCCTCACCCTGGAATTTCTCGCATACGCACTGGTTGTAGCCGGTCGAAACGTGGACAACCTGCCATGGGTTATGGCAGTCTTTGATTCCACTATCCTCTGGAATGTTGCAGTTGGCATCAGCGCATGGATGGCGGCTATTGCGATATCAGTCAGCACAGTTCGCATGCTTCGATTCTGGTTCATGAATGATGCCAGAGTTAGCTAGATTTTGGCTGTCGATTTTGACAACAAATTGTGATAAAATCGAATTAAACAATACTAATTGGGAGAACCAATGGCCGTGAACCATCTACCTAAACCGGGTCGAAGCAGCGAACGAGCAACAAAAGAGACGATCGGAATGTTTGACCTGCTCCACGGTGCCTCAGACAACGCGGCAGACGCTGGATACAGGGCATCAAACTATTTGCTGATCGATAGCGAGGACGCGGACACCGCCGTGGTGGCACCTCACAGTCTCGACTCAACGAGAGATGCGACGCTGCGCGATCTTGAAAACAGGCGACTCGCCCTAGTCAGAGTTCTGTCCGAGAAGAGTATCGACCAGGTTGTCGGAGACGATTTCGCCGCAGGTTGGAGCGTCGAGCTTGTCCCCGAGGCCGAGTCCAGTACCTAGTTTCACAATAAATCCAACTTATTGTGGCGTTCTTTCAAGCGCCTCCACGTGTTCTGCATACAGATGTTTTCCGTCAATTCCACGGGGCGCTTTCGATCCCGGTGCATACCAATCAGCTATTTTGAGCCAGTCCTGATCAATCGCGCTGCGATATTCCTCGCACGCTGTGACTGTGCTGTGCACCTGGCTTGCACTGGTGTCGCCCGATAGTTCTGCTTGGTGTCCGTCGAGGACGAACTTCTGCCAAATCGAATGAATATTCTCCCCCATCGTGCTTGCCTCAAGCGCTCTATAGAAGTGCTCTGCCTCCTGGTGTCTACTGTCCGCAAGCTTGCGACGAAGCCAAGAATCGTTCTCCTCATTGATCGGGTTGTGCCATCCGATCCGGTAGACGGCGTCGGTCACAGTCTCCTCGACCTTCGGATCGGAGAATAACCACATCCCGCCGCGCTCGTTGATGAATTGCTTCTCTGCGAGAAGAAATCTTGCGTACCAGTAGAGGGCGCTGCGGGCGTAGCCCTGTGCCTGTTTCACTGGGTCGAAACTCTCGACGCTCTCTGAATCCCACGGCAGATGGTCGGATGGCTCATTTTTGTATGTCGCCAGAGCAGCATCCAGGTCAGCCTTCAGCGCATAGACGGGCGTCCAGATCCGGTAGTAGGCCTCAAACCGTTCCACCCACGCCACCGCCAGCCTTGTATCGGCAGGGTGGCGCTGCTGCATACCCAGATGCGCGACGCGCATGGCCTGGTCATGACACAACGCCAGCACGCCTTCAGCGACGTCATCGACGATTTCCTTCTCGTGCTTCTTGCGAAACGTCTCAGTCGCAAGACCGAAGACTCCGGCTGCCATGCGTCGGCGTTCGTGTGCTGGTGCCATCTTCGTACCGCCGGTTAGCCCGAACGTGTATTCCGCGGCGGCCTGGTAATCCCCGCCATCGAGATGCTTGACCGCTTTGCGAACAAGGTCTGCGATCGCCGCCGGACTGCGATCGTTGGGGCGTGCAAGCCCGCTCAATTCTGTTGCTTCGTGCAGTGCATCCAGCCGGAGCTTCCGCACCACTCCCAGTCCCCGCTCGCGAAGCAATTTCAGCTCATCCACCACGTCCCCGTGTCGAAGTGCCCGAGTATCTGCCGTCATGGACGGATTTAACCCGGATATCCACCGGATCGTCTACCGGAACCGTCCCGACGGTTCGTGTTCGAGTGGTTGTAGGCCCACAACGGGCTCAAAAATCATCCGAACGAAGGACAACGGAATGAACGGCATCCCGCCAAGAACGAGCACTCCACACCGCACACTGGTGGCGATTTGCGTAGCCACCACGTTCGCCGCAGGCTGCGGCGTCATCAACCCGACCACTGACGAACACCCCGGCGCGACCGACTGCCCGCAATCACCCGTGGCGTTCAAAGCCGTGATCGACATCTCCGGCTCCCGGTCGTCGGTCCCACTGTCCGACGGCGAGAACGCAGCAGTTCAAGGGCTTGTCCGGCGCACGTTTCTCTGCGGTGGCAACGCAGACGTGTCGGCATTCTCCGGCAGCGTCGCCAGCACAGTGCCTCTCTACTCCGGCGAACTTCATCTCGACGGTGCGACCGAGAACGCCCGCCTACGTCGCGAGCCGGAGGCGACCGAGGGAGTCATGACGCAAATTCACCAAAAAATTACCGACGCAGTGGCGGCACCGCCGCGTTCAAGCGGAACCGACATCCTCGGACAGCTCGGCCTCAATGCGGAATACGGCCAACAGCTGAACAACGGCAATGGTCAGTCGCAGCTCGTCGGACTCATCGTGACCGATGGTGAAGACACCGACCAACTGAACTTCGCGGACCCCACGCTGACAGCGGCCTCGGCCGTTGCGATTGCCGACGCGGCGACCGTCCCCGACCTCTCGGGCGCACAGTTGACGATCATCGGTATCGGGAAGAGCTCCAGCGGCACGCCGGCGGCAACTGCCCATGTCGACGCCCTGAAAGCTGGCTGGAACCGGATCTGCGAACGTGCCAATGCCGCAGAATGCACCGTCGTCACCGACCCCGCGATTGGACGGTAGCGATCATGGCATTCCGAAATCCCCTCTCGCGTCCGGTCCCGTCCATCGCTCGCAAGCAGCCTCAAGCACGTCGACTGATCCCCACCGACAAGGCGGACAGCATCGCACGTCCGACCACAGTCGAGCGGACCTGGGCAGAACTCGAAGGCGACGCGCTCAGCGCCTCGCAACGCGACCTCTTCAAGGCAGATGCCGAACATGAAGCACGGGGAGACAGTTCGCGGCAAGCGGCACTCGAGCCGTACCGCGCCGAAGCAGCCTTCCTCGTCGAGCACGACCGACCTCTTGTCGAGTCCGCCGCGCGCTACTACCAGCGGGTGGCTGACGCCCTCTCACCGTGGCGACGACGCAAGGGATCTGGATGGGCATATCGCCTTCGAGCATGCGCGTTGTTCGCCGGGGAAGTCATGGGTCCGGCCAACGCGGCCATTCTGTTCGGCGACATCCCTTTGCTGGCGGTCATTCAGGCAGTCTCGGCGGGAGCTGCGACTGTCACGGCAGGACTGGTCGGTGCCGAATTCAAGCACCTGCAGCTGTCGGCCGAACGACACCGCGACGACCCCGATTGCCTCGACGATGCCCTACAGCCGTACCGACACCTCTTCGACGGTAGCGGACAACGTGCCCGCCGATATGCGACTATCGCGCTCGGCAGCGGCCTCACAGTCGGTCTGCTCGTCGCCATTGCGATTCTGAGCCTGCGCTCCGCAGTCGACAGTTTCGCGTCCGGTACGGCGTTCGGGGCCCTGGCTTTCGCTGTCACCATCGCATCCTTCATCAATTCGTACTGCCACGCCGATCAGGTCAGTGACCTCATCGACGACGCCCACGCTGCGTACAAGAAAGAACTGCGTGCGCACCGCCGGCTCCCGCTCCATGTGCCGCTGCTTCTTTCCGGGCGAGCGACCGACCGAACTCGCTCGATCCACGCCGAACGGCACCACCGCGGCGACGCAGCCGCAGCCCACCTGCATGGACAGACGTACCAGACCCTCATCGAAAGCCCCGACGTTGTCGGTCACGGCCCGGCAGCACCTGCCATCGGGCGGACACTTCGGAAGGACCCCGCATGACAACCCACGGATTTCATTCCGTCGATGTACGCCGACCTCGACTCATCGATATCCACCCACCGACCGGAACGCCACAAGGACGAGCGGGCAACCCTCGGGTCTCGAAAGCCTCACCCACGCTCGGACATCCTGGGAAGTGCCCCGAGGATCCGGCCCTGTACATGTTCCTCACGGATGACTCGGCCAGCATCACCGGAATGGCGGGCAACGACCCGCTCGCCCGACGCTACGACGAAGCTCGACGCGCCATCGAGCACATCGGTCGAGCCTGCGACTGCGGAAAGGAATTGGTCTCGGTCATTCACTTCGACTACCCGGCGCAGTGGGATGTCCCACCTCAGCGCCTCTATCCGCGAGGCGTGCGACGCCTTCGATCGGGCTTGCGCTCGGATGGGCTGCCAGGATCGAGCGATCTCGGTCCCGCGCTCGACAAGGCCGAACGCCTGGCCCGACAACATCCCGAAGCGGCGGCAACTCTGGTGGTCATGACGGACTTCTTCCTGACCGACCGTGACTCGAGAGCCGTGCTCGATCAGCTCATCTCATTCGATGGACACGTCCACGCCGTCTCGCTCGGTGCGGAACCGCCCGCCCTGCTGCAGCAGGCCGATCACGTGACGACATCAATGATCACCACCCGCTCAGAACCGGGCGCGACAGCACAAGCCGTCTTCGACGCCCTCATGACCTATCGGCAGTGCACCACGCCGTAGCCGTTTACCGCGCGTTTCATACCGCAGTCACTTCATTCCCATTTCACCTGCACCCCGGAAGGGGTAATTCGTCATGCCCAAATACTCCGAACCGCTGGTCGGCTCACTCCACGATGTCCCACCGTTCGAGCTAGCCGCCACGCTCACGCAGGCACAGCAAGCCATCTCGCTCGTCTCCGCTCGACTGTCGACCGAATCCGGCTTGCACCTCCTACTCACCGAACCCGACCGCGCCCCTCGAACACTGCAGCAGCTGAAAGACGCGGCAGCGCTACCGAAATCACCCAGCTCGCCGATGCGGCGCTGGCTACCCATCGACCGATCGGTCTGTGGGAACACGGTCTACCCGGACAGCATCATCGCTGCTCATGCCGAGTTCGTCCGAACCGTCCTCCACCTGCGCCTCGATCGAAGTCTGACGACGTCCAACCGCCTTCTCGTCGGAACATCGGCACTGGCGCTTATGCACGAACACATGCCGACACTCGGCGAAGTGACTGGACGCCTCCTGAACGCCGACTGGCGAGCCGCGCTCGTCACCGAACACCGGCTGCGACGGCCCGTTCGTAACCGACGCGACTACGCCATCCGCGCTGCCTACCTCGGAACCGCCGTCGCCGACCAGATCGAAGCCCACCCCATCCCCGGCCTGCACTCCAGCGCAGCCATCACCAGCCTGACCAGGAGGTCACACCAATCATGACCATGACAACCCACACCGCAGGCCTCGGCCTCTACACCGGAGGCGAACTCGACGAGGCACGAATCACGCTCAGCCAGTTCGTCTTCGACCAAGCCAAGACGACTGCCCTTGACGTCGGATTCGGCTACCAACCGGCCTCCGACGCACCGACGACCTACGACGGGCTCCGCGAGGCCTACGCGACGAGCCAGCAGACCGGGCAAGCCCTGCCGATCAGCAACCAGCACAGCGACGATGTCATCTTCACCAGTCCCGAGGCCAACATCGCCCACCGCTTCGTCCACGATGTCCATCACTGCCGACTCGGACTCGACTTCGGCTTGATTGATGAACTCGAACTGGCGATCTGGCATCTCGATCAGCTCGAAGACGCCGGCTACGAGCGCGGCACGCTTGAATGGACCCTGTTTCACGCCGATCTCGTCGGGCAGATCCAGATCAACGCGTTCGCAAAGCGGTTCCCAGACGACCAGCGACAGTTCGGCATCGACTGCGCTGTCCTCGGGTTCGAGCGCGGGGTCCTCGCGGAACTGCGACGGGCCCGATGAGCGCGAGCGACCCCAAATCGTGGGGCGACCAGATCGTTGGGTTTGCGGTGGCATGCCTCATTGCAGCCGTTGCGCTGTACTGCGCCATCGAAGTGCTGGCGTCAATTCTCCCCATCCTCATCACCATCCTCGGTATTGCGGCAGTCGTCGCGGCCATCGTGGCGATTGTTCGATGGCGGCAAAGTCGTTGGTAAGTAACAACTTTTCTCGGACACTCCACCTCAGCCTGACCTGCTCCGCCCGCCGTTGTAATAAACACAAGCGGTATTGACCGATCAACTTCTTCATCGTTAACTGAGTCTATAAATCAGTCAATGTATTGATCGATTCACAGAATTCGTAATTGAAAGGAGGCCACACCTATGTCCAAAACCATTCGTAACTCACCGAACTCACGAGGCAAGGGACGCAAGCAACGCAACATTTCCGTTCGTGCAGTCCGCCGCGAGCCGGCCGACCTTCGGCGTTTCAGCCGAGCCGTGCTCAGCATCGTTCTGGCCGAGGCGGAAGCACAGGCCGATGCTGAGCGCTCCGACACTGCTGCGCAGCAATCAGATTCGGCGCAGCCCGAAGCACCACGTAGCGACTCGGAGACGACAGATGACTAGCACTCCCCCGCTCGGGCCCGACAGCGTGGTCTGGCAACAGGTGTTCTGGCCCAGCCCTCTCCAGGAGTCGGATGTGCTCGATGTACTCCGACACTGGGCGACCGAACGACACGAACCGACGATCTATCTCGAAACCCGTTGTGAGAATGGCCGGGTCACGTACCTCATTGGCAGCCCGCTTCGCTACGCGACATCGATCCGCCGCACGGTCGAGCAGCTTGTTCGCGGGGTCACCATCAATCAGTTCGACGGCGACCGCCGCCGGGTGCAAACGGGGCGGCAACTGACCATGTCAACCTCCCAGCGGCGACTTGCACCGGCAGATCCTGTCGGATCGGCAAGATCGGTGCTCACCGCCATCACTGCAGCGGGCCACGGCGAAGTGCTCGTCCTGCAGCTGATTTTGGGTCCACGATGGTCACCCCGCGTCGTATCGCCCAGCACGTCTAAGCCAGACCAAGGGCCGCTGCGGACGCTGCTCTCGGGAAATCGGATGGCGACACCAGATCAGCTACGAGCCCACCGCGAAAAAGTCTCGCAACACGGCTTCGCCCTCACGGCGCGAATCGGCGTCCATGCCGACACCGACCAACGCCGTCGGCGACTGGCGCTCGGCGTCGCGGCAGCACTGGCGACAACCGAGGCGGCGGGCATCCGCGTGGGCATCAAGCACCAACCGGCGACGGCAATCAACGACGCGTCACTGCCCCGTTTCGGGTGGTCGTGGCCACTCAGACTGAACGTCGAGGAGGTCGCCCGTCTGAGCGGCCTGCCGATCGGCGACGGGGATTTCCCCGGGCAGCCCGCGCCCCATCCCCGGCCAATCCGACCGACTCCGTTACTCGCAAGCGGTGAGCGCGTTATCGCGACGTCCGACGCACCCGGTATCGACGCCACAATCGGCTACTCCATCACCGACGCCACACGGCACAGTTGGCTCCTCGGCCCCAACGGAACCGGAAAGACCACCCTGCTACTCAACCTCATCGTGCAGGACTTACAGCGTGGACTCGGCATGGTCGTCATCGAACCGAAAGATCTCATTGCCGACTTGCTCTTACGAATTCCTGAGAACCGCCGCGATGACGTCGTCCTGCTCGATCCCCTCGACGAAGCTCCCGTCGGCATCAACCCACTGCTCCGACGCAAGCAGGGCGAGATCAGGTCGCCGGAACTCATCGCCGATGCCCTGTTCGGCGTCTTCCACACGCTCTACGGCGACAGTCTCGGTCCGCGCAGCTCAGACATTCTCAGAAACAGCCTGGACGCCCTCGCTCGTCACCCAGAAGGCAGCTTGGTCATGCTGCCAGTTCTACTGACCAATCCGGCGTTCCGTCGCCGCCTGACGGCCGCCATCATCCGCGACGACCCGATTGCCGCTGGCCCCTTCTGGCAGTGGTTCGATGGACTCTCACCCGATGCAGCCGCGCAGGTAATCGCACCGCTCCAGAACAAGCTTCGTCCGCTGCTCTCGCCGTCACTGCGCAGCACGCTGTCGCAGACGACGGCCAAGTTCAACATCCGGGACGTCCTCACTGACCAGAAGATTCTGCTCGTCCCGCTCCAAAAAGGTGTCCTCGGACCAGAATCCGCACAGCTACTCGGCGCGCTCGTGATTTCCGAACTCTGGCAAGCGATTCGTGAACGGGCCGGGACGCCCGCCCGTGATCGAAAGCCCGTCCCGATCTACATCGACGAAGTGCAGGACTACTTGAAGCTTCCGACCGCGGATCTGGAGGATGCGCTGGCAACCAGTCGATCGCTCGGAGCCGCCTTTCACCTTTCGCACCAGTTCCGGCGACAGCTGTCGAGCGCGATGCTCGCGGCCTTCACCAACAACGCTCGCTCCCGCATCTGTTTTCAGCTCGCCAGCGAAGACGCCAAAGCGATGGCCGATGGGCAATCGGTGATCAGTGCACAGGACTTCGGCGCACTCCCGGCCTATCACGTCTACGCCCAACTCATCCGAGACAACAGTCTGCAGCCGTGGGTATCCGGCGTCACCCTGCCCCCACCGCCCGCTACCTCCGACCCGGACGACGTCCGACGCCGTAGCCGAGCCCGCTACGGCCAACCGCGCGCCGAGATTGAAGCTGCCTTCCGCGCACTGCTCGACCAACCCTCGCCCACCACCGAGTCGGTATCGAACCGTCGAAGGAAGCGAACCGAATGAATAGTTCATCTTCATCGACCCCTCCGACCGACCCTCCAGTCCCTCCTCTGACAATTCCTGCCCCTCCCCTGCTCAACGTCCCACCGACCCAGTTACGGTCACCGACTGATGGTGTCCATACGGACACCACACCCCGAACGACCCCACCCGATTCGACCCCACAAACAGCCCAGACCAGACGAATCGGCAAAGCCGTACTGCAGGCCATTGAGGGCACACTGTCGGACCGTGACCGTCAAGTTCTGGGATCAATTCAGCGCCATCGATTCCTGACGACGGGTCACATCCAGACACTGCACTTCGCGGATCACGCCAGTCCCTCCGCTGGTGCCAGAGCCACCCGCAGCGTTCTGGAACGACTACGAAAGCACCGCCTGGTTGCGACGCTGGATCGACGTATCGGAGGTATTTACGGCGGTAGCAGCACGCCGACGTACTTCCTCGACACCGCTGGTATTCGGCTTGTCAGCGATGCCAGTAAGCGGCGGCGTCACGAACCGAGCCGGACGTTCGTGCAACATACGCTCGCAATCGCCGACACGACCGTTGCGCTGACCATGGCCGAACGAGCAGGACAGATCGAACTCATCGCAGCCGATCCCGAACCATCCTGTTGGCGGCGCTATCCCGGACTTGGTGGGGTAGCTGTCACCCTGAAACCGGATCTGCACGCCGTCACCGCGCCAGGACCCGACAGCGACTTCGAGGATAGTTGGTTCATCGAAATCGACCTTGGTACCGAGACCATCCCCACGCTCATCCGCAAGTGTCGCGAGTACGAGGCCTACCGGCGCAGCGGCACAGAACAAGATCGTGCCGGCGTCTTCCCGATCGTCGTGTGGGTCATGAGCGCACCCAATGTCGAAACCGCCCAGCGCCGGATCCACAGCCTGACTGCGCAGATCGCCCGCTCGGATGATCTCAGCGACGCCATCTTTCGCATCATCACCCCAGATCAACTCATCCCCCTCATTCAGAAAGGAGGCACCTCATGACCACGTCCCCGAACACAACAACTTCAGGATCACCAGCGGTCCCCCGTAATTCGATGCTCGTCGGCGACGCACTGCATCACCTGCGATCACTTCCCGACGCATCGGTCGACACCGTCATCACCAGTCCCCCGTACTTCCGACTGCGCAACTACGGGCACGCCGACCAGATCGGTCTCGAAGCAAATGTCGACGACTGGATCGCTAATCTCCGCCAGATTTGCCAGGAAGTCGCCCGCACCCTCGTTCCCACCGGGACGTTGTGGCTCAACCTCGGAGATTCTTATTCCGTCCACAGCAACCAAGGTGCACAACGCAAATCACTCGTCATGGCACCGGAACGGCTCGCCCTCGCTCTGCAGGCGGACGGGTTCATCGTGAGGAACAAGATTGTCTGGAGCAAGACCAACCCCATGCCGAGCAATGCGAAAGACCGCCTCGCGTGCACCTACGAAGTCGTGTACGTCCTGGCCAGAAGCCAGCGATACTTCTTCGATCTCGACGCCCTCCGCGTTCCTCACCGCTCGAAGGCCGCTCGCGGCGGCACGCTCGTCGATCGCGGCGTCGAGTCGTGGCGCGGTCCGAACGGCGACGACGTCACCGGCCTCGACAAGTTGAAAGCTGAAGGACGAGTGGGACACCCGCTCGGGAAGAACCCTGGTGACGTCTGGCCGCTTGCGACCAGCGGGTACCGCAGCGAGCATCACGCAACCTTCCCGATTGCGCTTCCATCGCGAGCTATCCAGGCAGGCTGCCCCGAGGCCCGTTGCATCATGTGTCGTCTCCCGTGGCAGCGCCGCGTCATCCGATCACTCGGCGGAACGGCAGTTCGCTCCTCGCTTGCCGCCACCTGCTCCTGTAACGCACCGAGTGAGCCGGGCCTGGTCCTCGACCCCTTTATGGGTAGCGGCAGCACAGCTGTTGCCGCCGAACAGCTCGGACGTGACTGGCTTGGGATTGAGCTCAACCCAGCATTCGTCACGATCGCCAATGAGCGCATCACAGATGACCGCGTGCGACGGCGAAGCGACACGCAACGACGTACGAACTCGAAAGACACTGCTGCATAACGGGTCGTAACTCGTCGGTGTCATGCGGCCGTCACCGAGACGTTCATCCGAGAACATCACCGGCCGCACAGCACCGAGGAGGAACCCCATGTCGAACCCAGCCGATATCGAGGACACGACAACTGCCAAGGGTGTCAAAACCATTGGCATTCGACTCGATCCGGACATCCACGCTCAGCTCACGCTGATCGCCGGACTTCGGGGCAGCACCATCACCGACGAGATCAAGACCGCCCTGCATGCTCACATCGCGGGCGCAAAGGACGCGGCCGATCTCGCCAACCGCGCCGACGAAGCGCTCGCTGAAATAGAGCGTGATGCGGCAGCCCGACGCGATGCCATCGCCACGCTGTTCGGCGACGTCATCGCTGCACCCAGCAGCGCGACGACGGCCAGCGCAGGTAGCGGTCGCAGTCGCGGCCGGAAGGCACCCACGGAGGGAGGTGAATCGTCGGACTGAGAACGACCCGTCCGACACGGCAGTACCCCGGTGAACGGAAGGAACGGAGCGGGATGTGTTGAGAATCAGCCAGATTCTCCACCTCCTGACTTCGTTTCTCCCGTCATCCCAACGCATCCACGACCCGCATTAACCAGTAACCGAAAGGAGGTGTCATGACCCATGAATCAGATCCCTACGCACACAGAACAACAAGCCACGAGCCGACCCCAGTCCCGGAACACGAATCGAGCCACGAAGAGCCACCCGCGCCCTCGCCGCGCATCTACGTTGCCTCGCTATCCGACTACAACAACGGCCGCCTTCACGGCGTCTGGCTCGATGCAGCCCGCACAGCCGACGAGATCTACGCAGACATCGCAGCCATGCTCGCCACATCGAAAGAACCTGACGCGGAGGAGTTCGCCATCCATGACTTCGATGACTTCGGCGCGGTCCGCCTCGGCGAGTACGAATCCATTCCCCACGTCGCTGCGATCGCGCAGGGGATCGAGCAGCACGGGCATGCCTTCGCTGCCTGGGCTGACGCCCATGAAGGCGACTCCGACTTGCTCGAACGCTTCAGCGAGAACTACATCGGCCACTACGAGAGCCTGGAAGCGTACGCGGAAGAGATCATCGACGACCACGGCTACCAGCAGCTGGTGGACGAGGTCATCCCAGCCTCGCTTCGCCCGTACGTTCGCATCGACACCGATGCATTGGCCCGAGACATGTACCTGGATGGATCTGTGGTCGTCTATCCCGATGAAACAGGCGGCGTCTGGTTGTTCCAAGCGTGATGCCAACCAGACCTTCACCAAGATAAATCATCAAAATCGGCTGTAAGCAAACCGATTTAGCAGATTCCACCGTTGAAAGAGTTGATCGATCGTCGTAAAATTGGAATGAGAAACGGAGAAACTCTCATGGAATCCATTCACCCCAACGATCTAGCAAAATTCATTGCGACGGCCAGGAAAAGGCGCGGACTATCCGCCAGCGAAGTTGCCCGGCGAGCTGGCATTGCGTCAGGAACTCTGACTCGGCTCGAACGAGGGGAAATCGAGCACCCGCACCTCGACAACCTTCACGCGATTGCGGAAGTTATCGACGTGCCGCTTGCCGATATGTTCGCCGCGGCGAACTGGCTACCCAAGGGCGAATTACCAACGTTTACACCGTATCTGAAGGCAAAGTACAAGTCATTGCCACCGGAAGCCTACAAGCAGATTGCCGACCATTTCGAGTCGATCATCGCGAAGTACGGACTTCATCTCGAAGGACCGAAGCTCGGTCAAGACGAGTAACCGCAACCCACCAACATCAGCAAACCGAGAGGAGGTATTCAATGCCGCACAACATAACTCAAACACACCGAAAGAAGTCCGTCATCGCCAAGCTGCGATCGGTCGTTCCGAAACGACGCCTCTCGATCGAAGAAGCTCTCCGCATCGCCGAACTGCAGGCCAACCACCTGCTGGCTTTCGGCAACGTCGACGCAGAACCTGTTCCCGAGCAAATCATCAGCGAACTCCCCAACATTCGCGTCGAGTACGTGACGACGCCGCTCGCGGGAACCTGCTTCTGGGACGGCCATGAGTGGGTCGTTCAGATCAACCAAAAGGACACATGGGTCCGACAACGGTTCGTCCTTGCCCACGAGTACAAGCACATCCTCGACTACGGGTACACCGACTGGCTGTACCCCTCGGCTCCCTGCACGCACGAACTTGATCATTCCGAATACGCGGCCGACTACTTCGCTGGTTGCCTTCTCGTGCCACGCGTTGCGCTCAAACGCGCGTTTGCGCAGGGGATCCAACGCCCGCAGCAACTTGCGCAGCACTTCGGTGTCTCCGAGCGAACGATCGAAACGCGGCTTCACCAAGTTGGTCTTATCGATCCAACTCCCCGGTGCATGGACCACCGGCGCATGCACGCCCGCGCACGACACCTGAGCGTCGGGGAACACTCATGAAGGCGAAGCAACCCAGCCATGCGGACGTCGACCGCGCCAAGCAGGTTTTGGCAGATCTCGCTTTGTCGCTGGCAATCTCCGAAGCCGACCAGCTTCTTGAAAGTCGAGACCACAATTCAACCCCGGACCGCAGGCCGAAGCCATCTCTTCTGACGATCCCGGAGGCATGTGCGGAACTCAGAATCAGCCGCTGGTCCGTCTATCGACTGATCCAGTCGAATCAAATCGAAACCGTCACCATCGGACGGAGGCGGTTTGTCCCAAAGATCGTCCTGGATGACTTCATCGAAGCTCTTCAGCGTCCGGGAGCCGATCGATGAGCGGCACTCGGAGCAATGGCGACGGCACGATCTACAAACGCAAGGACGGCCGATTCGAGGGTGCTGCATACGTCGTCACGAACACTGGCACACGGAAAAGAATCCGTGTGTACGGGGCTACGCGCGACGAGGCCAGACTGAAGCTGACTGCCCAACTTGCACAAGCCGACAAAGGGATTCCGACACCAGATCGTGCGTGGACTGTCGGCCAGTACCTGGACTATTGGATGACGGAGGTCGTCCCAACCACTCGTCGACCAGCCACCGTTCTGTCCTACGAGTCTGCGGTTCGGATCCACATCAAGCCCCGGTTGGGATCACAGTCCCTCACCAAGCTGACCGTCCAGCAGCTCCAAAGGGTGCTGAACAAACAGCGTGAAGATGGACATTCAGTCCGGGTTGTCAGGTTGACTCGCACTGTCCTCAGCGCGGCGCTCACACGCGCGATGCGCGAAGAAATCGTCACCCGAAACGTCGCAAGACTGGTCGAGCTCCCCGCATGGAAGCGAAAAGACATCACTCCATGGTCGGTCAGTGAGGTGCAGCGTTTTTTGGACACAGTGCAAAACGACCGGATGTATCCGGCCTTCCTGATGCTTGTCCTGTACGGGCTTCGACGCGGCGAACTACTCGGTCTTCGGTGGAGCGATGTCGACTTCAACGAGAACATCGTGCATGTTCGCCAACAGCTTCAGCAGCTCGCCAATAGCGTTGCGACGGGACCGATCAAGACCGATGCAGGGGTTCGCGACCTGCCGCTCATTCCCGTTGTACGCCGAGCGCTTCTGCAACATGAAGCTGTCTCGGCACCCGGAGACGATACCGACCGACTCATCTTCTTGGGGACGACAGGTGCACCGTTATGGCCTCGGAACTTCGTGAAGCGCTTTCACAAGCTGCGTGAACGAGCTGGTCTGCGCCGCATCACAATTCATCACTTGCGACACACAGCCGCCACGATTCTTAAGAATGCGGGTGTACCCGCTCGGGACGCTCAGCTCATTCTGGGCCATGCGCACATCACGACAACGCAGCAGTTTTATCAGCACGCAGACATTGAAGGACAGAAAACAGCACTCACCAAAGTTGGCCAAGTGCTGTTGACAGGGGTTGACGGCGATCGTTGCCGTCAGGTTCAGCCGTCAAACGCAATTCTGCGTGGGCTGAACGGATGGATTACTAATGGAGGGCCAGCGGGGACTCGAACCCCGGACACCCTGCTTAAGAGGCCTCAACCTGCCGGTGGAGAAGTCTCTTTGACCTCTGTAATCAAACATCAACGAACACGGGCTTACGCGGCCGTGCTTGGCTTCGTTGCCGTCAGCGGTAGCCGTCAAAATTCAGAATACGATCAGGGCGTAGTAGGCGTGAAGGATTACTTAATTTTGGCCGTCAAGTCGCTCCGACAGACCGTTCGACCGGAGCTGCGTCCGAGGCCTTGGAATGTCACTACGACCGATTGGACGCAGCGATGAGGGTTTCGCAGTGCCGCCGCACTGATTCTAGCGACTCAATAGGAAGAAAACCCTCCTCTAGCGTCCCGTCGACTGATTTGGTATTCCATACAATCCATTCGCGCAGTTCTGAATCAAGTACCTTGAGCGCTGCTAGCGCGTCCAGGTCCGCAATGACAGCGGCCGGATCGTCGAGATATACCGCGTTGAGATCAAGCCGCTCACCGCCCTCAATCGCAGCTTTGGTAGTGCGAAGCACTGAAGCCAGCCGAGGAAAATCTTTATGCTGAAGAAGGCGCGGTATCGATTCACTCATCATCGTCCATCGCTAGAGAGTTTCAAATCGAGATGGTCACTGATTTGATGAATCCAACCGTCATGACGATCGACCTGAGAGGAAAGCGCAGTGTGCTCGGTTGCAAGGTCGTCGATAGCGCCGATCACCTGATCGAACCGATTTTTCATATCATCTGCGTCAGCCTTTTTGGAAAGCTCGGACTCAATAGCGTCAAATCGCTTTTCCATATACTTGAATAGCTTCGTAAATTCATCGTGACTCATACTACGTTCTATTATGACAACAGTTTGGCCAAATGCAAGGCTTTTTTGTATTGGCAATTCTCCATAGATTGACGATGCGGATACAAGCCGTCACGGATACACACCTCACTCTTCCTACACAATTTGGAGTCAAATATGACAACCGCCGTAATCTACCTGAGAGTCAGTACAAAGGACCAGGCAAGCCGCGGCGGATCGGACGAAGGGTTCTCGATTCCAGCTCAGCGTGACGCTTGTACACGCAAAGCGGCAGCGCTCAAGGCACAAGTTGCGGAAGAGTTCGTAGATGCTGGCGAGTCCGCTAAGTCATCCGATAGGCAGTCTTTGCAGGCAATGCTCGCTTACATCAAGGCGAACCCCTGCACGTACGTGATCGTTCACAAGGTCGACCGGTTGGCTCGAAACCGAGCGGACGATGTGGCCATCACGCTGGCAATTCAGAACTCAGGAGCACGGCTTGTAAGCGTGACCGAGAACATTGATGAAACCCCCAGCGGCGCACTCTTGCACGGGATTATGTCCAGCATTGCAGAGTTCTACAGCCGGAACTTGGCAGGCGAAGTAATCAAGGGCACTCAGCAGAAAGTCCTCGAAGGGGGTACGCCAGCGCTGGCTCCGCTCGGCTACCTCAACGTCCGAGAAGTGATGGCGGGCCGCGAAGCTCGCACAATCTCGATCGATCACGAACGCGCCCAACACATCACGTGGGCGTTCGACGCTTACGCCAGCGGCAACTGGAGCATCCCGAAGCTGGCTGCCCAGCTCCAAACTCGGGGACTGACACAACGACCGACAGCGAAACGAGCCGCGCGTCCAATAACGGTGTCCAGTCTCCACAACATTCTGCGAAACCGGTACTACATCGGAATCGTGACTTGGCGTGGTATCGAGTACCCCGGCAAACACGTTCCACTTACGGACACAGCAACGTTCGAGCGTGCGCAGGAGGTCCTGGATTCTCACCGTCGATCCGGTGAACGCTCCTACCGCCGGAAGCACCACCTGGCAGGCAGTCTGTGCTGCGGTCGCTGCGGATCGAAACTGATTTACGCAATCTCGACGGGCAAACTTGGCGTGCACTATCCGTACTGGCTCTGCCTCGGTCGCCACAAGGCGAAGAACGGCTGCGATCTCCCCTACCTTGCGGAATCCAATGTGGAATCAGCGGTGGCCGACCTGTGGCATCGTCAAACCTTGCCGACGGCGGCGCTAGCGGTGATCCGGTCGGGACTACAGGTCGACCTAACGACCCATACGTCGCACGCAGAATCAGAACGCCGCAGACTCACAGCGCGCGTCAATGCGGTGAAGCATGAGCGCCTGAAATGGGCAGAGATGGCGATGGACGATTCGGTGCCGCGAGATATCGCTCGGGATAAGCAGGCGACCCTCTCGAAGCAACTCGACCAGCTTGAAGGCCACCTCGCGGTCTTCGACCAATCAGCCGTCGACATGAATGCGGCAATCGTCGCTGCGACTTCGTTGCTGAGTCGGTGCGGTGCGGCGTACGAATCCGCACCCGGCCCAACCCGGCGCGACTACAACCAGGCATGGTTCGAGCGGATTGCCGTCGATGTCGACGAGTTCGAGGTTGTCCAGACGGAGGCGGATGCAACGGACTTCATCGAGGCGTTGAGAACGTCGTCGGCGGATGGAAACCGCGCGATAGAACGAGGAGAGGATGACCTTGAATTGAAGATGACCTCGGTGGTCAAGGGTTCGAACGTCACTTCTCTGGTGGGCGCAGAGGGGTTCGAACCCCCGACCGCTGGTGTGTAAAACCAGAGCTCTACCGCTGAGCTATACGCCCGAGTACCGGTGGCCTGGGGACAAACCCGGGCCACCGGAACGCTTGGAGAAATTTATCGTGTCTGATCTCTAACTACAATTCCGCAGGTCAGCTCACCTGTGCGAGAGCCTCGGCCCACGACGAACTGTCGCGGGCCTCGCCGGGTCCGTTCATTTCGGCGAACCTGACGATCCCGGATTTGTCGACCACGAACGTTCCACGATTGGCGAAGCCGGCGCTGTCGTTGAACACGCCGTACGCCTGAGCAACCTCACCGTGCGGCCAGAAGTCCGACAGCAGCGGAAAGGTGTAACCCTGTTCTGCAGCCCAGATCTTGTGGGTCGGAGGTGGGCCCACCGAGATTGCCAACACCGCAGTGTCGTCGTTCTCGAAGGTCGGCAACTCGTCGCGCACTTTGCACAGCTCGCCCTGGCACGTGCCGGTGAAGGCCAGTGGATAGAACACGAGCAGAACGTTTTTCACGTTCCTGTACGACGACAACGTCACCAGTTGGTTGTTCTGATCCTTCAGAGTGAAGTCGGGCGCAACCGCGCCAACCTCGATCGGCATCTATGACCGTCTTCCTGTGTCGAGCATCGGCCTACCGCTTGGTGGCAGGGGTCTTGGGCTGAACCAATCGACTTCCGATCCAGTCACCGAGGTTTGCCGCAGAGGTCTGCGTCAATCCTGCGGTCGGGGCGGACTCGGCAATCTCACTGGGTTCGACGTGACCGGACATGCCGGTCTTGGGGCTGAGGACCCACACGATTCCATCGTCCGAGAGCGGCCCGATGGCATCCATGAGTGCATCGACCAGGTCACCGTCTCCGTCGCGCCACCACAGCAGTACAACGTCGATCACCTCGTCGGAATCCTCGTCGAGGGTCTCGCCACCGATCGCATCTTCTACGTCGGCGCGCAGATCATCGTCGGTGTCCTCGTCCCAGCCCAGCTCCTGTACGACCATGTCGCGAGTGATGCCAAGTTTCTGAGCGTAGTTCTGAGCGTCCGCCGCGGCGACCACGGTGGTGACCTCCTTGAATTGTGGGTGCAGTAGACAAAGCGAACAGGGTCGAAGCCGTTCGCGCAAGCTGACCGCGCCGAAATTGAGTACATAAATTTCTACTGGTGGGTATTGGACCTCTGTACTACCAGAACCGACGAGATGCGGCAGGATTGGGGAGGAATCACGAGAACGAGGAAAGTAGACCGCCGTCACAGGGGCGGGCTACAGGGACCGGGCGCCACACCGAGCGTCCGCCACATTGAGGAGTGCACACGTTGTCCGAAGTGAACAGCGGCGAACGGCAGAACACATCGTCTGCAGGAAAACAGGGCTCGGACGGACGGGTCCGCGTCATCCGCGAGGGTGTCGCGTCATACCTGCCCGATATCGACAACGACGAGACCAACGAATGGATCGAGTCGTTCGACGGCTTGCTGGAGAGGTCCGGCCCCAACCGCGCTCGCTACCTGATGCTCAGGTTGCTCGAGCGCGCCGGTGAGCGCCGCGTAGCGCTGCCGTCGCTGACGTCGACGGATTACGTCAACACCATTCCCACCGAGAACGAGCCCTGGTTCCCCGGTGACGAGTCGATGGAACGCCGCTACCGTGCCTGGATTCGCTGGAACGCCGCGATCATGGTGCACCGCGCGCAGCGTCCCGGCGTCGGCGTCGGCGGCCACATCTCCACGTACGCCTCGTCGGCTGCTCTTTACGAGGTCGGCTTCAACCACTTCTTCCGGGGCAAGGACCACCCGGGCGGCGGCGACCACATCTTCATCCAGGGTCACGCCTCCCCCGGTATCTACGCCCGCGCCTTCCTCGAAGGCCGCATCCCGGCCGAGCGCATGGACGGCTTCCGCCAGGAAGCCAGCCATGAGACCGAGGGCGGCGGACTGCCGTCGTACCCGCACCCGCGTCTGATGCAGGATTTCTGGGAGTTCCCGACGGTATCGATGGGTCTCGGCCCGATGAACGCCATCTACCAGGCTCGGTTCAATCACTACCTCAACGACCGCGGCATCAAGGACACCACCGATCAGCACGTCTGGGCGTACCTGGGTGACGGCGAGATGGACGAGCCGGAATCGCGTGGACTCGCGCACGTGGCCGCCACCGAGGGCCTCGACAACCTCACGTTCGTCGTCAACTGCAACCTGCAGCGCCTCGACGGCCCGGTCCGCGGCAACGGCAAGATCATCCAGGAGCTCGAGTCGTTCTTCCGCGGTGCCGGCTGGAACGTCATCAAGGTCGTCTGGGGACGCGAGTGGGACGCGTTGCTGCACGCAGACCGCGACGGCGCGCTCGTCAACCTGATGAACACCACGCCCGACGGTGACTTCCAGACGTACAAGGCCAACGACGGCAGCTACGTCCGCGACAACTTCTTCGGCCGCGATCCCCGCACCAAGGAATTGGTCAAGGACCTCACCGACGATCAGATCTGGAACCTCAAGCGGGGCGGCCACGACTACCGCAAGGTGCACGCTGCCTACGCGGCCGCGATGTCGCACAAGGGCCAGCCGACGGTCATCCTGGCGCACACCATCAAGGGCTACACCCTCGGCAAGCACTTCGAGGGTCGCAATGCCACGCACCAGATGAAGAAGCTGACGCTCGACGATCTCAAGACGTTCCGCGACATCCAGCACATCCCGATCTCCGACGAGGAGCTCGAGAAGGATCCGTACATGCCGCCGTACTACCACCCCGGTGCGGACGCTCCCGAGATCCAGTACATGCTCGATCGTCGCAACAAGCTCGGCGGATTCGTCCCCGAGCGGCGCGTGAACGTCAAGCCGCTGCCGCAGCCGAGCGACGACACGTACAAGACGCTGCGCAAGGGCTCCGGCAAGCAGGAAGTCGCCACCACCATGGCGCTCGTGCGTGTCATGAAGGAGCTGTTGCGAGACAAGGAGATCGGCCACCGAATCGTGCCGATCATCCCCGACGAGGCCCGCACGTTCGGTATGGACTCGTGGTTCCCGTCGCTGAAGATCTACAACCGCAACGGCCAGCTGTACACGTCGGTGGACTCGGAGCTGATGCTCGCCTACAAGGAGAGCTCGGTCGGCCAGATCCTGCACGAGGGCATCAACGAGGCAGGTTCGACGGCGTCGTTCACTGCTGTCGGCACCTCGTACGCCACGCACGGCGAGGTCATGATCCCGCTGTACATCTTCTACTCGATGTTCGGATTCCAGCGCACCGGCGACGGCCTGTGGGCAGCGGCAGACCAGATGGCTCGCGGATTCGTCCTCGGTGCCACCGCAGGTCGCACCACGCTCACCGGTGAGGGTCTGCAGCACGCCGACGGTCATTCGCTGCTGTTGGCGTCGACCAACCCGGCGGCCGTGGCCTACGACCCGGCGTTCTCGTACGAAATCGCACACATCGTCAAGGACGGTCTGCGACGGATGTACGGAGGCACCGAAGGCGTGGAAGGCTTCGGCGGCGAGAACATCTTCTACTACATCACCCTCTACAACGAGCCGTACGTGCAGCCGGCCGAGCCGGAGAACCTCGACATCGAGGGTCTGCTCAGGGGCATCTACCGGTTCGCAGCTCCACAGGAGGGCGACGGACCCGAGGCCCAGCTGTTGGCGTCGGGCGTCGGCATGGTCTCGGCCCGCAAGGCGCGCGAGCTGCTGTTCGAGGAGTGGGGTGTGCGGTCGGCCGTCTGGTCGGTGACCTCGTGGGGCGAACTGCGCCGCGACGGCGTCGACGCCGAACGAGAGTCGCTGCGCAACCCCGGTGCCGACAAGCGCGTTCCGTTCGTCACCTCGGCGCTGGCCGACGCGAACGGACCGGTCGTCGCGTCCTCGGATTGGATGCGGGCGGTTCCGGACCAGATCCGGCAGTGGGTTCCGGGCGACTACGTCACCCTCGGCACCGACGGCTTCGGGTTCTCCGATACCCGTCCGGCCGCGCGTCGGGTGTTCAACGTCGACGCCGAGTCGATCGTCGTCGCCACGTTGTCCGCCCTCGCCGCATCCGGTGAGATCGACAAGTCCAAGGCCGTCGAGGCTGCGGAGAAGTACAAGATCGACGACGTCACCGCGGCTCCGACCTCGTTCGCCGATACCGGTTCCGCGTAGGTTCCACCCTTGATCGACCGACCCCCGTCCCACGTCGCGAAGCACGTCCATCGCGATGTGTGCGGGGGTCGGGCGTAGGTTCTCCTTATGTCCGATGCGAAGCCCGGTTCACCGGACAGTGCGTCCGCACGCGATGTGTCCCGACGCGACGCCTACCGTGAAGCGTTGCGCGAGTCATTGACCCGCGATTCCCTGACGTCGGACAACGAAGTGCACCTTCCGGTCGCCTCACTCGCTCCCTCGCGCCAGAAACGCGATCCACTGCCCGATGCCCTGCTGCGTCGCGTCAAGCAGTTCTCCGGCCGACTCTCGACCGAGGCCGTCACCACGATGCAGGGCCAGCTGCCGTTCTTCGGTGATCTCGACGCCGCCCAGCGTGCCAGCGTCCAGTTGTTGATTCAGACAGCCGTCGACAACTTCCTCGAATGGTTGAAGAACCCCAACAGCGATATTCGCTTCAGCCTCGACGCATTTCAGGTCATCCCCCAAGACCTTGCCCGACGCCTCACTCTGCGCCAGACCGTCGACATGGTGCGGGTGGCGATGGAGTTCTTCGAGCAATGGCTCCCGGCGTTGGCCCGTAACGACCAGCAGCTGGTGGCCCTGACCGAGGCCGTGCTGCGGTACGGGCGCGAGCTCGGTTTCGCAGCCGCCTCGGTCTACGCCAGCGCCGCCGAGTCCCGCGGAGCCTGGGACACGCGCCTCGAGGCCCTCGTGGTCGACGCCGTCGTGCGGGGAGACACCGGCTCGGACATGCTTTCGCGCGCCGCCACGTTGAACTGGGACGCCACTGCGCCTGCGACGGTGCTGGTCGGCACTCCTCCAGAGGATCGAGGCGTCTCGGTGGTCGGAACCGTGCACGCCGTTGCGCAGAAGCACGGCCGTGCGGCACTTGCCGTGGTGCAGGGAACGCGGCTGGTGATGGTGGTCAGCGGTCAACTCGACGACACTGCCACGCATCGCGCGTTCATCGACGACATGCTGCAGAACTTCTCGGACGGACCCGTCGTCATCGGCCCGACCACTCGCACTCTCGGCGCGGCGCACTCGAGCGCGGTGGAGGCCTTCGCCGGGATGCAGGCCGTGGCGGGTTGGCGAGGTGCGCCGCGTCCGGTGCACGCAGGTGAGTTGTTGCCCGAACGCGCACTGCTCAACGACGGTGCAGCGATATCGGCGTTGAACGATCACGTGGTCGTTCCGTTGGCGGCGGCAGGTTCGGGATTGGCCGACACCCTCGATGCGTATCTCGACTGTGGCGGTGCCGTGGAAACCTGCGCACGGCAGCTGTTTGTTCATCCAAATACCGTCCGGTATCGGCTCAAGCGCATCGCAGAGGTCACCGGTCGCGACCCCACTCACCCGCGTGACGCGTACGTGCTCAGGGTCGCGGCAACGGTAGGTAGGTTGGCTCGAACGCATCACGAACCGCGACATCCTGCCCCATATGTAACACAGGTCACATTCGGAGAAGTAGTCACGTAACACCGAACCACCCTCCGGCGATGGCGCATCCCCACGAGGCAATTTGTAGGGTTCCCACAAATTGCTTGTCGAGAGTTCATCGAGCGCGACATCACTCATCAGGCACCCGACGGTGTTCTCTTAACCCTGTGATTGCGTTGCTTGCGCCCGGTCAGGGCTCCCAGACTCCCGGCATGCTGCTGCCTTGGCTCGAATTGCCAGGCGCGGCAGACCGACTCGCGTTGTGGTCGAAGGCCTCCGGTCTCGACCTCGTTCGCCTCGGCACCACTGCCACCGCCGAGGAGATCACCGACACCGCGGTGACCCAGCCCCTGGTCGTGGCGTCGGCCTTGCTCGCATTCGAAGAGATCGCATCGCGCGGCCTGTTCCCCGAGGACGCCATCATCGCCGGACACTCGGTGGGCGAACTCGCCGCCGCTGCGATCGCCGGCGTCATCTCCTCCGACGACGCCGTGTCACTCGCTGCCGTCCGTGGCGCAGCAATGGCCAAGGCGTGCGCACTCGAACCGACCGGGATGTCCGCCGTGCTCGGCGGCGACGAAGCTGCCGTCCTGGCCCGACTCGAAGAACTCGATCTCGCTCCGGCCAACGTCAACGCTGCAGGCCAGATCGTCGCAGCCGGACTGCTCACCAAACTTGCCGAGTTGGCCGAGAGCGCGCCCGAGAAGGCTCGGGTTCGCGCACTGCCGGTCGCAGGCGCATTCCACACCAAGTTCATGGCGTCTGCGGGCGACACCGTTGCCGCAGCCGCTGCCGCGATCACTCCGTCTGAGCCGACGCGAACGCTGCTGTCCAACTCGGACGGTCAGCCGGTGGCCTCGGGTGCCGACGCTCTGAACAAGCTTGCTGCCCAGGTCACTCGCCCCGTGCGATGGGATCTGTGCAGCGCCTACCTGCGCACTGCGCAGGTCACCGGACTTGCGGAGCTGCCCCCGGCAGGCGCACTGGTCGGCATCGCAAAGCGTGAACTGCGCGGCGTTGCCAATCTCGCCCTGAAGACACCGGCGGACATCCCCGCATTGGCCGAGCTCGGTTAGCTCGGCCACACCTCCGCAGTCACAGCACTGCGGATCGAACTTCCACTCCCCGAGTGGCAGAAATGCACAATCGCGTCTCGAAGCACATGTCTTCGGCGTTCGACACAGAAGAGAAGGGACCCACAACAGTGGCCAGCCAGGAAGACCTCATCGCCGGACTTGCAGAGATCATCGAGGAGGTCACGGGCATCGAACCGTCCGAGGTGACCGTCGAGAAGTCCTTCGTGGACGACCTCGACATCGACTCGCTCTCCATGGTCGAGATCGCAGTGCAGACCGAAGACAAGTACGGCGTGAAGATCCCCGACGAGGACCTCGCAGGTCTGCGCACCGTCGGTGACGCCGTGAACTACATCCAGAAGCTCGAAGCGGAGAACCCCGAAGCCGCAGAAGCTATCAAGGCCAAGCTCGACGACTCCGCGAGCGAGTGACTCGACCCATGACCAACCCATCCACCGCCAACGGACGCTTCCCCAGTGTCGTCGTCACCAGCCTCGCTGCGACCACGTCACTCGCGGGTGACGTCGATGCCACGTGGAAGGGTCTGCTGAACGGCGACAGCGGAATCGCAACGCTGGAAGACGATTTCGTCGCCGAGTACGACCTGCCCGTGCGGATCGGCGGCCACCTCGCGGTGAACCCGCAGAGCCTGCTCTCGCGGGTCGAGATTCGTCGCTTGAGCTACGTGGAGCAGCTGGCCACCGTCCTCGGTCGTGAGGTCTGGAAGAACGCCGGTACTCCCGACGTCGATCCCCTTCGCCTCGGTGTGTCGATCGGTACCGGTCTCGGTGGCGGCGATTCACTGATCGACGCCAACGACAAGATGAAGGCCGGCGGCTACCGCAAGGTGTCTCCGCTCGCCGTTCAGATGGTCATGCCGAACGGCCCCGCAGCGGTCGTCGGACTCGAGCTCAAAGCACAGGCCGGCGTCATCACCCCCGTCTCCGCCTGCTCCTCGGGATCGGAAGCCATCGCACACGCGTGGCGGATGATCGTGATGGGCGACGCGGACATGGTGGTCACCGGCGGCGTCGAGGGTTACATCGACGCGGTTCCGATCGCCAGCTTCTCCATGATGCGGGCGATGAGCACCAACAACGACAACCCGAAGGGTGCGTCACGTCCGTTCGACAAGGATCGTGACGGCTTCGTCTTCGGTGAAGCGGGTGCGCTCATGGTCATCGAGACCGAGGAGCACGCCAAGGCACGCGGCGCAACGATCCACGCCCGCCTGCTCGGTGCCGGAATCACCTCCGACGGGTTCCACCTCGTGGCTCCCGACCCGGAGGGCAAGGGTGCCGCGCGCGCTATGCAGCGTGCGATCGAGACCGCAGGTCTGCAGAAGTCCGACATCACCCACGTGAACGCCCACGCAACGGCAACTCCCATCGGAGACACCGCCGAGGCGCTGGCGATCAACAAGGCCGTCGGCAATCACGCAGCGGTGTACGCACCGAAATCCGCTCTGGGCCACTCGATCGGTGCCGTCGGCGCTCTCGAGTCGGTTCTGACGGTGCTGGCAGTGCGCGAGGGAATCATCCCTCCCACACTGAATTTGGAGAATCAGGATCCCGAGATCGATCTCGACGTCGTCAAGGGCGAGCCCCGCGTCGGACAGATCGATTACGCGATCAACAACTCGTTCGGATTCGGTGGGCACAACGTAGCGCTCGCCTTCGGAAAGGCGTGATGCACTGAGTCGTTTCTTCGACTCAGCGAATCTCGCTCTCGCAGTGCATGATCCGGGCTGGGGCCGTTCCCAGGGAACGGCCCCGGTTCGGGCCTCGCCCCCCAGGGGCCCTGAAGAAGGACAAGCGATGACCATTCTGGCCCCTGTCACACGATCCGGTACATCCACCGATCCCCGCGATCCACTCGCCCGCCTCGAGAGTCTGTTCGACGCCGGAACCACTGTGCCCCTGCACGATCGGGACAAGTCCGGCATCCTGGCGGCGTCCGGTGAGATCGACGGCGTCCACACCATCGCGTACTGCTCCGACGCCACCGTCATGGGCGGTGCCATGGGCGTGGACGGCTGCAAGCACATCGTCGCCGCCATCGACACGGCCATCGAGCAGCGCGCTCCGATCGTCGGCGTCTGGCACTCCGGAGGCGCTCGCCTCGCCGAGGGCGTCGAAGCTCTTCACGCCGTCGGACTCGTGTTCGAGGCCATGGTTCGAGCGTCCGGACTCGTACCCCAAGTTTCCGTCGTCCTCGGCTTCGCAGCCGGAGGCGCCGCGTACGGTCCTGCGTTGACCGACGTCGTCATCATGGCTCCCGAGGGACGCGTGTTCGTCACCGGTCCCGACGTCGTCCGCAGCGTCACCGGTGAGCAGGTCGACATGGCCTCGCTCGGCGGCCCCGACACCCACCACAAGAAGTCCGGCGTGTGCCACATCGTCGCCGACAGCGAGATGGACGCGTTCACCCGCGCCCGCCGTCTGGTGTCCATGTTCTGCGAACAGGGCGAATTCGACATCGCCGCCGCCGAGCACGGAGACACCGACCTCCGGGCGCTGATGCCCGAATCCAACCGTCGCGCATACGATGTGCACCCGATTGTCCACGAGCTGCTGGACAACGTCGAAGGCGAATCGACCTTCGAGGAGTTCCAGGGCGGCTGGGCCCGCAGCATCGTCATCGGCCTCGGCCGTATCAGCGGCCGCACCGTCGGCGTCATCGCCAACAACCCCATTCGCCTCGGCGGTTGCCTCAACTCCGAAAGCGCCGAGAAGGCAGCCCGTTTCGTCCGGTTGTGCGACGCATTCGGCATCCCGCTCATCGTGGTCGTCGATGTTCCCGGATACCTACCCGGGGTCAGCATGGAATGGGAAGGCGTCGTACGCCGCGGAGCAAAGCTGTTGCACGCCTTCGCCGAAGCCACCGTCCCCCGCGTCACGCTGGTGACGCGCAAGATCTACGGCGGCGCGTACATCGCCATGAACGCCCGCGCACTCGGTGCCACCGCCGTCTACGCCTGGCCCGGCTCCGAGGTCGCCGTGATGGGCGCGAAGGCCGCCGTCGGCATCCTGCACAAGAAGGCGCTCGCAGCTGCTCCCGAGGAGGAGCGTGAGGCACTGCACGATCGCCTCACCGTCGAGCACGAAAGCATCGCCGGTGGCGTCGAGCGTGCCGTGGCCATCGGAGTCGTCGACGAGGTCATCGAGCCGAGCAAGACCCGCAGCACCGTAGCCAAGGCTCTCGCGGCCGCGCCTGCGGCACGCGGCAACCACAAGAACATTCCACTCTGATCGCTCGGCTTCGCCTGCGGCCCTGACCCAAGGCACCGCCCCCGGTTGGGATCAATGCGGCTCCGAGGCGCTCTGAGTGCAACAAAGCCACATTCATCCGGAACCGAACGGGCCCGAGCGGGCGGGCGAACTACAGCGTCAGTTCTCGATCCACTTGTGGTCGTGAGCCACTCGCAGCATCGCTGATCGGATGTCGAGGATCTGCGCTGCCGTCACGGTTCCGTTGGACGTCAGCAGTGCCTCGGTCACTTCGGCAGTGAAGTCCGCCTCGGAGAGCACGTCGCAGATGACGTCTTCGAGCTGCTCGTGTTCGCTGATCGGAACGTCGTGGAACGGCACGTCGGGCTTGCGTCGGGTGACCAGCGCGGTCGATGCCGGACCGTCGATGATCTGCACCTGAGTGGCCTTGAGTCCTCGATCGCCGTCGACGGCGACGTATTCGACACGAACCCCCGGTGCCAACAGCCTCTTGTCGAAATCCAGATCGTTGACGTGGATGAACACGTCCTCGCCGCCCTCGTCCGGCGCCACGAATCCGTACCCCTTGAACTCGTCGAATCGAATCACTTTTCCGGTCGACAACATCGAACTCACCACTCCACGGTCGTTCCCACATGCCTACCCCAGGCACGGACGCAAACTACCGCGACACCGAACCCCCAGCAACTCTCACGACTAGCCGACGTTGCGGCTCAACCACGTCACTTCGGCTCCGGCACCACCGGTGCGGAACGGCTCGAGGGCGGCGTCCCAGTCCGTGCCGAGAGCGTGCTCCACGGCCGCGGTGAGGTTGCCCTGGTTGTTCTCCATGAGGGCGCGCAGTCGCATCTCGCCGAGCACCACGTCACCGTTCGCGCTCGTCGATCCGCGCCACAGCCCCAGACCGGGAACGTGCGAGAACCGTTCGCCGTCGACGCCTTCGCTGGGGTCCTCGGTCACCTCGAAGCGCAGCATCTGCCACGAGCGCAGGATGCCGACGAGGGTCGCCCCGGTGCCGACCGGGCCGATCCAGTCGGTGGTGGCGCGCAGCTGCCCGTCGGAGGCCGGCTGCACCGACCACTTCAAATTCGCACGGCAATCGAGGGCGTCGGTCAACGCCCATTCGACGTGCGGGCACAGCGCAGCGGGCGACGAGTGGATGTACACGACACCCGACGTCGCATCTGCGAATTGGTTCGATCCACGCATTGCACTACCTCCAGCTTCGACGAGGGACGTCTTCCCCAACGACCTCGACATGCTTCGGCTGGCTGCAGTGAATCAACACGTATGTGTACTAGTGTGCCCCGAGTTACCCCTGTTGCGCCAGTGCAATCTGTGAACGGTCGGTATTCACCCTGCCAGGACGGCGTCGGACAGTTCGGGCCACAGCGGTTTCGCCCAGTCTCCGAAGGCCCGGTCGGTCAACACCACGCACGCGGTCCGCACGGACGGGTCCACCCACAGGAACGTTCCGGCCTGACCGAAGTGACCGAACGTGGCCGAAGAGTTGGTGCTTCCGGTCCAGTGCGGGGCCTTCTCGCCGCGCAGCTCGAACCCGAGTCCCCAGTCGCACGGCTTGTGCGATCCGTACCCGGGCACGATTCCGTTGAGGCCAGGGAACTGCACAGCGGTCGCCGACGCCAGTGTCTGCGGCGCGAGGAGCGTGGGTTCCAACAACTCCGCAGCGAAATTCTTCAGGTCCGCCAGGGTGGAGGTGGCACCGTGGCCTGCCGAGCCCGGTAGCGCGGTGTTCGGCATCTGCAGCGGCCCGCACACTGCCTCGTCCAAGTAGTCGGGGAAGGCGATGCCCGCCTCGGTTTCGATCAGTTCGGCCAGCACCTCGAAGCCGGCGCTCGAGTAGATCCGCTTGGTACCGGCCGGTGCATGGACTGTTCGGTCGCCGAACGCCAGTCCCGACGCGTGCGCCAGCAGATGCCGAACCGTCGACCCTTCCGGCCCTGCGGGTTGATCGAGCTCCACCGCGCCTTCCTCGACGGCGACGAGAACCGCGTACGCACTGAGCAGTTTGGTGACCGAGGCCAGCTCGTAGACGCGATCGGTGTCGCCGACCTCTTCACGAACTCCGGAGTCGGTGACGACTGCTGCACTGACATGGTCGACGGGCCAGGAGGACGTGAGATCGAGGGTGGTCACGATTCACGAGCCTAATTGTCGGTCGATGACGGTGCCCCGGTCCCCCGCCGGGCTACGCTCGCAGCACATGAGTGGGAGGAATGCGATGTCGGTTGTGTATGGATCGTGCAATCTGTGCGAAGCGATCTGTGGGCTCGAGTTCACGGTGGAGAACGATGCGGTGACGTCCATCCGCGGTGACGAGAAGGACCCTCTCTCGCGTGGCCACATCTGCCCGAAGGCTCTGTCGCTGATCGACCTGCACGCCGATACCGATCGACTCACCATGCCGGTCAAACGTGTGGGTGAGAAGTGGGAGAAGATCGGCTGGGACGAGGCATACGACCTCGTGATCGACGGTCTGATCTCGACGCGCAAGAAGCACGGCCGCAATGCCGTCGGCATCTATCAGGGCAACCCCAACGTGCATTCGATGGGTGCGATGACGCACGGCATTCCCTTCACCTCGCTCCTGCGGACGCGTAATCGATACTCCGCCACCTCGTTGGATCAACTCCCGCATCAGCTCGTCGATCACCTGCTGTACGGGCACCAACTGCTGCTGCCGATCCCGGACATCGATCGAACCGACTTCTTCCTCGTCCTCGGCGGCAACCCGATGGCGTCGAACGGCAGCATGATGACCGTCCCCGATTTCGCCAAGAGAGCACGGGCACTGCGTAAACGGGGCGGCCGCCTGGTCGTGGTCGATCCACGCAGGACCGAGACCGCGGACATCGCGGACACACACTTGTTCGTTCGCCCCGGCACCGACGCACTGCTGCTGCTCGCGATGATCCACATCATCGTCGCCGATCGCACTGTGAGCGTGGCCGACTACATCGACGGGGCCGATCGGCTCGCGGATCTCGTCGCCGAATTCACACCGGAATCCGTCGCTCCGGTCGTTGGGATTGCTGCGGAAGAGATCTCGACCCTGGCACGTGATTTCGCCTCGGCGAAGTCCGCAGTGGCGTACGGCCGAATGGGGGTCTCGACCCAGCAGTTCGGCACCGTGTGCCAGTGGGCGATTCAGGTACTGAACATCATCACGGGCAATCTCGATCGACCTGGCGGTGCCATGGTGACCGATCCCGCGATCGATCTGATCAAGCAGGGCATCGTCGGCCGCGGCCATTTCGACAAGTGGCGCAGCCGTGTTCGAGACCTGCCCGAGTTTGCGGGCGAATACCCCTGTTCGACGCTCGTCGACGAGATCACCACCGAGGGCAAGGACCAGATCCGCGCGATGGCGATCCTGTCCGGCAATCCGGTGTTGTCGATGCCCGGCGGCACCACCCTGAACGACGCGTTCGCGGGTCTAGATTTCATGGTGTCGTTCGACTTCTACATAAACGAGACCTCGCGTCACGCGCACGTGATTCTGCCGCCGACGATGTCTCTCGAACGCGACCACTACGACCTGATCTTCAACTCCTTCGCGGTACACAACACTGCCAAGTACATGCCTGCGGTGCTGTCCAAGAAGGCTGGCGCAAAGCATGATTGGGAGATCTTCCGGGATCTGTCGCTCCGCTACAAGAGCCGGATGGCCGGTTCGACGGTCGGCCGACTGAAGTCACGATTGACTCCGAAGAGCGCGATCAGCGAGGCACGCCTGCGGCTGTCCCCCGCCCGCACGCTGGACATCCTGCTCCGCAGCCAACGAAAAGGGTTGTCGCTCAAAAAGCTTCGGGCCAACCCACATGGTGTCGATCTCGGACCATTGCGGCCAGGCTTCCCTCAGAAGCTGAAAACGCGGGACAAGCGGGTGCAGCTGATCCAGGACATCGTTGTTGCCGAACTTCCCGCGTTGGTGGACCTGATGCATTCGAGCGCCGTTGCGACCGGCGATGAACTGTTGCTGATCGGTCGACGACACCTACGTAGTAACAACTCGTGGATGCACAACACCGCCCGGCTCACCAAAGGCAAAGCGCGACATCAGCTTCTCGCTCACCCGGACGACTTGGAACATCGCGGCATCGAGGACGGGGCGATGGTGTCGGTGACCTCCGCCGCCGGGACCGTCGACATCGAGGTGGCGGCGTCGGAGAAGATGATGCCGGGTGTGGTGAGCATGCCGCACGGGTTCGGACATCAGCGACCCGGCGTGGAGCTGTCTGTTGCCACGACGGTGACCGGCCCCAGCGTCAACGACATCACCGACCCGAGCCGCGTCGACGCCGTCTCGGCGAACGCGATCCTCAACGGCGTCCCGGTGCAGGTCCGAGCGAAATAGCTGCCCCGATGCACCGACCAGGCGGCGTGATTCTGTACGATTCTGCAGGCTCGTACCTGGTACGGGCATGGGGCGGTAGCTCAGTCGGTTAGAGCCGTGGACTCATAATCCATTGGTCGCGGGTTCGAGCCCCGCCCGCCCCACCAACATTCGCCCAGCTCAGGGCCAACTATTTCCAGTCCTGCAATAGTTCGATTGCTGGTCTTGCCCACAATTTGCCCACGGTCACAGATACATCCGATCTGGGCAAGCAACACGCGCACCCACAGCATCGCCTCCACCACCGCCGGATCGTCCGGGTCGAACCCCTCGTCGACGATCGCGGCTCGCTCCTCTGCATCCATACCCACTTCGACGTCGCTGGCCGGCGTCCGGTTCCGGGAGAACCCATGTCCATATCCACAGCTCTGACGACGGCACGCCGCGGCACCGTCTTCCTGTCCCTCGTCTGCTTCGCGATCTCGTACATCGCTCTTGCGGATCTCGCACGCATCGCCGGTCTCGGCCCAGAGGCGTACCTCTGGCCGGTGATGATCGACGGCACCATCGTTGTCGGCACCGTGGCAGTAGTCGCGCTCGGCGGCGATCGCACCGCGTGGTCATTGCTGGCCGCGTCGGCGCTAGCGTCGATCGCGGGCAACGGGATACACGCATGGCTGACGCCGGGCTCTTGGATCTCCGTTGGTGTCGCGCTCACTCCCCCGGTGTTCCTGCTGTGGGTCACGCACCTGACCGTTCGACTCGGACGGCGCGGTGAGTCCGAAGAGGCGGAGCCGGTGCCCGATATGCAGCGAGCCGAGGTTCTGCGACTGATCGAATCGGGCGGTCTGTCGATGCGCGAGATCGCACGGCGTGTGGGCACCAACGACCGGACGGTGCGGAGGTGGCGAGATGCTGCGCGGCAGGACGACACCGCCTCGGACGTCGCCGCGTGATCAGTCCGGTATGGGGCGAATGAAACATTCATACCCGAAAGTCTGATAAGAAATCCGAACGACCACTCACTCGAACACATGGAGACCTCGTGACCAACCCCAACGACCCGAATCAGCCCTACGGCCAGCAGCCGTACGGCGCTCCCCAGGGTCAGCCGTATGGCCAGCAGCCCTACGGGCAGCAACCGCCTGCGGCACCGGTAAAGAAAAAGCGCAAGTGGCCGTGGATCGTCGGTGCCGTGATCGCGCTGTTCGTCGTCATCGGAATAGCAGGCGGCGGCGGCGACTCCGACACCGAGACAACGGCTACGTCGACAACGACATCAGCCGCTCCGGTCGCACCCGCGGAAGCCTCCGCAGCTCCGCAGCCCGCCCCTGCTGCTCCGCCGGCTGCCGTTGAGCCGGTCGAAGAAGTCGAGACGGCAGCCCCGGCCCCCGCGGCACCCGCTGAGACAGTCTCGCAGCGTAATGCAGTGCGGTCGGCTGAGACCTACCTGGATGTCAGTGCGTTCTCCCGCCAGGGACTGATCGACCAGCTGGTGTTCGGTGACTTCTCGGAAGAGGACGCGGCATACGCGGTGGACAAGATCGCGCCCGACTTCAACGAACAGGCAGCGAAGAGCGCCGAGACCTACCTGGACATCAGTGGCTTCTCGCGTCAGGGCTTGATCGATCAGCTTGTCTTCAGCGGCTACACCGAGGAGCAGGCTGCGTTCGGAGCGGACAGCGTCGGTCTGTAAAGATCCTCCAGCGGGCACGGTTTCGTGCCCGCTGGGTTCGAGCGTGAGGGTAGATAGTTAGTTAGCGGTACGACTGTCCTGTGCGAAGCATGACGGTTCACTAGTGCGCTAGTATCACCGCATGGACGAGACCGAGATCCGTAGTAATCTTCGCCGCCTTCGCGACAAGCGCGAGAAGCTGACGGCCCAGATCGCCGAGTTGGACATGGAGCGCGCCGAGACGGTCGCAGCCGGATTCGATTCGGGGCTGTCCGCATCGGCGATGATGGAGGACTCGGGACTCTCCCAGCAGCGACTGTCTCAGCTCAAGCGCGGCGGAGCCAAGGGTCGACTGTGAAGTAGTTAGTTAGCGGAACGACCAAGTTCCGAGACCGACCGAATTTTCTGAAATCTTTTCTCCCCCAGGGGTTGTGCGTGAGTTACTAGCGTGCTAGTATTTAGGTACACCACAACGAGGGAGAAGAAAATGACCACCAACCACCAGATCATCACCAGCCACCTCGAGGCCGCAATCGAGATGCACCGGAACGTAGAACTTGGAGCCTGGGAGCACGCGATCACCGCGCTGGCCCTCGCCTCCGCCGCCGAACTCCCCCTCCTGATCGAAGAGGCCGAGGGGATCATGGGCCGCATCGACCACGACTACAACTGCAAGTGGTGCAGAGGAAAGCTGGACGCCGGCACCCCGCCCCAGAGCTTCTACTGCACCAACTGAGCCCGAGGGGCCGGGGAAACCCGGCCCCGGCCCGGCTGGACCCGAGGACGTCTAGTTCGCACGCGCAACGAACTATCTACCTCTCACCCCCAGCGTCGCACCCCGAGTTGTGGTGACTCACCTACTTGCTTCGCCTAACGAAAGATTTCTCCGTCCGACCCGAAAGGCACGCCATGACTCACACGCTCATCGTTCGCGCTCTCGACATCGACCCCAGCGAGTACGACCTCGCCGCACTCCTCCGCGACGCCGAGATCTCGCTCGACCCCCGCGGCCGCCATGCTGCGCTCGACGACGACGAGGTGGAGCTCCTGCGCGAGTTCGCCGCTCGCCACCGGCTCCCCCACTGAAAGACGAAACGCCCCGCCTCGGAGTGAGGCGGGGCGGGTCTATCGTCGCCAGGCGTTGATCGCGAACCGGACGATGGTCTTGACTGGATGAACTTGCAGGTTGATGGCCCAGTTGATGTGGTCGAGCGCTGCATACAGCCCGTCGACCGCGTCACTGGCCTTCTCGCTGTCGTACGAGATGTGCGCGTTGACCGCCTCGGCTCGGCAGATGTACATCGGCCACGACCGCGGCGACATCAGCTCGGTCGTGTTCTGGTCCGGGACGATCTGGACGCCGTCCTTCTCGGTCAGCACCCAGATGTCGTTGTTCCGAGCGTTGGCCTTGTTGTGCTCTAGCAGCTCGACGAAGCGGTCGAACGTCAGGAACACGACCGCATCGCTCATGCGACCAGCTCCGTATCAGGGACGTCGTAGGACAGCCAGTCCGCGATGCGCGGGCTGTTCTGGAACGGCGTCCGTGACACCCCGACGCCCGCGAACCGCCGCTGTGGGCCGTACGGCACGGTGCTCGACGCGATGTTCGTACGGATCACTTCGATGCCTTTGTGGAAAACGAGTACGCGCTCGGGATAGAAGACGTCGTCGACGATTTCGCCCTGCTGCACGGTGATCTCGTCGCCCAAGTTCACCACTGCGGTGATGGTCACCGCCGGTGCGTACCCGCCGCCATTGGTGATGACCTGGAGCTGGATACTTCCTTGCCGCCAACCCAAGGCGAGACCCGACGATCGGTTCTGCGTGCACCGAAACAGCACCCGTGCCCACGCGTTCGGCGTCTCGACGGCCGGAATCGACCCGACGTGAATCGTGTGAACCTGTTTGTCGGTGGTCAATGGACTCGACCACAGCGCGGTTGCGTTGCCGTCGTTGGTGTCCGTGAAGGCGACTTCGTTGGAGCGGATCCCGAGAGCGCCCGACACCGACCACTTGCCGCCGATCCCGAACAGCCCGCCCGCATCATCGCGGTCGAAATTGTCCGAGTGGTATCGCTTCGCCTGCGCCACAACGATGTTGTTGCCGACCGCGACGTAAACCACGAAGCCCGACGGATACACCGGCCACGTCAGAGACGATTCGGGAATCGAGTCGGGTGCGGCAGTCGCGGACGAGATGGCCGTCGTGGCGCTGATCTGTCGCGGGTAGAAGCCCTGCGGTCGCTCCGGTGTGAAGTTTTCGGTGCCAGCGAGGTACACCGTTCCCACAGCACGGAAGCGGACCGCGACCCAAGTACCTGCCTCGACAATCGCATCCGCAAAGTTCGTCGGAGTGGAGGTGTGCGAGGCACTCGTGAGCAAGCTCGCGAGATTCGGACTCTCCGGTGTCAGGGCAGTCATGTCCCCAGTGGGCGAGACCGAGAAGACCCGCGTGTAGAGGTCGGTCGGAGCGCCTCTGGCGTAGAAGTTCAATCCGGACAGCGCTATATCGATCGGAATGCGAATGAACGCGAACCACTGCTGATTGGCGGGTAGTAGCTTCTCGGGCAGCCGAGTCATGCGGACCGCGACCGAGCCGATAGTGTCGTAGTCGGTGAAGGCGCTGGCCCCAGTTTGGTTGTTCTCACCGTGCCGGTGCTGTGTGATGTTTACATCGGCGGGCATCATCTTCAGATCCGAATGCGGAATCGACGGCCACTCCGTGCCGTTGATCGCCACGTATCCCGGTGTGGAACTTCGTATGTCGAATACTTCGAGCTTCTGCGTGACAACTTTCTGTACCTGCACCACGGTCTGCGCCGCACCCGTCGCGGTGTTGATTGCAGTATCGGCCTTCTGGTCCGTCGCCTTGAGTGCGCCCGTCAGGTCGATCAGACCACCAGTGATGCCCTTCAGGCCGAAGACCAGCGAGGAGATGAACCCGTTGAGCCCACGCGCGAACCCGCCGAACATCAGCCCGATCAAGCCGTTGTTGGTGAAGTCCGTCGCCATCTCGCTGACATCGGACCATCCGGTGTTCGGCTGTGCCCCTGTGGAATTGTCGGGTGAGGTCAACTGTGGTCACCTCCCCTACTGTGAGCGGCCCTCAACTGCGCGCCGAGTGGCGGCCACTTCGTCCTTGAGTGCGTCGAGTTGCCGCTGGACATCCGCCAACTGGCGCGAGAGCTCTCTGGCCTGGTCGGCGTACTGCGCCTTCTCGGCTCGCTCTTCCTTGAGTTCGTTCTCCAGGAATGCAATTCGCACTTCCTGTTGCTGAAAACGCAGGTCGTCCAGATGCCCCTGGGCTTCCAGCGATTTGCGGCGGCGCTCAAGCTGGCGCAGTTGGCGTTCACTGATCCACCGGCCGAAGGGGCCCAGCAGTTCTTGAACCTTCCGGGAAAACAGAACTGCGATTGTCGCCAGAGCGAGCGCGATGAAGGCGTAGATGACAATGGGATTCTCGTAGACATGCTGCGGGACTTCAGGAGGTGGCATCGTCGGCCACCATTTTCTCGACGATCACCTGAGACCACGCGGAGAATGCGATCACCATATGCAAGATTCCTCCGCCCATGATTCCGGCACCGGTGCGGTAGCCGGAGATTCCGTCCGGACCTACCACCACCAGGAGCTGCCCGAACCCGAGGGCCATCATCGTCAGTCCGGCCGCGAGGTGGCCGACGATGAGCAGTGACCGCATACCCGAAAAGGTCCCACTGACGGCGACCACGCAGGAGGCAAGCAGGATTGCCCCCCACAGCCATAGTGGTGCTGCACGTTCCACGACTCCGAGGCTCGCAACGGGGCCGGTAACTCCGCTGAGATAGTCGAGTCCGCGGAGGGTGACCGTCCACAGAATGGTGAACTTGATCCACGCGGTCGCCGTCTCCCCCAGGTGGATCGGCTTGGGGATCAGCTTGCGCGGCATCAACCCGCCTGGTGTTCGCCGCGATTACCGAAGTACGTCCCGGCCTCGCGCGCAGCTCGCAGGATCGCCTGCACGTCGACCTCGCGACCGTTCCTGACGGCGTCGATCGCATCGGCTGCGACCGCGGTGCCGAGCTCGATCACCTTGGCCTCGGGCGTCACCTGAGCGCGTGCAGCCTCCGCCGCGCTGACGCCGAGGACGCCGACTGCCAACGCCTCCAGGAGTCCGCGGACCAGGTCAGCAGTGGCTCCGTCGATGACACCGCGCGTCACCAGAATTCCGACGAGAATGACCAGTAGTGGGTAGACGTACAGCCGGATCGGCTCGTACGCGCGCAGCTTCGCGAGAAGTGTCATCACTTGCCGCCCTTCAGGAGTGCGAGGATCTCGTCGTTCTGACGCTTGATGTGCGCCATGCCGTCGACGATGGTTCGGCGTGGGACAGCGGAGTCCTTGCCGTCGCCGAGCTGCTCCCAGCCCTCGAAATTCGGCCCACCTGTGAGCTGGGTGAGGATGACGGCAATCGCCTCGGTGAGGAATCGGTTGCGTGCAGGGTCGGTCTCGACGGCGTGGCCGAGGATGTCGAACCCCTTACCTTCGGGACCGAAGAACTGTCCTGCCACTGCGGATGCGTCACTCACGTCGAACTCCGATTCTGGTGTGGCCGCGCCGAACAGCGCAGCGAGCTGAGAGTCGTCACCGCGGAATGCGTTGACGTCGATCGATTGGCCGGCAACCCGACCCTGTTCGGAAAACTGCAGGAACGCGACGTCCTTGTTCCCGAACGGAAGCCATCCCTGACGACCGTCGGGTCCGCGCCAGTCGTCGCCCGGGTACAGCTTCGACGCATAGTCCGAGCCTCCGACGTAGTGCGAGTTCCACAAGGGAGCGGGAAGCCATGACAGGTCGAACGACTTCATTCGGCTCGACCAGTACCACCTCGGGATGTAGACCGGCAGGAGGCGAGCGCCGCGGTCGAGGAACGCCTGTACCCGCTTGGCGAGATCCTGAGCGGACCCGGCGCGGTCCATGTCCTCGTAGTCGATCTGGACGAGTGATGTGCCGCCGTGCGCGAAGTAGGCATCGGCTTCTCGCTGCGGATCGGCATCGACCTTGCAGAAGACATATCCGGCGTTGCGGCCGGGAAAGTGCTCGGCCATCTGCTCTTTGGCGCGCGGCCAGTACGGGTCTCGGTAGCCAGTCCCCTCGGTCACCTTGTGCGTGGCGAACGAGAAGCCCTCGCGCTTGGCTGCAGCGAAGTCGAAGTTCTTCTGGTGGTTGCTGACGTCGATTCCGTACAGCGTCATCGTCGTGCTCCGATCAGTTGCGTGAGAATCTCCGACCACAGAGCATCGTCGTCGGTGACGGCCGGGACTGGCACGGGCGGCGGTGCAGGCTGACCGGGCCACAGAGCGCCCGCGAGCCATGGAGTGGGGTCGAGTCGGTCAGGGCCGGGGTTCGACCACACAGCACGGTGTACCTCGAAATGCAGATGCGGAGCTATCGGCTTCTCGCGGGTGCCGCCGTTGGTCGTCGAATCGGGGTTGATGTACCCGATTCGCTGACCGGCTTCGACGCGCTGCCCGACACGGACCTCGGGGATGATGTGCCCGTAGACAGTCAGTCCCGATCCGTCGGCGGCCGAGTGGTCGATGTTGATCCACTGCCCGAACCCCGACGCCGGACCCGCCTTGGTGACGGTGCCGCCCTGCGCGGCGTAGATCGGTCGGCCGCCGGACCCGCCCTGGCGTCCGTAGTCGTTGCCCCAGTGGAATGTTCCCCACCGCGGCGCGAACGTCGAGGTCACGTAGAACCCGAATTCGACGGGCAGATACCTGGTCATTCGGTTACCTCCAGTTCTGGCTCGGGCCCGGCGTACGACGTGAGTACGTCCTGGACCAACGCCGCTCGATCGGCGGGTGTGAGCTCGTCGAGCTTCGCCCTGGCCTGCGCCAGCGGATCTGCCGTGACCGTCGGCTCGGGCCGGGTCTTGGCCGTCCACTTGCCCGGGTTGTGGGGATGGATCGGTCCGGACTTCGGCGGGTCGTATCGGTCCAGCGACTCCCGAACCTGCTCGAATCCGAGGCGCTCGAGGTGGCGGCCGAGCGAGTTCATCTGGTCGGGCTCGAACTTCATCGGCGGCGAATCCTCGCCGTGCGATGCCGGGTGCATGAACACCCACGCGAGCGGGTGCAGACCTTCGTCGCGCAGTACTGCTTCGATGTCGACCACATGGACTCCTTAGATCGAGCTGGCGTGCTGACGCAGTGCGCCAGAGAATGTTTCGAGATGCCGCAGCGCAGTAGTCCCGGGCGGCTCGGCCGCGCGGTAGTCGCCGACGCGGATCTCCCAAGGGTTCGCTTCGGTGCGCGAGCCGGTCTGTTTGACCGACGCGATGTTCGAGAGCCAGATCTTGTTGCCGATCTCGAACCCGCAGTGCTGTCCCGTGTCGACATGACGGCCAACGCTGTACGGCGAACCGTCGTCGACCTCGGCTGCGAAACTGACGTATCCGCGCGCCTTGAACAGGCCGACGCGGCCGACCTGCAGCCCCGACGGCGAGACCGCCACTCCCCCGCCGCCCTCGAATCCCGACTTGTGCGCGTATCGGCCCATGGCCGCCTTGCGGTTGAAGTCGGTGAACAGCGCCCAGGCGAGGATGATGTCCTCGACCGCCTTGTCGAAGATGCCGAGCGTCAACCACGGCATGCCGATCAGCTGGCCGAGCATGCCCAGGAGGATGTTGCTGATGAGCTTCGAACCCTGGTTGATAGCGTCGGGCGATTTGCCCCCTGAGGTAATTGTATGCTCAATTGGTTTGTGAATACTCATCTTTGAGCGCAAACCGAGGTGCTGATCCTTACGCCAGATAACCCACGGCGTGGTGCCGTCGATGCTGGCCGGATCGGTGTTCGGGTCCGCGATCGTGACCGTCTCGCTCGTGCCGTCAGGCAGGATCATTCGGATCAGATCGAGGAGTGGATCCAGGATCGTGCCGGTGATGCCCGACGCCGGGCGTCGCTGAATAACATTGAAGCAGATGGTCGGACGGTCGAGCGTCATGTGGTTCGGCGCGGGCTGCGGATCGCCGGGGAGCCAGAGCTTCGCTGTGAGCTGGAGGCCCGCGCCTTCGAGCGTGGGCTTGACCAGGTCGTAGAAGTTGTCCATGCGCGCGCCCAGGCACGTCCACTCCGAGAGCTTCTCGCTTTCGAGAAGTGGCAGCATGACCATCGGCCATTCGGCATTGCGGAAGTTGAGACGCCAGTTGCCCGGTGACCAGATGTCGAATCCGGGAATCCAGAACAGGGCCTGTTCGCGCCAGAGGTTCCGATGGGCGTACCCCTTGATCACGCCGATCGCGTTGCCTGCCTGCAGGTCCACCTTCGGCACCTGAACGAGGATCGTGCTCATGGTGTTCGGCCAGCACTGCAGATGCTTGGTCTCATCGAAGATGTGCAGGGCGATCGGCCGGACTACCTCGATGCCGTTCTCGTCGACCTCGGTGTCGATGTCGAACACCTTGTAGGTCTCGCGCTTCCACTTCGTCTCGAAGACGAGGAAGATGTCCGCATCGACCGGTTGCTCGAGGAACCACTGAGCGATGTCGTCTTCAGCGGGGATGTCGACCCACGCCTCGCCCGCGTCGTTGCAGATGTCCTCCCACGAGTACGCGTTCTCGCCTACGACGTCGTCGATGTAGGCGAGAGACTTGTCGCGGACGTGAATTCGAGGCCGCGCGCTGGTTGCGGCCTCGTCTTCGGCGAACCGTTGGTCGATGATCTGCAGGCCTTCGTCGAGATCACGACTCACGGATCACCCCCAAGGCATTTCGTGGTTGCGACGCATGATCGCGCGGATCTTGCCCGGTGCCGACGCGGTGATCGCCACAGGCAGATTCACCGGCGTCGTTGTGCGCTTTGGGATCTCGTACATGAACGAGACGCCGCGCATCTTGGCCCACTCATTCGTTCCATCGGTGGCGGACGACAACGTCTCGAAGGTTTTGCGTGTGCGCACTTTCCAGACGTCGGCCTGCGCCGGTATCGGCACCATGCGACCCGACAGGGCGTCGGGAAGCTGCAGTGCCGTGAACGGCGAGCCGCCCCATTCCATCCACAGCGGTACGTCTGTGGGGTTGTCGATGGGGAACGTCAGGTTGGTCGTACCGACGCCGAAGTCCTTCTCGATCGTGACCGCGTCCGAGCCCAGGAACGGCCAGCAGGCGACGGTGACCATCTCGATCTCCATGCGGGTGGATTGCATGTTGAACGAGGTGACGTCAGGCTGCATCTCACGATCGAGACGCAGCCTGAGTACGCGATCGCCGAACACTTCTGACTTGGTACGGAATTCGAGATCCTGCTCGAACTCCCAGGTGTTGTTCCATTCGGCGTAGAGCTCTTCGAGATCTGCCCTGGTGCGACCTTCGAGGCGAACCTTGAAATCGACCAGGCGTTCCTCGATCTTGGTCATTCGGGGTGTCGAGCCGATCTGATACGCCCGTGAGGTGCGAGTCGGGGTGCGCGGCGCGGCCGAGAACACTCCGTTGAGACCGTGGATGATCCACGCGTCTCGATCGGTGTGCCCCGGCCCGCCGAGCGGCCACCACGCACCGCCGGTGCGCCGAATTGCGATCGACTCGCGCATCGACGTCACCGCCGCCTCGAGGTGTACTTCCGAGATTCCGCACGCTCGTGAATCCCCAACTCCTGCATGGTTCCTCGATCCACCTTCCCGTTGACGTTGTACACAGCGCCGTTGCTGACGGGTGCGTACTCGAGCGATTCCCTGCTGGATTGCGACAGGACATCGCCGGGCGCGGTGGTCGCGAGTTGCATCTGATCGAGCATGGGCACCAACTGCTCGAACGCTTCCGTCTGCCGAGGCGAGAGAACCCGCTCGGGGTGGATGACGTTCTTGAGCATGAAGCCCTTGCCGGTCGCTCGTCCGCCCTGGTCGTACCAGTTGTTCTTCTCCCAGAACGACTTCGCGGCGAGCGGATCGCCGTAGCGGTCCTTGATGTACTTCGCGCCGGCCTGACCTTGGATGTACGGGTCCGGGTTTTCGTCCGGCAGGTACTGATCCTTGGTCGACCCAAGGAACTGGAACAGGCTGAACGCACCCGACTCGGGGTTGCGTGCCAGCGGATTCCAGCTCGATTCCTTGCCGATGATCCAGTCGGCCGCAGCCCACTGCTCGCCCGTGTCCCAGCCGTACGGCTTGAACGCGGCTTTGACCTTGCCGACGACGGAGTTGTCCGTCGACGGCTCCTCAGCCTTAGCGGGCTCCGGCGTGGCGGTGCTCGACGGTGCGGCAGGGGTCGATGTCGCAGCGGGCGCTGCGGACTCCTGCCCCGTGGTGATCCCGTACGAGGTATCGGTGCGTTCGCCGGTCCCCCTCCCTTTCTCGTCGACGAGGCTGAGTCCCTTGAACTGATCGGAGAACCCGAGCATTCCGAGGAAGTCGTTGCCCCACTCCGCGAGCAGCGACGAACCGATCTGTCCGCCGACGCCGAGCCAGTCCACGTCGAACGCGTTCGGAGCCGTGTCGACATATCCACCGGTGGAAGAGTCGGCCGGCGGCGGCGTTTGAGCCGGTGCCGGTGTGCCGCCGGTGAACAGGTCGCGCAGCGCCATGACCTGGTCCCAGTTCAGGATCGCCTCGGGCCGACCCGTCTCGTTGTTGACGAGCGAGCGGCCGTTGGGGATCCATCCACCGCGGTCACGGAACAGGCCGCCGGTGAGCACGTTGCCGATGTCCTTGGCCTTGTCCCACGCCTCGGACAGCTTGTCGCCGAGTTTGCCCGCGGTCTCCGCGAGGAAGCCCGACGCCTTGTCGCGACCCACATCGAGGTACTTCGGTGGGATGCCGAGGTACTCGGGCGGAGGCGAGCCGATGGCCGAGGCGATCGTGTCCTTGATCGGATTGAGCGCCTTGTTCATGACGTCGGCGATCTTCGACTGCAGAAACGATTCCTTGTTCTGCGCGGTCGGTCCGCCGCCTGCTGTCACCCCACCGGACTCGAACGAGCCGTCCGCGCCGATGGCGAGGTGATACTGCCCGGGTGTCACACCCGAGAACTGAGCGGAATCCGCGCCGGCAGCGCCGATGCCGTACTTGACCATCGACGGACTGCCGCCCGATTCGATATTCGTGGTCGGGTACGGTCCTGCCGCCGACAGAGTGCCCGCAGCGTGCCCGCCGCCAGGTCCGCCGGGGTTGTCGTGAACACCCACGGACATGCCCTGACCGAGGCCCTTCACCCATGGCTGAGTGCCCGGAAAGCTACCGGTGAACCAGTTCTTGTTTCCGGTTCCGCCGAGCACCTTGTCGCCCACGCGCGACATGAATGCCGAGCAGTCCCACTCGCCCCAGACGTACGGGTCGCCGTGGTGCGCTTGCGCGAACTCGTGGCCACCCTCGAGCGCCTTCTCCCATGGAGCCCCGGCACGGATCTCGCCGCCGTCCTTGTACTTCGGGAGCAGTTGCTGGAACATGCCCGCGGGATCGGCATTGCCGATGCCCTTGGCCGCAACCTCGGCACCGTAGCGATCGAGGTTGTCCCGACCCAGCTTGCGCACGATTTGGCCGTTGTCCCAGGTGAACGGGATTCCGCGGGCGATCATGTCGCGGATCGCGTACACGACGTTGTGTCCGCCTGCGCGATCGACCTCTTTCGCGGTGACCATATGCTCGTCGTTCGATCCCCACATGAGGATGTCGTCCGACGTGCCGGTTCCAGGTCCGCGAAGTTGACCACCCTTCGCGAACTCGGGAATGGTCGCGAGCGGCATCATCGGCTCGATACCGGGCAGGAATCCCGCAATGGCATTCCAAGCCTTGAGGATTCCGTTGTTGAACACCGTGTCGATCATGAAATTGACCGGCTTGGCGAGGTATCCGCGCACGGAGTTCCACGCCGATTCGATGCCACTGGCGATCGACTTCACGAAGTCGCCGACCTTCTGCAGTCCACCCATGAAGGCGTCGAATGCACTCATCGCGCCGTCGACGACGGTAGAGATAACCGAGCCGATGAACTCGAAGTACGGCTTGACAATATTGTCGTACAGCCACGACACGACCGCCCCGGCTTCACGGAGCTTGTCCATGAAGAAGCCGAGAACCGGCTGGATCACGTGCTCCCACGCCCACGACACGACGTCCTGGATGCCCTGCCACGCCGCCTGCACGATGCTCCGGAATGTTTCGGAGTTCTTGTAGGCGAGGACAACTGCAGCGACGAGGCCCGCCAGAAGGGCGATGATCAGCCCGATTGGATTAGCTGTTAGGGCCGCATTGAGCGCCCATTGTGCTGCAGTTGCAATACCGGTCGCCACCGATGTAGCGACCATGATCGCCCTGCCTGCGACCCACGCCGCCGCGGCACGTACCGCTGTGACGATGCTGGAATTCATCACGGCATTCCATGCCGTCTGCGCAACCGTTCCGGCGATGAGAGCTACACGATGCGCGGCGAGCGCGATCGTGTTGGCACCCAACGAGGCCGCCGATCGACCGGTCGCTGCAGCGAAGATGCCCTGAGCCACCGAAGCACCGAACATCGCAGCGTTCCAGATGGTCAGCGCGAGCCCCATCAGCTTCACCGCGGTCACGACCGCCAGAAGTAGCGGAGCCATCGGGGCGAGTTGAGTGACGACCGTAGCCAGGATCGGAGCCAGGATCGCGAGAATTTCGGCCCATGGAGTGAATGCCGCGACTAGAGCCGGGAGGATCGGCGCGAGATTGGCCAGTGCCGCACCGAGCGCAGGCATCAGCACCTGCGCCATCGACATCAGGCCGGGAAGTGAATCCGTGATGGCCTGACCGACCGCCGAGAATCCCGGTGCCAGACCGGATGCCGCTTCTGCCCCGAACTCACGGAACAGCGTGAACAGCGGTCCGATTACGGCACCGATGTTCTCGAAGACCTGCCGAACTCTGTCGAGCGAGCCGCGCAGATCGTCCGCGGTGATGCCCTTGAGCCGGTCGCCGATCTTGAGCAGCCAATCGTTCAGCGACGCACCGGTGTTGGCGAACGTGTCCGCTGCCGTGCCGAGCACGCTGATCAGGCCCGAGAAGACCGAGCCCAGGCCGCTCTCGCCATCGGTGAGCCCCTGGAAGAAGCGGTTGGACCCATCGATCATCCGATCCCAACCCGCCATCGCGGCGGGCCCACTGATCGAGTCGACGATCTGCGATCCGATGAGTCCAAGAGTTCCCGCCAGACCCATCAGGCGTGGCTGCAGCGCACCGATCAGTCCGCCGAGCTTGCCGAACGAGCCGATCATCGCCCCACTGAATCGGTCGGTGATCTCCTCGCGCAGCCCCTTGAAGGCCTGCAGGAGTGGCGCGAGTCGCTCGCCGATCATCGCGGCGAACGGATCCGCTGCTGCGGCCGACGACTGCTGCGACTCGGCCAGGCTCTCGTACGCGTCGGCTACCGCCTCGGCGGCATCGATGTTGGCCTGCGCCACATCCTTCTGCGTCTGGGCAAGGCTCTCCTTCGCATCCTGGAGCTGCTTCTCTGCGTCGGCCTCGCGCTCTTTCGCATCGACCACGCGGTCAGAGCCTTCGATGCCCTTGCTCTGGGCGTCGGCGATCTCGTCCCGCTGTTCGGCGCTGGATGCCTTGATCTCATCGAACGCCTGCTGTGCTTCGCGGACGCCGAGGTCGGCCCGCCACTTGTCGGTCGCAGTCGAGTCGGAGCTCGCCAGGGTCTCTCGCAAGTTCTCGCGCGCCTCCGCAAGTGCCAGCGATGCGCCTTCCTCGTCGAGAGCGATTCCCTTGAGCGTGCGGGCGTAGCCCTCGGCTTCGCGGCTCGCCTCTTTGCGGGCGTCGTTGACGTCCTCCTGGGCGCGCTTGACCTCCTTCTGCGCGTCGACGACCTGCTCTTCGGCATCGACTATCTGACGGTTGCCCTGCTCGGCGGTGCGCACCTGCGCTTTCTTGGCATTTTCGATCGCCTTGAACGCCGATGCGCTCTTCGAGGCGGTACCGGCGGCAGACTTCTGCGCATCGGTCCACGCCTTCGCCCCGGCGGACAGGCCCGCGAACGCCAGTCCTGCGACAGCGATTGCCGGGCCGAGGATGCCTGCGGCGGCTGCCGCGACAGTGCCCATGGCAGCCGCAATAGCTGTGAGGCCCTGAACCATGGGTCCCGCGACAAAGTTGCCAACGACCGAGCCGAGTGCCGCGACTGCGCCGAGGGCTACCGCGGAACCGACGGTGACCATTCCGAGAGCGCGACCGAGCCGCGTAAGAACCCCGACCACCCTGGCTACTGCCATCATCACCAGAAGGGCAGCGGTGACCCTGCCGATGTCGCGAGCCAGCAAACTTGCTGCTCGCGCTGCAAGTTTCAGGACGCCGGCGAGCTTGACGAGGCCCGCTCCGGAGATCGCTTGGACGGCGACAGCGCTGGCGAGCATGCCGACACTGAACGAGCGTGCAGCTCGCGCCGCGAGTCCGATGACCATCGCGGTTGTGCTGATGTTCCTGATGAGTGAGTTCGCGGCGCTGCTGGCCACGGTGAACCCTGCGATCGTCGCGCGCATACCGGTGCCGATCGCGGATACGAAGCCCGACAGGAAACTGCGGCCCTCGTCGTTGCCTGCATTCGACCCCACGGCCTTGCTGAATCCGCCGACGAACTGAGCGCCCGCGGTCTCACCGCCTCGACCGAACTTTCCACCCATGCGCTGAAGAAAGGACTCGCTATCGGCTTCTGCACGCCGGTTGTCGAGCTTGGTTTCGATGCGCGTGACACGGGTGCTCGCAGTCGACCGCTTCGACTCAGCGGCGTTGAGCGCGGCGGCCGCCGCACGACTGTCGCGCTTCGCCCTGGCCACCTTGCCCTCGGCTGCTGCGAGGCGGCCGGCGTCGGTGACACCGCGCCGACGAAGTGCCAGCAGTTGCTTCTCGGCTGCGATGACGGACCCTGCCGCCGCGGCTTCCTTCTTGCGTGCGGCGGCCGCGTCGCGGCTCGCCTTGTCCATATCGGAGCGCGCCTTGGCCAACGACTTTCGGTCGAGCTCGACGTCGATCTTCTGCGTGACCGGGTGACGCTTGATGGCCGCCGAGACGCGTTTGAAGTACCCGTCCATGGACGGGAGGACGTTGATGAAGGTTTCGCCGCCCTGCAGACTCGTCACAAGCACGCACCTCCTACGAAAGGTCAGGCCAGAAGAGGCTTGTATCGACTGCCGAGCACCTGCGCGCCGATCTCGTCGTGGTCGCGGAACGACCGCAGCTCTTCGGCACGCGATCGGCCGGTGAGCGGCCGCGCGAGATTCTTCGGCGGTCGGCCGCCCTTACCCTTGAACTTTTGTGATGCGCCCCAGGTGGCGTGCTCGATGCGGCGCAGAGTCTCGACCATCTCGGTTTGCTTCTCGCGCTCGGCAGTCCAGCCGACCAGTGACGGTCGCGACGACGGTTTCGGTACCTCGCCCTTGGATTCGAGTTCGAGCATCTTCTCGGCTCGATCGACGTCGCTGCCAATGGCAGCGATGTACCAGCCGCCCTCGGGCATCCTCGACAGCAGACGAAAGAGTTGGTCCCACGGTGTGTTTCGGTGGTCTCGCACCCAGTCGTACAGTCGCGGTGCGTTCGGGATGTCCATCAGATCCCGCTCGATGTCCGCGCCGTACTTGTCGAGCTCGTCGATCAGCTCGCCCCACCCGAGAGTTGGCGGAACCAGCAGGCCGAAGTGTTCGCGTATGTCGTCGACCAGATCGGCGAGCTCTGAGATCGGTCGATCCGAGTGCAGATCCGAGAGGTGGTCGGCCATGTCCTCGCCGACCAGGATGTCGAGCTGGTCCGTCAGTGACACCACGACGTCGAGATCCCGAACGTCGGCCGGGTTCGGGACGTCGATGACGATGTCCGGCGCGTCATCGAGGGTGACGAAGAACGGGCCGACGGCTTCGTGGATCAGAGTTCGGAAGAACGAATCCATCTGCTGCCGGCCCGCTTTCGTCGGGTGCTGCTATCGGCGACTGGCTCGCCGACGACGATCAGCACGGTTTCCTGCGGCCTCGATGTCGAACAGGCCGAAGTGACGGGACACGTCACGCGCGAGCTCGACGAGGACGTCGGGGTGCTGCGGCTCGAGGTGCTCTTCGAGTTCGGGGTACGACTCACCGAGGAACAGCTTGAGCACCTGCCGCGAGGTCTTCGCCTCTTCGATGTCCATCACGGTTCCGGCGTCGGGCTCGGGCACCGAGAACTCGGGACTGCCGGGCAGGCTGAACACGAACGGTTCCTTGGCCGAGCGGGCGTCGGTGCCGTACTGGCGAACCGTGCCTTTGCTGGCGATGCTGCGGACGTCTGCGGAGTCGCTCACTTGGCACCGCCGTCACGACGAGCGGACGCCTTGCCGGTGGCCGGCGTCGCATCTGCGACCGGCTCCGCCGTGGTGGCATCGGTCGACACCGCGGCAGGGTCGGCCACGAGCGCCTTCGCCTCGTCGGTCTCGGCCGGTGTCGCAGACGTAAGCGGCGCGGGGTCGGGCTGCGTCGTCGCCTCGTCGGTCTGCGCCGGTGCCTCGGCTGCCGGTGCGACCGAGTAGCCCTGGGCGACAAGCTCGTTGTACTCCGGAAGTGATCCGGCGGTGAACTCGCGGCCGTCCGGTGCGACCAGATCGGTCGGAGTGAACTTGCTCGCGTGGTCGAACGTCTTCATGGTTTCCGTCTTCGTGGTTCCCATTGGGGAGCCTCCTTCTGTGTTGGCGGCCGTCGTGGCGGTCTGGAACACCGGGCAGGCGGTCGACCGCCGATCTCCGCCTGCCCGGTGGTGTGAGTGACGCGAATGCGTCAGAGGGTGGATTCGCCCCCGGTGCCGGTCTCGCCGGTCTCCGTTCCGGTGCCGGCTTCGCTGCCGGTCTCGGTTGCGGGCGCGGCGAGGGCTGCCTCGAGCGCGTCGGCGACTGCGCCGATCTTGTTCGCGGCCTCCAGATCGAGGGTCGCGGCCTGAGCGGCATCCTCGGTGGCGTCGTTGGCCACGACAGCCTCGGCGTTCGCCTTGACCTCGCGGAGCTGGGTCACGGCGGTACCGATCACGGTCGAAAGCCGGGTGATTGCGTCGTCTACTGCGGACATGAATTCCTCCTGTTTGATCTCGAGCTCGGCAACTCCGGGCGGAGTGCCGAGTAGCCGCCATATCCATTCACGGAGCACGGCGAGCCCCCTTTCGGTTGGGGATCTGTGAGCCCGCTTTCGGGCATGAGAAAACACCCATGCGAATCGCACAGGTGTTCGAGTTCTGTTAGATTGTGGGAGCGGGACGCGGTCAGGAAGGGAAGCCTGGTCCGTGTCCCGCGACTACGTTCGGGAGGCGTCGTGGAGCTGTACCGGATCGGCGATCGATGGGCTGAACCTGCGCCTAGTCATTGCCCTGCTGGGCACGAACTAGGCGGTGGTCGCGTGCTCGTCGGGTCGCAGGTCTGCGATGCCGAGCACGGTCACCACCGCACGCATTGCTGCCGACAGTGCGGCGCAACGATCCTCACTCCCCCGCCCGGACCCGAATGCGGCGACGGGAGCTTCGACGGCCGTGCCCGGTAGCCGAACAGACTTCGTGTTAAGTGCGGGGTGGCGGGAGTCATTCGGACGAATGAATCGGCCCGAAACTGTACAGAGGATCCGACCCACCGTCGGTAGCGTCGCCGCATGGAGACAAAACAGGTAGACCCCAGTGAGATCGAAGTCAACGACCACATTCTGATCTGGACCACAGAGTCCAACGACGGACGGGGGCCGCGGCAGTTCGAGGTCCACAAGATCCGCAGTGTCGAAGAACCCGACAGCACGCACCCCGACGCCTACGACTTCGAGTACTACGTTGATGGCGCGGACCCACTCAAGTTCACTGCGGGAGTGAGATTTCCAAGGACACTTCAAGTGACGAAGGTGATCCTGCCGCCGCCCAACATCTGGGTCGAACGCGGCTAAGTCGCTGACAGTCTTGGTGTTATGGGCGGGTTCGCACACCCTGTCGAATGACGGAATCCCCGCATTCGTCTACCCTGCGGACATGGGGAAAGTGCGTACCGACGACGAACAGCGGACCGAGCCACGCTCGGGCGACCGCGACTCCGCCGCGTTCGCCACCGACGATGAGTTCAACATCGCGTTTGCCATTGAATCGACTCGGTGGGCTTCGCTCGCCGAACGACTGAAGTAGTGGTCAAGTACCTCACCGTAGAACAGCTCATCACAATCAACGCCATGCAAGAGGGCGGTGTTGGTGTGCAGAGTCGATCCGGTGTCGAACAGAACGCAGCGCGCCCACAATCAGGCTTCGGTGGATACGAGACCTTTCCGGACCTATGGACCAAAGCCGCCGCGTACGCGCACGGGATTGCCAGCACTCAGTACTTCACCGATGGCAACAAGCGGACGGCGTGGTTTGCCGCAGTCACTTTTCTGCGCCTGAACGGCGTGCCGTTTCCGACCGTGTCGGACATCGAAGCGGAGGCGTTCGTCTACACCGTCGCACTCGATGTATGGAAGGCCGACGACGCCCCGGATCGATCGATCGAGAAGGCGGCCGAGTGGTTCCGATCGAAGTACGACTCGCCCGAATCCACCCCAGCCCGCTTCGGCCCGTGCATCAACCCGCGGCTGGAATACATGTTCCTAGCCAGCTGGTTCGACGAGCACGAGTCTCAGACATTCTCCGTCAAGAGCGGTGGCCTGACGGCAATGGCCACTACTGCGGCCTTGCCAATGCCAACCAATCTGGCTATTCTCGGCGCGTTCCATTGGCGCAAGGAGGATGCCGGCCGACGGCACCCGACCGAGGTTCGTATCGTGCCTGTCGAGCCTCAGGGTCGCCGCCGAATGGTTACTCGAGCCACCGTCAACCTGATGAGCGACGAGCCCTACCCGAGTGCGCACCCCGAGCACCCCTCCGGCCTGATGCCGACCATGTTCAAGTGGTGGATGAACCCGGTGTTCCACGTCGCAGCACGCTACTCAGTGGAACTCCGGATCGACCGCGAGTTGGTCGGCTCAATCCCGTTCGAGTTCGTTCACCAGCAACCCCTCCCGGACTTCATGATCATTGAGCGCCAGGTCTGAGATCAGGCGTCCAGCACGCCGATTTCAACCGTCCACGCGCCGAACTTGATGCCCGCCGCGTTGTTCGCCGCACCGCGCATGATCAGGCGGGTATCACGGTCGATCCCGTCGATGCGGTACGGCGTGCCCACAAGAGGCACCCACGGCGTTGCCACCCCCGCATACATGCCAGCCTGGAAGTAGACCTCGCCCACCTTGTAGGTGTTCTCGGTCGTTGCCCCAGGGTCGGGCTGCTCGTTGAAGTAGTACGTGCCATTGGCCGTGGGAGATACCAGGGCCATGCGCGCGGACCAGCGCATGAAGAACTTCGCGCCCGGTCCCATCTGCTGGCGGGAGATCTGCGGGACGCCGAACGTGATCTCGTTCGCGTCCGCAGTCTTGGTCAGTGTCACCTCGGGGCCGACGTAGTACGTCCGCAGAGTCTGGATCGTCGGGAGCTTCGCCCGCTTGGTAGCCAGCTCGTCGATCTTGTCCAGGGCGATCGTCAGGATGCCTCCCCACTGCCGCTCCCACGATCGACGAGAGTTCGCTGGGGACAGGATCGAGCCGACGAACATCGTCAGCACATTTCGAGAGCGCAGAGCCCGCGAGTCGATCGCGGGCTCCCACTCTTCGAGGTCCATATCGAGGATCGGGAAGGTGTTGTTTCCTGCGCCTGGGGTGGCGTCGATACAGATGGGCCGGTTGCCGTAGCCGTTCCCACGGGAGCGAGTGATCACGAGAGTGCGCCCGGCGTCGGTACACACCACCTGTGGGCGTGCAGTGACCAGGTCTAGTGTCGTCTGCCCTGCCTGGACGACGGTCTCGTCCAGGTTGGTGAGCTTGTCGTTGGCGAAGGCCGTGCCGGTCCAGTGCACGTTGTGAATCTGCGTCTTGCCGTTGGTGTCGTACAACTGGACGCCGATGTTGATTCGCTCGTTGATGTCGAAGTCGCAGCCACCCTGGTTGAGCAGCCCCCACCCGGTTTTCGCCGGGAGGATGATCTGTGCATTGGCGTGTGTGATCGGGAGCGGCTGGACCGAGCCGTCCGCCCGCCGCCACGTCGCGCCGTTGTCGCTGGTCTCGACGTAGCAGAGATCGTTGTTGGTGTCGGCCCCCGCTTCGCCGCGCCAGCAGAACGCCACGCCCCACTTGCCTGCGCGAGAGATTGCGACACGCCACGGGTACGGACCCTCCCCGGACACGACGCCGTTCATGAAGGTGACCTGATTCTCGAACGCCAGAGTGACAGGGTTCCACCGGTCGTAGAACACGTTGCCCTGCGTGGCCGCACCGTCGCGCCAGTACCGGTACAGCGTGCCGTTCTTCGCGGTGAAAAACGAGACGTACGTGCACTGATCCTGCGTGCCGTCCGTCGGCGCGATTGTCGTCCACGCGGTCAGGTCGTTGGGGTTCGTGGTGTACGCGCAGCGCAGCGGATTCTCGTGCATGTTGCCTGCGGCGATGACACGGCCGTTGATGTCGACGCCGATCGCGAACGTGTTGTGCGAGTCCGCGACGAGCGGCTGAAACGGGTCACCGGGAATGGTCGATAGGTCGAACGGTGTCGACCAGTCGGTGCCGAGATCGACGTTGCGCTTGGAGATCACAGCTTTCTTGGACGCGTTGATGCCGATCCAGAACTGCGTGCCGTCGTTCAGGGTGACGACGTTGTCCTGCGTGTACGCCGCGTGCTGGTATCCCCACGACGAGTCGAGGACAGCGGGAACCGACTTGATCGAGATCGGCGGGGTGTACCGCTGCGGCGCGTAGAGATCGTCCGCACCGTCTTTGGTGAGGATGTTGAATGCGGCCATGGTCATGCCTCCACGAGGACAGGGCCGATGAGGCCGGAGAGTTCGCGAGCGAGATACAGGTATCCGTCCGGGATCGGATGTAGATCGTCGGCACCCATGTAGAAGTCGCACAGGCCGTCGCCGGTCTTCGCGGTCGTCTTCCCGGTGCCGGTGAGGGTGGACAGGGTCCGCCAGTCGATGTACGCCGCGACCGCGGGATGGGCGACCGCCGCCGCTTTGAGTGCGGTGTTGATCGCTGTCGCCTCCGCGCCGCCGCGGGCCGGTTCCGGGCCGATGACGACCAGCGGGACACCAGGTCGGTCCGTTGCGACCGCAGCCCAATGCGCGGTCGCCGCGGTGACGATGTTCGCTGGAGTGAACGGGGTGTCGTTCGTCGAACCGAGATCCATGATCAGGTTCAGCGGGCCGAGAGCAGCCAACGCTGCCCTCCGCTGCGTGCTGCCGAAGGCCGTGTGCCCGAGCGAGCCACCGGCACCGCCCCCGTCGGCGAGGTACCCGGTGCCGGCCTGGCCGAGGTTCTGGACGTTCCAGCCGCAGACCATCGACAGGTGCTCGGCGATGCCCTGCTGCGCCCACGAGTCACCGATGAGCGCGGCCTGGAATGCGCGCGGGGGTGGTGCATGGAAGGTGTTCGCTGCGGTGGTGTACGCCCCGGCGAGGAGTGTTCCGGTGACGCATTCGATGCGGATCCGGCGCGGGGTGGCATCGGGGAATGTCAGCGAGACGTACGTGTATCCGGCGCTGTTGTTCGGCTGCGGTGACGCAGTGACCGGCTGGTCGTCGACGTAGACGTGGTGGGACGATCCGTAGCCGAGACGCCACACGAAACGTGTGGCGGCGTGGATGACTTCGGCGGTGAAACCGGACGGGCTGGTCCCGGGCGATGCCGTCGACCCATTGATCAACGGTGCCCACAACCCGCCGAGATCGGTGAGGGCGGACCCGACACGGAACCTGGCCTGATTGCCGCCGTAGGCGACCTCGGTCATGCCGGTGGGCTCGGTCGAGTTCGCCAGGTACGTGACACCCGAGTAGAGGCTGCGGCCGGGACGGTTCATCCGGGACGCGAGTTCGCGGACCTTGACGGACTTGGACGCGTACGCGCCGTCTGCGCCTGCTTTGGTAGGGAAGGTAATCGATGTCATGGCAGGCTCCTCAGATCGTCAGGGTGGCTGTGCCGTCGCCGTTGTCGACCAACGCACCCGACCCGCCGTCGTCGATGGTGAGGGTCCCGTTGCCGTTGTCCACAACCGTGATGGGCGAGCCGATCGCATCGAAACGGGGATCGTCGACCGGGGCATAGCGAGTGTCAGCGACCGCTCCGTCGATCTTCTCGGCGAGCGCGGTGGCCACCGCTTGCGCGTTCGCCTTCGTCCCCAACTCCTCTGCCGCTGTCACGAGCGCGTCCTCGAAACGATTCAGATTCGCAGCGTCGATCGACGTGGTGTTGTCCGGCTTGTTCTTCCAAAGTCGCTTCGTGAACTGCATCGACGTTTCCTTCTCGCTGTAAACCTGATGGATGAGCGGTCGAGATCGCCCCCGCGCCCCCTCCGCCGCTCAGCCGGGGAACACGTCGCTACCGGGGAACAGGTCGATCCCCGGTAGCAGGGGCGTCAAGGGGTCACTACCGCCTTCGTGAATCCGGCATCCTCGAGCACTCGATCCCAGCCGGGGCCGCCGAAGTAGTGGCGGATGGATGCTCCGTACTCGGTATCGACCATGCCGTTGACGACGGTCGGCCACGTGAGCGAGCCTTCGCCATCGGTGATGGTCTGCTCGCCCATCTCGGTGACCTCACCTGCGAGGAACAGTCGGGCGTAGTAGATCGTGTCGACGCCCGAGTTCGCCTTCGAGATCAGCAGGTACCGCTGCTGGCGGATCTGCGCAACGGTCGGCTGGTCGAACGCGACCTCACCGGTGACCGCGTCGGCCAGCATCGCCGACAGATCGACACCGAGGTTGTTCTCGATGTTGTGGCGGTTGGTCTCCAGGCCGGTGAAGTTGATGCCCGAAACATCCGAGGTGAAGTCGGACTTCACCGGGTTGGAGTAGCCGATCGCGTTGATGTCGGACTTCTCCATCTCGCGAGAGAGCGTGATGGCGTCGTCCTTGCTGAGCAACCCGAAGTCGTACGCACCTTCGGGAAGTTCTGCGAGCGCAGACTGTGCGCCTGCGGTGATGTTCTCGATCACCGGTACGGTCATCGGCATTCCGAACACGTGTGCTTCGTTGGGATTGATGATGAGTTCGCGCTGGTGACGGGCGACCTCGAGTTGACCGACTCTGCTGGGCATGGTGCCTCCTTAAGGCATGAAAAATGGCCCACAGCAACAGCGATGGGCCGGAAGAGGGGGGTGATCGATTACGAGCGAGGTCGCTGCAATCCCAGGACATAGAAGGCGATCTCTCGCCGCTGGTCGGGGTTTTCGTACGGTTCGGACTCGGGCGGGGTGTCCGTCCGGCAGAAGTCGACGCAGACCGGTTTCGGTTCGTCGTCGACTTCGATGTCGATGCCCGCGATGTTCTTCAATCGCTGCTGGACCTGCCGCGCCAGCTTTGACGCACCACGCGGGTCCGGGTGGTGGCAGATGACGCTCACGCGTGGGTAGTCCGTGATGCCATCGTCGCTACCGCCGACACGGTTGATCTGAATCCCGATGCCGTCGTCGGCGATCGGCGGTTCCGTGTCGGTGTCAGCGAGCGGCGACAGGAACGACATCAGGACGTCCTCGATGTTCGGGTAGAGCGTCTCGTCGAGTTCGACGACCATCAGCGACCCCCTAGTTTGATTGCCTGGACTGCAGCGGCGACCGCGCGGACCTTCTTGGATCGCTTGGTGCCGAACAGGGCGGACAGGTTGCCGGGCGAGTAAGCAACGATCCGGTGTCCCGGTCGTCCGTCGCGGCCGACGGCCGGCTCCTTGCGGACCATGGCCGAGAGCTGGCCGGTTCCGCCCGGTACGCGAGCAGCGGCGCGGAATGCAGCGATGCCGCGGTCCGCTCCCCTGCTCGTTGCCGATCGCACGGCCCTCGATCGCATGACTGCCTTCTCGTCGCGCGAGGTGTAGCGGAAGGTGCCGGGTTTCGGGTCAGCCATTGGCCACTCCCCCTTTCCATTCCACGAGCGTTCCCCAGACATGGTCGGCGATGCCGTCCTCGTCGAACCACGTCTGGAGATCGCCGTCGACATGCAAGCGCTCCCCGATACCGTCGACAGCGAGAACGTTCTCGGTCGACTCGGGAAAGCCTGGCGGCGCGAACAGGATCCACTGCTCGGATCGCTCCAGCGGAACACCCTCGGTCGAGGATGCAGGCTGAACCGAGCAGCCGGGATATTCGGCTGTGGCCACCTCGGTCATCACGCCCCGCTTGCCACGGACTCGATCGACGACCTTGACGGTCTGATTGCCGAGCTCGTCCATCAGCAGTCCCCAAAGTGATACTGCGGCATGATCGCCAGCGAGATTCCCAGGAGCTGCTTGTGGAAATCGGTGATCACCAGCGAGCCGCCCGGGTCGACGAGCGTGCCCGACCGGGTCACCCCGCCGACCGTTCGGGAGTACTGCGTATGGCCGGCGTATTTCGCGTTCGTCAGTGCGGCGCGAACGACGTCGACCACGACGTACTTGGCTTGCGGGTGGCCGTCTGCGAGATCGGGCTTCTTGTCGGTGATCCACTGCGTGACAGCGGCGATCTTGCTGACGACGTCGACCTCCTCGGCGGCGGTGAGGGTGCGCCAGCCGGTCGAGATGTCATCCGGCGTCGCGAATGCGGCCATGTCGCACCCCCGTCCGCTACTTCTGGTCGAGCTTGTCGACCGCCGCGATGAGCTGGTCCTTGGTCAGGCCCTGGGTCTGCACGCCGCGCGATGCTGCATGCTTCTCCCACACCGCCTCGGTGGCAGTCGCCTTGGGTCGCTGCCCGGCAGAACCGTTGGCGGCCTTGAGCTTCGCGGCCTCTTCGGCTGCGCGCTGCGCGTCGAGTGCGGCCTGACGCTCGGCCTCGGTCTGCTCGGGAACCTCGTCGACGTCCTCGTCGTCCCCTGTCGGAACGATCGCGCCAGCCTTGAGGAGTCGTTCGGCCTCGACCTCGTCGAGGTCGGTGACGATCGAACCGAAGCGATGCTTGATCACCTCGACCGGGCGACCGTCGGGGCTGCGCTTGATGATCTGATCGAAGCGCAGTGCGATCAGCTTGTACTCACTCACGGCGTGGTCACTCCCGTCAGCCAGAGACCGGCCTGCGGCTGGTCGAGTGCTGCGCCGCGTTCCTGGGTCGCGTCGGAGCGCCAGGTCTCACGCGGTCCACCATTGGGGCCGTTGCCCTCCGGGTAGAGCTCCGTGATCGTGAGCGGCCGGGCGTCGCCGTAGAACCCGATGGTCTTGCGCTCGAGGAGCAGCACCTTGTCCATCGGCCATGCGCGCGAGCGGATGATGTCGAGGTTGCCGATGCGATCGCCCAGTGCACCGCGGTACGCGATGTTCTGGTCGGCGATGTTGCCCCGGTAGACCTTCAGCAGGTCGTCGTTATCGAGCAGGATCGGCTCGAGTGCGGGGTTCATGACGATGGTGTTCGCCTGGAACTCGTACCCCTCGTCCTCGCTGCCGCCCTGGTCGACTGTCGGTGCAGCCTTGCCGATCTCGTAGATCCCGTCGGCGATGTCGCGCCGCGGCCGACTGTTCACTACGTCCCAGGCGGTCGACACCGGGAACGACGGGATGGACTCGAACAGCGCCTTGATGGAGCGGTCGTTCGTGCGGATGAAGGAGTTCTTCAGCGCGGTAATCTGCTTGTTGACGTCGTCGACCTGGTTCTTCCGCTTCATGTCGAGTGTGACGCGGATGCCCTTTCCCTTCTTGGTCGAGAACACGACCTTCGGGATGCCGCGAGCAGCGGTGCTGACCGTGATCTCGGCGAACTCTGCGAGATCGTCGATGTCGTCGAGCAGGAACGAGGGGTCACCCTCGCGGTAGGCGAAGACGCCCGAGACGTTCGCTCCGCCGTCGCGCAGAAGCGCCTCGGCGATGAACTGGTTCGCGAGCAGCTTCTTGAGCTTGGTCGGAATGAACAGCGGATTGGCCATGAAGTCCGCGACGGTCATTGCTGCGCCGTCCGACGAACTCACGACAGTACGTGGTGCCATGTGAATACTTCCTGTCTTGTCGAGTTGTCAGAGGATGCGCATGAGGCCGACGGCGTTGGCCGCGACTCCTGCTCGTTGGGTGCACTTGCCGACCAGGGTGCGTGCGTCGGGCGTCGCGCCGGCCGGGCCGACCTTGCCTGCACCGGTGGAGACGAGGAATTCGCCGTACTTGGCCGCAGCCGAGTACTCGATCTTCACCTCGGTTCCTGTATACGCGACCGCGACGACGGTCGGGATCGGCATCGCGTTGACGACCGGTCGCCCGATCGAGTCGAACGTCGTTCCGCCCTGGGCGGTTTCGGGAGCCTGGCCGTCGGTGATCGACACGCCGAGAACCCGCACGCTGGCTGCGGTGGCGATGAAGACGCGGCCGCTGTCGCGGCCCTCGACGAGCTTGCCGCCGAGGATGACCTCGCCGGGGATCTCGGTCTTCGGACCGCCCTGTGTTACCTGTACGACTGCGGACATGTCAGGCCTCCATCCACTGCTTGAACTTGGGGTCTTCTTCGACGCTGTCGGTGATCTCGCCGTCTTCCTGGCCGTGGCCGGACTCGAACACCGGGATCGTGTTCTTCGGCAGCGAGTCGACGATGGCTCGAGTGCCCTCGGGGTTCTTCTCGTACGCGTCGAGCCAGGTATCACGGACGGCCGGCGCGAACCGCCCCTCGCTGATCGCGTTGTCGATGAACGACTCTCGGTCCCGCTTGAGCTGGTCGTTGCGGAACGTGGTGAGGTCTTCCAGCGTCTGGGCCTGTGTGGAGTTCACCAACGTCAGGCCGAACTTCGCAGCGACAGCGGCGAGCTGGTCGGGCGTTGCGTCGGCGGCGGGTGTGGTGGTGGGAGTGTCCGAAGTCTGTTCGGCCAGAGCTTCGTCCACAGCCTGGAGCACGGTCTCGTCGTCGGCGTCGGGATCGAAACCGAACCGCTCAGCGAGGCCTTCCTTGAGATTGGCCATAGTGGCCTCCTTTCGGGTATCCCCGGCCTCGATGGCAGAGGAGTTCGTGGGTCGGCTCGCGTTCGCGAAGGCCGACAGGTCGAATCGATTGCGGGCGTTCGCCACTGCGGCCTCGCCGCCGTCGCTGTCCGCGTCCGCACCGATCACCGAATCGGCCAGGCCCGCAGCCTTGGCCTCGTCGGCCGAGTAATAGGTTTCGGCGCTCATGACGGTCAGCCAGTCTTCGACCGACCCACCCGCCTTGCGCGCATAGATGGACGCGATGTTGCGATCGTGGTGATCGAGATCGGTGGACATCTTGGTCATGTCCTCGCCGTTGCCGACGCAGACGCCGATTGCCTTGTGTACGAAGAACTGCGCGTTCTCCATGATGTGGAGCTCGTCCACACCGGCCGCGATGAACGAGGCGGCCGAGGCGGCGATGCCCTCGACGACCGCCACGACTCGGGCCTGATGTGCGCGCAGCGAATTCAGGATCGCCAGGGCCTCGTACACCTCGCCGCCAGGCGAATTGATTAGCAGGCGGATTTCGTCGACGGTGTCGGGCAACTCGTCGAGGGCGGCCGTGAACTCCTTGGCCGAGATCCCCCAGAACTCGCCCCAACCATCAATCGGGTCGTACAGACGGAGCGTGGCCGTTGTGCCACTGCCGTCCGTCTTGGGCTCCGGACGCTCGGCGCGGACGGGAGTCTTCGTGAATGCGCGTGGGTTACGCAGGAACGGGTTCACTCTTCGGAACCTCCTTCGACCAGGGTGACGGCAGGTGCCGTCTCGTCGTTCGGATCGGGCGGGGTGAGCCCGAACTTCTGCCGTAGCGATACGCGCAGCGCCTCGTCTGCCTCGAGCAGTCCGTTCTGGACCAGGATTCCGAGTGCGGCGGCAGTGGCATCCTGCCGAGAACCGATCTCGTCGAACACGATTCGCGGCGCGACCTCGTCCGGTCCGAAGTTCAGATCGACCAGATCCTCGACGATGTGCGAGTTCGCCGTGTCACGGATCGACTCGCCGAAGGTCTGCACCGACTGCGTGAACGTGTCCTCCTGGACGCTCGCGAGTGCATGAGAGCCACCGCGGCCGTCGAGATTGAGGAAGTGAGCGAGACCGGCCAGCGCGATCGAGCGATCGTGGTAGTTGATCGCTGCCTGCATGTCCGGCAGGTTGCCCTCGACGCCTTTGAACTCGAACGTCTGCCCGGGGGCCAGGCCGATTCCGGACTTCATGCCGCCGCGGGCGTTCGACGAGAGGTCTTGCATATGCTTGACCTCGGCATCGTCCTTGTTCGCTGCAGTGCCGACCGGCATTCCCATGCCGTTTCGTCGAGCGGTCGCGGCCTGCAGCCGGATCAGGTCATCCTTGAGCAGCCAGTGCTTGTACGCCGGCCGCAGCATCGAAGTGCCCTTCCAGTCGCCCGGCTCGGGATCACGCACGTACGCCACGAGGCGCGAGACCGGAATCTCGACGCCTGCGATGCCGTACGTGACCAGGTCCGTGCTGGCTGGGGCGTACTGCTTGATCGATTCCAAGCCACCGTCGAGCGCAACGTTGAACTTCGAGATCGTCCGCTGCGGCCGAGGGCCCAGCTTGCGGAGTCGCAACCGCTTGGTCGTCTCGTCGAACGTGTAGACCTGCTCGAAGTAGCTGTGCCCGTACGGCAGCATGAGCAGCGCCCATTGCAGGTGCTGCGACCACGAGAATCGACCGCGCGTACGCGGCAACGACGTCGGCTCGGTGCCGAGAATCGGCAGTCCGAGGTTCATCGCGACGTCTTCCACGACTTCGTCACGAGCGCCGTTCGGCTCGATCCACCAGTTCGTCCGGCGGACCGGTAGACCGATCGCCTGCATGACCGAGGCGACACGGCCGTCCTCGTGCGTCATTCGGTAGTAGATCCGATTGCACTGGGGCCACTGCAGTTCCGGCAGTTCCTCGTCGTAGTTCCACTGCTCGAGGTCGGTGATGCCGTCGCGGACGTAGCCTGTTTCGTACTGCGGAGGAACGATCTTGGCCTCGGCCACGACTCACCGCCTCTCAGAATCCGGCCGCCAGGGCGTCGAAGTCGTCTGTGTCGTAGGAACTCCACGACGTCGTGGAACTGACGAGCTCTCGACGCTCGTATGCGGGCATGACAGGCGGGCCGGACCATCGGGACTCGTACGTCAGAAGCGCCCACCGGGCGTGCGTGATGGCATTCAGCGGCGCGATCTGCGCCTCACCGCGCTTCGACCAGACCCAATCGCCGCCCGGCAGTTCGCGTTTGACCGCACCCTCTGCGGATGCGTCCAGAGCGGGTTGATCGGCGATCGAGAGCATCCCTGACTCGATGTCGTCGAGCATTCCTGTGCAGGCAACCGCGATCTGACCGGTGTTCGACTTGGACAGTTCGATATCGGTGCCCGGTGCCGCGAGTAGCGGTTCGAGGACGGTTGACGGCGACTTACCGTCGGTGCCGGTTGCGCACGGATCCCAGATCCCAACGAGCGAGGTCAGATTCTCGACCATTCCCGCCTGCGTCGACGGCCGGAAGTAGCCGACCTCGACGTGGATTCGGCCCGCGGTGGTGCGCTGTGCGGCAGCAATGCACCACAGTGCGCGATCCATCGTGCGATCGACGCCGATCGCTTTCGGGCCGACGAATTCGGGCCGCTCGAACACCTTCAGGTCGTTCCATTGGTCCTGATCGATCACCGACCATTTCGGCACCGTGTCGGCCACCGGCCAATCGCCGCGGCCGAGCGCTTCGACGCCGAATCCCTTGCGCCCGGCCGGTGTCGACAGCCCGCGCATGATCTTGCGGATCTTGTCGGCCGTCTGGACCACGCCGTACGACGGGTTGGCGTACTTCCACGTCTCCTCGGAGTCGTGCGGCATTCCCTCGGGTGCCATGTACTCGGCGAAATACAGCTCCGGTTCACGAGCCAGGCCTCGAACTCGCACAGCGGCCAGCACTGCGCCGTTCGGGTGCTCGTCCTTGTTCACCGCGCTGGAGGCGTAGATGGTCTGCGGGTTGCCTGCGGCCATCTGAGTGAACGACATCGCCGAGATCTCACCGTCGGTGAGGTTGTAGGCCTCGTCGTAGATGATCAGATCGACCTTGGTCAACCCTCGCCCGGTGTCGTTCGACCGCGTACCGAACGAGATCGATGCCCCATCGGGCTCGCCTGCGCCACCGTTGATCTCGATGACACCCTCGCCCTGCGAGCAGGTCGACCGCGTGACGCGCTTACTGAGCCAGGACCGCGACTTGATGATCGACATCAGCCGTTTCCAGGCGTCTCGCGCGGTCTTCCAGCGCTGCGCGGTGTAGAGGATCGTCTCGCCGAGCTTGAACAGCCCGTACAGGCAGCGGAGAATCAGGATCTCCGACTTGCCGTTCTGGCGCGGGATGATCAGGCAGCAGTCGGGGTGCGTCCACCGGCCGGCGGGGGTCATCGAGAGGATCGCGTGCTGTGAGCGCTTCTGCCACGGCATCGAGATGGCACCGGCTCGGCGAGCGAGCTCGATTGCCTTGTCGGCGTGGGTCAGATCTCCGGGGAATACCGATTCGTCGTGCGGTTCCTGCCGCCCTTCGAGGGTGGGGAACTCCTCACAGATCATCGAGCCCGTCCTCGTCGCCCTTCGGCGGCTCTGCGCTCCCGTTCTGCTGCTTGCGGATCTCGGAGATCAGTTGCCGCAGCACCGAGGCCTGTTGGCGCGCTTCGGCCGCCGCGTTGTTGATGCGCAGCTCGTAGTCCTGGGTGCGCAGATCATGGACGAGCACGGCCCAGGTGTCGATGTCGCCGCGCAGGACAAGGTCGAGCTTGTCGAGCCGATCCTTGACCCGAGCCGCCTCGATCGTCAGCGAGGTGATGTCGTACGAATCGGTGGCGCGGTGCAGAGCGTCGTAGAGAGCGCGACCGGGGTAGTCGAGTGCGTCGACTTCGTCCATCACGGCGACGCTCACCCCCTATCTCGCTCGAGGGTTTGAGACCCGCCTGTAAAAAAGCATCCCGACTCCGGCAGTCGGGAGTACCCCTCCCCCCTCTGTAATATCCGAGGGGGTGGCCCTGACCAGGCGTTATGCGCGCATACCCGCTAGGGGTATCTCCGTCACACTGGAGCCAGGGAAGGCGCTCGTCGGTTGAGCACCTCATCAGCGAACAAGTCTGCGCTCATCGCTTGTTGCATCCGCCGCACCCCATCGAGCGTCATGGTCGTGCCCAGACCTGGAATGGCATCTGCCCACAAGGTCTCGTCTGTCGGGTCTGCGTCATGCTCGATGCCGAACCACAGGCCATCGAGACCGACAGGCATGTGACGGCCGAGAGGCAGGAGCAACACCGACGTCTCTCGATGGACACGCGATAGCACCCACTCGACGGGGACGGCGAAGTCGTCGGCGACGATGCGGTCGTAACCCAGCAGGTCGATGCGTGATTGGTACGAGGCGAACCTGACGAAACCGCCGTGATTCAACTCGACGCTCATCCATGGAGGTGACTGGACGTAGCGCTTGATCGACTCTGGCCGATCATCGACCTGTGCTGAGTAGAGCTTTCGCAGGGCAGTACGGGCACAGAGTAGTTGTGCCGACAGATACAGCACACGATCACCACGATTGGCTGCACGCCTGGCTATCTCGACACCTATCTCGGTCTTACCCTGCTGCCTGCCCACTGATGCGACAAAGAGCTTCTCGCTCTCTGCTTGTGCAGCGGTGGTGATCTGCCAGTCCATCCACTCCATTGGAGTTCCTCTCACGCCATCTCTGGCCAGTCGAACCACGTCGTACCGATGTCGAGCGACTCATCCTCGGGCGAGACCACGACGTCGGGCATGCGCTCATCCATGGCCACGCCAGTGACAGCGGGCCTCTGGTCATCACGTGAGCCACCACCACGCTGCTTGTTGCAGATGCCATGGAGCAGGCGGTCAGCGTCACCACCATCACGCGCTCGCTCTTCCGAGTGGTCAGCGTGTAGCGACTCGCCATCCCAGTTCGCCGTCTTCTCGCGGAACACGGGAAGGCCACACCACCAGCACGGTGAACCGTCCACGTGGTCGGCCATGAGCTGAGCCCTGACCTTCTCGTGCGACCAGCCATAACCGCGCTCAGTGGTGGTCAGCCCTGCCATCTATCGGCGCATCACTGTGAGACGCACGATGATTCGGGTGAGGTTGTAGATCAGCCAATCGAGCACGATCGCCTCCTCGTGAATGATCGGGGCAGGCGCAGGACACTGGGGCCGTCCTGTCGTTGAATGCACCCCTTGCCATACTGGTGCACCTGCAGTTGCTCTCCTGGGTGGATTCGAACCACCGTTACCGTGCCGGGGCCGCTTGCCGTTATGGCCGGACTCGAACCGTGCGGATCACAGCGTCTTAGGCCGCTGGACTACAGGAGAACTTCATGTGGTCAATGGCGTAGCAGTCACGCTCGCGCTTAGTTCCGCGACGCACAGCAGCGGTGACCAAACCGCCCGAAGCAACGCACGGACCATCGACCCTATTCAGTTGTGAATCGCCATCTCGCAAGCTGTGTGCGCAGATGGACGGGCTACCTCGACCCAGCGCAGTCGTAACCTAGCGCGTGGGCATCATGGGTTGCTTCTCCTGGAGATTCCAGATGGCAGGAGGCTTGACGCTGGATCGAGGAGATTGAGCAGCGATGGGGAATGGTCACCACTCTCGCTGCGCGTTAGCGTAGCAAACGGGTGGGCACTTAAGCGTTCGGCGCGCAATTACCCATACAGCACCGTCCTCGTCCAGTCCGGGTCGAAGTCGTCGTGACCGGCGTACGGCTGAGCCAATGCGCAGAGAACCTTCTCTGCCAGCCTCGGTCCGTCGGTCGAGTCATTCCCGGGATCGAACGCGGGTAGATCTTGAAGTGCGGCGATAACGGCGCGCTTCGCGCGGATCTCCTCGAGCAGTCGTTTCGGTGCCTGCGGAAACGGCCACGGATCGGCGTGCTTCATACCAGGCACCGCCGGAAGCCACCTGCGAATCGTGATCCGCCCCTCGGCAGCCTCCCGCCCTTCGTGCTCGAGCAGCTCTTGCACGTACTGCTCGTCCTCGTCGAAGCGCGCTTCGAGAAACTCGGTGACGTTCATGCGCTCATCTTCTCCCGATTTCGCTTTCTCGATGGGTACTTCTCGTGCGCATCGAATACCTCGCCCACGACGTACAGCGCCGGCCAATCCTGCCGCCACGGCCCTGGCACCGGCTGGATCATGGATGCGGCGAGCAGGGTCTCGAACCGCTTCTTGTTCAGCCCTTTCCAATCGCCTCCCAATTCCACTGCAAGAGCGACGATTCCCGCCTGGTTGAGTCGCTGACGTTTCGCCCGCTCGATCTTGCTGTCGGTCACGGCGGCGAACCTCTCACGAGGCGGACGATCGGTGCACGCGAACGCCTGCTCGTACGCGTCCTTGATCTCGTGCGGCGCTTCCTCGCACCCCTCGGTCATCGCGAGCGAGATCAGGTGCGCATCGAGCCACTTCGCCAGACATGCGGGCGTGTCGGCGTTGTAGCCCGGCGGAACGACGCGCTCGTGCTCGCGCATGGGTCCGATGTACCGACGCCAGTGCGTGTAACCCACCGGGATGAACTCGCTCTGTCGGTACTCGCAGACGTGTCTGACCCACGTCGTGAGCACGTTGTGCAGGATCCACTTCGCCTCCGACCCGGCCTCGTCGAACGGCAGCGGGTAGACCTTCTCGCGCGGTGACCCTCCCCCGCCCTGACGAGTGCCGAGTCGATCCTGCCGCGTTGCGGTGATCTCGACATCGATTGCCAGAGCGGGGATCTTGCGCAGCGTGTCACTCATCGCAGTGAGGACGAACCTCGGGATGAGCAGGTGGTGGTCGGTCACCAGAACCTCCACCATGGTCGTGGTCGGCGGGAAGCCACGGGTTCCGAGCACGGGCCGGGCCAATGCACCCCGCCCGCGTCCCCGAGCCAGATCTGCCCCGTGGTGAGATCGGCTGCGCGATGATGCCCGAGATGGTCGAACGGCAACTCGCAACGCGCACTCTCGCCTCGATGCCCCTCGCGTGGGTCGATCACCACTGCTGCACAGGTCATAGCGATACCTCCGAGTCAATCGAGATGCCGAGGCGCTGACGCGCTTCACTCAGCGCCAATGCGAGCTCGTCGGCGCAATTGATCAGGGCGCATTGGTATCCCGCATCAGCGAGCCCTTCGCTTTCTTCGCGCCATTTCGCGGCCAATTTGCCGATCGGGACTGCCGTCGTCCATCCCAGCAGCATCGGCGGATAAGGCTCCTGCGGAATCGAACTGCGATGGCCGCCCGCGTGGCCTTCGGGCAGTTCACAGCGAACGGCTTCGTGATGACGGCCTACGCGCGGGTCGACCGACGTTGCGGCGCAGATATGTTCGTTACTCATCGGTCCTCCCTCAGTGCCGACATCCGCTCGTCGTGCTCTTCGATCTCGGGCGTCCCCTCGAGCGCATCCCGACGCTCGGCCAATCGATCCTCGGCCTCGGCGAGGATGCGGTCGCAGACGCGCTCGCGCGCCTCGTTGAACGCGATGATCACGTTCTCGATGTGCTCGGCAACCGAATACGGCTTACGCTCGCCATCGACCATCGGCGGGCCCGGAACTACCACCTGCACTACGTCGCTCATTTCGCCTCCTTCGATCCGGCGAGCGCGTAGTCCGACGCTCGGTCGTACGCCGTCTTCACGTCAACGGTGTGTGCGCCCATCAGCTCTCGATACGAGACCGCTAGTCGGCCGAATGCAGCGCCGACCGAACGCGCGAACCGCTGGAAATGGAACCCGGGCGTCGGCTGCCAGAGCCCCAACGCATTTCGCTGCTCGTCGTAGGTCATTTCACTCCAGGTCTTCATGCGATCACCTGCCTCGTCGGTTGGTTTCGGTTCCGCCTCGGCCGGCGCGATCGCGTCGGATCCTGTGCCCACATCGGCGGCGTGGTGGATGGTTGAGGGACGCTCGGGAAGGGGTTCGGCGGAACCTTCATCCCCGCCTCGCGCCACTTCCTGGCAATTGCGTCGTTGAGCAGGTCGACGACGGTCGGGCCAAGCTGTGGAGGGAACTGCATTTCGGGCTCCCGTGCCGGGAACACCGGCGGGAGCATCGGGTTCGACCATGTCTGCATCGCCTTGAGCGCCTCGATCTCGTCGCTCACCACTCACACCTCTCGCCCTTGAGCGCGCCCCACGCGTGCTGCAGACGGTCGCGGGTCTCGTACCGCACCCGGCGAATCTTGCGGCCCAAGCGTTCGATTCGCGTCAGCTTGGGCGGTGTCCATCCTGCGATCTGCATGCGCCGGTCCGCGCTGAACCGCCGCCTTGGCGAACTCGATGCCGTCGAAGAGGTTCTCGATCGGGTTCTCGCTCATGCTCGTGCCTCCAATTCGTCGATACGGATCTCGATCCGCGGGTTGCTCTTGTCGACCTTGGGCAGATTCCCGCCGTCGACGACGTACTTCGAGTTGTCGTCGACGATCACGCCGTAGTGCACGAGCGCGTCGAGAACGTCCTTGCGGAAGGCCGAGAGCCCGTCAGCGTCCCGTTTGCGGTTGGTTGGTGCCCACTGCGTGATCGAGACCTTCACGCGGCCGTAGCGAGGCGCTGAGGGCCCGAGGGCGGCACGTACGAGCGTGTAGTTGCGATGCTTCGCCGCGGTCTGCACGTGATGGTGCGCGTTGCGCCATTGGTTCATCGTGAGCGGCGGACGACCGGGGTGCGTCGGGTCGACGATCACCAGGACGGTTGTGGATTGCGTCATTTCGCTACCACCACGGACGAAGAATCTGCTCGAGACCCGCGTGCGCGTCCCTTAGGTTCGACAAAGAGATTTCCGTCTTGGATTTCTTCGTTAGTACCGTCCGTTACGTACGTGCACATGCATGTTGCATTGCATCGAGCACTGCTAGGTAGCAATGCTCGCGAGCATTGCTCGGTGGACTGAGACGCACGGTCCAATTCTTCGTTGCACTGCCGTAAAATGCCCTCGGCTGTCGTTCCATTCGGAATCGAGTAGCACTCCGACCAGCCACCACCTGCGACCCCTGGGAATGGTGCCGCCTGCTGCGACGATGCAAATGCGCGTGACGAAATCGAGGCGAGCGCACTGTCGGTTGCGGACTCGAATCGACGAGCCTCGGCGGCCGTTGCAAACTCGACTATCTGAACGAGGCGAGCGCCCCGTGCCAGAAAGTTTCTCCACCTCTGATTGCAGGAATAACCGACTTTGATTACATCCAGTTCAGGCCAATTCACGGCGTATACCGTGTGTGTTGTCCGCTTGTAACCCACGGCGAACACGCTCCTTTCTCCACCGTTCTTCGGCCGCAGCCTTTGCTTTTTCTTTGCGTTTCTTCGCCTCGTCGTCCGAAACCTGGTATTCGTCCCACCCGTGGATAGACCAACCGCCGGTCTCTTCCGTCCACAGTCCGACGCTGACGAGCTTCTTTGCATCCGAAAGGCGGCCGTGCAGCATTGGCAGCGCTTCACGCGGGATGAAGCCGTCTGTCCCATGTTTGCCCGAATAGGTCATCGCGAAGGTGTGCAACGTGATCGCTTGAAATGCCTTCTGCCCGACGAGTGCGAGGATCTTCGGGTGATCGGCCATTGTTGTGTCGAGCCGTATCCACGGCAGTCCCATTACTGCCTTCCTTCGAGTATTCGGCGCTCGAAGGACCCAGTTGGGTAGCCCCGAGCGCGATCCGCGTCTGGCTCCTGCAGTGCTCGATAGACGCCATAGCTCGCCACCGCGATCGCGAGACCGGAAATGACATAGAGGATCACTGCGCCACCTCCATCGCAGCCTCGGCCGCTTCCGCCCTCGCGCGCCACTCGTCCCGCTCCGCCTCGGCCTGCTGTCGCAGCTCGTGCGGCGTTGGTTTCCCGAACCGTCGAATGGTGGTGACGAACGTCGGGCGGCCCCGCTTACTGACGGTGAACTCGACGTAGTTCGTGGCCTCGTAGGTGTCGAGCATCTCGCCCATCGAGTCCGAGATCGCCAGCATCACCCGCTCGGCGTCCTCACCGTTCGTGACGATCTTGACGTCGATGCTCCCGTCCTTGGCCTCGAACGACTCCAGAACCAGTTGATCCTCGACCTTCTCGGGGTCGAGGCCGGACTCCAGCTCGCGAACTCGTGCGATCAGAGCCGGCACCAACTCGCGTGCTCGGGCCGCAAACCGAGCGTCGTTCTCGGCGTTGAGATGTGGCGCGACGTCGGCGGTGAATCGTTCGAGCATGCCGTCGACCGCAGTGCCGACGCCCCAGTAGTTGCCGAACGGGTCGTCGGCCTTGATTGGCGGTGTGGCAGTCCACGGACCGGGCGTCGCGGCGTCGGCGAGGAATTGGGCTGCATCGAGATCGATAGCGCTCACGGCTTCTCCCCCTCGGCGGCCCTGATCTTGCGTCGCTGCCACCAACTCCGGCGGTCGGCCACAGGCAGGCTGCATCGAAGGCATCGCCAGTTCCAATAGTCCGGTCCCGGCACGGGTGGGTGTCCGTCTCGTAGTTCAGCCACGATCAACACCCCCTTCGCGCCCTACAGGGTGGTTCTGGCTTGCGGGGCAGAAGCATGGGGTGTCCGAGTAGCCACCCTCAGGGGTGACCCTGTATACGTCGTGGTTCGAACGCATCCTGTTTTCAGTCATTGGTGTCCCCTCAGCGGCAGCAGCGTCGAGCAGTTCTGCGACTGCGCTACCTTCGATGACCACCGGGCCGTAGTCGCCGTACAGGCCGAAGCATGATTCCTCGACCAATTGGTGGATGCCGTCACGAATGCGCTTCGGTTCGTTCGCCTCTGACGTGGGCACGATGCTGTAGCCGGCGTCCGTCAGCTTCGACACCACATGCGCAGCGATCACGTCGGGGAGCTGCTCGTACATGCCGCTGCGGATGACGGCCGCGATGATGTTTGTGAGGTTCATCGGTTCACCGCCTGAAGGATTCGATCCCACATCTCGATCGAGGCATCAGCACGGCCTACCAACACCCGCGAGAGATGCTTCTCTGTGATCTTCAGTCGGCCCGCGAGATCCCTCTGCGTCCATCCCATCTCATGTAGCCCGTCGATCACTCGTGCACGTAGCTCTTCCCGAAGGTGACCACGCTCGGTGTCGATGTGCGTGGGGTTCGGTGTGCTCACGATCGGACCGCCTGTATGTCGAGTGCGATTTGGTTGCGGCGACTGACTTCGACGCTGCCCGTTTCGAGTTCAGCGCACAGTTCCTCGCATGATTCATCCGTGGTCGTGTCCCAGCCATTGCCGATGAGGTTGCATGGGCCCCGGACTGATTTGCGCCAGTCGATGATGCAGTAGAAGTGGACGCCTTTAGGCTTGAAATCTGCCTGACGTGTCAGGACTGCGAAGTTCTCGGAGGTTGCCCGGACTATGTACGGGCGGCGTGGTTCACCGATAAAGGTGACCTTGCCGCCAACTGCCAAATCGGGGTTCGGTGTACTCACAACATCACCCCCGAAGCAGCCATTGACCGTGCCTCGTACGTCTTGCGGGTGGCACGCAGCATTGCCACCTGAACGTTCCGCGGCAACGGATCACGCTCCTGATAGCCAGTCAATTTCGGCCGCAATCGGCGCGCTTGCCGCTTCACGCACAGCTTCCCCGATCGGATAATGAGGATTCCCCATTGATCAGGGACCGTCAGGTTGTTCGTAACCTTCAGCTCGGAGATCGCCAGCCAGAAGTAGTCGAGATGCTCCGAGAACGTCGCGGCCTTCTCGGGATGATCCAGCTCGCGCTTGAGATCGCCTCGGCTGCATTTGATTTCGATGCCGTGCATGGCGAATCCTTCGGAAGGCCACATGTCTGCGACGACCGCGTCGAGGCAGCGCGTGGCCCACGTCGGGTTGAACTGCACATGCTCGGCAACTACGTAGCGGGGGCTGGTGCCATTGAATGCCTGGGCATAGCGTTGATGGACGAGATCGAGCATCTCGCGTTCGGTGGTCACACCACCACCCCCGACAGCCCAGGCTCGACACCACGACAAGGAAACGAGCACGGTTCACCATGGGGAGCAGCGCTGTACCCGTACGGCTCGATCTCGCACGTGTTCTTCCCGCGGAAGTTGCCGGGGTGGAACCATCCTTGCCCGTTGGCGTGCGGTGCAATCTCGACACCGCAGTGCTTGCACTTCAGCCCAACTTCGGTGCTCATGGGGTCTCCTGTGGGTCGAGGGCAGCGCGGGATTCGAGAGACCGGATCTGTGCGATAAGAGCGGGCACCCCAGTTCGGCACCATGCAATGAACTCCGCATCGTCCGCTTGGAAAATCTCCCCGACAATGCGCGTCTCGTAGCCGATGACGTATCGAACACCGTCCTTGTATGCGACTGACCATTCACCTGGCATAGCCTTGCGAATCAGCGCTTCGGCAGTGTCAACAATGTGCTCACTCATTGCGCCTCCTGTTCTTCGAGGGCGGCGATCGTGGCGCACGGCCATGACCGACCGCAATGCCCACACGCTTTGAACCGAACTGGCTGGTTGTTGCCGACGCGGATCATGTAGTGCAGTGCCCGTACTCGTGCGATGGTGTTGTCCCGTTCCCGCACCGCAGCCAACAGGGTTTCGATGTCGTGCATACGTTCTCCGAGTTCAGGACGCCGCAGCATGTCGGTATCAACGTCCCACTCGTCAGTGCAGCACGGTCCGGAGCATGCACAGTCGTAACGGTCGGCGTCGTCCAGGTACTTGCACCCGCACCCGTTCGGACACGGCTCGAGGTAGTCGACCTTGCTTGCTCGGTCTTCGATCGCCGCGAGCTCCGCGGGGGTCATCGGGACACCTCCGCCGTACCGAGGTATTCGACCTTCCATGTCGGATGCATTGCGACGACGCCCGGTTCGGTGTCGAACAAGACGTGCAGGTGGCCCGATTGCGCACCGATGATGCGCCCTTCGACCGGGACTGAGTAGCCGGTGAATCGGACGCGCTGCTCGATCTCGGCGGGGACGTTGTACGTGTCGCGGATCCAAGAGAGGCTGTCGTTCGTGGTCATGGTCGTACCTCGAACTCGTATGGGAGACCGAGCTGTTGGGCGAGTTGCCGACGAGCTTCCATGTGGCCCTGCCACCGGAAATAGTCAGCATCCGATCCGTTGCTGTTACGCGCGGCTACGACGTACTCGTGGCGTTGCCTGATGAACTCGCGCACCACCGAGCCCTCGTTCACGTCCGAGTCTGACGCGCCGGGGTTGCTGTCGAGAGCGATGCAAACGCGGTCGAGCAGGAGGGCTACCGCGGCTCGCATGTTCGAGCCGCCGACCTGATAGTTGCCGCGCAGATTGGTGGCAGCCCTGGCATACGCTTCGGCGTCTTCCATACCTTCCGGCTTGTGTCCGACCACCGGCACCGTGACGGTCACCGCGGTCATCGGCCCCACCCCCGATTGATCTCAGCCGCAGCCCAATCCGTCCACGTGACGTTGGTGCCGGGCACGTTCTCGACGCCGTAGCACGTGTGCTGTGTGCGACCGGGGTTGCCGTAGGGCACGAGGTAGCCGAGCAGACCGGCGGCCGCTGCGGTGTACGAACCGCCGCGGAGACGGGCGAGCCAGTCCGTCGACTGCAGCGCATCGATACTCTTGAACGGATCGGACTCGTTGAGCTGCAACGCTGCATACGGGGACAGTCCTGCTGCGATCCGCCGAGCCGGGCTGAACCGATCGGTCGAGCAGATCATGTCGCGCGGGTTGGCCAGCTCGTAGACGACGGTGCTCGCCGGCCATTTCCCGTGCGACGAGTGCAGGCCGAACCCTGGCGCGGGCACGATCGAGTCACCCGGTGCGCGTGAGGGGTTGGCGATGTTGACGACGAACGCGACGTCGAGCTTGGTGCCGTTCTCGTTGCGGAAGTCGCCGCGCTCGACACCCTCGAGGAATCGTGAGACCACGATGCCGCCGAGGCTGTACGAGATCAGACCAACACGGTTCGGCGACTTGCGCACCCGCCACGCGAGGTCACGGACACCGATGTCGACGCAGACGTCGAGCGGGAATCCCTTGCCGTCCGACGCGCCGATCCGGCCAATGGTCGCTGGGTAGTCGACCTCGCCGAGTCGGAACTTCTGAGGGTTGAGCTTGCGCGTCACGAGCCCGCACATGTCGCTCAGTGGTCCGCGTGCGTTTCCGGTTCCGCGGGCGACGAAGATGTCGATCATGACGGCACCACCTTGCGATAGATCCGCAGCGCGAGAAGTGCATCGCCCTCAGCGGTGTGGGTCTGACCGGCGTCGTAGTCGAGACCGAGCGCATCGGCGCATCGAGTTGCGCCCAGCAGTCGACCGTCATCGCCGATGGATCCGAGATGTCCGGCAGTCAAGGACTCGACATCGACCAGTCGGTGATGCCACGACGGGACGAGACCGTGTCGGCGCAGCATCGCGTCGAGCGTGATGGTGTCGAACGACGGATTCGCACCGACGATGGTTGCGCCTCGTGTCCAGCGCTCCACCTTCCGGGCGGCCGATTCCTCCGAGAACCGCCAGGTTCCGTTGGGCTGCGGCGGCATTGGCGCACCGTCGAATTGCGTGAAGTTCGGATGCCGGTCGTAGATCTTGCCGATGGACAGTGCCATCGGGTCCGCCTGCGACAGATCGACATCCGAAACGAGAATCGTGCAGCCCTTGGCTTTTGCGTCACCGGAATGGCTCTCGAGTCGGATCATCGCGATCTCCCACGGGCGACGGTCCGGATGCAGGCCGGTGGTCTCGGTGTCGAGGAACACGAGCGCGCTCATGCGCCCCTCCCCTCGGCTACGAGGTACGCCAAAGCCTCGATCTTGTCGGGTCGGTAGCCGTCCCAGTGATCCTGGCCGCCCTCGTCGAACTCGACGATGACGACAGGCGTGGAGCGGTAGCCGAGTTCGAGGATCGGATCGGCGGCATCCGGTGCAGACGCGACGTCGACCTCGGTGAACTCGATGGAGTTCCGCTTGAGGGCGCGCTTGGTGCCGGTGCACGGCATGCAGTTCTTCTGCGAGTACAGGGTGACGTTCACTGCCTCACCTCGCTGTCGACGTGGACCTCGACGTGGCGCGGCTTCGACGACTCGACGATTGCGAGCGTCAGGGCGTGGATGGCATCCCGCTGCGCGAGTGCGGCTTCGACCATCGCGTGCGTGCCCATCCGGTCGTCGTACAGTGCTTCGGCCGCGCGGGTGGCGCGGTTCTCGGACAGGAGGAGTTGATCGTCGACGGCGCTCATGCTGGCTCACCGCCGTTCGCTGGCTCGTTCACCTTGGCGAGCTCGTCGAACACATGCGACGCCTCATCCTTGGTGAGATCCTTCGACGACTTCACCTCGTGCCCTACGACGTCGGCAAGGTAGGCCAGGCCTTCCTCGCGGTTCGACAGGCCCTTCTCGTTGAACTCGGCGTGCAGCTTCTTGAGCTGGGCGGCGGTGATCATCTCGACGGTGGCGTGGTCACTCACGTCCGGGACGTCGTCGGTCTTCACTCCGAGGTGATCGCGCAGGCCTGCGGTCCCGGACTGGATGCGTTCGGCCGTCGCCTTGATCGGCGGGTTCGATTCTCGATCGACTTCGTCGACGAGGCCGAGAAGTGCACCGGGGATCAATAGATCCGCGAGCTCGGACTGGCATTTGGCACGGAGCATCTGCTGCGGATTGGTCTCGTACTTGGCGTTGCTCAGGTACTTCGCCTTCTCGGCGCGCTGCATCGTCCACGTCACCGACTGGACGTGATCGTCACTGGGCTTCGTGCCGGCCCATGTCACCGAGGCGTCGGTCGCTTCGACCTCGTACATGTCGGCACCGCGTGAGATGGCAACGGCGTACTTGGCTTTCGCGTACATCCCGACTTTGCCGTGGATGATGAACAGGGACTCTAGCGAGGCGTCCGGGTCGAAGCCGAGCATCGCGCCGCGCAGGATGGCGACGGTCGCGTCCTTCGGCTTCCCGCGGAAGATGTCCGGGCACATGCCCGTCGAGCAGATGAACTCGGCGTACTCGAATGCTTCGGCCTTGGCGACAGCGTGCTGGTGCAGTTTGGAGAAGCCGGTGGATCGGGCGAGTTCGAGTGACGTCGATTCGCTGTCGTCGACGATGGTGGCGAGTTCGGTGGTGTGATCGGCGGTCATGATGCAATCTCCTTGATGGTTGCGAGGTCGAGCTTGGTATTGGCGTAGAGCGAGACGGATCCGCCTCGCCCCGGTCGGCGGTCGGCGATCTTCTGGCCGTTGCACATGGCGTATTGGGCGCTGCCCATGGCGTCGAGCACCTTCGATTTCATGCCGGTGACAGAGGCGTTCGTCTGCTTCTGCTCCTGGTGCCAGTCGATGAATCGGTGCGCGAGGTCGGGGTCGAGTTCGACTGAGCTGCCGTCGATGTCGGGGTGAAGTTGCTTGACGGTCTCGTACGTCGCGACGGTGTCGTCGAGTTCGGGCGGCTCCCCCGCTTCGAGCGACTTGTGCCACGCGAGGGCCCGGTCGACGATGACGGCCGCGATCTGTGAGTCGTATTCGACGGTGTAGATCCGAGGCATGCCGTACTGCGGCCACAGCACGAGGTCGGCTGCGACGTGCCACCCTGCGATGAACTGCTGCCAGATCACCTGCGCGGTGTAGTCGGCGGGCACGTTGCCAGTGCCGTCGTCGCCCCACTCCTCAAGGCTGCGTGCGGTCTTCACCTCGACGATGCGGCGGCGGCTACCCCGAGAACCGCGGCGGTCGATGGTGGCCGCGTTCGGGAACGGCAGATCCGCTCGGCTGAACTGAATTTCACCGCGCGAGATCCGCCAGCCGGGGTTTCGGTACTTCCAGTACTCGGCGGCGGCCACCTCCACGGCGTGCCCGTAGTCGAAGTTGTCCTGCCTCGGCTCTGAGATCACCTCGGTGGTGTTGCCGGCCATCTGGTGCCACATCGCAAACTGCGATGTCCAGCGTGAGATCCCGAGAATGGCGGGGATCTTCGATGCCGTGATCGTCTTCGCCCACTCTGGCGAGCCTGGTTCGAGTTTCGTCATGCCGCACCTGCCAGCGACTCGACGACTGCCGAAATCAAGTCACGCGCAGCGGGCGGTGTGACCGCGTTACCCGCCTGTCGCACCTGCTCCCGCTTGTTCCCGAGGATTTTGTAGCCCTCGGTGAATGCCATCCCGCGCGCGATCTCGTGCGGCTCAAGCATTCGGAACAGGCAGTCGTCGATGTCGATCGACGACGCCTCTGCGAGACCGTGGTGAGTGCCGTTGGCCGCGAACGTGTCGAGGGGGTCGACGACGGACTTCGGCGCGTTGGTACCGCGCAGGGTGGTCACGAATGCGTGATGAATTCCGCCGGCCGAGACCGTCGAGATCGGCTCGTCGATGGGGTGGTTCTTCGACTGGCCGCGCATCACCGACAGGAACGCCAGCCCGGTCTCGTTGCGGGTGGTCTGCGTGCGCATCGGGTCCGAGGCGGACTGTGCCTCTTTCCCGACACGACCCTCGACGGGAACGAGCAAGGCCTTCGACTGCGTGGTGTGCAGGGTCCGCAGGACATCGTCGGCCGACCACGTCCGGACGCCGGGGCGACGCTCGAATGTGTTGCCCGCGGCTTCGAGCGTGAACGATCCTGGCACGACGAACCCCGGCGTGGTCGCAGCGACGAGGGTCGGCATCGATGCGTCGACGGACGTCGCCATCTGCGCGTATCCGCCACGCGGGGTGTAGTGCCGCATCACGAATGCGTCTTCACCGCAGAACTTGTCGAGACCAGCCTGGATGCGCGCGAGCGTCTTCGGCGCGAGTGGCCGCGTCCGATCACCGATCCGCGTGCCCTCGATCGTCCAATCGATCGCCGACGACGCGGGCAGCCAGCCTGGTTCGACGACGCTGTTGCGACACTTCACGTTCGGGCAGCGCCACACGTACTGTGATCGGTAGCGACCCCATGGCTGCGACTTCTTCCAGCCCTGCAGCGCATTGACCGTCTCGTCGCACGTCGGGCAGTACGCCTTCGGCCGCGTCCACTTGTCGAGGTCCGGCGCGCGGTTGCCCTTCAGCCAGAACACCACGTACATCCGGTCGCGTGACTGCGGCGCGGGGAGGCCGGCCGCCTGGGCGTGCATCGAGTTGAGGTAGACGACCTTCTTTTCGTAGCCGAGCAGTTCCATCGCATACAGCCACGCTGGGAACTGCACCCATTTGGCGGCATCGACGACGTTTTCGGTGATGATCGCCTTGTATCGATGGCGCTCCGCGAACCGCGGGACGTCCCACATGGTCGCCCGAGACCGGTCTGCCGCTTCGTCAGGAAGCGCCTCGCCGAAGAGGTCGAGCTGCGAGTCGTCGACCCGCTTCTTACCGCGAGCAACGCTGTGGTTGGTGCACTCCGGTGACGCCCACAGGATGTCCGAACCTGGGTAGTACCGCGGGTCGGCCGCCGAGATGTCGGCGCACGCATGGTCGGTCGACGGATGGTTCGTGTTGTGCGTCTCGATCGCGAGTGCCCAGTGATTCATCGCGAGCTTGACCTCGACGCCGGGCACCTGAATCGCCCCGGTGCTCGATCCGCCAGCACCGCAGAACATGTCGGTGAGAGTGATCATGACGCCACCGCCATGCCGCGGTCGCGAACGACCTGACGCTGCGAAACCCTCATCCGCTCGGCGATCGCGGCCGAGGACAGTCCCCGGTCGGTGAGGATCTGCACCGCGGCGGCGCGCTCCGCCTTCGAGGCCCGGTCGACGGCGCGTCCGTCGGCGAGGCGCTGAATCACGATCTCGTCGGGGATCTTCGAGTCGACCGGCTCGACGGGCACCTCGTAGTAGTCGTCGATGTCGTCCCACAGCATCGGGTGCACGAATCCGTTGGCCTCGGCCCACAGGACCGTTCGGGTGTTGTCGCGACGAATGTGGGACAGCTCCTCGTACACGTCCGCGATCAAGGTGTGTACGCGCCACTGGACGCGTGGAGCGGAACGAGGCCGCTTGACCGTCATGTCCTGCACGTTCGCGCGCCGAGCAATCTCGCGGATCGACCAGCCCATGACGGCCAGGCCCTCCAGTCGCCGCCGAGCGCCGTACGAAAGCACCAGCGCTTGTTGCGCATTCGGCCGTGGCGTCACGGCAAGCAACGCTCGCGCGGCTGGCTCGAGCATGGTCTGACGAGTATCCGACAGCACCTCGTGAGCGGGCATCTGCGACAGACCTGCCGCGCGCGAGATCATGCACGGGGTCATTCCGACGCTGACGAGGTGTAGCAGGTGACGGCGGACTGGTTCCGCGTCGGCCCTTGAGCTCTTCGGCATCGGCCGAAATCGGGTCATCGGGGAACCGATGTACGGCTCCCGCTGGCTTCTCTGTGATGTCGAATTGTTCACTGCGCTACTCCGAGTTTCTTATCGAGCCACAGCTCGTAGGCTCTGTCGGTTTCGTCTTCGGCGTCCCAGTCGGTCGCCGGATCGTCATTGGCCACGGGTGACCTCCACGGGCATCTCGATCGCGCCGATGGTGCACAGGCTGGTGTCGTGCCAGACACGGCCCGGTGTGCGTGAGTCGGCGATGAATGTGCGCCCTTGCGCGCCGATCTCGCGGATCTTCGTTCCGCTCGCGAGGTGCCAGAGGACGCGGTCGTCGAACACCACGACGGTCTTCGGGTCAGCGGTCTCGGCGGTCACGTTGACCCCAAAAGCTTGCGTAGCTTCGTGATCTGACCGCGGAGTGCGGCGTTGGATCGTTCGAGCCTCGTTATGCGCTCGCGCCGGTGCTCGGCCTGAGCTTTCGCGCGGACCTTCTCGGGATCATCGAGGCTGAGGATGACGTATCCCGGCGTCAGCCCGTCGAAGTTCTTCAGGACGTGCGTGACGGTGCGTACGTGCATCCAGCGGCGACGGTCGCCGTTGAGGTCGTAGAAGGTCAGGGTGTCACCGGGCTGATAGTCCCGATCGTCGAGACGCAGCTCGCACGTCTTGACGCCCTGATCGAGAAGCCGCGCCCAGTGATCGGTGATCCGAATTCCATGTGCGGTCATGCGATCACCGACCCCGATCCGCACCGACGAGCACGAGGCCGTCGCTGCGATCGAGCAGTTGCTCGATGTAGTCCATCGCCTCGGGCACGATCGCGACGTAGCAACCGAGGCGCACTGCAGTCCACTCGGTCGTCGACGACGAGGGCGTCGTGGACAGAACGAGGTCCGCCTTGCGCGGCATCAGCGCAACGTCGAGCTCTACCTCGACCCGGACGACCTTGCTGTCGAACTGCTCGTGAATCAGCTTGGCGAGCCGGGTATTCGAGGTGTGAAGGATGATTTTTTTTGCTCTGGGCATCAGTTGATCGCCGCCCATCTCACGAATCCGATGTACGCAGCCAGGCACGCGAGCGACAAGAGGGATGCCGCCCCAACGGGGTTGCGTCGCTTCCGGTCCCGCTCGTACGGGTCGGTGTCGGCCTCGGTCGGCCAGTTGTCCGACGCGACGAGAGTGAGGTGCCGTTCGGGCTTCTCGAGCACGTCGCCGGTGACGATACGACCGTGGTCTACCTGGATGTAGTCGTTCATCGAGCCACCTCGGCCCCATGGTTCGTGCACGTGATCGGAACGCTCGGTGCCGGCGCGCTCACCACTGCGACAATGCGATCGCACTTCGAGCAGCGGAGAGTGACGCGGCCACCCTCCTTCTCGATCTTCTCAAGCTCGTCGGCGATGGCGGTCCAGTGCTCCGAGAACGACTTGCCCGCTTGGCCGTTCGCGCGTCCGATCACCTTCGCGAGGTGGCGTGCGCGCCCGATCGGGTCGGGGTACAGGTTCGGGTTGAACCGGGTAGCGCGCAGGAACTTGCCCACCATTCCGGTGGCGACGATCGTCGGCGGGTGGTCGGGGCCGGCGTCGTAGCGGCGGTCGACGGTGATGGTGACGGCGGCGGTCATGCTGGCACCTCGTCCTTGCCCCAGCGGGTCACCGAAACAACGATCGCGCTCACCACGTGCCAGGCCGAATCACGATCAGCGGCATAAGCTTCGGGAGTTTCCGCCACCACTATGTCCGTGAACGTCATGAATCCGAACAGGCCGACACCGATTCGATGGGTGAACCCAACTAGTAGTGCGGAATTGAACCCGCCGTCCACTACGTCCGATCCCGGCAGTACGTAGTGGACTTCGACGCCGAGCATCTCGCTGGTCAACTGGTCGGCGCGCTCGACCTTCGCGAGGCGGCGGTCGAATGCCTCGATCTGTCGCTTCGTAGTCATCAGTTTCTCGTTTCGTTTTGGGGTGCCGGGAGCAGTGGTGACGCACCGCTCACCGGCACCGGGGAACCCGCGCCACTCAGCCCGGCGGCAGCGGGTAGTTGGAGTGCACGCATGGCTTCTGCGTGCGAGAAGGGGATGCCGAGTAGGTGCGCCACGGCGACGACGCCATCGGCCAAGAGATTCGGCAGCGCGACGTTGACGATCAGGGCGTCGAGATCGCACTCGGCGTAGGGCGGGACGTCGTAGACCTCGCCGCGAGCGATGAAAGTCATGACGTCAGCCCTGGGATGTGGAACCGGAAGCGCCCCGTGTCAAGGATCAGGGCATTCAAGGCATCTCGATCAAGCGGCGGGCACGGGAACGAGACCGGAAGTCCGGAAGGATTGTCGCCAGAATGCAGCGCGAACAGGCCGTCGCCGAGGGGCTCGAACCGCTCGTTGATGCGACCATCCATCACGTAGCAATACCGATCGTGCTTTCGGTAGACCGGGTAGCTCCCAGGCTGGACGCACACGTTCGTGCCGCAGCCGTCGCTTCTGTGATCGAGCGGGTAAACCCGCATGCGCAGGATCTCGACAGACCCGACGATCTCCCAGCTCGCGCTCATGACGCCACCGGCCAGAACTGCGACGCGGCAAGCGCGCCGACGAGCATGCTCGCGAGGATCAGGTGAGGACGGAGGTAGCGGATCAAGAGGCACCGTCCGTGGCGAGGTATTCGACTTTCCAGGTCGGGTGCAGATAGCAGACTCCCGCCTCGCCGTCGAAGATCACCTTCAAGTGCGCCGCTCGGCCGCCGACAATGGTTCCTTCGCGCGGGGGGAACATCCCGTCGAAACTGATTCGCTGCCCCAATCGGGCAGGCACGTCGTACGTCTCGCGGACATATGCGAGGGCGTCGGTGTTCTCGTCACTCATGCCGACCTCCGCAACCGGCGCGGCTCGGGAGTGACGCGTTTGAGCTTCGTCGGGGCCTGCTCCGGGTTACTCCCCCGCATCCACGCGTCGAGATCGTCGCGGTGAATTCGCCACGTTCCCTGCGGCCGCTTGCGCTGCGTACCAACGAGTTCGCCGGTGTGGAGTGCGCGGTACATCTGCTGACGGCCGCACCGCGCGTAGGCACGGGCCTCGTCGACGGTGAGCCATGGAGATGGGGTATCGATTGGGGTGCTCATGCGGCCACCTCGCTCTGCCACCGAGCAACAGCCTTGGCGATAGCGTTGGCACCAGCGGCCGTGATCTTCAGCGTGTGCATGACTTCGCCGTTGAACCGAGGTGCGTCGTGGTTCTCGACGCGCCGGAAGTACAGCTTCTTGTTCGAGTACTCCGAGTACCGCGTCTGCGGCACCTTGCCTTTACGGTCGGACCACCGCGACGAACGCTCGGCGTAGATCCAGCCGCGCTCGAGCAGCGTCTCGCGTAGCCACTGCTCGCCGACGTCGAGCGTGGATGCGACGGTGCGGAAGGTGAGTAGGTCACTTCCCGCGACGAATACGTCGACGTACGACGCCTTGGGTTCTAGCTCGGCGATCCGCTCGTCCTTTGCCGCGATCGTCGCCTGCGCTTCGAGCACTGCAGCAGCGAGCAGGTCCTTGCCCGTGAGCGGCTGGACAGTCTCGGCTTCGCGAGTGCGGATGGCGAAATACGCCTGTGCGGCCGCAACCTCCGGCTTGCGAGGGTCGCCGTTCATGGCGATCAAGTAGGCAGCGAATCGGGTGACCAAGTAGTCCAGACTTGGTCGGCCGCCAGTCTTTTCACGGTTGACCGTGAAAAGGATCTTGACGTTGAATCCCTGATTGTGTGCGGCGACCTTCGCGCGTTCGACGACGGGCTCGAAGTGCTGCCAGGTCGGGTAGCCCATCTGCCCCATGAGCCAACGGGCGGACCACTTGTCCTCGCCACCCTGTGGGCACGGGGTTCGGCCATCGTCGAACGGCGATCCTGTTGGTACAGTCAGATCTGACATCGGTTCTCCCATCTGTTGTCGTGGCCGTCTTCCTGTTCCCGCAGGAGACGGCCTTTTTCATGCCGGTATGGGCTGGCGTCCGTCACTCATGACGGTTGACACTGCGGGGTTGATAACAACCTCGTGCGCCGTGAAGAGGTCCTCCCAAGGGCGATCGAGACGAGCTGCGATCGACATGGCCAGATCCTCGGTGATGTTGCGTAGCTGGCCGGTTTCGATCTTGTAGATGGTGGTCTGCGAGCGACGAACCAGCATCGCCAGCTCGCGCTGCGTGTACTTCCTATGCTTTCGCTCGCGCCTGATCTGGCCAGGGTCTTTCACTTGCATCCAGACCTCCTTGCGAAGCCTTGGTGGGCGGGTCCGTCTCATCATGCCTCCTGGTAGTCGCGCTGACAACTGTCATACTCGCCAATTGACACTGGGTTGTCAAGCTGACAACCGGGAATACCTGGTGACCACCTGCGCATATGATCTGTCTGGTTGTTTTGAAACTCGTCTGCACACCTAGCACAACCAGGAACACCAGGGAGAGAGTTATCGCTGTGAACGAGACCCAGACACTTCGGATGCTGCTCCAGGAGGCAGCGGACGTCCGCGACCTTTCCGGTCGCGGTCTGGCGGACCTCGCGACGTCGAATGGCTTCAACCTGAACCGATCGACCGTCTCGCGAATCCTCAAGGGGACTTACGTTGCACGGCCCGCGGCGGACACAATTCGTGCCATTGCTTGGCTGGCTGGAGTTTCCGAGAAGGTTGCGTTCGAGGCGGCCGGCCGACCTCAACCTGGGCCGTCGTTCGCCGAAGAGCTACCGGAAGACGCTGACCTACTCACGCCCCGTGAGCGGCGCGTCATCGTTGAGCTCGTTCGCCTGATGATCGACAACCGACTGGGAGATGCAGATGACGAAGAGCAGGAATCGTGGACGCAAGCGGGCAGCACGGAGCACGGCGGCACGGGCAGCAGCAGCGGCCAACCAGGAGCCCCCATAGCTGCCGATCCAACCAAGTTCAGGAAAGCCGCTGCGGAACTCGGTCAGCGGATCAGCAATGTGGTCCGCGACGGCGAACCTGTGGGCGAAATGATGCATGATGCGCGAGAAACGCATCATGCTGACAAGGACCAGGCCTTGCTCGAGGCAGATCAAGGCTCACGGGCTGACCACGAACTCGCCGCGCGCAAGGGCGAGACCGAGGACGAGATCCGCGAGCGCCTCGGAATCCCCTACGAGTAAGCGCGTTTCCGCAGGTCAGCTAATTACAACTGCGTAATTTGTCGGTGGCGTACCGCATGGTGTGTTCATGACCTGGCACCCATGGCGACACCTCCGAGACGAGCACCCACACGTCCACGTCGCCTATCCGGACGGTGGCACAGGCTGCCTCGGAACGTGGACGGCCGACGGCATTCAGATCAACCGCCGATCGAACCAGCGCGAGCGCCGCTGCACCCTCACTCACGAGATCGTGCACGTCGAGCGCGGCCCGGTGCCGGCCGACCTGCGACTCGCGATGCGCGAGGAAGAGGCCGTCGATCGGATCACCGCCGAGCGATTGATCGAACTCGATCGACTCGTCGACGTCATCGCATGGAACCGGTACCGCATCGACGACGAGGCGGCCGAGGAACTGTGGGTCGATCTGCCCACCCTGCTCACCCGCGTTCGAAATCTCACCGACGACGAGCGCGCATTCATCGACGACGAGCTCGAACGGAGACAGCCGTGACACCACAACAAGCAGAGATCCTGCAGTTCGAAAAGCGTTGGTACACAGCGCCAGGCAACAAGGAAGCCGACATTCGCGACCAGCTCGGACTGTCGGCTGTACGCTACTATCAGATTCTCGCCGCACTGCTCGACGACCCGGACGCCCTCAAGGCCGACCCGGTCCTCGTGAAACGACTGCGCCGCATCCGCGACAGCCGAGCGAAACTACGAAGGGCCGGATGATGGCAACGGTCAAGCCGTACGACACCGCGAAGGGCACCCGCTACCGCGTTCGGTACCGCACGCCCGAGGGTCGCCAGACCGACAAGCGCGGGTTCGTGACCAAGGCCGCGGCCGAGACGTTCGCCAACGTCGTCGAGGTCGACAAACTCGAAGGCCGATACGTCGCACCGGCGGCCGGGCTGCTCACGGTCGGGCACCTCGCTCAGGATTGGTACGACAGCAAGATCGACGTCAAGCCGTCCTCGCTCGAGCGGTACCGGCAGACGCTGGAACAGCAGGTGCTCCCCCGCTGGCAGAACGTGAACGTCGCGAAAGTGACCGCGCCGGCACTGCAGGCGTGGATCAACGAGCTCTCGCGTGACCGGGCACCGTCGACGGTGAAGAAGGCGCACCACGCAATGTCGATGATCCTCGATGTTGCCGTGCGCGACAGGCGAATTGCTGCCAACCCGGCATCAGGAATCAACCTCCCGCGCGCTCGGCACGACGAACCGACGTTCCTCACGAGGGAGCAGCTGTTCACACTCGCCGAGAAGGCCGGGCCGGGTGAGCTCGTCGTTCTCACACTCGGGTTCACCGGCCTGAGGTGGGGCGAGATGGCAGCACTCAAGGTCCGGCGCTGGGACGGCGGCCGCCGACGGCTGACCGTGGCCGAATCGGTGACCGAGATCAACGGCCTACTGAACTGGGGCACTCCCAAGACCCACGCCACTCGCACGGTGCCGGTGCCGACGTGGCTCGCCGCGCGCATCACCGAGAGCACCGCGGGTAAGGGGCCGGACGATCTCCTGTTCTCCACCCCGTCGGGCGGCGTCCTCCGCAACAAGAACGCGCGGCGGGACTGGTTCGATCAGGCAGTCGTCGACGCTCGACTCCCCCGCGTCACTCCGCACGATCTACGGCATACGGCGGCGTCGATCGCGATCTCGGTCGGGGCGAACGTGAAGGCGGTGCAGAGGATGCTCGGGCACGCCTCGGCAGCCATGACGCTCGATCTCTACGCAGGTCTGTTCGAGGACGATCTGAACGATGTCGCGGACAGGATCGAGGGCCCACCCATGGCCGACGTCGTGACGCTCCGAGTGGTCAATTCGGACTGAGATTCCTGCCCACTTTTTGCCCACTCTACACGGGACAATCGAGGTCGGGAACGATCGGGAGCAGTCGGGAAATCGCTGCTGACAGGGCATTTCAGGCCCCGACCTGCACCCCGGTACGATCTCATAATCCATTGGTCGCGGGTTCGAGCCCCGCCCGCCCCACACCCGGTTGGCCTGCCTGTCAGGTCGGCGAGCCTCAGAAGCCGCAACCGTGCCGAATCGATCTCTGTTCCCTAACGCAGCTGGATCGTGGCGAACACGAAGCGAAGCCCGCGATGACAGCCGGTCCATCAGGTGTGTAGCCACCGTCGGATATCGCACACCGCTCTTCGTCCGTACCAGCTCCGACGCCCGAGACTCGCTGTTGGTTCCGTGGTTGACCACTGTGTTTCGACTTCTTGAAGAACAGACCATTTTGTATGGACAGATCGATACACAATTGCTACGGTCCTCTCATGGGACGGACAGCCGAGTTCGATCGACGCACAGCAGTCGACGCTGCGCTCGGCCAGTTCTGGACCCATGGCTTTCACGGCACGAGCACCGAGACCTTGTGTCGTGTCACGGGGTTGGGTCGCAGCAGTCTCTACAACGCTTTCCGCAGCAAAGTGGGCCTGTACGAAGAGTGCATGTCAACCTACCTCACAGAAGCAGACGAGTCGGTGGACGCTGTTCTCATGTCCAGTGCAATGACTGTGCTGGACCGTGTTTCGGTGTTGTTCGATGACCTGATCGATAGCGAGATGGACCGGCGGGCGGCGGGCGGTCCATCAGGCTGCTTTTCGGTGAACACGGCGCTCGAAGCTGCGGATGATCCCGAGCTCGCGGTGCCGCTCCAGCAATTGACGGCGAACTTGCACCGAAGGCTGTCGATCATGGCGGACTATCTACGGGCCGGGCAGTCCAGCGGCGACATCTCGTGTACGTTGCCACCTCGCGCTCAGGCCGAAATCATCAACGGTGCCGTTGTCGGCATCCGGGTCGCCGCGCGGGTCGGGTCCGGTCGCGAGGCAATGCGCGCTATTGCTGACGGCGCATTGATCGCCCTGAAGCCTTAAGAGCAGCAGACAAGAAGACATAACACTTACATGCCGGGTTGCACGGATCGATTGTGTACGGATCTGTACAGAAAATTGACATGGGATGTCCGCAATACGAAGTGATGGGGGGAAGCTCAGTGGAACACACGGTTTCGGCACCTGAACCCACCAAAGTTCAGGTGGCGGTCTCTGATTCAGCAGCAATCGAGTGGGCTGTCGCGCGGCGGATGCGGCTGGTCGAGGTGCGCCAGACGACGTCGGGCCACCTCGCGGTGATGGAGAAGTTCGACGATTGGGACGCCCCCGACGGCTTCCCGCTCATCAAGGACGGTCGCATCGACGCGGGGGATGTCTACCTTCGCTATCTCCAGCCGGGCGATGCGGATCTCGTTTACGAGTGTGACACGGATGCGCTGTCCCGGCGTTGGGCATTGACCTCTCCCCCAACGCGTCAGTACGCCGAAAACATGGCGCGCAGAGGCTATCTCGACTGGCGCTTGAGCTACAAGTCGGCATTGACAATCGTGCAATCGAGCAGCAACACCCCTGTCGGCCTCATCAAGGTCCGCAAACTAGTACCACCGGGCGTTGCGGACGTGGGATACCAAGTGCACGAACGGTACCGCGGTCTCGGCTACGCCGTTCACGCTCTCCAGATGTTCTGCACGTGGTCACATCAAGCCCAGTTGTTTCACCGGTTCGAGCTCGGAATCAAACCGGGCAACACCGCGTCCGTTCGCGTTGCCGAGAAGGCAGGCTTCGTCTTTGAGGGCCGCCGCAGCGCAAGGCTGGTCGACGTCGGCGGCGGCTATTCAGACGAACTGCACTACGCCAAGGTCATCACCGCGAAGTGTTCTGCGTCGGTTCTGAACAACGACACGAATAGCGATGTAGCACCCGCATTTGTTTCGACGCACTGATCACCAGCCACTGTTTTCGAGGAGCGCCATGAGCATCACGTCGATCTACAAACGAGACGACCGATTCGAATTTGAGCAAGGACCCGGACCAGAACGCGACAAGAGCGACGTTCTGGTGCGAGTCGACCACATCTCGCTCAACGGGGGTGAGCCCAATGTCAGTTGGGACGCAACGGTTCCCGCTGGCTGGGACGCCAGCGGGGTCGTCGTCGAGTCCGACTTCCGGGCATCTGGACCGACCATCGGTGCGCGCGTCGTCACCTGGGGTTTCTCTGGAGCATGGTCCCAGCAACGAAGTGTCTCACTAGACAATCTCGCGGAAGTACCCGACGGTGTCAACTCCGCAGTCGCCGCCGCGCTACCCGTTGCCGGCCTGACTGCCCTACGTGCAATCAGACAACTGGGTCTTGTTGAAGGCAAGCGCATCGCCGTCACCGGTGCCAGCGGTGGAGTCGGACATCTCGTCGTTCAGCTTGCGCGAAATTGCAATCTTGACGTCACTCCGATCGTTCGTTCCGAGGCGTCGCGGCACTGGCTGATCGAGAACGACCTGTTCCCGGAGCAAGATATTCGGCTCGTCTCCGAACTCGACCCGACGCACTTATTCGATGGGGTGTTGGATGTGGTCGGTGGTCCGACGCTCGGTCGGCTCCTACCGACGGTCGCACCCGGCGCTACCGTGCTACTCGTCGGTGGTTCATCGCGGGAGCACCTCTCGGTCGATACCGGGTGGCTGTCCGATAGAAGGATCAGCTTGGTCAGCTTCAACAACTATGCGACGGCGTCGACAGACCTCGCACTGTTACTCGACCTTGTTGCGCAGGGCAAGCTCCGAGTGATGGCCACCGATGGCGGCGACTGGTCTACGTTGACACACAAGCCTTTACAAGAACTAATCACGCGAGGCAAGACCACATTCACCGTTCCCTACGATCCGGCAATCGGCCGATGAACGGGCGCGCCAACGTAGGCGAATTCGACAACGCCGAATCCGGCATTCTGACACCGACCACTGTCGACGATGTGAGATCTCTGATCGAGACAGTTCCCTTCGACACCCGAATACATGCGTTCTCCACGGGATACAACTGGGGGTTGGGTTCGAGCGTGCCCGTCGACAGCCAACCCACGAGCATTTCGCTCGCCGCATTGAAGGCAGTCCGCGACATCGACATCGAGCTCGGATGGGCCGTCGTCGAAGCCGGTGTCACCCAGGCCGAACTATCGCGACGACTTGTCGGCACAGCACGCATGCTGAATGTGACGGCCTCCTCAGCTCAAACGTCGGTGCTCGGGAACGCGCTCGATCGAGGTGTCGGCCTCCGTCGCCACCGCACCGAGGATCTGCTGGGCATCGAGGTCACCCTCGCCGATTCGAGCACGCACAGGATCGGTTGGTGGCCGGACACCGTCCACTCCGGTCGTGTCCCCTATCGGTACGGCACCGGTCCCGACCTACTGGGCCTGTTCACACAATCCAACTTCGGCGTCATCACTGCGGGCGTGGTCGGTCTGCTGCGACGGCCGGAGGCCACAGCCGTCGTGAAGTCGACGGTCCCTTCCGAGCACACCCCTGAGCTCCTCGACGCGCTAGCAAACGCATTGGCGTCGGGTCTGATCAACGCGGTGCCCAAGATTTACAGTCCCGGGGCTCGGACGTCGTATGCCGGTGCCGACCGCAGCGACGAGTCGGTTGTCTACTTCGCTGTGGACGGACCGAAAACGGCCGTCAGCACTCTGACCCACATCGCGATCGAACAATTGGGACTGGACCCGGCAAAAGCCGAGATCTTCTACAGCGCGGAAGACTTGGATTCGGCGTCGGATGCAGTGACGAAGCTGGTCGTACACGGCTACTCCGGAGATGTCAGCACGCACGATCACCTCGTTGCGGCGACGCTTGGTGCTGCCCCAGCGAGCGTCGACACATCTGGGACCGGCTGGATCTTCTTTCTTCCCTTGCTCTTCTCCGGTGATGGTCCTCTTCTCGAAAAGGCGTACTCGATCATCGGTCAGCACAACGCGGCCGAGCAGGGACCGACGGTCGGAGCTACCGCCAACCTTCTCGGCCCCGACATCGTCGACTTCGTTGTCTCCATTGCGTTCGACCGCAACTCACAATCAGCTGCTGCACACAAGATTTTGGATTCGTTGCACGCAGACTTCGCCTCACTCGGCGTGCTGCCCTACAGGCTCGATGCCGGTCACCCACTCACTCACAACGCCAATGAACTCATTCGCGTGGTTCGCGATGCTCTTGACCCTCACCGCCGATTCAGCGGAGGTCGATACCTCCCCGACGAACGGACACCAGCATGACTACCGTGCTCGACCTACTCTCCGAACCGATCAGCACCACAGCGGCATATTTGGACCTCCGCGAAAGGATTCGCAAGGAACTGCCAGATGTCGTCGCTACCCACCGCGAGGCGATGGTGGTCGAACGGAAACTACCAACGGCCGTCGTGGACAAGTTGCGCTCGCTGCAGGTGTTTTCGATTGCCAAGCCTGCAGACGCAGGCGGCCTGGGGCTGTCGTCCCCTGAACAGAACGACATCGTCGAGTCCATCTCGCGGATCGATGCCTCAGTGGGGTGGTGCGTGATGATCGGCATCGACTCCGGCATCTATTCGGGCTACCTCGACGATCCACACGACGAGTACTTCGATCAACCCAATATTGTCTCCGCCGGGTGGATTCATCCGCAAGGCAACGCCGTTCAACGCGGCGATCGCATCGAGTTCACTGGGAACTGGCAATTCGGCAGCGGCATCGACCATGCCGACCGCGTGATGGCTGGTGTGAAGCTCTACGAAAGTCGGGAAGATCTCGACAACGGGACCGAACGGTGGCAGTGGCGCATCCTCGCCGCCCTTCCGCAGGATTTCCGAATCCTGGATACCTGGCACACAACCGGTCTGGAAGGCAGCGGGAGTCGGCACTACACCACCAGAGACGCCACCGCTTCTGTGCCGGTCTCACGTTCGATGTCCTTCGACAATCCGTTACGCCAAGGTCCGCTCTACACCGGACGTGATGCCATCCTGCGCAAAATGTCCGGCGTCCCTTTGGGAATCGCCATCTCCGCTTTCGAGTTGGCGCTCGAAAAGGCGCAACCGAAGTACGCGGAGCTGAACGAAGATCGCGCATTGCTCGAACAGCGGATCGGAGACCTGTTCTCCCGCCTCTACACAGCCCGCGCCGCGGTGCACTCCTCACTCGAACGCCAGTGGGCCGCTGCCAACAATCCGACGGCACGAGACACCCTGCACGCCGCAGTCGTCGGTGCCGCCCTCGCACGGCAGAGCGCGTTCCGAACTGCGAGAGACGTTGTGCGCGAGTCGTACGACATCACAGGCGGACGCGCAATCTACAAGGACAACAAGCGCTACTCGATCGACCAAATGCTGCGGGATATCGAAACTGTCAACCAGCACGCGGTAGCTCAGGACGCGATCGTGCGGTCCACCGGGCAACTTGTCCTCAGTGGAGCCACAGCCAACCCGTTCCTCTCGCGGGAAGAGGCACAGAAGTGACGTCGACTCTCCACCGTGTCGCTGACGCTCCCACGATGTGGCTCAGCAGTGACGTCTACAACGTCACTGTTCGAGGTGAAGCCACCAATGGAGCCGTGTCGCTTACTGACGGATGGGTGCCACCGGGAGGTGGCCCGCCCCCGCACATCCACCTCGAAGCAACCGAACTGATCTACGTCCATACTGGCGAGCTCGTCATCATCATCGACGGCATCGAACGCACGGCGGGGCCCGGTGACACAGCCGTCATCACCCCCGGAACTGTCCACTGGTTCCGCAACAGAACCGCGGTCCCAGCGCGTGTGCTGTTCGTTTTCACGCCACCAGGCACCGAAGAATTCTTCATCCAAGCCGGAACCCCCGCGTCCGCCGGCGTCGCCGTTCCTCAGGCAACCGACGACGACACAGCGCGCGCATCCGAAATCGGCCGCCGATTCGGTCTCGCACCAGGAACCAGTCCAGGCCATCCACTCGATGAAAGGACCGCCGTATGAGCAGCACCGAATTAGCCGGGACCCAGACCGACAATGTAGACGGCATCACCCGCGTCCCCCTCCCCGTCTACGTACTTGCGTTCACCATCTTGGCGTTCACGACGAGCGAGTTCATGGTGTCGGGCTTAATGAACGACCTCGCACGGGATCTGCCTGCATCGATCCCCAGCGTCGGTTATCTCATCGCGATCTACGCGCTGTCCATGGTGATCGTGGCCCCGCCCGCCTCGATCTTTCTCACCAGGTTTCGCCCCAAGTCCGCCCTGCTCGCCATCTCGATCGTGTTCATCATTGGCGAACTGATCGCCGCTGCAGCCCCCAACTACGCCGTCATCGTCATCGGTCGCATCCTCACCGGAGCCGCCGCGGGTACCGCCTACGGCGTCACTCTTTCCATCGCAGCCCAGGCGGTACCCGAGAAGATCCGCGGCCGCGCAATCGGTATCGTCATGGGAGGCAACACGATCGGCACCGTCATCGGTCTACCTGTCGCCAGCTTCCTCGGTAACGCCTTCGGGTGGCGACTGGCCTTCACATTCGTCGCAGTTCTCGCGGCAATCGCACTCGTCGCAAGCTTCGTTCTGGTACCCGCGGTGGACGCCGGCCCACGACCGAAAATTCTGACTCAACTATCGGAGTTGAAGAACGGCAGCTTGTGGCTCGCCTACGCGACAAGCGGATTGCTGATCGGCGGCGTGTTCTCCATCTTCAGCTACTTCTCCCCCATCCTCACCGAACGTGCCGGCTTCGACCAGAGCTGGGTTCCCATCATCTTGGCCGCATACGGCGTCGCATGCGTCATCGGTATCACTGTGGTCAGTCGCCTCTCTGACGACTTCCCCTTGTCCGTCGCCTGCGTCGGCGCGGTGGTGATCTTCTTGTCCGGTCTGCTGTTCCTTCTCGGCGACAGCAATTCGGCAGCAGTCTTGGTCGGCGTCGCCGCCCTCGGATTCGCCGGCGTCAGTCTCAACCCGGCATTCGCAGTCCGGGTCATGAGAGTCGGCGGCACATCATTCGTCGTCAACACCGTCCACACCTCGATCATCTGCTTCGGAATCTTCCTCGGCGCATCCCTCGGTGGTGTCATCATCGATCTATCCGGATCCGTCCACTCGGTGTACTACCTGTCCCTGGCTTTCGCGAGTGTCGGAATCGTTGCTCTCCTACCGAAGCTCGGTACTGCGCGAGCCGAGTTGAGTAAATGACCGACATCGTCGTGGTCGGCGGCACGTCCGGTATCGCCACGGCCGTCATTGATCACTACCTCTCGGAGACCAGCAATCGGGTCGCAGTTTTGGGAAGAACGCGAACCAACCGCGAGGGCCTCGCGTATGAGGGGCACCTCGATGCAGAAAAACTCGATTCGATCACGTCGGCCTTCCAACAACTCGATGCAGAGTTTGGGAACTTCGACGTGGCGATCAACTGCGTCGGCATTTGGGCACACGCAAACGTCGCTGACATCACGAACGACGACTTAACCCGGATGTGTGCAATCAACCTCACGGGAACGATCGCGACCATACGCGAAGAAGCCACCCGCATGGCCACCGCGTCAAAGGGGTCGATTGTGACGGTGACCTCGGCGATCGGTGCATCGGCAACGAACGCTGGTCTCGGTGTCTACACGGCAACAAAAGCGGGCGTCGAAGCATTCAACAGATCCGCTGCGGTGGAGCTTGCTCCACTCGGTGTCCGCCTCAATTGCATCGCACCAGGTCCCGTCGAGACAGAAATGACACGGCTGCCTGGTGAGACGGACGAAGAACGAGAACTCAGGTTGGGCGGACTGGTCGCCAATGGCCGAATCGCAAAGGCAGCAGAAATCGCCGTGGGCATCGCATGGCTCGCATCCGATGAGGTTCCATATGTGAACGGAATTGAACTCATCGCCCACGGCGGCGGATTCGGCAGATAGACAAATCCCCTCTTCCCTGCAGCACCCCGCGCGCAAACCTGACAAAATTCTGGGGAACCATGACAGCAGATCGGACCCGTCACGTCGTCGACCCGACAGCCGAGAGTCCACCGAACAGCCGCCGATGGGCCGTCCTGGCGGTCCTCTGCTTCAGTTTGTTCCTCGCCGGTGTGGACCTGACGGTCCTTCATATCGCAGCACCCAGCCTGGCAGCCGATCTTCGACCCAGTAACACCTCTCTGCTCTGGATACTGGACGCGTACTCCCTCACCGTCGCAGCACTACTGGTCACCTTCGGAACGCTGAGTGACAAACTCGGCCGCAAGAAAATCGTGCTGACCGGCTTCGTAGTGTTCGGAGTGGCGTCGCTGGCGTGCGCACTGTCCACCTCGGCGGCGCAACTCATACCGGCGAGAATCATCCTCGGCATCGGTACCGCAATGATCATGGCATCGACGGTGTCGATCATCCGGGTGGTATTCACCGACGGCAAGGAGAGGACGTTTGCGATCGGCCTGTGGACAGCAGCTCACAGCCTGGGCGCATCCCTGGGACCCGTCGTCGGAGGATTCCTCGTCGAACACTTCTGGTGGGGATCGGTCTTCCTTGTCAACGTCCCGATCGTCCTCATCGTGACTATCGTCGGCATTGCAGTCATCCCGGAATCTAAAAATCCCGTCCCACGCACATGGGATGCGCTCAGCGCAATCGCATCGATTATCGCCCTCGGGTTCATCGTCTACTCGATAAAATCCGTGGGCTCCGAACTGAAAATCGACACCGTATCGATCGTCTTCGCCGTTGTCGGCATAGTCTTCCTGGTCCTGTTCGTGCGACGACAGCTCCGCATACCCGAACCGCTACTCGACCTGAGGCTCTTCTCCGACCGACGGTTCTCCGTTGCCACCTTCTGTGTTCTGATCTGCTTCGGCAGCTACACCGCGATGCTCTACTTCCTGGCGCAGTGGTTTCAATACGTAGGGAACTACTCGAGTTTGCGAGCAGGCCTCGCACTGACGCCCCTGGCACTCGCGAACGCGGCCGGCGCTGCCCTCGCATCGCGAGCTTCATCCCGCGTGGGGCTGCGATGGTCGATCACCGCAGGTCTGTCGACCGCTGGAATCGGGCTCATCCTGCTCAACCTCATCGCGGACCTCGACGCCTATCCAACACTGATCCCTACGCTCCTCATGGTCGGTGCGGGCGCAGGGATAATCATGACGCTCGGAGCGGACGCCATCATGACTGCAGCATCACCCGACCGCGCGGGCGAAGCGGCTGCCATACAAGAGACATCGTTCGAGCTCGGAGCGGGACTCGGCATCGCTGTACTCGGAACCGCCCTGGCGATTGCGTACAGACTCAGCCTGACCCTTCCCGAAGGTACAGCGCCACAGGGTAACTCGGACCCAACAGCAATCCTGGCGTCCACAGTCAAACCCATCCCCGAAGTAGTGGAATCGGCAGTTCAGGCTTACGACGTGGCGATACACACCGTCAGCTACATTGCGGCCGCCGCGCTCCTGGCTAGTGCGGCCCTCGCCTGTCTACTACTTCGATTCGACACCGATCGCAAAAACGACGCAATCGGCGCGGACGGCGTCAACTGATCCTGTCGAAATGCCATGAATCACCCCGTCAGATTATCTTGGACATGATCGTGCGACAGAGCAGTCGATGCCCCGGCTTCACCAAATAGACGCACTAGCCACGAGACCCATCTCTCCAGGCTTAGCAGGTGCGAATTTTTCGAATAGGATCTCAGAGCCCGCACCACAATGCCGACGGCCGAACCCTGATATTCGTGCCGATGAAAAAAACCCCAGTGCTATTGCGGACATCGAAGGTCCTCGATTGTGGGCACACTGAACGCATGCGATATTCAAGTGCGACGCCAGGACGATTAGATGGAGCGCAAGAGTGACTACTTCGGAAGCTTCGCCGTCTGCGTCCGACCACCCACCAACGTGGAAGTTCGATTACCCGATTGTTCACGCCGAAACTCGGACACAGTGGCGAACCTGGCTGGCGGACAATCACACCTCGACCCGAGGCGTGTGGCTGTGTTCGTGGCGCAACACCACCGACCGACCACGCTGCCCCTACCCCGAAGCAGTCGAAGAAGCCATCTGCTTCGGTTGGATCGACTCCACGAACACCGTCCTCGACGAGGAGCGCAGCCTGCAACTCTTCACCCCGCGCAGGCCGAAGAGCCAGTGGACCCGGCTCAACCGAAAACGTGCAGCCGATTTGGAGGACCGCGGCCTTATGACCGACGCGGGTCGCCGCGCCATTGCTGCCGCGAAATCCAACGGATGGTGGACGATTTCCGATCAGGTCGAAGACCTCGAAGAACCACCGGAGTTGGCAACGGCGCTGAACCGAGACCCGAACGCTCGGACCACCTGGGACGACTTTCCGCCCAGTGCCCGCAAGCAGATGCTGTGGTGGGTCGTCAGCGCCGTGCGAGACGACACTCGCTCAGGTCGAATCGCGCACATCGTCGCCGAGGCCGCGGCCGGCCGACGAGCCCGAGGGTGAGGGCGTCCAAAGCGGTCAAGTCAGCGCTGCCCTTCGATACAGCCGCGACCAGTACACCAGCAGCACAGCAGCATTCGCGCCGAACCACACCCATGTGAGGAACGCCGCCACCACGCCGGTGACGAAGAAACCCAGTACCAGTGCCACGACCCAGGCTAGGACGTAGGCAAGAATCGTGACGACAGCCGCGACTGCGCACCGCCCCGGGGAACACCGGACCGTAGCCGACGCTGCGCGGAACGGATGTCGTTGCCCGTCGGCCACGCCCGGAAGTATCAGCAGCGCAACCAGAATCACGATGACCGGAAGCAGCGGGAAAAGAATTGCCAGCGCAACGGCAACCCCGGTCAGCGCTATGCACCACACCAGGACGCGCGGCCGTCTCCATGCCCGGCTCAGCGCACCGCGCGCATTGCCGTCCACCACGTCGAGTGCTGTCGATGCGGTTATCCACAGGGCGACCACCATTGCCGCGGCGGAGGCAGCAACCAACCCCGCGAATCCCACAGAAGACGTGGGTACGGGGTCACCCAGGACTGTCAGCGCCTGAACCAGAGCCGACACGACGGCCACGAGGGCAAGAACACCGATCCCTCTCACGGCGCACCGACCGTCGAGTTGCGGTCGAGAACGTCCTGCACCGACCCCGAATAGAGGACCTCCGTACCGACCTTGATCTCGACGGTGCTCGCGTCGTCCGACGTGGCCGAACCGGTAATCGCCTCGTTGTCGGTTGTCTCCCCGGCACATTCGATGTCTGCTCCGGTACCCGAGCACACCGGCGCGACCAGGATCTCGATTCCCTTCTCCAACAGAACGTCGTTGACGGCATAGCGCAGATTTCCGAGCTCGGCACCGCCGACCGGGGCGAGCGCTGCGGTCTGCGAGCACCCCGCGCACGCCACGACGATCGCAGACACCAGCACAGCCGCTCTGTGACTACCGTTCATCGGCCCTGCCTCGTCTCGTAGGCGAACAGTCTGGCGCGCTCGTCCAGGTGTTGTTGCTCGAGAGCGGCGTCGGTGATGGTGCTCAGGTCGAACGGAGCCGGAAGGAGCAGTTCGGTGTTGCGATCCAGACGCGACCCTCGACGCATCAGTGGATTCTCGGCCCAGTCGTTGGCCGCCAACTCACGGCTGCGCGACGCCAGATCCAGGTATGTTCCGCTGTTTCCGGGCGTGACCGGAGATGCGTGGTCGAGCACCGTGGTGAACAGCGACAGGGTTCCGTCCCGGTTGTCGACGATCTCGACCACTTGCTGCTGCTGCGGGAAATCGATGCACGACGCGGTCGTGATCTCCCAGAATCCGCGTCCGTCTCGCGAGTGCGCCAGAATCTGGTTCTGGTGGGTGTGGCCGTTGAGCCAGCCGATCACCACCGGATACTTCAGCAGCAGATCGACGAATTCGTCTGCGCCGTAGAGCTTCACCGACTGCCCTGGCCTCTGCGCCCTGTTCTCCAACGTCAGGCTGTTGTGGTGCGTGTAGATCAGTACGAGCTTGTTCTCGGCCTGTGCCCGCTCCAATTGATTTGTGAGCCAGTCGAATTGGTTCTCCGGAACCGCACCGTCGGGTCCGGCGACGGCGTTGCAGGTGTCGAGTCCGAACGTGCGGATATTCGGGGTGGGGTCTGCCGTCCACCAGGTCTCGCCCGAATCGAGGTTGTGTTGGGTGAAGCCGTGACCGATCGGACCCGGTGTCGGCGTGGTCTCGAAGTGCTCCTGCATGAACTCGCGTTGTTCGAACAGGTATCGCGACGGATCGGCCGAGACTGCGCGAAACCCCGGTCGCGCACCGGATCCGACGCCCAGCGCGTCGACCATTCGCTGTAGCGGACTGGCCGTCGAGGCGTAGCCGGCCAGAGCCGACGTAGCCGTTGCCTCGAGGGTGTACGCCTTGCGGCCACCGACTGCGAGCGCGTGCAGCTGCGAGGACAGATCGAAAGTGCCGAGCAACAGAGTGTCGTGGTTGCCGTACACCGAATACCACGGCACGGGCAGCCCCACCGATTCGACGGTTCCCGACATCGCTTGAGTGAGAAGGTCGGGAAGCGTCGGGAATCCGTAGTCGCCGAACGACCCTCCCGACGGATCGCCCGGCCGATAGGCCCACTGCGCCTCCGGCCAGGCCTGGACACCCTCGAAGACGTTCGAGTCCCCGCTCGTCGGCCGAACCGGAACGCCGTCGAGAACATCGATGTACCAGCGCAGTTCGAGATGAGAATGCATGTCTGCACTGTCCCCGGTGACCACCGCCGCCCCCATCGGTGCGCCGGTGACCGGGCTGATCCGCGCGTCCGCGAAGGCCTTCACCATCGCCGCGGTGACGTGCACCGTGAGCGGATCCTGCGGATGGAACGCCGATCCCCATGCGGCGTGGTCGGAGACGATCATCGGCTCGATCCGTCCGGGCGACTGCGCATCGATGACGTGCATGTCCGAGAGGTGCCCGAGGTAGAGCAACGACCGTCGCGACTGCACCCTCGACGGACTCGGCGCTCGTCCGAGAACGTCCAGGCGAGCAATGTACGGCTCCCCCGGTCCGGCACCGAGTACGCGGTACCGACCAGGCCCGGTCAAGGTTCGCAGGATCGTCTGCGCCAGCGTTCCGGTCCCGCCCGCTTCCACAGGCTGGGCGCGCGCAACGAGAGCCTCACCCAGCACGTGGGGCGCAATTCCCCACGCCGCGGCGAGAGCCCCCACCCGAGCTACGAATTGTCGACGCGACAGCCCAGCCATGGAACTCCTCGGATCCTCGAGAACGGCACCACGTGCGCCTCGCATCCGACGAGGTGACTGCCTATTTTTACAGGGCAGACGGCAGACAGGCTCGATTTCGGACCGTTCAGGGCACCACGGTCACCGGCCAGCGGCCCGCTTTGACCAACCGCACCGCCACCGAACCGGCGATTCGATGCCCCGCATTGTCGGACGCCCCCACGACGACGGCGTCGGTGCGCAATTGTTCTGCCACGGCGATCAGCCCGTTGTACGGATCACCCTGCGCGGTGCGGAACTCCCACCGCACGTGCTCGCGATCCCCGAATCGTGCAGCAGAGGTTCGGACGTAGTCGAGCAACTCGTCGGCGATCTGCTGACCGGTTTCGACGAGTGAGATGCCGGCCTGGCCCCACGACGCCGTCGCAATGGGCTGCACGTACACCAGCACCAGCAGCGACCGCTGCCTCCGAGCGAGTCCTGCTGCATAGGCGGCGGCGCGCCAGGAGGAATCGGAACCGTCGACCCCCACCACGATCGACTTCGGACCGTCGTGGCCGTACTCGAAACCGGTGGATCCTTGCGCATCGCTCACGACCTGAGGCTACTGCCGGTACCCGCATGTTCGAACACCCCATCCCGTGGCGGTACGGTTGGTTCACTTCGAGTGCCGGTCGCTCGAACACCGACACTGGACGGGAGTAGCCAAGTGAACGAAATCACGCAGCACGACGGCCCGTCGACGGATCCGGCTACAGTGTTCGCCGCTCTGGCCGACATCGTGTACCGAGGCAGCAGCGCGGAAGAGATCTACACCGCGATCTGCAACGCCGCTGTACTGATCGTCCCACACTGTGATCACGCAAGCCTGATGCTGATGCGCCACGGAAAACCTGTCACCGTCGCGGCCTCGGACGACGTCGCGCGCATCGTCGACGATATCGAGCGCGCCACCGGCGAGGGCCCGTGCCTGGACGCGATCATCAGCGAGGCAGCGCAGCTCGAGGCCGACTTCCGAACACCGACCCAGTGGCCGGCGATGGCCCGCGGGGTGTTGAACCGCACGCCGGTGCGAGGTGCCATGGGATTTCGGCTCAATGTGGACGATCAGAAGGTCGGCGCGCTCAACCTCTTCACCGACAAGCCGGGTGTGTTCGACACCGATAGCGCGAGCAAGGCGATCATTCTGACGGCGTTCACGGCAGTCACCGTTGCTGCGGTCATGAACGGTCAGGAAGCATCGACTCTGCGTGACGGACTCGAGAGCAACCGTGAGATCGGCAAGGCGATCGGCCTGATCATGGCTCTGCACGATGTGTCCGGCGACGAGGCGTTCGCCCTGCTGCGTAAGTCTTCTCAGGACCTGAACATCAAAATCGCCGACCTCGCAGCAACCGTGGTCGGTCGGCACAGCAAGGGCTTGACCTCCTGAGCGGTGCGCTCAGTGCGCGCTCTGGACCTTCTTGGGGAGCGCGAACACCAACGCCAGCGCCACCACACTGAACGCTGCACTCACGGCCATCGCCATCGCCGCGCCGTGCAGAAAGCCGGATCCGACGGTGTCGGGGCCGGTGATGTTCAGAGATCCGAACAGCACGCTGCCGATGACGGCGATACCGATCGCCGAGCCGACGCGCTGCATGGTGGAGATGACCCCGCTCGCGGCTCCCGCGTCGTCGCGATCGACGGTCGCGACGATGAACTGCGCGTTGGGTGCGATGAACGCGCCGTTGCCGAGACCCGCGATGAACAGTGGAACCAACAGCGTCCAGTGGGAGATCGTGTCGGCAGAACTGGTCGCGAGGATGATCCACAGCCAGATCAGCCCGATCGAGACGAGCGACGCGCCGAGGATCAGAACGGTGCGACCGAGACGGATCGTCAGCCGGTTGCTCTGCGAGGCCGCGATGATGCTGCCGATCGCGAACGGTATGGACACCAGTCCCGATGCCAGTGCCGAGTTACCGAGTCCGGTTTGCCACAGCAGCGAGATGGTGAAGAAGATGCTCGTGAATGCGGCGAAGTAGACCAGCGCGAGGATCACACCTCCGGTGAACGCCGGACGGGTGAACAATCGAGGTGGCACCAACGGATTCTGTCCGCGGCCGGTCCGAATCACCTCCCACCAGCCGAACAACGCGATGAGACCGAGCCCCGCGGCGATCGTCAGGTAGGTCCACATGGGCCAGCCCAATTCCTGGCCCTCGATCAGCGGAACGAGCAGTGCGATGAGACCTGCGGAGATGAGTATCAGTCCCAGCCAGTCGATTCCGGGGCGGGCCGCCGGCTCGGCATCGGTCTTGTTCGGCAGCAGCACTGCAGCCGCGACGAGACCCACGATTCCGATCGGCAGGTTGACCCAGAAGACCAGTCGCCAGCCGTTCTCCTCGCCGAAAGCCTGGATGATCAGGCCGCCGACGATGGGACCGAGCGCAGTCGACACTCCGATGACCGCACCCATGATGGCGAATGCCTTGCCCCGCACCGGCCCTGGGAACAACAGCTGAATGAACGCGGTGACTGCTGGGACGAACATGCCGCCCGCCAAGCCCTGAACGACTCGCGCGACGACCAGTTGCAGGTCGTCCTGAGCCAGACCGCACGCGAAGCTCGCGAGGGTGAAGAGGGCGAGTCCGGTGAAGAAGACCCATTTGTGGCCGATCCGGTCGCCCACCTTGCCCGCCGGGATGAGAGCCAGTCCGAAGGCGAGTGCGTACCCCGAGATGATCCACGACAGAACCGATTCCGACGCGTCCAGCGTGGTGCTGATCGTCGGTAGTGCCACGTTGACGATGGTGGTGTCGAGCAGGGCCATGAACATGCCGAGCAGCAGAACCACGAGCGCTTTCCAGGCGCGGGCGGGCACCTCTGTCGCTGGTGGGGTTGCAGAGGCAATGCCGTCGGTCACTGTGCCGTCCTTCGTCGTTGTCGCCGAGCAGTATCGGCCGACCGATCCTCGGTCACTGTCCGATCATTGCCGTTGCGACGAAGACCCAGGACAGTCCGGTGGCCAAGATCACGAACGCCGATGCCACTACTCGTCCGCCCCATACGGTCTCCACGAGAGCAGTTTCCGCGTGAGCAGTTGCGCCTGCCGTACCCGTAGGCGTCATGATCAATTTCCCACCCTGCATCCGCGACCCTCGTCATTTCCGGCCGGTGGATACCCCGGGAACCCACGCCGAAACTACGACGCTGCGACAACGGCCTCCAGTGCGTCCAGAAAGGGGTGCTGGGAGGCGAGCAGCTTCGTTCTCGCCTGCGCCAGCGGGAACCACTCGATGCGGTCGACCTCGGGAAACGACTTCATGAGGCCGGATTTCGGGGGCCACTCCATCTCGAATGTGTTGCTCACCGCATTCGAGACATCCAGATCGGCCTCGACGCCGAACGCGGTGACGATCTTTCCGCCGCGCTGTGTGACGGTGCCGAGTTCGACGTGTTCTCCGGCAGGCACATCGACGCCGACTTCCTCACGAAATTCCCGCCGGGCCGTCGTCCAGGGGTCTTCGCCATCGGCGATCAGCCCTTTGACGATCGACCAGGCTCCGTCGTCCTTGCGCGCCCAGAACGGTCCACCGGGGTGAGCGATCAGGACATCCGGGCCGTCGACACCGACGCGATACAACAGAATTCCGGCACTCGTATTGACCATTGGCTCAGCGTGCCATCAATTCGCAGGGCGAATGTCCTTCGCGCCGCCGTGCCGCGAACCCGGGCAACAGTTATTGTCTACCGATGCAGGAGCGTGCAGCGTCCACCAGGCAGGCCGTACTCGAAGGGGCCGCCGCCAGTTTCGAGAAGTTCGGTTACGGCACAGCAAGTTTGAGCACCATCATCGCCCATGCCGGGGTCAGCAAAGGCGCGATGTACTTCCATTTCTCGTCCAAGGAAGATCTGGCGCAGGCAGTGATCGACGCGCAACTGGCCATGGCGGCGAGTGCGAGCGCCCTCATCATCGAGCAGACGCCGAAAGCGTTGGACGCCTTGATCCTGGTGAGCAAGGAGTTGGGACGCCAACTGCAGACCGACTCCATCGCCCGCGGGGGTATGCGGTTGACGCTGGAGTCGGCCATCGTGGGCAGCCCCAATGCGCGAGCATTCGAGGACTGGATCGGCAAGATGGGCGATCTGGCCGCACGTGCTCAGGCCGAGGGCGACATCGTCGACGGTATCGACGCACTCACGCTCGGTCGATACATCGTCGCGTCGTTCACCGGCGTGCAGACGGTGTCGGAGATGTTGACCGGACGCGCCGATCTACAGCAACGGCTGACCGAGATGTGGCAGATGTTGCTGCCCGCGGTGGTGCCGCGCCGACGCCTTCTGCGGGTGACGACAGTTGCCGAGGACGCCCTTATCGACTGGAGCGCTCGGTAGGGGCCAACCACGGTTCGGACGTCGTCGTGACGGACATCGCCGACAGCACCTCGCCGTCGTGCTCGAACTGAATGCGGAAGATGCCGTCGGTGGAGTCCGTGTCGACGATCACCGAGCACGGGTTGGTCCACTCGGCGAATCCCATGAACCGCACCTCGCATGCGGTGAAATCCAGCGTCGGTGTTGCGGTCGCCAAGCGCAGAGCCTGACGGGCCGCCTCGAGCATCGTGACTCCCGGCAGATACTCGACCGAATGGTCGAACATCGCCAGGTTGCGCGGATCCGGCGCGACGACGATGGTCCCGTCGGATGTATGCCGCGCCAAAACCACGTCTGACGGATCGAGACGTCCGACGGAGGACGGTGGGACCACCTCGGTTCCGGCCGGCAGGAAACGGAAGTGGGGGTCGGCAATGGTCGACTTCCGAAACTGCGAATACACCTCGGGTCCGATGGTCCGGACGGACGCCGTCCCCGACGCGACGAGGTGGGTGCCGTTCAGGAGTCGGGCCGACAGCTTCATGTTGTCCAGCGACTGGTCGTCGAACGTCACGTCGGTCGTGATCGACTCTGCAACAAGCGAATCCTCGATGTCGTCGACCGACAGCAGGTCCAGGATCTCGAAGCGGGAGTGCTCGATGAACACCACGTGATCGAGTGGCACGCCGTGGTTGACGTGGCAGAAGAGGCTGATCGCTTGGCGCAGAGCCTCGGCCACCATCAACGAGTCGTGGGTTCGGCGCACCGGCGCGAACATGCGATGCGACGTGGGGAACTGCACCGCCGCCCGATGGGTACCGTCGACGGTCTCGTAATCGGTCAACAGAACGTCGCCCGGCGACCTCCGATGCACGAGGTGCCGCGGAACGGTTGCTGCGTAACTCAAACTCATGAAGCCCCTTAAAACCGACCGACCCGGCTTTTTATAGCACTGTTGAGCCACCGGGATCGCTCGTTCAGTATGTCGCGGGCGACCGACAAAACCGGCATCGGTCTATGGGATTCATTCATTCGATATACAGAAATAACAGTCACGATCTGTTAACTAACTCGAACTCCCGGTACCACATGTCCGGTACGTTCACGGTCCGCTCCGGGGGCCCGTGCGGCACACTCCCGGCAGCAAAAATCCCCGCACGGGCGAACCGAACGGGGACTGCGCTCCCCCACCTGGACTCGAACCAGGAACCCTTCGATTAACAGTCGAATGCTCTGCCAATTGAGCTATGGGGGATTACCTCGCGGCGTCACACTCTCGTGCGAGCCGTTGGAAACAATAGCGCACACCCCCTGCCGAGTACCAAATCGCCCTGCTCGAGGTTCGTCGGGCAAGATGGAAGAACAGCCGCACGCTCTAGGGAAGGACCTACTGATGATTCGTTTGGTAATGGCGGCTGGAGCTGCGTATGTGCTCGGCGCCAAGGCAGGACGGGGCCGGTACGAGCAGATTCGCAAGACTGCGAGCGCCGTCGCATCGAGCCCGGCCACCAAGAAGGCGATCGAGGTCGGCCGTCAGAAGCTGTCCGATTCCCTGAACACTCAGCCCCGACTGGAGCCGATGCAGCCGATCGACGACGAGACCCAGGTCTTCGTTCCCCGCGATCAGCTGCGGCGCTAACCGACCTCGGCCACACTTCCGACGGCGAGTTCGAGCAGACTGCGGCGGTACTGCTCGAGGGCGATGAGGTCGCCGAACAACGCGTTGTAGTCGTCGGGCTTCTCCACCGGTGACATGCGCTGCAGTTTCGATTTGAGTTCGGCCACCTGTTGGCCGACCCACACTTCCTGGAGTCGCGCGAGTACGCCCGAGATGTAGCGGGTGAGAGCGTCGTCGGCCACACGCATCGGGTCGACGGCCAACTCGGTGACCAACGACACGACAACGGCGTCCTTGGCCTGTTTGGCGACGGCGTCGACCCACTCCCCTCCGCCCAAGCCTGCAGCAGTGCCGCCGGCAGCGGCCACTGCGTCGCGCACGGCCGAGTACGCCGGGTGATGGAAGCTTTCCGGCGGGAGCGAATCGAACACCGTGCCTGCCATCGCAGGCATCTGCAATACCGCCTTGAGGGCTTCCCGCTGTGGCCACAGAGACGGATCGGTTGGGTTGGGACGCGGAGGTCCCGTTGGGGCCTCCACGGGAGCGGCCTGACGCTTCTCGAACGGGACCCGTTTGCCGCTGGTGTCGCCCCGGGCACCCTTCTTCGCCTCGTCGCGCACGCGGGCGAGCACCATTGCGGTGTCGTCCCACCCGGTCCAGCCGGCCAACTGCCGCGCGTACTCGTCCCGAAGCGACGCATCCTTGATGCGAGCGACTACGGGCACGGTTCGCTTCAACGCCTCGACACGCCCCTCGGGTGTGTCCAGATCATGTTCTCGCAGAAGTGATTTGACCACGAAGGCGAACATCGGGGTACGCCTGGCGACCAGATCACGAACGGCGTTGTCGCCGGACTTCAAACGCAGATCACACGGGTCCATTCCGTCCGGTGCTACGGCGACGAACGTCTGCCCGGCAATCTTCTGATCACCCTCGAAGGCCTTCATCGCGGCGGCCTGCCCGGCATCGTCTCCGTCGAAGGTGTAGATCACTTCGCCGCGAAAGTAGCTGTCGTCCATCATCAATCGGCGCAGCATCGCCAGGTGATCCTCGCCGAACGCAGTGCCGCACGACGCCACCGCCGTCTTGACCCCGGCCAGGTGCATCGCCATCACATCGGTGTATCCCTCGACGATGACGGCCTGATGCGACTTCGCGATCTCCTTGCGCGCCAGATCGAGACCGAACAACACCTGAGACTTCTTGTACAGCATGGTTTCCGGGGTGTTGATGTACTTACCCGGCATCGTGTCGTCGTCGAACAGTTTGCGTGCGCCGAAGCCGATGACGTCACCACTCTGACTGCGAATGGGCCACACCAGCCGGCGCCGGAAGCGGTCGATCGGCGTCCCGCGCTTGCCGGGTGTCGCCAACCCCGCGTCGACGATCTCCTTGGCCTCGAAGCCCTTGCCCAGCAGGTGTTTGGTGAGGGTGTCCCAGCCGTCGGGTGCGTACCCGCAGCCGTAGGCCAGGGCAGCGTGCCCGTCGAAGTTGCGTTCGGTGAGGTAGTCCCGCGCAGCCTGGGCGTCGGGACCACTGAGCCTGCCCGCGTAGAACTCCTGCGCTGCCGCGTTCGCGGCGATCAGGCGCGCTCGGGTGCCGCGGTCGCGCTGAACCGACGGCCCTCCGCCCTCGTAGGAGATCGAGTAGTTCAACCGATCGGCCAATTGCTCGACGGCCTCGACGAACGAGATGTGCTCGATCTTCTGGAGGAAGGAGTAGGCGTCACCGCCCTCGCCGCAGCCGAAGCAGTGATAGTGACCGTGATTGGGGCGAACGTGGAACGACGGCGATTTCTCGTCGTGGAAGGGGCACAACCCCTTCATGGAGTCGCCGCCCGCGCGCTTGAGAGAGACGTAGTCGCCGACTATGTCTTCGATCCGTGTGCGTTCGCGAATGGCGGCGATGTCGCGTTCAGGAATTCGGCCGGCCACGAAGGGCAGTCTAGTCCCGATCCGGACCTACCCACATTCGGTCGGCGGCGCGGTCAGCCCCAGCTGGCCTGAGCTCCGAGTGACCGCTTGTCGATGAGTTCGAGTCGACTTTCGGTGTACGACGCGATCTGGTCGACGACCACACGAGTCCGTTCCGCGTCGCTGTCGGCCCGCTGCCAGGCGGGCACCAGAATGGGGTCCAGTTCACCCGGAGCCGAGCGCATCAACCACTCGGCGACGCGGTGGATACGGTCGCGTTGGCGCTCCTGGCGGATCTTGTGTCCGGCATCGGACATCACGTACCGCAACGCCATCGTCTTGAGCAATGCCACCTCCGAGCCGACGATCGACGGCACCACCAGATCGGCGTCGTATCGGCTCAGCGGCGCAGTGCCGTACTTCTCGTGGGTGCCCTCGATGGCGGCGGTGGCGAAGCGGCCGACGAGCTCACTGGTCATGTGCTTGAGCGCTACGGATGCGGCGAGAGTGCCGTCGTAGCGTCCGACCGCGACCACGACGGGCATCCTCGACAGACGATCTGCGGCCTCGATCAGTTCGTCGACATCGAGTCCGCGAAATTCCGAGACGCCGAGTTCGGCGAGAGCGCGTCGCTCGATCGGATCGGACAGCGCCCGGAGATCGATTCGCGCGTCGATGACGCCGTCCTCGACGTCGTGCACCGAGTAAGCGACGTCGTCGGACCAGTCCATGCTCTGCGCTTCGAGGCACTTGTGCTTGTCCGGAGCGCCGTCACGCACCCAGCCCAGAATGGCGGAGTCGTCGTCGTAGGCACCGAACTTCGCGCCGGGCGCGGGCCTGATCCACGGGTATTTGGTGGCGGCATCGAGCGAGGCTCGGGTCAGATTGAGTCCTGCACTGCGGCCGTCGGCGTCGAGAATCTTCGGCTCGAGTCCGGTGAGAATGCGGAGGTTCTGCGCGTTGCCCTCGAACCCACCGCAATCCTGGGCCACTTCGTCGAGCGCGCGTTCACCGTTGTGTCCGTACGGCGGATGGCCGATGTCGTGCGCCAGCCCGGCGAGGTCCACCAGATCGGGATCGCTGCCGAGACCCTCGGCGATGCTGCGGCCGATCTGCGCAACTTCGAGCGAGTGCGTCAATCGCGTGCGCGGGGTGTCTCCGTCTCGAGGACCGGTGACCTGAGTCTTGTCGGCGAGTCTGCGCAGTGCGGCACAGTGCAGCACGCGCGCTCGATCGCGCGCGAAGGCGCTTCGATGCGACGCGTTGTCTGCCCCGGCCCGCAGTCCTGCGGTCTTCGGAGGTTCGGTGACGAATCGTTCGACGTCGTGCGCCGAGTATGTGCCGGTCATCTACTGGCCTGCCGTGTAGGAGAAGTCCGCGGTGAAGTGGGTCAGCTGGTACCACAGCAGAGCGCCTGTCTCCCTGGCGATCCCGTGTGCCTGGGATTCTCTGGTGTAGACCGCGGGACCGGTGCGCGTCGGGGAGGTCCAGGCGTCCAGTCCTGCGTCGCGCGCCATGGTTCGGGTGCGTAGTGAATGCCACGGATCGCTGACCAACACGACCGACGACTTGCCCTGTTCGCGCAGTGTGTTGCTCACTGCCTCGATGCTCTCGAGGGTGTCCGAGCCGGTCTCGACGGCAATGATGGCGTCGGCAGGAACTCCCTGATCGATCAGATAGTTGCGGCCCGACGCGGCCTCGGTGAACAGGTCGCCCTCCTGCTTGCCGCCGACGGTGACGATCTCGGGGGCGATTCCCTGCTCGTACAGTGACGCGGCCTGGGACAGTCGTGCCTCGAACACCGTCGAGGGTGTGCCGCTGTACTGCGCAGCACCGAGCACCACGATGGCGTCCGCCTTGGAATAGTCGTCGATGCGCGCCACCTGCCATACCCGCACCGCTGTTCCCGCGACCAGTACCAACGACATCAGCACCACTCCCGCGACCAGCCGACCGGTCCAGCGTCCGAGCGTTCCGAAGAAGCCCAGGCGCTCGGGACCGGGGTCCGGGGCATACCGATCGTCGTACGGATCGCCGTACGAATCTCGGTCGAGAGTTGAATTCACCCCTCGAGTTTGCCAGGCCTGCGCATCGGCATGGTCACGGCGCGCCCCGAACCATCTACAGCCACCCTCGATCCTCGGCCACCCGGACCGCCTCGGCCCGGGTGCTGGTGCCGGTCTTCCCTATCGCCGACGACAGATGATTGCGCACCGTGCCCTCAGAGAGGTGGACCTGAGCAGCGATGGACCCTGCCGTCCCGCCCCGAGCAGCTGCGCGGAGAACCTCCTGCTCTCGGGCCGTCAGTGGAGAGACGCCGTCGGTGAGGGTTTCGGTCGCCAGCGTCGGATCGACAACGCGAAGCCCCATGTGCACGCGCCGAACGGCGTCGGCCAGCTGCTTGGCGGGGGTGTCCTTGACCACGAAACCCGACGCACCCGCATCGATGGCGCGTCGCAGGTAGCCGGGTCGCCCGAACGTGGTGACGATCAGGACTCTCGACTGCGGGGCGACGAGCGCCAGTTCGGCGGTGACCTCGATACCGTTCTTGCCGGGCATCTCCACGTCGAGCAGGACGACGTCGGGTCGATGTTCGAGAACGGCAGCGGCAACCTCGTCCCCGCGTCCCACCTCGGCGACGACGTCGAGATCGTGTTCGAGCCCCAGCAGAGCAGCCAGTGCACCCCGCACCAGCGCCTGATCGTCGGCCAACAACAACCTGATGCTCATTCTGCCGAGACCTCCACCTTGAATCCGCCGGTCGACACCCGGGCGATCGTCAGTGCACCACCCGCGGCCGTCACTCGTTCACCGAGACCGCGTAGACCGTTGCCGCCGGACTGCTTGTCTGCCGGTCCTACTCCGTCGTCGACGATCGAGATGCTCGACGCCGTCAGCGTCACCCGGCAGTGTCGTGCGCTCGAGTGTCGAACGACGTTGGTCACCGCTTCCCGGATCACCCAACCGAACAGTTCTCGGTGTCGCAGTGGTACCACGTCGGCGTCACCGGGAAGATCGGCGTCGATTCCCGCAGCGGTCAATGCCGTTCGTGCACTGGCCAATTCAGATCCGATGTCGACCTGCCGCATGCCCCCGACGGTACTGCGCACATCGGCAAGTGCTTGCCGGGCAAGGGTCTCCAGTTCGGCGATCTCGACGGCCGCTCGAGCGGGGTCGATCTCGATGAGCCTGCCGGCCAGTTCGCTCTTGACGGTGATGACGGTCAGGGAATGGCCGAGGATGTCGTGCACGTCCCGGCTCATGCGCTCACGCTCGGCCACGATGGCCAGGTCTGCCAATTGTTGCCTGGCCACGGCCAATTCGTGGTTGCGCTGGAAGACCTGGGTGATGCCCCACGCAGCAGCGGCGCTGATCAGCAACTGGAAGGCGAAGAAATTGTCGGGCACCCAGGATGAAATGAAACGAGGCACCACTTCGACGAACACCACCATCACCGCAACGAAGATCCACGCTTGTCGCACCGGCAACGTCATCATCGCCAGGACTGCGATGTACACCGTCGCGCCGAAGCCGGTGGTTCCGATGAGGACGCACATCGACACGGTCAGCACTGCCATGGCCCCGAGCGCTACCCACGCCTGCGACACAGACAGTGGATTTCCTCGGCGGTGGCCGTTTCGAAAACGCCAGAAGGTGGTCGTGAACACAGCGGCGAAGCCGAGAATCACCACGATCCCGAAGGCCCGAGACGGCACGGATTCCAACGACAGAATCTCGTTCAACGGATAGATCAGGTAGACCAGCCAGATGGCTCCGAACAGCCAGCCGAACCGCCAGATCCGTCCTTCGGGAAGGTCAGCGGTGAACGTGGTCATGTCGCCCACGGTATCCCCGTGGGCGACACGATCAGTGGTTTCTGCGTCAGGCACGCTTGGTGTCTTTTCGGAACAGCAGTGCAGCTCCCGAGACGAACACCGTCGCCCACACCACCAGATTGATCACGGCGATCAGCAACGTTCCGGTCTCGGTCCCGGCGAACGCTGCCCGGGACACGGTGGCCAGCCCGTAGAGCGGCGTGAACTGGGCCAGCATCGGGAACCAACCGCTGTCACCGAGGGGAACGAAGAGTCCGCCCGCCAACGCCAGAAACGCGAGCACGGGTCCGAGGATCTGCATGACGTTCTCCGAGGGCAACAGGTAGCCCATGAACAGTCCGAACGCGGCGAACACCGCCGAGCCGATCCAGCCGATGAGACCACTGACGATCCACACCCAGATCGGCATGTCCGCCCCGAAGAACTTCGCGACGACGAACACCACGACGATCGAGGCGGCACCCATCGTCATGGCCACGAGGACCTTGGTGACGATGTAGGCGACCGGCTTGAGCGGGGTCAACCGCAACTGTCGGCTCCACCCCTGAGCTCGTTCGACCGAGACCATCGCTCCACCACTGGTGGTGGCGAGCATCGCGCCGTAGACGGCCATGCTGATGGCGATGTAGCCGGTGACGTTTCCGTGCGCGAAAGGATAGTTGGTCCTGTAGTCGGACTGCGTGCCGAAGATGACGAAGAACACCGGCGGCATCACCAAGGTGAAGATCAGAGTTCGCTTGTTCCGGAAGAGCCTGCGGATTTCCAGTCCCAGGAAGGTCGGCGAGAATCCGCCCCAGGCAACGGCTCTGGCAGAAGTGCGGGTGGTTGCGGATTGTGTGGTGGTGGTCATCGGATGCTCCCGGCGAGGTCGTTTTCGGTTGAGTCGTTGTCAGAATCGGTGGTCAGGGCGAGGAATGCGTCCTCGAGGTTGCGCGAGACGATCTCCAGGTCGGTCGCGTGCGCGTCGTTGAGCAGGTATCGGGCAACGGCGTCGGAGTCGCGTCCGTGCACGATCACCCGATCGCCACGAGTGTCGACGCGGTCCACCCCGGGCAGGGCGAGCAACATCGACTGGTCGACGCCGGGCAGCGTGGCGGTGACGGTGCGTCCTGCCGCCAGGTTCTTCACCTCGGCGGCGCTGCCGTCGGCGACGATCTTGCCGTGCCGCACCAGCACGATGCGGTCGGCGTAGGCATCGGCCTCATCGAGGTAGTGGGTTGCGAAGAGGACAGTTCGGCCGGTGCTGGCGTCCTGCCGAATGGCGTTCCAGAAATCGCGCCGTCCCTCGACGTCCATGCCGGTGGTCGGCTCGTCGAGCACCAGCAGATCAGGATCGGGCAGCAGTGCGAGCGCAAACCGCAGTCGTTGCTGCTGGCCGCCGGAGCATTTCGCGACTCGACGGTCTCCGATGTCTGCGATGCCCGCCCGGGTCAGCACTTCCTTGACCGACCGGGTGTGAGCGAACAGTGCCGCGGTCAGCTCGACGGTTTCGCGGACGGTCAGATCGCGAAGCAATCCGCCGGTCTGCATGACGGCCGAGATGCGGCCCTGGGCGATCGCGTCGGCGGGCGTTCCCCCGAACACCGACACCGATCCGGTGGTGGGTGCGGCCAGGCCGAGCATCATGTCGATGGTGGTCGTCTTTCCCGCTCCGTTCGGTCCGAGGAATGCGACGACCTCGCCCGGCTCGATGGACAGGCTCAGCCCGTCGACCGCCCGGACCGAGCCGTAGGTCTTGGTGACGTTTCGCAGTTCGACTGCCTTCGTTGTGGTCATGGGAATCACTCTGCTGCGATCGAGCGGCGTCGACCTCGTTCGAGCGTCACGATTGCGGGGTGACAACTGTCATGCATCCACATCGACCTGCTCGATCTCACTGGCGCGTAGCCGGTAGATTTCAGGCCATGGCAGTCCAGCACCGGCGGCACACCAGCGCCCCAGTCGTTCGAGAAGCAATCCATCGATTTCGTCGTCTCGCCGCCGTGGGTGCCCTGACCCTGTTCGGGGCGGTCCTGCTCGCGCCGGGGGTCGCCTCGGCGGAGGCTCCTTCGCGGCTGGCCACGCAGATCACCGACAACGTCCAGGCTCTCGACCCTGATTCGCTGGCCGAGGTACAGACCTCCATCGACGACCTCTACGGCAGCAGCCAGCTTCGGTTGTGGGTCACCTATGTCGCAGACTTCGACAACATGTCGGCGGCGAACTGGGCCGAGCAGACGTACGAGAGAAGTGACCTCGGAGAGCGCGACGTTCTGCTCGCCGTGGCGACCGTGGACCGTTCGTACTACCTCGCCGTCGACACCGGGCTGACACAGATCACCACCTCCGAGCAAGATTCGATCCGTGTCGACGACGTCGAACCCGCACTGCGCGAAGAAGATTGGTCCGGTGCGGCCATTGCGGCAGCCGGTGCACTCGGCGACGCGTACGCCTCGAGCGGCAGCGGTGGCTCGTCGGCGCCACTGCTGATCGGCGTCGGCGCACTGGCCGTGGCCGGTGGCGGAGCCGTCGTCTACTCGTCCCGGCGCAAGAAGGCCCGCGTCGCCGCCGAGGTCGAGGCAGTGGCGAAGATCGACCCGAGCGACCCGGCCGCGCTGGCTGCCTTCCCCATCGACGTCCTCGACACCCGCGCCAAGGAAATTCTGGTCGAGACCGACAATGCCGTACGCGCCAGCGAAGAGGAATTGAACCTCGCCCGTGGAGAGTTCGGAGATTCTGCGGCCGCACCGTTCATCGCTGCCCACGACAACGCCAAGCGGGCCCTCGCGTCCGCCTTCGAGATCCGTCAACGCCTCGACGACGCCATTCCGGAAACTCCCGATCAGCGACGGGCGATGCTCGTCGAGATCATCTCCTCCTGTGGCCAGGCCGATCGCGAACTCGATTCGAGAGTGGAGGAATTCGACGGGTTCCGCGATCTCGTGATGAACGCCGACGCCCACCTCGACGAACTGACCCAGGCGGTCGTCGGCTTGACGGTGAGAATTCCGCAGTCCGAATCGGTTCTCGCGCAGCTGCATTCCGAGTTCGCAGACACCGCACTGGCTTCCATCGCAGACAACGTCACGATGGCACAGGAGCGCCTCGCGCTGGCCGAGGAGAACATCGAGGCCGGCCGCAAGGCGGCAGCACTCCCGCCCGGCAAGCAGGGACCTGCGGTCACCGCGATTCGCACGGCCGAACGAGCCGTCGACCAGGCCAAGACCTTGCTCGATGGCGTCGACCATGCCCGGGACGACATCAGGCACGCCATCGCCACTCTGCCCGACGCCATCGCGGACGTTCGCCGCGACATCGAGCAGGCTCGTGGATTGGCCGAACATGGCGGTGCCGAACTCCAGTCGGCCATGACAGCGGCACAGACGGCATTGAAGAACGCGGAGACGGCCCAATCCTCGGATCCACTCGGCAGCTACACCGCCCTCGCCGAAGCCGATGCCGAACTCGAGAAGATCGTCGACGAGGCGTCGGCGGAGAAGGCTGCCGAGGACCAGCTGCGGGCTCGCCTCGAGCGCGATATCGCGGCCGCTCAGGCGCAGATCACCGCAGCCGCGGATTACATCTCGACGCGTCGCGGCGGCGTAGGGGCCGACGCCAGAACGCGCCTGTCCGAGGCCGAACGCCATCTCGGCGCGGCTCGCCAGCTGGGCCAGGAGAACCCCGACGAAGCCCTCAAGCATGCTCACGCCGCCAGCCAATTGGCCTCGCGCGCATCGCAGATCGCCCAGGCCGATGTACAGAACTGGGAGAATCGTCACGGTCCTCGCGGCGGCAGTAGCGGCGGCAACATCGCCGGCGCGGTGCTCGGCGGCATCCTGATCAACAGTGTGCTTCGCGGCGGCGGGGGTGGCGGAGGCTTCGGTGGCGGATTCGGTGGTGGCGGGGGCTTCGGCGGAGGCGGGGGTGGCGGCGGATTCGGTGGCGGCGGCGGCCGCTTCTAGTTTTCTCTACAGACACCGGACAGGGCCCGATCTCATCGCGAGATCGGGCCCTGTGGTGTGCGTGAGGTTGTTACGCGCCGATCAGACGAGACGCGATGTAGCCCTCGACCTGATCGAGTGCCACCCGCTCCTGCGCCATCGTGTCGCGCTCGCGGATGGTGACGGCATGATCGTCGAGGGTGTCGAAGTCGACCGTGATGCAGAACGGGGTGCCGATCTCGTCCTGACGACGGTAGCGGCGACCGATGGCTCCGGCGTCGTCGAATTCGACGTTCCAGTACTGACGCAGTTGCTGCGCAAGATCTTTCGCCTTGGGCGTCAGGTCCGCGTTACGCGAGAGCGGGAGCACCGCGACCTTCACCGGGGCCAGACGACGATCGAGCTTGAGCACGACACGCTTGTCGACGCCACCCTTGGCGTTGGGGGCCTCGTCCTCGCTGTAGGCGTCGACGAGGAATGCCATCAGCGAACGCGTCAGACCGGCCGCAGGCTCGATGACGTACGGGGTGTAACGAGTGTCGGTGGCCTGCTCGTAGTAGCTCAGGTCCTGGCCCGACGCCTTCGAGTGCACCGAGAGGTCGTAATCGGTACGGTTCGCAACACCCTCGAGCTCACCCCACGCGCTGCCCTGGAAGCCGAACTTGTACTCGATGTCGACGGTGCGCTTGGAGTAGTGCGACAGCTTTTCCTTGGCGTGCTCGTAGAGCCGCAGGTTTTCCGGATCGATGCCGAGGTCGGTGTACCACTTCATGCGGTAGTCGATCCAGTACTCGTGCCACTGCTCGTCCTCGCCCGGCTTGACGAAGAATTCCATCTCCATCTGCTCGAACTCGCGGGTGCGGAAGATGAAGTTTCCGGGGGTGATCTCGTTGCGGAAGCTCTTGCCGATCTGGCCGATGCCGAACGGCGGCTTCTTGCGTGAGGTGGTCAGCACGTTGGCGAAGTTGACGAAGATGCCCTGTGCGGTCTCGGGACGCAGGTAGTGCAGGCCCTCCTCGTTGTCGACCGGGCCGAGGAAGGTCTTGAGCAGTCCCGAGAATGCACGCGGTTCGGTCCACGAGCCGGGCTCACCGGTCTCGGGGTCGCGGATGTCGGCCAGGCCGTTCTCCGGCGGGTGGCCGTGCTTCTCCTCGTACGCCTCGATGAGGTGGTCGGCGCGGTACCGCTTGTGCGTGTGCAGCGACTCCACCAGCGGGTCGGAGAACGTCTCGACGTGGCCCGACGCCTCCCACACCTCACGCGGCAGGATCACCGAGGAATCCAGCCCGACGGTGTCGTCGCGGCTGGTGATCATGTTGCGCCACCACTGCTTCTTGATGTTCTCCTTGAGCTCGACGCCCAGCGGACCGTAGTCCCACGCCGACCTGGTACCGCCGTAGATCTCGCCGCACGGGTAGACGAGGCCTCTGCGCTTGGCGAGGTTGGCGACGGTTTCGACTTTGGACTTGGGTGCCACTGGCGGAGCTCTCCATCTTCGGTTACATCGTGTAAGAGGTGACGTGGGCGGTTTTCGCCCTGATCAGACTATCTGGCTCGGCGGTCGAATCCGAACAGCGGTCGAGTGCGGAAGTTGACATGCGTACCTGTGCATATCACAATGAATACGATTTGCAATAACAACTACTGCACTAACCTGATGCCATGACGTCGATCGTGCAGGGAGAGTCCGCCGGCAACGAACCGGCGACCGAAGGAGCCGCAACCGTGTCCACGGACTCGACAGTGGAAGCAAGTTCGCCCCACAGACAGGACCCCGAGCATCCGTTGCACTCCGGCGATCCGTTCGCCGTCGCTCCCCCGGCTCACATCCCGCCGAAGGAGACTCTGACTGCGGCGGGCGACATCCTGCGGGCACTCGCGGCCCCGGTGCGCATCGCCATCGTGCTGCAGCTGCGCGAGTCCGAGCGGTGCGTCCACGAACTCGTCGTCGCCCTCGGTGTCACTCAACCGTTGATCAGCCAGCACCTTCGGGTACTCAAGGCAGCGGGCGTGGTGCGCGGAGAACGCAACGGACGCGAGGTCCTGTACCGACTGGTCGACGATCACCTCTCCCATATCGTCGTCGACGCCGTGGCCCACGCCGAGGAAGGCCGGAACCTGTGACCGACAAGTCCACCGATACCGCCGCACCCAGACGACCCGTCGCCATCGGAGTGCGGGCCACCAAGCAGCGCAGTGCGATCTCGGATCTGCTCGACACCATCGAAGAGTTCAAGTCCGCCCAGGATCTGCACGACGAATTGCGCAAGCGTGGTGAGGGTATCGGCCTCACCACGGTGTATCGCACCCTCCAGACCTTGGCCGACGCCGGGACGGTCGACGTACTGCGGACCGACAACGGCGAGTCGGTCTACCGGCGCTGCTCCTCCGGACATCACCATCACCTGGTGTGCCGCTCGTGTGGTTTCACCGTCGAGGTGGAAGGGCCAACCGTCGAGAAGTGGTCGCAGAGTGTCGCCGAATCCAACGGCTTCAGCGACGTGAGCCACACGATCGAGATATTCGGCACGTGCAGTCAGTGCAGCGCTGCCGCGCAGTGAAGCCGCTCAGGCGACGGCGTCCGCCACGCGAGGTACCAATGCGTCGATCGCGAACGGAATCGACAGCACCGAGTTGTACGTGATCGCTCCACGCTGATCGGTGGACAACGGAACGATCGCGTCGCCACGTGCAGCATCGAGCGTTCCGAAGATCGGATTCTCGGCCACCACGTCGATGTCGTCGCCGGTACCGAGATAGAGCACCAGGTCCGCGTCGAGCATCGAGATGTTCTCGGCCCCGACCGGAACGAAGAAGTTGGTGCCGTCGTCCTCGGCGCGGATCGCTTCCGGGACCTCGAAGCCCAGCGAGGTGACGAATGTGCCGCGGGCATCACCGGGCAGAAATGCACCGAACTGGCCGTCGTACGGAAGCACCACTGCTGCTGTCTTGCCCGCGAACTCGGGATGTTCAATTCGAACCTGCTCCAGCGCATCGCTGGTCTGCGTGTTCAACTCCTCGCCGCGGTCGCCTTCACCCATCGCGCGAGCAATGGTGTCGGTGGCCACCTCACGATCGACGGCATAGGCAGCCGATCCTGCAGGTCGGGCGACCGTCGGCGCGATGCCGCTGAGCCTGTCGTACGTCGCCTCGTCGAAACCCGCGTTGAGTCCGGTGATGAGATCCGGCGCCAGAGACGCGATCAGCTCGAAGTTCGGCTCGGACTCCGAGCCCAGCAGCGTCAACGGCGCGTCACCGACCAACTCGTCGGTCCACGGACCCAGTCCGGTCTCGTAGAACGTGTACCCGGTGTTGCCGACGGGAACGGTGCCGAGGGCGATGACGGCATCGGCGTCGGACACCCCGAGCGTGACGATGCGCGTTGGCTTCTCGGCAATGGTCGTGCTGCCGTAGATGTGATCGATGACGACCGGGAATGCACCGTCCGCCGACTGCGTCCCCGAATTCTCGGAATCTGCGGTCGAACAGGCCGTCACCGATGCACCGAGGACGATCACCGACGCTATTGCCGTCAGGAACCGGGTCAACCGCACTGTCATTGCATCCGCCTCTACTGGAAAAGTAAGTACAGGCAAACCTTAGCTGACCGATCAGGGCAACAGACCCTCGCGCGCCTTTTCGACTCCGGCGAGTACCAGGATCAGCATCGTCAGCATTGCCTCGTCATCCAGACCGTTCGCCGGAAAGGTGTAGCGCAGCAACACATCTGCGAGCTTGTCGTGGGTGTTGACCGAGATGGCACCGAACTGCGAATCGGCATTGCGGTCGGCAACTTTCTTGTGCAGAGCGGCCTTGAGCGGACGATCCCAGGCCAACACCGCGGTGAGCGAGAGCACTTCGAGTTCGGGTGAGAGTCGAACGGCACGCAGTGAGCACAGAGCGCCCGCGTAGTCGAAACCGAGAGATCCCTCGTCACCGAGCGTGACCGTCGCGAACTGCGAGAGCGCCAACTGGGCACGGGCCTGCAACGAAAGCCCCTCGTCAGGCGTGCCGTTCGCGTTGTCACTCATACTTGACTCCACCGAATCGTCGGTCCCGCGAGGCGTATTCGATGCACGCCTCCCACAGATCCCGACGGTCGAAATCCGGGAAGAGCTTCTTCTGGAACACGAACTCCGCGTAGGCGGACTGCCACAGCAGGAAGTTCGACGTCCGCTGCTCCCCCGACGGACGCAGAAACAGATCCACGTCGGGCATATCCGATTCGTCGAGGTACTTGGCGACTGTGGCCTCGGTGATCTTCTCGGGGTTCAGCTTGCCCGCGGCCACCTGTCGAGCGATTTCCCTTGTGGCATCGGCAATCTCGGCCCGGCCACCGTAGTTGACGCACATCGTCAACGTCATCACGGTGTTGCGTTTCGTCAACTCCTCGGCCACTTCGAGTTCCTTGATGACGCTGCCCCACAACCTCGGTCGACGGCCGGCCCAGCGAACTCGGACGCCCATCTCGTTCATCTCGTCGCGTCGACGACGAATGACGTCGCGGTTGAAGCCCATCAGGAACTTGACCTCGTCGGGACTGCGCTTCCAGTTCTCCGTCGAGAATGCGTATGCGGACAACCACTGCACCCCGATCTCGATGCACCCGCACACGGTGTCCATGAGCACCGCTTCGCCCTGCTCGTGCCCCGCGGTACGCGGCAGGCCGCGGTCCTGTGCCCACCGGCCGTTGCCGTCCATCACCAGCGCGACGTGGCGAGGGATGAGTTCGGGCTGCAGGATCGGCGGCCGAGCGCCCGAGGGATGCGGATCGGGAGGGCGCACTGCCGACTGTTCGTCAGGCCGGGGTTGCGGCTCTCGTCGTCGAATCACGGTCCCCATCCTGCCCGACGGTGTCGGCGAACACGGAGTCAGGTTGCGCCAGCGGGACCTGATGCGGGTGCGAGCGTTCGATGAGCGGAAGTGTGCGCAACTGTCGTTCCAGATGCCATTGCAGATGCGCCGCCACCAGTCCACTGGCCTGCTTGCGAACGGCATCGGAGGTTGTGACGGTGTAGTCCCACTCCCCCCGCTCGAGTGCGACCATCAGATCGAGAACCCCTGTCGACGGCGTCGCCGATCCCGGCGGACGGCAATGCACACATACGGCTCCACCGGCAGCGACATGGAAAGCTCGATGTGGCCCTACCGCTGCGCACCGCGCGCAGTCGGTCAGTGCGGGAGCCCATCCGGCGAAACCCATCGCGCGCAGCAGGTATGCGTCGAGCACCAGCTCGGGAGGCCGCACGTGTTGCGCGAGGGCACGCAGGGCACCGACGGTCAGCTGATGCAGCCGCTGCGCGGGTGCATGCTCTTCGCCTGCCAGCCGTTCGGCAGTTTCGAGGACCGCACAGCCGGTGGTGTAGCGACCGTAGTCGGCCACGATGTCTCCACCGAACGCATCGACCGTGTGCACCTGGGTGACGATGTCGAGGTTGCGTCCCGGATAGAGCAGAACGTCGATGTGCGCAAACGGTTCCAGCCGCGCACCGAACTTGGATTTGGTGCGGCGAACCCCTTTGGCGACGGCCCGCACGATTCCGTTCTCCCTGGTCAACAACGTGACGATGCGATCGGCCTCACCCAGCTTGTGCTGGCGCAGGACGACTGCGTTGTCACGGTATGGCCTCACGTGATCCAGTGTCCCACGCGCGCAGCGGCGGTGACCGTTCCCGCGCTGACGAGATGTCGATACTGTGCAGACGTGGATTTTCATCGGTCGACTCTCGTTGCTCAAGCCGCCGCTCTCGCGTCGGGTCGCATCACCTCGGTACAGGCGGTCGCCGAATCGCTCGATCGCATCGAGAAGAGCCAACCCACGCTCAATGCGTTCCGCCTCGTGCGCCGCAGCGCCGCCCTCGCCGAGGCAGCCGAAGCGGATCGGCTGCGCGCCGCCGGGGACGCCGCTCCCCTGCTCGGCGTTCCCGTTGCCGTCAAGGACGACGTGGACGTCACGGGCGAACCGACCGCCTTCGGTTGTGCGGGCGACTTTCCACCTGCCGCCACGGATTCGGAGGTGGTGCGCAGACTGCGTGCGGCCGGAGCGGTCATCGTCGGAAAGACCAACAGCCCGGAACTCGGCCAGTGGCCGTTCACCGGCGGCACCTTCGGGCACACCCGCAATCCATGGGACCGCGAGCGCACTCCCGGCGGCTCCTCGGGCGGCAGTTCTGCCGCAGTGGCTGCCGAATTGGTCTCTGCCGCTCTGGGTTCCGACGGTGCCGGCTCGGTGCGAATTCCGGCCTCCTGGACGAATCTCGTGGGGATCAAACCGCAACGCGGACGCATATCGTCGTGGCCGGAGCCCGAGGCGTTCAACGGCATCACCGTCATCGGCCCCCTCGCGCGCACCGTGGCCGACGCGGCACTGCTCCTCGACGTCGTCTCGGGTAGTCATGACGGAGATCTGCATCGTCCCGCTCCGCTGACCGTCTCCGACGCCGTCGGGCGCGATCCCGGTTCACTACGGATTGCGCTCAGCCTGCGCAAGCCGTTCATTCCGACGCCCGCCCCGCTGGACCCCGAGATCGTCGGTGCCGCGTACGAGATGTCGGCGGTCCTGCGATTGCTCGGACACCGAGTGGTCGTCGATGACCCCGCCTACGGAATGTTGTTGGGGCTCAACTTCTTACCGCGATCGCTGGCCGGCGTGGCGACCTGGCTCGATCGCCTGCCCGATCCCTCCCTCGCCGACCCGAGGACCCGAGCCAATGCCAAGAGCGGCCGGGCTCTCGCCGGAGCGCCGCTGCGCGCAGCACGCGCCGCCGAGCCGCGCATCGGCCGGCGCATCGGCCGGTTCTTCGACGAGTACGACATCGTGCTCGCCCCGACGACGGCCACCCCGCCGCCCCGAATCGAGGCCATCGACGGCATCTCCAACGCCGATACCGATCGGGTCATCACCGAGCATTGCCCGTACACCTGGCCGTGGAACGTCCTCGGCTGGCCGAGCGTCAACGTGCCCGCAGGATTCACCGCCGGCGGCCTCCCCATCGGCCTACAACTGATGGGGCACGAATCCTCTGAGCCGCTACTGGTGTCGGTCGCCGCTCAACTCGAGAACGTGCTGCAGTGGCACCGCAAGCGCCCCGATCCCTGGTGGACCCAGGTGAGCGAAACTTCGTAGTCTGCTACGAGACAGGAGTGGAGCCTGCGGAACGACCGGTGGGTCCAGCCGTGCATAGGGCACGGCCTGGGCAGATCGTCACCGGACCAGCCGCACCGTCCGGTCGAGAGCCGTCCGCAACGCACCGCCCTCCTCTGCGGCCATTCGCACGGCATGGCCGACGCCGTTCGGAAGCTCCGTGACAACCATGTGAACACCGTCCACGTCCGACAACGACGGCACGGTCGCTGCCGACCCCAGGACGTAGACGGTGCCGAACGCGCGAAGCGAGCGCGGCCACAGGCTCGAATCGAGCAGCTGGGCATCGACCATCAGGGGTTCCTGACCCTCGACGCAACGAAGCCGGACGGTGGAGCTGATGCTGCCGACGTCGCCCGCGGTCAGCTCGGGATGCAACACGAAGGCGTCCACGACGACTGCGGACCCGTCGCCGATCTCCACGTCGGTCAGTTGCGCGAAATGCGCATGCCGCGTGAGGATTCTGGGCTCGGTGCAATGAATCAATCGACCGTCGCCCCGCAACCGCAGAACCGTCGACTCGGTCGCCGCTGCACCGCCTGGCTTTCCCGTCACCAGCATCGCGCCCTGGCCGAGAACCTGTACATACGCGCCCGAGCCGACGTCCACACGTTGCTCGATCACATCGCCGGGGTGGATCGATGCCCCCGAGTTCTGAACGATCACAGAACCAGAACCGGGATGCGGCCCGGGAAACATGCGCCCCACCGACTGCGGCCAGCGGTAGCGCTTTCTGTCGAACACCGTCCGTCCGTCCACCGCTTCGAAGGACAGATCCAGAGACCGCGAGATCACACGAACAACACATCGCGATCGAGCTGCGCCACCACTGCGGCGATGCCGTCGCCCGTGCGGGCATTGGTGGACACGATCGGCTTGCCGCCGCGCACAAGCTCCGCCTCGCGCAGTAGCAACTCGAGATCCACGCCGACGTACGGGGCGAGATCGATCTTGTTGACCACCAACAGATCACACCGAACCACACCGGGGCCTCGCTTACGGGGGATGTCGTCTCCGCCGGCCACGTCGATCACGAAGATCCAGTAGTCGACCAGATCCCGAGAGAAGGTGGACGCCAGATTATCTCCGCCACTTTCGAGCAGGATCACCTCGGTGTTCGGAAACTGCGCCTCCAACTCGTCGGCGGCCGCGATGTTCAGCGATGGGTCCTCGCGAATCACGGTGTGCGGACATCCGCCCGCCTCCACCGCCCGTACCCGTGCCGGGTCGATAAGGCCGCTGCGCTTGACTCGTTCGGCGTCCTCGGCCGTGACGAGATCGTTCGTGATGACCGAGATCGATCGATCTGCAGCGCCGAAGACGGCGATGAGCTGCTCGACGAGGGCGGTCTTTCCTGATCCGACGGGCCCGCCTATCCCGATACGTGCTGCACGTCGGTCGTTCATCGGAGCAGGTACCTCCTCGAGAAGGGGACGCTGGTCGCAGGTTCGCCGGTCAGCAGTACCCCGTCTGCCCTGACCTCGAAGGTTCGTGGATCGACCTCGACCACCGGAAGCGCCGAGTTGCGCACCATGTCGGATTTGCGCAAGCCCCGAACCGACGCGATGGGGACGACGCGTTTTCGCAGACCCAGCTGCTCCGCGATGCCGGCGTCGAGGGCGAGCGAGGACATGAAGACCATGCCGAGTTCGGCGGATGCCGCCCCGAGCGCACCCCAATTGGGCCGACTCACCACCGGTTGTGAACGCGAAATGCTGCCCGCCGCATCGCCGAGTGCGGCCCACGCGACAAAGCCGTTCTTCATGACCACCTCGGGTTTGACGCCGAAGAAGGCCGGTGACCACAGGACGAGATCAGCCACCTTGCCCACTTCGACGGACCCGATGTACCCGGCGGCACCGATCGAGATAGCTGGATTGACAGTCAATTTCGCGATATACCGCTTGACTCGCTCGTTGTCGGCCGCCTCGGTCGTCTCTTCCGGCAATCGTCCCACCCGCTGCTTCATCACATCCGCCAGTTGCCAACAATTGGCGATGTTCTCGGCCACGCGACCCATTCCCTGTGTGTCGCTTCCGAAGATGGAGATCGCGCCCATGTCGTGCAGGAAGTCCTCGGCGACCATCGTCTGCGGACGAATGCGCGCTTCGGCGAACGCCACGTCCTCCGGTGCCTGCCAGTTCATGTTGTGCGCGGCCATCGTCATCGGTATGCCCTCGTCGAGCGCGTACGCGGTGTACGGGTTGGTGGGGTTCGTCGATGCAGGTATGACGTTGTCGTATCCAACGCATCGGATGAGGTCGGGTGCGTGGCCTCCGCCTGCACCTTCGACGTGATACATGTGGATCGTCCGGTCGCCGATGGTGTTCATGGTTGTCTCGGCGAACCCGAACTCGTTGATCGAGTCGGTATGCAGATGCACGGCGAAGTCCGCGGAATCTGCTGCGCGAAGGGTCTTGTCGATCACCGCGGGTGATGCGCCGAAGTCTTCGTGAATCTTGACCGCACCTGCACCTGCTGCCACCGATTCCAGTACCGCTCGCTCGTCGGACGCACCTCTGCCGAAGGCGACGAAGTTCATCGGTGTGTGCTCACCAGCTTGGAGGAACAGTCCGAGATTGCGCGCGCTTCCGGTTCCCACCTCGAACGCCGGGCCGGGTGAGCCTCCGATCAGGGTGGTTGTCCCGGTGGCCAGCGCGTGTTCGCTCTGCTGTGGAGAGATCAGGTGAGCGTGGGTTTCGATGGCACCGGCCGTGACGATCAGCCCCGCCGCCGGTATCGGTGTGGTCATGTGTCCGACGACCATGCCCTCGGTGACGTCGGGCATCACATCGGGATTGCCTGCTTTGCCTATACCGGCGATGAGGCCACCGCGAATACCGATGTCGGCCTTGATTACTCCCTGCACCGCATCGATCACCGTGGCCCCGATGAACACGTAATCGAGTGCGCCGTCCGATGCCGTCGACGTAGGCCGGTACCCCTCCCCGTCACGCACGTTCTTTCCCGCCCCCGCCAGCAGCTCGTACCCGGGCGTGGTCAGATCACGCTCGATCTCCACGAACAGAGACGAATCTGCGAGCCGAATCCGGTCTCCGACCGTCGGGCCGAACATCCGCACATAAGAGGCCCTGTCGATCGCGATGTCGTCGTTGCTCACGAGGGAGATCCCGCCGTCGCATCCTCGTTCGAGTCCAGCGGACCGTCGACAAGTCCCCGAAAGCCGTGCACCACTCGGTCACCCGAGATCGGAACCAGGCGTGCGACGACGAACATTCCGGGCTCGAATCTCACACCCGCACCCGAGGCCACCGCCAGCCTGCGTCCCCACGCCGCGCGCCGATCGAATTCCAGGGACTCGTTGGCTTCGAAGAAGTGTGTCTGACTGCGTACTTGAACGTCGCGATCTCCCCTGTTGACGACGGTGACTGTGGTGATCTCGGAACTGCCGAACAGCACGACCGGCCGATCGGCCACGATGATCTCGCCGGGAACGACATCGTCCGCCGAGGGCGCGATCGGGTCGACCACGGTGATCAGCTTCGTGCCCTCGGCGAACGGCGCGTCCACCATGATCATGTCCACCATCGCCGCAACTCCGGCCTGAACCTGCGCCGCGGTCAGCAGGTGACCGGCGTGGTCGATCACCTCCTCGAAGCTCAGATCCTTGCGGGCAGCGAGCAGGATCTCGTCGGTCAGGTACGCGACCGCCTCGGGATGCGAGAGACGAACACCGTCGCGGAGATTTCGCCGGGCGAACTCGGCTGCCGTGAAGATGGTCAACCGCTCGCTCTCGGTAGGAGTGAGGTTCACGCTCGAATTCCGTTCTCGTGTAGAGGTATGGACGTCAATTGGCGAACAGCCGCGCGCCATCGCTTCGCCGCTGAGCCGAGATATCTGCGAATGCAGTGAAGGAATGCAGGTTCGCCGCGTCAGCGGGAGGTCGGTCGGTCAGCAGATGGGCGATCGCCGGCTCGAGATCGGCCAGGATGCGCTGTGCACCGAGGTGCCCCACGATGCCCAGCCTCAGGCCCGCACCGGCGATCCCCGAGACCGCCTGCCAGGCACTGACCGTTTCCGCCGACGCCAGTGACAACCCCGCCGCGCGGAAGCACAGCGCCTGGGCCACCGGAAGATGACCTGGAACGGCCCCGGACAGAACGGACCGACGGTAGTCGGACACATCCTCGTGACCGAGAGCGGCGAACGTCCCCAATACAGCTGCCCCCGCCCTACGCGAGGCTTCGCGCAGCACCGACATGGTGCTGTGCGCCTCGCACCGGCGGTCGGCCACCTCGGCGGACCCGTGAGGCCATGCCGCCCTCAACACTCGGCGATCGACGGTGTTCCAACGCCCGATCACCTGCTCGCGCACGAATTCCTTCATTCCCGACTCGTCGGTCACGAATCCGTCGCGATACGAACCTTCGAGTCCCGACGAGAAAGCGAATCCACCCGAGGGAAATGCACTGTCGCCCAGACGCAGCGTCATCAGCACCTCGGAGACCGTCACTGCGACTGCACTTCCACCGATCCAACGGCGACGAGCTCGGCGATTCGGTTCAGGTAGTCGTCCACCTCACCTTGCATCGACACCTCGACGACGTCGTCGGTCATGGAGGATTTCCAATGCAGGTGGCCGGCGAGAAAACCGAGCCGGAGTCCCGCCGACACCGAGGTTGCGCGCAACACCAGTACTCGGGGCTCGCCTGCGCGGACCACCACTGCACGCTCGGACTCGAGCAGCAGCACCGAACCATCCTGCACCCGATGCTCGCGACCGAGTGCGATGCGATAGTCACGCCCGGCATCGGAGCTCACACGAAGTCGAGTCCGATCCATGTCCTCCGCCGGGATGTGTACGTATTCGACGAAACCGCTGTGCCGTAGCCGGTGAAGGTGCTCCGCGAGAGCCGGATCGGACTCGTGCCCGACGATCGACTCGACCACGGGCCCCTCGATGTCGGCGGACGTCACGTCACCGAACCGCGCTGCTCGCCGTGACGACGGGCGCGATTCGACCGACTACATCGGATGACTGCTCCAGCGCGTAACCCACCCTCAGTATATCGGCCTCGCAGAACGGCTTTCCGATGATCTGAACGCCGATCGGCAAGCCCCCGGCCGAGAACTCCGCAGGTACCTGCAGTGCGGGAAGACCAGTCACGTTCGCCGGGGCGGACATTCGCGAGTACGCACTGGTCGAACCCTCCACGGTTCCATCATCCCAGTGGAAGAAGGGATCGCTGCGTAGCGATGCGACACCGGGAACGGTCGGGGCCAGCAACACGTCGATCGTCGAGTACATGTCCCTCCATGCCTCCTGAATTCGCGTACGCAGGCGGACCGCATTGATGTAATCGGTCGCGAGAATCGCCTCGCCCGCTTCGACCAACGTTCGCACTTCGTCGGTGAACAGTTCCGGCGACTGCCGCGTCGAATCCATATGATAGGCACTGGCTTCGGCGGTCAGAATCGCCCACTCCACCGGCAGGACGTACTCTGCGAGCGGGACCTCGACCTCTACCAGGATCGCGCCGAGTCGTTCGAGCGCTTCTGCGGCGCGATGCGCAACTTCGGTGACTTCCGGCTGAACGTTGTGGGTGTAGAAGTTCGACGGTATGCCGATTCGAGTCCCGGCGACTCCGTCCGTGATACCCGCGAGGAAATCGGGAACCGGCATGTCGACGGACGCCGGGTCGCGTCGGTCGTAGCCCGACATCGCGCCCAGCACCAGTCCCGCGTCGGAGACGTTGCGCGTCAACGGTCCGACGTGATCGAGAGACCAGGACAGTGATGCGACCCCAGCGCGGGACGCTCGTCCGAACGTGGGCTTGAGGCCGACCACCCCACAGACACCGGCAGGGATTCTGATCGATCCTCCTGTATCGCTTCCCAGCGCGACGTGCACCACGCCCGCGCCGACCGCGGCACCGGAACCGCCGCTGGAGCCACCTGGCGTGCGGGTGACGTCCCACGGATTTCCTGCGGTCGGAGTCGTTGCTCCGTAGGCGAATTCGTGTGTCTGGGTCTTACCGACCAGAATCATTCCCGCGTCGTACAGCTTGGCCACCGACGCGCTGTCGGCCGTCGGCACGTTCGCGGCACGCTGCGCGGAACTGGACGTCGTCAGGATCCCCGCGGTGTCGTACAGGTCTTTGACGCCGAGCGGAATGCCGTGCAGGGCACCGCGGTACCGGCCGGCTGCGATCTCTCGCTCCGCTTCGGCTGCTCGAGTCAACGCTTGGTCACCCGTGACCGTGACAAAGGCCGTGATTGCAGGCTCCACCTCGTCCAGACGGTCGAGGGCCGACTGGGTGACTTCGACGGGCGATACCTCCCCGGTGCGGATCTTGTCGGCCACCTCGGTGAGGGAAAGTTCGTACAACTGCATGCTGGTGGTCCTTTCGTACGACGAGTGAGTGCTGATCAGGTCCAGGAGGCCTTGAATGCCGCTGCGGGAACGGTTTCTCCGATACCGGTCACGCTTGCCTTGCGAATGAGTTCCAGCGTGCTGCGGTACACCTCGAACTTCTCCTCGAGCCGCGCCGGCTCGATGTCGAGTCCCGCGTATTCGAAGACTGCTGCCAACTGTTCACGGGTGGGGTCGAAGTCCTGTGCGCTCATTGTTCGGTTCTTCCTCTCGAAGTGATGACAGGTACCGCTGCGGCACTGTCGGTCAGGGATTGGTATGCATTGCCCACCGCCAGAGCGAGAGCCTCCTGGAACGGTGGAGTCATGATCTGAAGTCCGATCGGCAATCCTGTCGAATCGAATCCGGCGGGCACCGTCAAAGCCGGCATGCCGGTCACGTTGGCCGGCACCGTCAGCGCATTCAGGCCGTTGAGTATGTCGATCTCTCGTTCTGCCAACGCCATTCGAGATGCACCGAACGATGGTGCAGTCGTGGCGATGGTCGGTGACAGTAACGCGTCCACCGATCCGAACATCCGATGCATGCCGCCGAGTACGACCGACCGTGCTCGTTGCGCATCGACGTAGGCGACACCGCTGTGGAGATGACCCACCCGCAGCGCATCGATCACATCGGATCCGAACAGATCCGGGCGTTCGTTGGCGCGAGCCTGGTGCACCGATGCGGCCTCCACGGAGGCGATGACGCCGACGATGTCGGGACAGAGCTCGACGCCGTCGAAACTCACGGGAACGATGGTGGCACCCGCAGCTTCGAGTGCCCGGACAGCATTCTCGAACGCCGCTGCCACGTCGGGATCGAGACGGTCGGTGAAGTAGCGTTCGCTGACCCCGAGACGCAGGCCCTTCACCCCTCGGTCGAGCAGTGCGGTGTAGTCCGGAACTTCGACCGCAGCGCTGTACGGGTCGCCAGGGTCGTGTCCCGCCAGCACACCGAGCATCGACGCGCAGTCGGCGACCGTCGTCGTCAACGGGCCTGCATGGTCGAGCGTCCAGCTCAGTACCGTCACTCCACGCTTGCTGATCCGGCCGTACGTGGCCTTCATTCCGGTGACTCCGCACAGTGCAGCCGGTATCCGTATGGACCCACCGGTATCGGTTCCCATCGCGGCGGGGACGAGCCGCGCTGCAACGGCAGCACCCGATCCGCCGCTCGACCCTCCAGGCACTCGATCGAGCGCCCACGGGTTACGTGTCGGCGGTGTGTTGACCCCGTACGCGTACTCGTGCGTTGTGGTCTTGCCGAGCAGGATGGCATCGGCCGCCCGGAGACGTGCAACGGTCTCGGAATCTCGCTGCGCCGGAGCATCCGATGACGCGAGAGAGCCCGATCGCGTGGGGAGACCGTCTACGTCGTAGAGATCCTTGACGGCGAAGGGCACGCCTCGCAACGGGCCTCCTGGTTCTCCGCGGCGAATCGAATCACGTTGGCGCTCGGCTACTGTCCTGGCCTGCGCGGTGTTCACCACGACGAACGACTCGAGGTCGTCGTCCACCTCGTCGATCCGGGCGAGGTATGCATCGACAACGGCAACCGGGTCAAGAGCACCGGACTCGACTCGGCGGTGAATATCTGCGATCGAGGCGGTGAGTGGGTCGAACTCGCGGCGGGTACTGTCAGCAGTCATCACAGCTCTTGTTCATGGTCAACTGCAGTGGAATCGGTGTGTCGACGGTCAATGCGGACGCGAGACGGTGTGCCGACTCGATCGCCGCCGACGCTGCGGCGTCGGCCAGAGTTCCGCCGACGATCGCGGCAGATACCGAGCGTGATTCCAATGCTGCTGCTGCCCAGCGCTGTTCGATCATCGTGTCAGTCCGAGCGTCGGCTCGAGTACTGCATCGACGAGGGTGCGGGTGATATCGGTGCGTGGATCGGTCAGCAGCTCGTCCACGGGCCCGGATTCGACCAGCTTTCCGCGAGCCAACACGCCGGCGCGATCGCACATGTGCTCCACCAGCGCCAGATTGTGCGTGATGAGAAGCAGCGTCAGTCCGCGTTCGGCTTGTAGGTCCTTGAGCAGGTTGAGTATTTGGGCCTGGACCGAAACGTCCAGAGCTGCGGTCGGCTCGTCGAGAACGATGAAGTCGGGATCGGTGATCAGAGCGCGCGCGATACCGAGACGTTGCCGCTGGCCGCCCGAGAATTCGTGAATGTAGCGGTCGTAGTGGGACGGTTCCATACCCACTCGATCGAACATCTCGAGCACCAAGGGCCGGATATCTCTCTTGGCCGCGAGGGCAAAGCGTTCGAGCGCATAGCCGACCTGGGATCCGACGCTACGTCGCGGGTTGAACGCGGAGCCCGAATCCTGGAAGACGATCTGCATGTTCTTGCGGTAGCGACGCATGTCCAGCGAGCTGAGTGCCGCGATGTCGTTGCCGTCGAACAGAACCGAACCGGACGTCGCCGCTTCGAGGGCGAGCACCATGCGACCGGTCGTCGTCTTGCCCGAGCCGGATTCTCCGATCAATCCGAACGTTTCACCCCGCCCGATGTCGAAACTGACATCGTCGACCGCCACGAAATCCGCCATGGATCGTCCATCGCCTCGAACCCGATAGACCTTACGCAGATCACGGACCGAGACCAGGGGTAGTTTGCCGGCCGACGAGATGGTCGATGCCTTCGATCGGTCACGCTGAGACATTGCTCTTTCCCCCTTCGGAGATCGAATCGTGTGAGAACTCGAACAACCGGCGGCTCGAGCGCGGGATCGCTCGTTCGGCTGCCGACAAGCGCAATTTGGGAACCGCGTTCATCAGCCCCTGGGTGTAAGGGTGCTGTGGCCGCTCGAGAATATCTGCGCGCGTGCCGGTTTCGACGATTCGCCCGTGCCGCATGACGGTGACCTCGGAGCACACATGGGCGACGACGCCGAAGTCGTGGGTGACGATCAGTATCGCGGTGCCGAGCTCGCGGTTGATGTCCAGCAGCAGATCGAGGATCTGCTTCTGCACTGTGGCATCGAGTGCCGTTGTCGGCTCGTCCGCCAGCAGCAGTTCGGGCCGGCAAGCCAGCGCTATCGCGATGACGACTCTCTGGCGTTGTCCACCGCTGAGTTCGTGCGGATACGCCTTCATTCTTCTCACCGCATCCGGCAGTGCCACGAGTTCGAGCGCTTCCAGCGCCGTTCTACGCGCGGTCTTTGCATCGACGTTCTGATGCAAGCGAATGACCTCGACCAGTTGAGCACCGATCGCGAACGACGGGTCGAGCGCGCTGAGGGCATTCTGCGACACCAGTCCGATGTGACCACCGCGAATCTTGCGCATGCCTCGCTGGTCCTTCTCCAGCAGGTTCTCCCCACGAAAGAAAATGCGTCCGCGGCTGATTCGGGCGCGCCCGGATCCGAGAAGACCGAGGACGCTGAGCGAGGTGACGCTCTTGCCTGATCCCGACTCGCCGACCAGCCCTCGGATCTCCCCCGGTTCGACCGAAAGGTCGACGTTCTCGACCGCGTGCACCACGCCACCGTCGGTATGGAAATCGACGCTCAGGTCTTCGATTCTCAACAATGCGGTCATCAGCTCGTCTGCTTTCTCGGATCGAGGGCGTCGCGGATTCCGTCGCCGACGAGGTTGAACGACAGGGCAACGAGAAGGATGACGATGCCCGGGATGGTGGCGATGTGATAGATGCCTTCGAGGAGCACGCTGGAGCCGTCGGAGGTCATGATTCCCCAGTCCGCTGTGGGCGGTACGACGCCGACACCGAGGAAGCTCAGTCCGGCAGCGACGACGATCATCAAGCCGCACAACGTGGTTGCGTACACGGTGAGGTTGGCCACGACGTTGGGAGCAAGCTCTCGGAACATCAGATGACCGACGTTTGCGCCGTAGGCCCGCGCTGCCTCGATGTATTCCTTGCCCGATTCCTGCACTGTCGCGGTGTATGCCACCCGCGCCATGTACGGCACCAGGGTGATTCCGATGGACAGCATCACGTTGGCGAGTCCGGCACCGAGAACTGCCGACAGCGCAATCGCCAGCAGCACGAGTGGAAAGGCGAACAGGACGTCGAGAATGCGCATCAGCAATTCGCCTGCCCTGCTTCGCTTGTAGCCGGCGAACAGCCCGATCATCAACGCGATCGGGAAGACCACCAGTACCGGCACCACTGCCACGACGAGGGAGTTGCGCCCGCCGTAGAGCAGCCGGGAAAGAATGTCCCGCCCTTGCCCGTCCAGGCCGAGTGGATGCCCTTCGGTGCCGATCCCGGCGAGTCTGTTCACCGGATCACCCATGGTCGGGCTGTACGGGGTCAGCAACGGCGCACAGATCGACGCAAGTACCACCAGCAGCAGGAACACCGCTGACGCTACCGCGATCCTGTCCCGGCCGAAGGCGCGTAAGCCGAGCCTCCAGGCCGAGGCCGGAGTCGCCGCTTCCGTGGTCGACGGAGCCGTCGAAGGTCGTCGAGACACTCTGCGACCGGACCGAGCATCGATGCTGACGGATGCGTTCATGCCGAGACCTTCTTCCGTGAGCGCGGATCGAGAAGCCCGACCGCCGTGTCGGCGACGAGATTGATGACGACGAATGCCAGCGCGATGAACAGCACCCCGGCTTGCACGACGGGAATGTCTCGCTGTGTGATCGACGTGTAGAGCTGTTGCCCCAGGCCCGGCCACCCGAATACGACTTCGACGAAGACCACGCCGCCGAGCAGGTAGCCGACCTGCAGACCGATGACGGTGACGATCGGCGGCAGCGCATTGCGCAGTCCGTGTCGCCACAGCACCGACTGTTCCGACAATCCCGACGCCCTGAGCGTGCGAATGTAGTCCTGCTGCAACACATCCACCATCACCGAGCGTGACATGCGGGCGACTACTGCCAGCGGCACCAGAGCCGCCGCGACCGCCGGTAGCACCAGGTGGGTGAGCATGTCCCCCAGACCTCCTGGGCTTCGACTGTTGTACATGCCCGAGGTGGGGAACACCCCGAGACGTATCGAGAAGAAGCCGATCAACACGAGCCCGAACCAGTAGACGGGCACACTCGCTCCGGCGAGCGCAGCGAACATGGCGATTCGATCGAACACACTGTTCTGCTTGCGGGCCGCCGCAATTCCGAGCGGAACGCCGATGATCACGCACAGCACCAGAGCGGCGAACGTGAGGATGATCGTGTTCCACAGCCGAGGCACCATGATCTCCGACACCGGTTTGTTCACCGTCAACGAGCGACCGAAATCACCCTGCAGCAAGCCGCCCATGTAGTCGAAGTATTGAATCGGTAGCGAGCGATCGAGGCCGAGCTCGGTGCGCACCGCAGCGACCGACTCTGCAGTAGCACCGGATCCGAGAATGGTCAGCGCCGGATCTCCGGGAACCAACTGCAGCAGCATGAAGACGATCAGGCTGACTCCGAACAGAACCAGGATCGTGGACAGCAGGCGATGTGCCACCGTACGCATCATTGTTCGAGCCTCACTTCTTTCAGGTCGTACCATTCCTCGCTGGGCGAGACGAATCCGGATACGTACGGGGCCAACACATAGGGGGCCTTGTCGTTCACCACCGGAGCCAGCGCTGCATCCTCGGTCACGATGTCGTTTGCTTGGCGCCAGAAGTCGTTGGCGACGTCCTCGTCGGTCGCTCGGATGGCTTGATCCATCACCGCGTCGAGTTGGGGGTTGGAGTAGTACCCCACGTTTACTCCGTTGGGAGACTGCAACTTCGAGGACGTGACGATGTACAGCCAGTACGGCGTCGTCATACCCCACGACATCTGGGCCATACCGACACCGGGCTTCATGCCCTGCGCCCACGTACCGAGATACGAAATCCATTCCTGCGTCTGGATTTCCATGTCGATTCCGATCTCGGCGAGATTCTGCTGCAGATATTCCGCCATCTGCGTCGGAATGATCTGACCCGAGCCGTCCACAGAGGTGATGAGGGTCGTCTCGAAGCCGTCCTGCAGTCCGACCGAAGCCAGCAACTCCTTCGCCTTCGCGATATCCCGCGTGTAGGCGTCGGTCCGCTCGACGTACGCGCCGTTGGCCGGCGCTTGAACACCGTAGGCGGGGTTGACACTTCCGCGAAGGAGATCGTCTGCCATTCCGTCCCGATCGACAGCCAGGTTGATTGCTTGACGTACCTCTTTGATCGCCATGTTCGGGTCCTGCATGTTGAACGAGAGGTACCACACGTGCGGCGGTGTACCCTCCGACAGCTGGTAGCCCTCGCTCACCAAGTTGTCGATACTGTCCGGGCTCGGTACCGCGATCATGTCGACATCGCCGCTGCGCAGCGCAGCCACCCGCGCCGACGCGTCCGGCAGGGGCCGGAACACCACGCCCGAGATCGAGGGCTTCGTGCCCCAGTAGTCGTCGTTGCGTACCAGGCTGATTCGCTCACCACGAATCCTCTCGTCGAAGACGAACGGCCCGGTACCCACGGGGTGGTCGCCGACGTCGTCGCCGTAGGTCTCGATCGACGCCGGGCTCATGATCGCCGTCGAGCCGTTTCCGCCCTGCGCGAGCATGCGAAGAAAGGGCGAGAACGGTTGGGACTCGGTCACGACGAGCGTGTACTGGTCGACGGCCTGGACATCGGCCGTGTTCTGCCAGATGAAGTTCGTCTGACCCGCCGCCTTGGCTGAATATTGCGGAGCCGTCTTGTCCCACATGCGCCGGAAGTTGTATTCGACTGCCTCGGCATCGAGCAACGTTCCGTCGTGGAACGTGACGCCCTCACGAATGTGGAACGTGTAGGTGAGTCCGTCCTCCGACACGTCCCAGGAGTCGGCCAAGCCAGGCTCGAGAGCGGGTACAGCCGCCTCCGAAGACGGTGTTCGCAGATCTTCGGTCACCAGCGGCTCGAAAATCTGTTGGTTGATTCGCCAGCTGACCCACCCGCCGGCTACTTGGGGATCGAGAACGTCGGCCTCGGACTCGATTGCCACCACGAACGTATTGCCGGTCTCTACGTCTGCGGCACTGCTGGCACTGCACGCCGAGAGCGCGCTCAGGGCAAGCACTGCGACAGCGGCGACGATCGCTCTCGGACGTCGCCGGTTCGACATGCGCGGCATCATGCGGTGGCCGTTCTGACAGCCATTTTCATGGGAGATGTTCCTTCGATCTGAGGATTGACCCGTCTGGAAGGACGCGTTGTCGGGCCCCTGGAGCGGAGCACGAGTCGAGGATTCCGCGTAGTGCGACTTCGAACTGTGCGGATGATCAACGGTAAACAATGGAGTGCGCAGTTCATATACGTCGAAATACGTATCCTTCATGCGCTGAGTCACTGAATTTACCTGTTGCAGCACAACATATTTCGATGCTGTTACGCGGCGGAGTCGATCGACTACACGAAAAACGGCGTCGGTGTCACCGACGCCGTCATGGCGATGCGAGTTGCGCAGTGTTGCGGATCAGCGCAGGGCGGCACGCTGCGAGTCGACGGACCGATCGTCGGAACCCAGACCTAGTTCCGTGGCGTACACCGCAGCGAGGACACGATTGGGAACGCCAAGTTTGCGCAGGATCTTCTCTACGTGAGTGGTGACAGTGCGCGGCGACAGAAAAAGTTGCTCGCCGATCTCGGAGTTGGACATCCCTCGTCGGACACAGTCCAAAATCTGCAACTCACGATGAGTGAGCCGAAAGCGCGCTGCGGAACGACGGTCGAGCGCGTACCCGGTGAATGCCGGCCGCATCCGTTCGAGCAGTTCTTTGCCGGTGCCGGGGAAGTTCTGCTTCTCCACGTTTCCGTGGCACATCCCGATGATCTCTCCGGCGTTGTCGTGCAACAACATCAGCACGCCGTTATTGAAGCCGTGAGGCCGCAGCACTTTGCTCCCGCTGTAGGAAGTGGCGAACCCCGGAACCTCGGTCCAATCGAAGATGAACTCGTGGTTCGAGAACTGCTTCTCGAATTCGGGTCGCGTATCGATGCTGCCGGTCAGGAAATCAGCAACGGTGTCTCCGTATCCACGCTGTCCAACGGTGACGAATCTACCTGCGACGTCATCCTTGTAGGCGAACAGAAAACCGTCGCACTTGCCCTCGAATCTCAGGAAATCGATCGCGCCGTCCATTCGGCGCTTTGCCACCGGTGACGACAGATCCGCCGCCATGGACGCAATATCGAAAGACATGAATCACGTCCTTCCGCTGGAGTTCTCCTGCGCACGGCAGGTCGAGGACGAACTCCAGTGAACAGCACGACGCTTTCGATCGTGTTAAACCGAGGTTGCAACCGCGCTCACGGATGTGCGATCACAGTGACGTCAGAAGCCGAGCTTGCCCATCTGCTTCGGGTCGGTCTGCCAGTCCTTTGCGATTTTGACGTGCAGGTCCAGGTAGATCCGGGTGCCGAGCAGCTTCTCGATCTGCAGTCGCGACGCCGTGCCGACCTCTTTGAGTCGCGAACCGCCCTTGCCGATGATGATCGCCTTCTGGCTCGATCGCTCCACGTACATGATGGCGTGGACATCGAGCATGTTGTCGTGTCCCTCCCGGGGGGTGATCTCGTCGATGACGACGGCCAGCGAGTGAGGCAGCTCGTCGCGGACGCCTTCGAGCGCGGCCTCACGGATGAGTTCGGCCATGAGGATTTCCTCGGGCTCGTCGGTCAGCTCGCCGTCGGGGTAGAACGCCGGGCCCGGGGGGAGCTCAGAGGCCAACAGGTCGACGAGCTTCTCGATCTGCTCGCCCGATTCGGCCGACACCGGGATGACGTGCGAATTTTCACCTAGCAGCTTCGACAGCGACATCAGCTGCTGTACGACGCGTTCCTTCTTGACCTTGTCGATCTTGGTCACGATTCCGATGAGCGTCGTCTTGGGCGCGATGTGCCGCACCTGTTCGAGGATCCACCGGTCGCCGGGCCCGATCTTCTCGTCCGCGGGGATGCAGAGTCCGATGACGTCGACCTCGGAGTAGGTGTCCTGCACCAGGTCGTTGAGGCGTTGACCCAGTAGCGTTCTCGGTCGGTGCAGGCCCGGGGTGTCGACCAGGATCAGCTGGGCGTGCTCCCGGTGCACGATGCCGCGAATGGTGTGCCGCGTCGTTTGGGGACGCGAGGACGTGATGGCGATCTTCGATCCCACCAACGCATTGGTCAGCGTGGATTTGCCGGTGTTGGGTCGGCCTACGAAACAGACGAATCCGGATCGGAACTCACCGTTGTTCTGCTCGGACACAAGAGCACCTCCAGATTTCAGTGTTGACGAGTGACGTCCGACGAGTCGTCGTCCTCGGTGGTTTCTTCGTCGGGTTCGAGCTTCTCGACCAGGACCGTGGCGATGCGGACGCGGCCCTTGGGGTCGGCTCCACCTTCTCCGCGCAGCAGGAGTCCGTGGGTGATCACCTGCGAACCGGGCAACGGTACTCGGCCGAGTTCGTACCCGAGGAGTCCGCCGACGGTGTCGACTTCCTCGGATTCGATGTCGATGCCGAAGATCTCGCCGAGGTCCTCGAGCGGCACCCGCGAGGACAGTCGATACCGTCCGTCGTCGAGTTCCTCGATGGGCGCAACCTCGTCGGAGTCGTATTCGTCGGCGATCTCGCCGACGATTTCCTCGATCACGTCCTCGATGGTCACCAGCCCTGCGATGCCCCCGTACTCGTCGACGAGCAGGGCCATGTGGTTGCGATCGCGCTGCATCTCGGCGAGCAGACTGTCGAGTGCCTTTGAGTCGGGAACGAAGACGGCCGGACGCATCAGTTCGGACACTTGCACTCCGCGACCGCCGTCGGTGGAGTAATACGTCTGTTGCACAAGATCTTTGAGGTAGACGACACCCACGACGTCGTCCACGTTCTCGCCGATCACCGGGATGCGCGAGTGGCCGCTGCGCACGGCCAACGAGGTGGCCTGTCCTGCTGATTTGTCGGACTCGATCCACACCATCTCGGGGCGCGGGACCATGACCTCACGGGCGGAGGTGTCACCCAGCTCGAACACCGATTGGATCATCCGCCGTTCGTCGTCGGCCACGACGCCGCGCTCGCGGGCCATGTCCACCAGTTCTCGGAGTTCGATCTCGGAGGCGAAGGGGCCGTTGCGAAATCCCTTACCAGGAGTGATCGCGTTACCGATGAGGATGAGCAGTCTGCTGATCGGTCCGAGAAGCCACCCGAGTGCACGCAACGGCAACGCGGCCGCCAACGCGATCGAGTACGCGTTCTGCCGACCGAGGGTTCGAGGACCGACACCGATCACGACGTAACTGACCAACACCATGGCCACCGCGCTGATCACCAATGCCGTGGTGGAGTCGATCAACTGCGTCAGGCCACCCGCGAGCAACACTGTGCCGCCGATTTCGCACAGAATGCGCAGCAGCACCATCAGATTGACGTACCGCGGGCGGTCTCCGACCACCACGACGAGGCCGGTGGCACCGGGGCGCTCGTCCTTGACCATGTCCTCGATTCGCGCCCGCGAGACCGTGTTCAGCGCAGAATCGACGGCAGCGAACAGGCCCCCGAGAGGCACGAGAAGGACAGCGAACACGATGAGCGCAACAGCACTGCTCACGCCCTAGGACCCCACACTTCCACCTGTTCGACGACGCAGATCATCGATCGAGTCCGTCGACGAGACCGGCCTTGCCGAGGAGCCGGGCATCGCGGGCGGCCTGTTCGGCGGCCTGCTCCGCGCGCCTGGCGTCTTCGTACCACTCGGCCAGCAGCCGGTTCTGCAGCTCGAACATTTCCTTCTCTTCGTCCGGCTCCGCGTGGTCGTAGCCGAGCAGGTGCAGTACACCGTGCACGGTCAGCAACGCCAGCTCGTGCTCGAGCGAATGCCCTGCTGCAGCAGCCTGATCCGCGGCGAACGACGGGCACAGCACGATGTCGCCGAGCATCGCCGGTCCGGGCTCGGGCGCATCGGGACGACCGCCCGGCTCGAGCTCGTCCATCGGAAACGACATCACGTCGGTGGGGCCGGGCAGATCCATCCACCGCATGTGCAGATCTGCCATCGTGGCCGAATCCACCAGCACCATCGACAGTTCCGCGGCGGGATGCACGTCCATGCCGGCGATCGCGAACCGTGCGACCGAGACCAGCTCGGGTTCGGAGATGTCCATCCCCGACTCGTTGGACACTTCGATACTCATCTAGCCACTACCCACGCTCTCGTTGCTGCTCTGTCTACCTGAATCATCTTCTCGCCGAACGCGGTCCACCGGTCCGGCGTTGCGCGCGGTTGGGAATCACGCCTTCCGATGCCGACTCGAACCGCTCGTACGCGTCGACGATCTCCGAGACCAATCGGTGTCGCACCACGTCGCTGCTGGTGAGCTGCGCGAAGTGGATGTCGTCGACGTCGGTGAGGATCTCCGACGCCGCACGCAGCCCGGATCGCGCGCCACCCGGAAGGTCGACCTGGGTCACGTCGCCGGTGACGACGATCTTCGACCCGAATCCGAGTCGCGTCAAAAACATCTTCATCTGCTCGGCGGTGGTGTTCTGTGCCTCGTCGAGAATGATGAATGCGTCGTTGAGCGTGCGGCCACGCATGTAGGCGAGCGGGGCGACTTCGATGACGCCTGCCTGCATCAGCTTGGGAATCGCTTCGTCGTCCATCATGTCGTGCAACGCATCGTGCAACGGCCGCAGGTACGGGTCGATCTTCTCGTGCAGCGTTCCGGGCAGGAATCCCAGCCGCTCCCCCGCCTCGACTGCCGGACGCGTCAGGATGATGCGGCTGACCTGCTTGGTCTGCAATGCCTGCACGGCCTTCGCCATTGCCAGGTAGGTCTTGCCTGTGCCTGCGGGGCCGATACCGAACACGATGGTGTTGGCGTCGATCGCATCCACGTACCGCTTCTGGTTCAGCGTCTTGGGCCGGATCGTCTTGCCGCGGCGCGAGAGGATGTCCAGACTCAGCACCTCGGCCGGCGAATCGGCGACGCCCTCGGTGAGCATGGCGATCGATCGGCGCACCGCATCGGGAGTCAGTGGCTGAGCGCGCTTGGCCAGCGCGGCCAGTTCGGAAATCACCCGTTCGGCCAGCGCCACATCGGCCACTTTTCCGGTGAGCGTCACGGCGTTTCCTCGTACGTGGATATCTGCCGTCAGCATCTGCTCGAGCGCCCGCAGGTTCTCGTCGGACTGTCCCAGCAGTGGCATCACTGCTTCGGGGGCGAGTTCCAAGGTGGACCGAACGTCACGCTCGGCGGGAAATTCGCTGTGTTCACTCACGTGGTGGCTATGGCCTGCTCTCTGGTGTCGGCTTGTCTGACGTGCACTTGGTATGGATCGAGTTTAACGCCGCAACAACGATGCGCATTCCCATTACTCGCTGGTGGCACCGATCACGGCGTCGAGCGAGAGCGCCCAGCACCGGGAATCGGGATTCAGGAAAGCGAAGTGGTCTTCCCCCGGCACGATCGTCAGCCGCGCGTCGTCTCCGGCTGCGCGCGCCAGCGCGACGTACCGTTCGCTCTGCGCCGCCGGGACCTGGATGTCCTCTGATCCGTGCAGGGCGATCGTCGGGATGCCGATGGGCGCGCGGGCCGCGGGTGAGGCCGAGCGGTACAGGTCGGGATCGTCCTCGTACCGGGCCTGCAACAGCGCCTCGACCGCCGGGTTGGTGCGTGTCGACGCACCTCGAGGTTCGAGATCGAGAACGCCGGCCTGCGAGACGATGCGCGACGGGCGGACCTTCGTGCCGGTCTCGCCGCCGAGCCACACTGCCAGGTGCCCTCCTGCCGAGTGCCCGATGACGCGTACGTCGTCGACACCGACCGGGGCGTGCTGCTGCAGTTCCCCGGCGACCACGTCGAGTGCCGCGGTCACATCGGACTGCATCTGCGTCCAATGCCCGCCTGCGCCGACGCGTCGATATTCGATGTTCCACGCCACCGCACCGGCTCCCGCAACGGCGCGGGCGAACTGGGTGCCCAGATTGGACCCGTACTGTCCGCTCCAGAAACCACCGTGCACCACCACGACCACCGGCGTCCGGTGATCCATCGGCTCGGCCGGCAGATAGAGGTGGCCGAACTGCTCCGGGTGATCGCCGTACTCGATCTTGATCCGCGCGCTCATGCGTTCTGGAAGTCGGGCGGTAGTTGGGCCCACCGCGAGGTCAGGACGCCCAGCGCGCCGAGAGCCACAGCTCCTGCCGTCGAGGTCCGCAGCACCGTCGGCCCCAGCACCACCGGGGTCGCGCCCGCCTCGGTCAGGGCGGTGATCTCCCTGTCGTCGAGCCCGCCCTCGGGTCCGACGACGATCGCGACCTCGGGAACCGAGTCGAACGGCAGGTCCCGGAACGCCGAGGTGGCTGCCTCGTGCAGCACGGCGACGATTCCGCCGCGCTCCACGACGCCGCGCACGAAGGCGTTGACCTCCCGCGAATCATGTAGCTCGGAGACCTCGGGGATGAATGCCCGACGCGACTGCTTGGCTGCTTCCGCCGCGGTGCTACGCCACTTCGCGACGCCCTTGGATGCCTTCGGGCCCTCCCACCGTGCGACGCATCGCGCGGACTGCCATGGCACGACAGCATCGACGCCTGCCTCGGTGGCCAGCTCGACGGCGAGTTCCGATCGGTCCGCCTTCGGCAATGCCTGCACGAGCGTCACGACCGGAGTGGGACGCGGCATCTCGCTGCGCGACTGCACGGTCAGTTCCAGTCGGTTCTTCTCCGCTGCGGCGACGATCGCGTCGGCCACGCCGCCTGCACCGTCACCGAGTAGCACCCGCTCGCCGACGCGGATGCGTCGTACCGTCGCGGCGTGGTGCCCTTCCTTGCCGTCGAGCACCGCGAGCTCGCCGACGTTCGGCAGGGGCGAGAGGTAGAAGACCGTGGGGGCCATCGATCAGCGACCGCTGAATGCTTCCCGCAACCGCGAGAACAGTCCGCCGCTGTGCGCCGAACCGGTGGTGACGACCTCCGCCGAGTCGCGGTCGCGCATCGACCTGAGCTGTTCGAGCAGATGGGTCTGCTTACTGTCGAGCTTGGTCGGCACGATGACCTCGAGGTGCGCGTGCAGATCGCCGCGAATGCCGGACCGCAGCTTGGGCATACCGTGGCCACGCAGCACCGTCGTCGAATTCGGTTGTGTGCCTTGCTCGATCGAGATCTCGGTTGGCCCGTCGATGATGGCGTCGATGTTGACCGAGGTGCCGAGTGCGGCGTCGACCATCGGGACGCGGACCGTGCAGTGCAAATCGTCACCGTCGCGCACGAACACCTCGTGCTGCTGTTCGACGATCTCCACGTACAGGTCTCCCGCGGGTCCACCTCCTGGACCGACCTCGCCCTGAGAGGCCAGTCGGATCCGCATGCCGTTGCTCACGCCGACCGGCACCTTGACCGAGATGTCGCGACGCGACCGGACGCGACCGTCGCCGCCACACTTGCGGCAGGGGTCGGGGATGGTCTCGCCTGCACCGCGGCAGGTGGGGCACGGGCGGCTGGTCATGACCTGGCCGAGGAACGAGCGCTGCACCGACTGCACTTCACCGGCGCCGCCGCAGGTGTCGCAGCGAACCGGCTTGGAGTCGCCGTTGGTGCCCGAGCCCGTGCACAGGTCGCAGAGAATCGCCGTGTCGACGGTGATGTGCTTGGTCACGCCCGTGGCGCACTCGTCGAGGGTGAGCTTGGTGCGCAGCAGCGAGTCCGCTCCCGGCTGCACGCGGCCCTTGGGCCCGCGCTGTGATCCGCCCGCGCCGCCGCCGAAGAAGGCCTCGAACACATCTCCCAGGCCGCCGCCGAATCCGGCTCCGCCGAATCCCCCACCGCCGCCTCCGCCGCCCTGCTGCAGCGGGTCGCCGCCGAGGTCGACGATGCGACGCTTCTCCGGATCGGAGAGCACCTCGTATGCGGTGGAGATGTCCTTGAACCGAGCCTGCGCAGCCTCGTCCGGGTTGACGTCCGGGTGCAGCTCTCGCGCCAGCTTGCGGTAGGCGCGCTTGATCTCCTGGTCCGTCGCCTGCTGGCCGACGCCCAAAGTCCCGTAATAATCCCGTGCCACGTCGTCTCTTTCGTCCTAGAAGATGAATCTCGTTCGATGAAGCTGTGTGCCTGCCACCCGTGCCCCCGCGGCAAGCATTCGATCGGTTCTCACTCGTCTCAGCGCTCGGCCAGGACCTCTCCGATGTACCTGGCAACCGCGGCGACCGACGCAATTGTTCCTGGGTAGTCCATTCGGGTCGGCCCGAGAACACCCATTCCTCCGAGGACCATGCCAGCCGACCCGTACCCGGTGGAAATCACCGATGTCCCGCGCATCTCCGCGACCTGCGTCTCCTCGCCGATCCGCACCGTGACGGTGCGGGTGTCCTGTGTCACGGCGAGGAGCTTGAGGACGACCACTTGCTCTTCCAACGCCTCGAGTACCGCCCTGAGCGATCCGGGAAACCCCGCGTCGCCGGCAAAATCCGCGGCGTTGCGCGTCAGGTTCGCCGTCCCGCCGAGAACCAGGCGTTCCTCGGGGTGCTCGACGAGCGATTCCACCAGCACCGTTGCCGATCGAATCATCGCGTCGCGCAGCGCGGGCGGAGCGTTCTCAGCGAGTTCGGCCACCGCAGCCGACGCCGCCGCCAGCCGCTTGCCCTCCAGCGCACTACCGAGAAGACGCCGCAGTCGAGCCAGATTCTCGTCGTCGATCACGTCACCGAGTTCGACGATGCGCTGATCGACTCGCCCGGAGTCGGTGATGAGCACCAGCAGCAGCCGGGCCGGAGTGAGCGCCACCACTTCCAGGTGGCGAACCGAGGACGCCGACAGCGTGGGGTACTGCACCACGGCGACCTGACGGGTCAACTGAGCCAGCAACCGGACGCCGCGTCGCAACACGTCGTCCAGGTCGACGCCGTTCTCGAGGAACTCCAGGATGGCGCGGCGTTCGGCCGCGGAGAGCGGCTTGACGTCCGCTATCCGATCGACGAACTGCCGATAGCCCTTGTCGGTCGGCACCCGACCGGAACTGGTGTGCGGCTGGGCGATGTAGCCCTCGGCCTCGAGCACGGCCATGTCGTTGCGCACCGTTGCACTGGACACTCCCAGGTTGTGGCGCTCGACCAGGGCACGTGAACCGACGGGTTCCTGGGTGGACACGTAGTCCGCCACGATCGCTCGTAGAACCTCGAACCGCCTGTCGTCGGTGCTCGACATCGGTGCCCACCTCCGTTCTCGTTTCCAATCGTCGCTCGAGTCTAGTAGCCGGCGAACGCATGCTCGTGCAAGGCCTTACTGTGGTCCGAGTGGAAACTGTCTTTCGATTCGATCCAGCGGCCACGGGCTCGCGATGATCTTCAAAGGTGTACGTGACGGAAAGCCGTACCCCGAGCACGGTCTGTCCATCAGAGACTGGTCGAGAATCCCGCCACGCCAGCTCCGTCTGGACGAGATCGTCACCACTACCAAGGTGCTCGAACTGGACAGGTTGCTGTCCGAGGACTCCACCTTCTACGGCGATCTGTTCCCCCACGCGGTGCAGTTCCGTGGTGTCATCTATCTCGAGGACGGCCTGCATCGCGCCGTGCGTGCGGCTCTGCGCAATCGAACGGTGTTGCACGCCAGGGTGTTCGACTACGACGCCCTGAGTGCCTGAAAGCCCGGAGCCTGAGACGGATCGTTCAGGCTGCTGCGATGGTGCGCACCACCGCGTCGGCGAGCAATCGGCCCCGGTCGGTGAGCACGAGTCGTTCCCCGCGCTGCACCATCAACCCGTCCGCGACGGTCTGCTCGGCAGCGGCCCGCTCGGCCGGCCCCAGCAGAGTCGTCGGCACCCCCGAGCGGAGCCGCACGGTCAACATCAGCTCTTCCAGATGTCGATCCTCTGCGCTGAGAAGTTCGCTGCCCATGACCGGTAGGTGTCCCGCGGCGAGGCGATCGGCGTACGCGGCCGGGTGCTTGACGTTCCAGAACCGCGTGCCGCCGATGTGACTGTGCGCACCGGGTCCCGCGCCCCACCAGTCGCCGCCGTCCCAGTAGCCGATGTTGTGGCGGCATTGCGCTGCGGCGTCGGTGGCCCAGTTCGACACCTCGTACCAGGACATGCCTGCGGCGTTCAATGCCGTGTCGATGCGTTCGTATCGGCTCGCCAGCACGTCGTCATCGGGTGCCGGCAGCTCACCGCGGCGGACCTTACGGGCCATGGCGGTGCCGTCCTCGACGATCAGTGCGTAGGCCGAGACGTGGTCGACACCGGCGTCGAGCACAGCGGCGAGGGACTGATCCAGGTCACCGTCGCGTTCGCCCGGGGTGCCGTAGATGAGGTCGAGATTGACGTGCTCGAATCCTGCCGCACGAGCTTCCTTGGCCGCGGCGACCGCGCGACCCGGCGTGTGCGTGCGATCGAGCACGGCCAGCACATGTGGTGCGGCGGACTGCATTCCGAGCGAGATGCGGGTGAAGCCCGAGTCGCGGAGCCGGTCGAAGAATTCCGGCGACGTCGATTCCGGGTTGGATTCCGTGGTCACCTCGCCGCCGTCGGTCAGGCCGAAACTGGACCGCACCGCACCCAGGACGTCGGCCAGACCGTCGCCCCCGAGCAGTGACGGCGTGCCGCCGCCGACGAACACGGTGTCTGCCGTCGGAACGCAACCCGTGCCGGCCTGGATCAGCTCCGCGGCGGTGTCCAACTCACGGCGCAGGCCCTCCAACCAGGACTGCGGCGACGCCGATGTGCCCAGTTCTCCCGCCGTGTAGGTGTTGAAGTCGCAGTACCCACACCGCGTGGCGCAGAACGGAACGTGCACGTAGATCCCGAACGCGCGGTCCCCCACCCCGTCGAATGCTTCGACCGGCAGCTCGAAGGTGGACGGGACAGGTACGACGGTATTCACGCCCTCCAGTGTCCCAGAGTTCGCGATCGCTCCAGCCCACCGTTCGCCACCATCGCTGCGACGGCCCTGCCAGCCTATTTACCCCGAAATCTGGGTAAATAGCCGCCGCGGTCGTCCGTCGCCCCGATGACGTGGCACAATGGTTCCCGTGACCGACTCAGGAATTCGACTCGTGGCGCGCCGCCATGTCGATCTCGGCCGTGTCTGCAGCGCGTCGTGTCGACACACGACCGGCTGCTGACCAGCCCTCCTTCGAGCACGTCCATTCGATCCACCGGCTTCCCGCTGTCGTCGAGAGCGCAATTGTCTGCGCTTTCCTCCCGGGTTCCGGCCAGCACAAAGATGCAGGAGCAATGCATGTCGTCGACCAGCGACGCGACCACCGACGCTGCCTCCGCTACACCACGGGAGCGCACGCCGCGGCCGACCAAGCGTCGAGCCGAGGGGCAGTGGGCACTGGGGTACCGGGAGCCACTGAACGCCAACGAGCAGTCCAAGAAGGACGACAACCCGCTCAACGTGCGAGCCCGCATCGAGAACATCTACTCCAAGCAGGGGTTCGACAGCATCGACAAGGGCGATCTCCGTGGCCGCTTCCGCTGGTGGGGCCTCTACACCCAGCGTGAACAGGGCTACGACGGCACGTTCACCGGTGACGACAACATCGACCTGCTCGAGGCCAAGTACTTCATGATGCGCATCCGCTGCGACGCGGGCGCACTGAACCTGGAGCAGCTGCGCGTCCTCGCCGGCATCTCCCAGGAGTTCGGTCGCGACACCGCCGACCTCTCCGATCGGGAGAACGTGCAGTTCCACTGGGTCGAGGTCGAGAACGTCCCCGAGATCTGGCGTCGAATCGAAGCGGTCGGTCTGAAGACCACCGAGGCGTGCGGCGACTGCCCACGTGTGGTGCTCGGTTCCCCGCTCGCGGGCGAGGCCGTCGACGAAATTCTCGACCCCACCTCCGCCATCGACGAGATCGTCGAGCGCTACATCGGCAAGCCCGAGTACTCCAATCTGCCGCGCAAGTTCAAGACGGCGATCTCGGGCCTGCAGGACGTGGTGCACGAGATCAACGACTGCGCATTCGTCGGCGTCGTACATCCCGAGCACGGGCCCGGACTCGACCTGTGGGTCGGCGGCGGCCTGTCCACCAACCCCATGCTCGCGCAGCGAGTCGGCGTCTGGGTTCCGCTCGAGGACGTTCCCGACGTGTGGGAAAGCGTTGTCTCGATCTTCCGTGACTACGGCTACCGCCGGCTTCGCACCAAGGCGCGCCTGAAGTTCCTCATCAAGGACTGGGGCATCGAGAAGTTCCGTCAGGTCCTCGAGGACGAGTACCTGCACCGCAAGCTCATCGACGGCCCGGCTCCCGAGAAGCCCGCTCGGCCCCGCGATCACGTCGGGATCCAGAAGCTCAAGAACGGCCTCAACGCCGTCGGCGTGGCACCCATCGCGGGCCGCGTCTCCGGCACCATCCTCGCCGCCGTCGCCGACGCTGCCGAGAAGGCCGGGTCGGATCGCGTGCGATTCACGCCGTACCAGAAGCTGATCGTCCTCGACGTTCCGGACGAGACGCTCGAGCAGCTGATCTCCGATCTCGATGCGTTGGGCTTACCTGCCCGACCCTCGCACTGGCGCAAGAACCTGATGGCGTGCAGCGGCATCGAGTTCTGCAAGCTCTCGTTCGCCGAAACCCGCAAGCGTTCACAGGTTCTCGTACCGGAACTCGAAGAGCGCCTGTCAGACATCAACAGCAAGCTCGACGTGCCGATCACGATCAACATCAACGGCTGCCCCAACTCGTGCGCACGGTCGCAGATCGCCGACATCGGCTTCAAGGGCCTTCTGGTCGACGACGGAGCCGGGAATCAGATCGAGGGTTTCCAGGTTCATCTCGGAGGCAGCCTCGGACTCGACAGTGCGTTCGGCCGAAAGTTGCGCCAGCACAAGGTCAACAGCTCCGAGCTGGGAGATTACATCGACAGAGTGGTGCGCAATTTCGACAAGCACCGCGAGGACGGCGAACGGTTCGCTCAATGGGCCGTGCGAGCAGACGAGGCGGATTTGCGATGAGTACCAGGCTGAATTTGACGGTAGAGGAATCGAAGGACATCGCCGAGCGCGGTGCCCGCGAACTCGACGGTGCGAGCCCACTGGAGCTGCTGCAGTGGACCGAGGACAACTTCGGTAACGACTTCATCGTGGCGTCCAACATGCAGGACGGGGTTCTCGTTCACCTCGCTGCACAGGTCCATCCCGGCGTGGACGTGTTGTTCCTCGACACCGGCTACCACTTCGCCGAGACCATCGGTACGCGCGACGCCGTCGAGGCGGTCTACGGCGTGCACGTCGTCAACGCTCGCGCCGAGAAGACTGTCGCAGAACAGGATTCGATCGACGGTAAGGACCTGTTCGCACGCGAGCCCAACCGCTGCTGCGCGATGCGCAAGGTCGCACCGCTGAAGAAGGAACTGGCGAACTACAGCGCCTGGGTCACCGGCATCCGGCGGGTCGAAGCACCCACCCGTGCCAACGCCCCGCTCATTTCGTTCGACGACGCCTTCGGCCTGGTCAAGATCAACCCGATCGCACCGTGGTCCGACGAGCAGATGCAGGCCTACATCGACGAACATTCGATTCTGGTCAATCCCCTCGTCGACGAGGGCTATCCGTCCATCGGGTGCGCACCGTGCACCGTCAAACCCGCCCCCGGAGCCGACCCGCGTAGCGGTCGTTGGGCCGGCAAGGCCAAGACCGAATGTGGGTTGCACGCCTCATGACACTCGACCTCACCTCGGCCACCGTCGGTCGAACCCATCTCGATGCAGATCGGTTCGACACCCTCGACGCACTCGAATCCGAGGCCATCCACATCTTCCGCGAGGTGGCGGGCGAGTTCGAGCGCCCCGTCATCCTGTTCTCCGGCGGCAAGGACTCGACAGTTCTGCTGCACCTGGCGATCAAGGCGTTCTGGCCTGCTCCCCTGCCGTTCGCGCTGCTCCACGTCGATACAGGACACAACCTGCAGGAGGTGCTGGACTTCCGCGATCACGTGGTCGCCAAGTACAACCTGCGCCTGCACGTGGCCAGCGTCGAGGAGTACCTCGCCGACGGACGCCTCACCGAGCGCCCCGACGGCATCCGCAACCCGCTGCAGACCGTGCCCCTCCTCGACGCGATCTCCGAGAATCGGTTCGACGCCGTCTTCGGCGGTGCCCGACGCGACGAGGAACGCGCCCGTGCGAAGGAGCGAATCTTCTCGCTGCGCAACGCGTTCGGCCAGTGGGAGCCCAAGAAGCAGCGCCCCGAACTGTGGAACCTGTACAACGGCAAGCATTCCCCCGGCGAGCAGGTGCGGGTGTTCCCGCTCAGCAACTTCACCGAACTCGACATCTGGCGCTACATCGCCCGCGACGACGTGGAACTGGCGAGCATCTACTACGCCCACCAGCGCCCCGTCTACCAGCGCGACGGCATGTGGATGACGCCCGGAGTGTGGGGCGGACCGGCAGAGAACGAAGAGCTGCAGACCCTCTCGGTGCGATACCGCACCGTCGGCGACGGATCCACCACCGGTGCCGTGCTGTCCGAGGCCGCCGACAACCAGGCAATCCTCGCCGAGGTAGCGGCGTCACGACTGACCGAACGCGGAGCCACCCGCGGCGACGACCGCGTCTCCGAGGCTGCCATGGAAGATCGCAAACGAGAAGGATACTTCTGATGAGCAGCACAGGAACGCAGCTTCTTCGCCTCGCCACCGCAGGTAGCGTCGACGACGGCAAGTCCACCCTCGTCGGACGGCTGTTGTACGACACCAAATCCGTTCTGGCAGACCAGATCGATGCCGTCACTCGGGCTTCGGTGGACAAGGGACTGGCCACACCGGACCTGTCCCTGCTGGTCGACGGCCTACGCGCCGAGCGTGAACAGGGCATCACCATCGACGTCGCATACCGCTACTTCGCGACGCCGCACCGCTCGTTCGTGCTGGCCGACACCCCCGGCCACGTGCAGTACACCCGCAACACCGTCTCCGGTGCGTCGACGGCTCAGCTCGTCATCCTGCTGGTCGACGCCCGCAAGGGTGTCATCACTCAGACCCGCAGGCACGCAGCGGTTCTCGCTCTGCTCGGCGTTCCGCGCCTGGTACTCGCGGTCAACAAGATCGATCTGGTCGAGGACCCCGCAACAGTGTTCGCCGAGATCTCGGCCGAGTTCAACTCGCTGACCTCCTCCCTCGGCTGGTCCAGCGAGGACGTCATCGAGATCCCGGTGTCCGCACTGCACGGCGACAACGTCGCGGTGAAGTCCGACAAGACCCCGTACTACGACGGTCCCACCCTCATCGAGCACCTCGAGTCGGTCCCGGTCGACGCCGAACCGCACCGGGTCGGTCTGCGATTCCCCGTGCAGTACGTGATCCGGCCCCGCACAGCGGAATTCCCGGACTATCGCGGATATGCCGGCCAGGTCGCGGCGGGCTCCGTCGACGTCGGCGACGAGGTCGTCATCCTGCCCTCCGGCACCCGAACGACAGTCGAGCGCATCGACACCGCCGACGGCGAATTGCGTACGGCTCATGCCGGACGCAGCGTCACCCTCGTCCTCGCCGACGATGTCGACGTCTCCCGCGGCGACACCATCGCCTCCCCGCAGGACGCACCCGAGCCGATCGGCGACTTCGAGGCCACTGTGTGCTGGCTCGCCGAGAAGCCGCTTCGCCCGGGCGCTCGCCTGTTGCTCAAGCACGGCACTCGCACCACCCAGGCCATCGTCGGGACACTGATCGAACGGTTCGACGAGCAGGAGCTCACCGCGCAAGAAGGCCCGGAGTCGTTGGAGCTCAACGAAATCGGCCGAATTTCCGTGCGCGTCGCCGAGCCCATCGTGGCAGACGACTACGCCGTCAACCGGCACACGGGCAGCTTCCTGCTGATCGATCCGGCCGGTGGCAACACGTTGGCTGCCGGACTCGTGGGCAACGCTCTGGCTGCCGTCGAGCTGGGGTCGGCAGTTCCGGCGTGAGCGCACTGATCGCGGTTGCCCACGGCAGCCGTGACCCGCGCTCGAGCGCCACGATTCACTGCGCCGTCGACGCTCTGCGTCGGCGGCGGCCGGATCTGGACGTCCGCGTCGCGTTTCTCGATCTTTCCGAGCCCGGCGTCGATCAGGTGGTCGACGACCTCGCCGGTGCGGGACACGAGCGCATCGTCGCCGTTCCGATTTTGCTGGGCAGAGCCTTTCACGCGAAAGTCGATCTGCCAGAGCTGTTGCACGCAGCGAGGACGCGACACCCGCACGTATCGATCGAGCAGGCCGACGTTCTGGGAGACGACCGACTCCTCCTCGAGGCAGTCCGCGACCGCATCGCCGATACCGGTGTCGCAGTGTCCGACTCGACGGTGGGCATCGCCCTGGCAGCCGTCGGATCCTCGGTGGCACCGGCGAATCAGCGCACCCGAGTGATCGCGCAGAAACTGCTCGCCGGAACTGGCTGGGCCGGCGCCGTGACCTGCTTCGCGACATCGGTCTCCCCGTCCCCCACCGATGCAATCGCACAGCTGCGCGCATTGGGAGCCGGCCGCATCGTCGTTGCACCCTGGTTCCTGGCCCCGGGACTGCTCACCGACAGGATAGAAGCTTCGGTGGCAGGCCTACCGAACGTGGTGCATGCCAAGGTCATCGGAGCACATCCGGCGCTGGCAGATCTGGTGTCGCGGCGCTACGACTCCGCAGTCGCACGAGCCGTTGCGACACCGGACCGGCTCAGCGAGCCGGTGCACCAGCAATCGCGTCGGCATCGCTAGCGTCTGCAATTTTCGGCACCCGAGTCGCTCGCGCGTACACCGTCTCGCCCTCGCGAAGACCGAGAGCCTCACTGTCACCGCGGGTGATCTGCGCCGCGAACAGTTCACCGGTGGCCGCATTCTTCAATTCGACCTTCACCTCGAATCCGAGGTGCACCACCCGCTCGACGACGGCCCGCGTCACACCTGCCGATTCGGCCGTCCCGCTGGCCTGAGCCTGCGCCAACGACGGATCGCGCCCGACGCGAATATCGTGCGGGCGCACCAGAAGTCCGTTCAGTTTCGCGACCTGGCCCAGGAACGACATCACGAAGTTGTTGGCCGGACGGTCGTACAGGTCCTCCGGGCTGCCGACCTGCTCGATGCGGCCCTTGTTGAGCACCGCGATCCTATCCGCAACGTCGAGCGCTTCCTCCTGATCATGCGTCACCAGCACAGTCGTGACGTGGACCTCGTCGTGCAGTCGACGCAGCCACGTACGGAGATCGGCACGCACCTTCGCATCGAGGGCACCGAAGGGCTCGTCGAGCAGCAGCACCTGCGGGTCGACGGCGAGGGCGCGAGCCAACGCCATGCGCTGGCGCTGTCCACCGGACAGCTGCGCCGGGTAGCGGCTCTGGAAGCCGGCCAGCCCGACGATTTCGAGCAGCTCGTCGACCTTCTTGGCGATCTCGGCCTTGGGCCGCTTGCGAATCTGCAGGCCGAAAGCAACGTTGTCGCGCACGGTGAGGTGCTTGAACGCAGCGTAGTGCTGGAAGACGAATCCGATCTCACGGCGCTGCGGGCTGACCCACGTGACGTCCTGGCCTGCGAGCACCACCCGGCCGGAATCGAGTTGTTCGAGCCCGGCGATGGAGCGCAGCAGAGTCGACTTGCCCGAGCCACTGGGCCCGAGGAGCGCCGTCAACGATCCCTTGGGAATGTCGATGCTGACATTGTCGAGCGCGGCGAAGTCGCCGTAATGCTTGTTGCCGCCAACGACGGAGATCTCGATCTCGGGGGATGTCTCGGTCATTGTTTCGTCCTCTTCTTGTCGAGGGCAGTCATCAACAGCAGCACGATGACGGCGATCGCCATGAGCAGTGTGGACGCGGCGTACGCGCCCTGTTGATTGAAGTCCTCGTATCGTGAATTGACCAGCAGCGTCAGCGTCTGGGAGATGCCGGGCAGGTTGGTCGAGACCATGATGACGGCACCGAACTCGCCGAGCGAGCGCGCGACGGTGAGTACGACGCCGTAGGTCAGGCCCCATCGGATCGCCGGCAGCGTGATGCGCCAGAACGTCTGCCACGACGACGCGCCCAGCGTCGAGGCCGCCTCCTCCTGCTCCTCACCGATTTCGTACAGCACCGGTTCGACCTCGCGCACGACGAACGGGAGGGTGACGAAGATCGTGGCGATGACCATGCCGGGGAGCGCGAAAATGACCTTGAAGCCGAGGCTTTCGACGCCACCGAACCAGCCGTTGGCTCCCCACAGCAGGATCAGCGCGACGCCGGTGATGATCGGCGACACGGCGAACGGCAGATCGACAACGGCTTCGAGTACGCCCTTGCCGCGGAACCGTCCCCGCACGAGCGCCAAGGCAGTGATGACGCCGAATACGATGTTGATCGGAACCACTATCGCGACGATCAGCAAAGACAACTGCAAGGCCGATTGGGCTGCAGGCGTGGTGATCTGCTCGAAGAACGTGACCACGCCGTCCTCGAAGGTGCGATACAGAATTGCCCCGAGTGGGAACAGCACCAGAACAGCGAGGTACACGAGCGCGATGGTGCGCAGCGTCAACTTGACGGGCAGCCCGATCTTCACGAGATCTGCTCCTCACGTCGGGCCAGGCGATTGCCCACCACGCGCAGTACGAACAGCACCGCGAACGCGATCGCCAGCAGCACCACGGAGATCGCCGCGGCATCGGTCGGCCGGTCGTATTCGATGAGTTCTCGGATGTACTGCGACGCCACCTGGGTGTCGTTCGGGATGTTGCCACCGATGAGCACCACCGACCCGAACTCGCCGATCGCGCGGGCGAACGCAAGGCCGCCGCCCGACAGCACGGCAGGTAACAGAACCGGCAGAACGATGCGCCGGAAGATGGTCCAGTTGTTCGCGCCGAGCGACGCGGCGGCTTCCTCGACGTCCTTGTCCAGCTCGATCAGCACCGGTTGCACCGCACGCACCACGAACGGCAACGTGACGAACAGCAGCGCGACGATGACCGCAGGCTTGGTTGCGTTGAACACCAACCCGATCGGACTGGCCGGTCCGTAGAGAGACAGCAACACCAGGCTGGCCACGATGGTCGGCAACGCGAACGGCAGATCGATCAGGGCGTTGACGAATCGCTTACCCGGGAACTCGTCCCGCACCAGGACCCACGCGATGAGGGTGCCCAGGAAAAGATTGATCACCGCCGCCGCAACAGAGACCAGGAGTGTGACCTTGAACGTGGCCAATGCACGCGGCACGGTGACCGCATCCCAGAAGCCGGCCAGACCGTCGTCGAACGACTGAACCGTCAACGCTGCCAACGGAAGCAGCACGATAACGCTGAGCCACAGCACGGCGACTCCGAGACCGAGCGGCCCCACGGATCCCGGACCCCTGAACTTTCGGCCCTCCCGCCCGGCACGAAACCGTGGTCTCGTGCCGGGCGAGACGGTCGAACCCGCAGCTGCGGATTCGGTGGTCGAAGATGACATCGATCTCTACCGAGTACTTTCCTGATAGATCGTCGTGATCGCACCGTTGTCGCCGAACAGATCGGCGTCCACCTGGGTCCAGCCACCGAGATCATCGACGGTGTAAAGCTTTTCGGGGGTGAAGAACTTGTCGGAGTACTCCGACGCGATGTCCGGGTTCGTCGGTCGGAAGCCCGCTTCCGCCCAGATCTTCTGGCCCTCGTCGGTGTAGATGAAATCGTTCAGCGCATTGGCGCGATCGAGATTGGCGCTGTCGTTGATCACAGCCACGGGATTGTCGATACGGAAGGTGACGGGAACGTCGACGTGCTCCACGTTCTGTCCCTGTTCTTCGATCAGGAGTGCTTCGTTCTCGTAGCTGAGCAACGCATCGCCCTGGCCCTGCAGGAAGGCTTCGGTTGCGGCGCGGCCGGATTCGGGCTGAACCGGGAAGTGATCGGCGACGAGTGTGCGAACGAAGTCGAGACCGGCCTGCTTGTCCTGGCCGCCGTTGCTCTTCGCCGCGTAGGGGGCGAGCAGGTTCCACTTGGCCGAGCCCGAGCTGAGCGGGCTGGGGCTGATGACCTGAACGTCGGGCTTGATCAAATCGTCCCAGGTACGGATGTTCTTGGGGTTGCCCTCGCGTACGACGATGGTCACCACCGAGCCGAACGGCACTCCGCCGTAAGCATTCTGATTCCAGTCCTCGTCGACCTTGCCTGCCTGCACCAGACGGGTGATGTCGGGTTCGACCGAGAAGTTGACGATATCGGCGGGTGCGCCGTCGGCCACCTTGCGAGACTGATTGCCCGATGCGCCGTAGTCGGCATTGATCGCCGTGCCCTCGCCGTCTTCGGTGGCTGCGAACGCCGGACCGATTGCGTCCCAACCGTTCTTGGGCACGGCGTAACCTACGAGAGTCAATGCGGGACCGCTGGCGGTGTCCGGCTCACCGCCGACGACGTCACTCGATCCACCGCCGCATGCGGTGAGTAGAAGGGTTCCCACGGCCGCGAACGTGGTCAGCAGGTAGCGAGAGCTATGCCTCATCGAGAAAAGGCCTTTCATGATGGTGTGCAGTGAGTGCGAGCTGGGCAGAGTCGACATTCCCGAAGTCGAACCGGAGCACCGTGGCCGCGTGTCATCGCGAGATCACCGTGAGCGGCAGAAAGTACGTCGTGAACCGCCCGACCGCGAGAAGTAGGCGCGTGGGCAACGGATCGACGGAACCGATTCGACGAAGGAAAGAATCAACAACAGTCGATATCGGCGACTGCAAGCATGCCGACAGCAATCAACGCCAACTGATGGCGGACGCGGTACTCGGCGGCAGAAGACACGGTCAGAAATCTAGCAGAGGATCTGGACGGACTCTAATTGGGCAGACAGGTGCTGCGTGGTCGCTACCGCGTGAGCAACCATGCGATGACAACCAGCACCAAGAGCGCGATGAGCGCCAGCGTGACCCGAGACCGTGGCATTACTGTCCATCCTTCGTCGTAGTGGTGGCCGCACCCGTCAGCTCCGCGTCGCGAGCAGCCCGTGCATCACGCCCGAGCAGGTGCAGAACCACCGCGAGCACGCGATCGAACACGCGTGCCAGCAGGAACGCGGTAGGCACGATGACCAGCAGCACGACTACCGACTGTGGCACGAACGGCAAACCCGTCACCCACAGTTCGACGCCGTCCCACCAGCGTGCGATCGATTCCACCCTCGCAGCTTAAACCAGCTCGTTCCTCTCTCACGCCACGCCGACCGACGACCAGCAGTGGACGCATGCCGGGTATCGGTCGATGATTACGCCATGACGGCATACGAAGATGTTTCGCCAGTGCCCCCGGTGGCCGACGAGCCCCCCATGGGGTCGGGGCATCCAGGCTTGGGCGGGGTCGAGGTTCAGGGAGCGTTGGGCAGCACCGACGCACCGGTGTCTACCCTGACGTCCTATCGAAGTGCCTTTCCGCCGATCGACGACTACGCGTTCCTCTCGGACTGCGAGACGACCTGCCTGATCGCTCGAAACGGATCGGTCGAGTGGATGTGCGTGCCTCGTCCGGACTCCCCCAGCATCTTCGGAGCGATTCTCGATCGCAGCGCGGGCCATTTCCGTGTCGGGCCGTACGGTCAATCGGTGCCCGCGGCACGGCGGTATCTGCCCGGTGGCCTGATCGTCGAAACGACGTGGCAGACCGAAACCGGTTGGCTCGTGGTCCGCGACGCACTCGTCATGGGACCGTGGCACAACACCGATCAACGCTCTCGCACCCACAAGCGCGCACCGAGCGACTGGGACGCCGAACACATCCTGCTGCGCACCATCAAGTGCGTCAGCGGCACAGTCGAACTCGAGATGAGCTGCGAGCCGGCCTTCGACTACCACCGCGCGCCTGCGAAGTGGGAGTACACCGGCAAGGTGTACGAGGAAACCACCGCCACCTGCGAGGCTAGCGCGGGCGGTGATCAGCCCACGTTGAAGCTGACCACCAACCTCCGCATCGGCATCGAAGGACGCGAAGCCCGCGCCCGCACCCGAATGACGGAGGGCGACAACGTGTTCGTCGCTCTGTCGTGGTCGGATCTGCCTGCGCCGCAAACGTTCGAGGAAGCCGCGGACAAGATGTGGCGCACGTCCGAATGCTGGCGGCAGTGGATCACGATCGGCCGGTTCCCCGATCACCCGTGGCGGGGCTACCTGCAGCGCAGTGCTCTGACACTCAAGGGTCTGACCTACTCCCCCACCGGTGCGCTGCTGGCGGCGTCGACCACCTCACTTCCGGAAACTCCTGGTGGAGAACGCAACTGGGACTATCGCTACACGTGGGTACGTGACTCGACGTTCGCACTGTGGGGCCTCTACACACTCGGACTCGACCGTGAGGCCAACGACTTCTTCGCGTTCATGTCCGATGTGGCGACTACGGCGAACGGCGAGGTCAATCCGCTACAGGTCATGTACGGCATCGGCGGCGAAAAGACGCTCGACGAGAGCGAGCTGCCGCACCTGTCCGGATACGACGGCGCACGTCCGGTGCGTATCGGCAACGGAGCCTACGACCAAGAGCAGCACGACATCTGGGGCACGATGCTCGACTCGGTGTATCTGCATGTCAAGTCGCGCGAGCATGTCCCCGAATTCCTGTGGCCCCTGCTCAAACGACAGGTGGAGGAGGCGATCGCCAACTGGCGCAAGCCCGATCGCGGCATCTGGGAGGTGCGCGGTGAACCGCAGCACTTCACCTCCTCGAAGCTCATGTGCTGGGTTGCGCTCGACCGCGGCGCCAAGCTAGCCGACATCCATGGCGAGAAGGAGTATTCGGCCAAGTGGAACGAGATCGCCGACGAGATCAAGGCGGACATTCTCGAGAACGGCACCGATTCTCGGGGTGTCCTCACTCAGCGCTACGGTGACCCGTCGCTGGATGCGTCACTGCTGCTAGCACCGCTGCTTCGATTCCTGCCTGCCGAGGACGAACGCATCCGTGCGACGGTGCTCGCCATCGCCGACGAGCTGACCGAGGACGGCCTGGTCCTGCGCTACCGAACCGACACCACCGACGACGGTCTGGCGGGCGAGGAAGGGACGTTCACGATCTGCTCCTTCTGGCTCGTATCGGCGCTGGTCGAGATCGGCGAGCTCCCTCGCGCCAAGCACCTCTGCGAGCGTCTGTTGGGGTACGCGAGCCCACTCAAGCTCTACGCCGAGGAAATCGACCACCGCACCGGCCGTCACCTCGGCAACTTCCCGCAGGCTTTCACCCACCTCGCACTCATCAACGCGGTGGTTCACGTCATCCGCGCCGAGGAAGCTCAGGTGTCGGGGCACTTCCAGCCGGCGCACGCCAACCCCTGAACGGAAAGGTTCAGCGGCCGAGCTGCCTCGCCCATTCGGTGATCAGCTCGGCCGCGGGCTTCGCCTGCACGCGGCGATAGCCGGTACCGGCCCACATCGACAGTCCCGACGGATCGCCTGCCGCCGCGGCCTTCGCCCGCATCGGCGCGGTCAGGTAGTGCAGATCGGGATACGCCAGCGGTGCCGCTTCGGAGTTCTCACGCATGAACTCGTTCACCAGCCCTCGCGCAGGGCGGCCGGAGAACGCCTTGGTCACCGCAGTGTCAGGAGCGACCGTCAGTTGCTCTCGGTGCACCGGCTTGGTGCCGGCCTCGGGTGTGTTCAGAAACGCCGTACCGAGCTGCGCGGCGTGCGCGGCGCCCGAATCCAGCAGTGGCGCAATGTCGTTGCCATCCATCAGGCCGCCCGCGGCGATTCGCGGTAGATCCGATATCTCGCGCACTGCGATCAGCAGTTCGGTCAGCGGCTCGTCGGGGGCCGAGCCGTCGAAGGTGCCTCGATGACCGCCCGCTTCGGGTCCCTGCACCACGAGCGCGTCCACACCGTTTGCGGTGGCCACCGATGCGTCCGACGCGGTGGCGACGGTGGCCCACACCTCGGTTCCCACGGCGTGCAACTGGGCAACCTCGTCTGCGTCGAACGTCGCGAACGTACTCGACACCAGCGGTACCGGGTGCGCGAGCAGCCAGGCGAACTTCTCGGCGTAGAAGTCGTCACGTCGCACCAGCTCTCCCGGCTCTGCGTCGAAACGCTCGAACCAGGACGCCAGGTGCTCGGCATAGGACTCCACATCCGCACCCGATGGCTCCTCCGGCAGGAAGAGATTGACGCCGAACAGCAGACCGCGCACCGAGTCGATCTGCGCCGCAAAGGCTTCGGGCGTCAACAGCGCACCGGCGATCATGCCGAGCCCACCCGCCTCCGACACCGCGCGGGCGAGTTCGGGAGTACTCGGGCCGCCTGCCATCGGCGCACCGACAACGGGAACACGCAACTGCTTCAGAATCGGCGTCGTCACAGGTTCGAAATGTACTCGCCCGCCGCGGCCTCGTCCGTCGTACCCGACCTGCGGCCGCTACCACACGCCACCGACGAGTTCTTTTTCGCGAATAGTTAAGCAGGGCAATAGTTTTCGATTGCACTAACGTTGCCAATCGAACGCACGTTCGATACACTTGGTCCCATGACCGCAGCGATCTGGCAACTGAGCGAGAATGAACTCCTCGCCGACGCTGCTGCGGTCTCCCACAAAATCCAGCTGTTGGAAGCCCGGCGGATCGCCCTCGTCGGCGAGATCGACACCCGCGTCTCCCGGGAGAAGCTGGGCTTCCCCGGTCCCGCCGGCTGGCTGACCTCCACCACCCTGCTCTCTCCCAGCAGGGCGAACAAGATCGTCACCCTCGGCCGCGGCATGAAGAACTTCCCCGACATCGCCGACGCCGTCAACACCGGCGTGATGACCATCGACCACGCAGCCCTGATCCTCACTTTCGCCGAAACACCCCCGAAGAACCTGCCGCAAGCCGGGCAGGACATCGCCCGTAAAGCCATGATCACCGCCGCGACCGGACCCCAAGCACGCACCGGCCGCATCCGCGAAGCGATCACCAAACTCAACGACAGATTCGGCGGCAACAAACCACCTCCAGAGGACACCGACCGCAACGAATTCTTCGCCTCCAAGACCTTGAACGGCCGGTTGGTACTCAAAGGAGACTTCGATGCGATCACCGGAGAAAAACTCCTCACCGCACTCTCACCCCTGACCGAACCCCGCCCCGCCGCCGACGGCACCCAAGACGACCGCAGCCCCGCCAGGCGCCGAGCCGACGCCTTCGGACACATCCTCGACCAATACCTCGCCTCCAGTAACCGCCCCACCGAAGGCGGTGAACGACCCCACCTGAACCTGCACATCAGCCTCCGCGATCTCACCGACCTCCGCGACAGTGCCGACGCCGACGACATCACCGACGACGAGAACACTCGCACTGCAGACGAATCCGATGATGACAACCACCCCTCCACGGATCGCGGCGCATACAGGGACCTGCTCGGCGACGGCACCACCGTCGGATGGCTCCCCTGGATGGGACCGCTCTCCCGCAACACCTCCCGCCAGTTGGCCTGCGACTGTGTCCTCACTGCCATCGTCATGGACGAGAACGGCAACCCGTTGAACCTCGCTCGCACCGCCCGCACCGTCACCGCCAAACAACGCAAAGCCCTCACCGCCCGCGATCACGCATGCGCATTCCCCGGCTGCGGAAAACCCGCCGCCTGGACCGAAGGACACCACATCTGGCACTGGGGCGACGGCGGCCCCACCGACATGAACAACCTCGTCCTGCTCTGCGGATTCCACCACCGCCTCATGCACCACTCGGACTGGGAAGTGTTCATCGGCACCGATGGCCACCCCTGGTTCATCCCACCGGCAACCGTCAACCCCTATCGACAACCCAGGCCATCCCACGCCCGAGCAGGCCCCCACATCGCCTGAGCCCCAACAAAAACTCCAGCCCCGCACCGAAACACCGGTGCGGGGCTGGACGAGGTTGGAGCGGCAGAGCGTCGGTGAAGTTCCGTACTACTTCTTCGGCTTGTCCGAGGAGGATTCCGAGGACAACGCGGCGACGAAGGCTTCCTGTGGCACCTCGACGCGACCGATCGTCTTCATCCGCTTCTTGCCCTCTTTCTGCTTCTCGAGCAGCTTGCGCTTACGGCTGATGTCGCCGCCGTAGCACTTGGCCAGAACGTCCTTGCGGATCGCGCGGATGTTCTCGCGGGCGATGATGCGCGATCCGATGGCGGCCTGGATCGGCACCTCGAACTGCTGCCGCGGAATGAGTTCCTTGAGCTTGGTCGTCATCTTGTTGCCGTAGGCCGCGGCAGCGTCCTTGTGCACGATCGCCGAGAACGCGTCGACGGCCTCCCCCTGCAGCAGGATGTCGACCTTGACCAGCGCACCGGCCTGCTCGCCGATCTCCTCGTAGTCGAGGCTGGCGTATCCGCGGGTACGGGACTTCAGGATGTCGAAGAAGTCGAAGATGATCTCGGCCATCGGAATGGTGTAGCGCAGCTCCACTCGGGTTTCCGACAGGTAGTCCATGCCGCCGAGTTCTCCGCGTCGTCCCTGGCACAGTTCCATGATCGAACCGATGAACTCGCTGGGCGAGATGATGGTGCATTTGACCATCGGCTCGAACACTTCGCGCGCTTTGCCGTCGGGCCAGTACGACGGGTTGGTGACGATGTGCTCGGCACCGTCTTCCATCTCGACGCGGTAGACGACGTTCGGCGAGGTCGAGATCAGGTCCAGGTTGAACTCTCGCTCGAGCCGCTCGCGGGTGATCTCCATGTGCAGCAGCCCGAGGAAGCCGCAGCGGAAGCCGAAGCCGAGCGCCACCGACGTTTCCGGCTCGTACGTCAGTGCAGCATCGTTGAGCTGCAGCTTCTCCAGGGCGTCACGCAGGTCGGGGTAATCCGAACCGTCGAGCGGGTAGAGGCCCGAGTACACCATCGGACGGGGTTCGCGGTAGCCGGTCAGCGGCTCGGTTGCGCCCTTGCGGAAGGTGGTGACGGTATCGCCGACCTTGGACTGGCGGACGTCCTTCACACCGGTGATGAGGTATCCCACTTCGCCGACGCCGAGGCCCTTGGTCGCCTTCGGATCGGGTGAGACGATGCCGACCTCGAGCAGCTCGTGCGTCGAGCCGGTCGACATCATCGTGACCTTCTCGCGCGGATTCAGTGCACCGTCGACGACGCGGACGTAGGTGACTACGCCGCGGTAGGTGTCGTACACCGAGTCGAAGATCATCGCGCGGGCAGGCCCGTCCGGATTGCCGACCGGGGCCGGAACCAACTTGACGACCTCGTTGAGCAATTCCTCGACGCCCACACCCGTCTTGCCGGACACGCGCAGAACGTCGTCGGCCTCGCACCCGATGATGTGGGCGATCTCGGCGGCGTAGCGGTCCGGGTCGGCAGCGGGCAGGTCGATCTTGTTGAGGACCGGGATGATGGTGAGCTCTTTGTCGAGAGCGAGGTACAGGTTCGCGAGTGTCTGCGCCTCGATGCCCTGTGCGGCGTCGACGAGCAGCACCGCACCTTCGCAGGCCTCGAGTGCACGCGACACCTCGTAGGTGAAGTCGACGTGGCCGGGCGTGTCTATGAGGTGCAGGACGAATTCGTCGCCGTCGACGACCCACGGGAGCCGGACGTTCTGCGCCTTGATGGTGATGCCGCGCTCGCGCTCGATATCCATCCGGTCCAGGTACTGAGCGCGCATCGACCGATCGTCGACGACGCCCGTGAGCTGCAACATCCGGTCGGCCAGCGTCGACTTGCCGTGGTCGATGTGGGCGATGATGCAGAAGTTCCTGATCCTGGACGGATCGGTGAACGTCGTGTCGGCGAAGCTGGGCACTCGTATCCTTCGGCTGGCGTGTTCGAAATGAGCGAACGGGTTTCCCTATCGTCCCACGCCGAGAACGGTGCGCCGTCCCCGGCTGTCCGACTCGGGTGTTGACGTCGCCGCGGTTCGGGCGATGAGCAGCAGCGTCTGCATCGCTACACTCGCCGCATGGCTGGCAACTGGAGCAGATTCGGCAAGGAACTGGGCAAGATCGCGATGCGCGAGGGCCCTCGGCTACTGCGTCAATTGCAGAAATCCGGTGCCCTGCAGAAGGGCAAGGACGCGATCAGCGGGACTGCCACGCGCACGTCCGCCCCGACTCCTCGTCCGGGCCGACCCGTGGCATCGCAGACCAGGCCTACGGCGCAACGAGCCCGCACCATCGAGTACTCCCCCGACCTGGACGGCAAGGCCGACCCCGGCGAAATCGTCTGGACCTGGGTCACCTACGAGGAAGATGCCAGCCAGGGCAAGGACCGGCCGGTTCTGGTCATCGGACGCGAGGGCAACGATCTGCTCGGCCTGATGTTGTCGAGCCAGAGCAGCCGCGACGGAGACCGTGACTGGCAGTCGATCGGGTCCGGTTCATGGGACGCCGAGGGCCGACCGAGCTGGATTCGCCTGGATCGAGTTCTCGACGTGCCCGAGGACGGCATCCGCCGCGAGGGCGCGATTTTGAGCAAGCCCCAATTCGATTCCGTAGCAAACAGATTGCGCCGCGACTTCGGCTGGAACTGATGTGCGCGCGTTGTGCGCCCCGTGGAAGGGCGCACAACGCGCACCAGGCTCAAGCCAATCGGGTGATTTCCACGACCACGTCGAGAGCCGTCGAACCGCCGCCGGAGAAGATGCCCTTGAGCGGTGGCACGTCGGCGTAGTCGCGGCCGAGTCCGACCGAGACGTGCTGCTCGTTGACGGCGATGGCGTTGGTCGGGTCGTAGCCCCACCACGCACCGGTCCAGGCCTCGATCCACGCGTGGCTCTGGCCCTCCACCGTCGCACCGATCGCAGCCTGCTTCTTCGGGTGCAGGTAGCCCGAGACGTACCGGCTGGGGATGCCGACGCTGCGCAGCATCAGCAGCGTCAGGTGGGCGTAGTCCTGACAGACGCCCTTCTTCTCCGACCAGGCTTCCACGGCCGAGGTGTGCACGCCTGTGGTTCCCGGCACGTAGGACATCTCCTGGTTGACCCAGTTGGAGATCTCCACCACCGATTCCTGCGGCGGTAGGCCCTTCGACAGCTTCTTCGCCACCGACGCGAGTTGCCTGTTCTTCGGCACGTACTCGGTGTTGTCGAGGACCTCGTTGAAGCGGTCGATGACCGGCTCGCTCGCGAGTTCCTCCCAGGAGGCGTTCTCGTCCGGGTAGACGAAGGGATCGGTCTCGACCACCGATGATCCGGTGACCTCGAGCTCGGTGTGCGGTGCGTGCAGGTCGAACGCCGTCACCGCGGTGCCCCAGTAGTCGGTGTAGCGATAGGAACGCGTCACCGGGTTGGTCTCGACTCGGTTCAGAATCACGTTCTGCCGATTGTCACTTCGCGGCGTCAACCGAGCCTCGTTGTACGACGACGTCACCGGTGCGTCGTACTGATAGCCCGTGGTGTGCACGACACGCATACGCCAGCTCACAGTTCACCTTCCAATTGATCTTCGAATGTTCCGGAGCCGGCGTCCGTCCACGCAACCCACGGAGCAGCGTGGAAATACTGCTTGGAGATCGCATCACCGAGTTCACGGCAAGTTTCCTGCAGAGAGAGCAGGCGCTCCTGCAGGTCGTCGAGAATTTCACCGGGACGGAGGAATTCGAGTTCGCTACGAGCGCGACCCAGTAGGCGCTGCGCTTCGGCGCGCGCACCGACTCGACTGTTGGGCTGATGGTCGAGCTGATCGAGCGAACGTTCCGCCTCGTTGAGTGCGTAGAACACCGATCGCGGAAAGAGCCTGTCCAACAACATGAATTCGAGAACTCGCTGGGCGTCGAGCGCGCCGCGATAGGTGCGCAGGTAGGTGTCGTGGGCACCGGCGGAGCGAAGCACAGTGACCCAAGCCGGCGACGACGGCCGGTCACCGGCTCGCGAGAGCAACAACCGAACGATCATGTCGATGCGCTCGACCGAGCGACCGAGCAGGAGGAAGCGATAGCCGTCGTCGTGGCTGAGGGTGGAGTCCGCGAGACCGGCGAACATCGCGGCGCGCTCCTCGATGTAGCTGAAGAACTCGGCCGGGCCGGTGCGCTTGGACGCCCTGATGCGCTCGTTCAGCCCGTTGTACGTGGTGTTCAAGCACTCCCACATCTCACTGGACGTGACTTCGCGCGCACCACGGGCGTTCTCACGGGCGCTCGACAGTGAGTCCACGATCGAACCCAATCCGTCTCGGCTGAAGGCGACGACCTCGGTGAGCGACCACACGTCGAGCGAGACGTCGGGCTCGTGCTTGAACCCGAGCACTCGCAACAACACTCGCGAAGTGTGATCGGGATCGACCGTGGCGTCTTCGAGAAGCTGGTGGACGGTGACGTCGAGAATGCGGGCCGTGTCGTCCGCTCTCTCGACGTACCGTCCGATCCAGTAGAGCGACTCTGCGTTGCGCGCGAGCATTTACTGTCCACCGCCGTTCGAGTCCGAGTTCGTTGCCTGCTGTTGTTGTTGCTGCTGCTGCTGCTGCTGCTGATTCATCTGCTGGTCCATCGTCAGCTCCGGGCCTTGTTCGGCCATCGGTGACTCCGGCGGAACGCTGACGATCTCCTCGCCCGCAAGTTCTTGCTCCTCCTGAGAGGTTCGGGTGGCCAACACCCAGGTGTCCTTGCTGCCACCGCCCTGGCTCGAGTTGACCACCAGGGATCCCTCCGGCAACGCGACCCGGGTCAGGCCGCCGGGCAGCACCCAGACGTCGTCACCGTCGTTGACAGCGAACGGCCGCAAGTCGACGTGGCGGGGTACCAATCGATCGCCGATCTTGGTCGGCACCGTCGAGAGCTGCACGACGGGTTGGGCGATCCAGCCACGCGGATCTGCGCGGACCTTCTTGCTGATGGTGGCGAGTTCCTTCGGCGAGGCGTCGGGTCCGAAAACGATGCCGTAGCCGCCCGAGCCTTCCACCGGCTTGATGACCAGTTCGTCGATGCGGTCGAGGACTTCCTCGCACTCGTCGTCGAGCCAGCACCGGAACGTGTCGACGTTGGCCAACAGGGGCTTCTCGCCCATGTAGTAATCGATGATCGTCGGAACGTAGGTGTAGACGAGCTTGTCGTCGCCGACGCCGTTTCCGACGGCACTCGAGATGACGACGTTGCCTGCGCGGGCGGCGTTGACCAGACCTGCCACTCCCAGCACCGAGTCGGGACGGAACTGCATGGGGTCGAGATAGTCGTCGTCGATACGTCGGTAGATGACGTCGACCTGACGCTCGCCCTCGGTGGTGCGCATGTAGACGATGTTGTCTCGGCAGAACAGGTCGCGTCCTTCGACGAGCTCGACGCCCATCAGCCGAGCGAGCAGCGAGTGCTCGAAGTACGCCGAGTTGGCGACGCCAGGAGTGAGAACCACCACGGTGGGGTCGGCCTCGTTGAGGGCGGCCGATGCGCGCAGTGCTCGCAGCAGGTGCGAGGCGTAATCGCCGACGGCGCGGACGCGGTGGCTGGCGAACAGGTCGGGGAACACCCGGGCCATGGTGCGCCGGTTCTCCATCACGTAGGACACGCCCGACGGCGACCGCAGGTTGTCCTCGAGCACTCGGAAGGTGCCTTGGGCGTCACGGACGAGGTCGATGCCGGCGACGTGGATGCGCACACCGTTGGGCGGCGTGATGCCGACCGCTTCGCGGTGGAAATGCTCGCAGGAGGTCACCAGCCGCTTGGGTACCACGCCGTCGCGCAAGATTTCCTGATCGCCGTAGATGTCGGCGAGGAACATCTCGAGGGCTTTGACACGCTGTTTGATGCCGCGCTCGAGTCGTGACCATTCCCCTGCTGCGATGACGCGGGGAACCTGGTCGAGAGGGAAGGGGCGCTCCTGACCGGACAGGGAGAACGTGATGCCCTGGTCGATGAAGGCTCGTCCCAGGGCGTCGGATCTCGCGTCCAGGTCCACCGCGTTCGCCGGGGCGAGTGCGGTGTGGATCCCCTTGTACGGAGTTCGGGTGCGCCCGTCCGCGTCGAACATCTCGTCGAAGGCGAGACTGTACTTTCCGACGTCGGAATACCCTCCGAACACTCCGTCGGCTTCGGGTTCGACACGATCCGCTGACTTGGTTTTGGTCGCTTTGGCCTTGGTGGTGGCAGGCGTTGCCGATCGCGGACTCATTCTGGCCATGTTGCTACAGAGACAGGAGTTAGGCGCGGTGGAAGCGTTAATTTCTTGAAACGGTGTTCGGGTGAGACACCGAATTGGGTTCTGCCCAGCAGTACTGGTATTCTCGATCTTCGGCGCAGGGCTCCAACGCTCAGCAGCAGACTTCGGGCATTCCAGCATGGATCGCCCTGACCGGAATACCGACGAAGACGACAAGGATTTTACGCGTGGCCAATATCAAGTCCCAGAAGAAGCGGATTCTCACCAACGAGCGTGCACGCCTGCGCAACCAGTCGGTGAAGTCCTCCCTTCGCACCGTCATCCGCTCGTTCCGCGAGGCACAGGCTGCGGGCGACAAGGACAAGGCTTCCGAGATTCTTCTCGATGCAGGCCGCAAGCTCGACAAGGCAGCCAGCAAGGGCGTCATCCACAAGAACCAGGCAGCCAACAAGAAGTCGGCACTGGCTCTCGCAGTCAACAAGCTCTGATACATCACTGAGCTCGATCGAGCCCGCCGCATCCGACGAGGATGCAGCGGGTTTTTTCGTGCGCTCTGCAATCTGTCGATTGCTACCTACCCAGTGATGCGACCTCCGCGACCGCTCTCTCCACCGCGTAGTCCGCATCCGCTGCTTGACCTTTGACGTCGGCGTTCAGTTGCGCCACCACGCGCAGCGCCTGGGCTATGGATCGGCCGTTCCACCCGCGCGCCTGGCCCTGCGCCTTCTTGATCTTCCACGGCGGCATACCCAACTCCCCTGCCATGCGGAACGGGTCCCCGCGTCCTGCCGAACCCACCAGCGCGATGGTTCGGACGGCATCTGCCAACGCGTCGGCGAGCAACACGTGCGCCACGCCCCGGTGCATCGCCCAGCGCAGAGCCTCGAGAGCGCCGGCCCGGTCACCGATCACCGCCTTGTCTGCGACGTCGAATCCCGAGACCTCGGCCTTGCCGGAGTAGTACCGACGCACCGCGGCGAGGTCGACCTTGCCCCCGGTATCGGAGACCAACTGCGAACAGGCCGAAGCCAATTCGCGAAGTTCGTTGCCCACGGACTCGACGACCGCCTCGATCACTTCGCCGCTCACCCGGACGTCGGCGGTACGGAACTCTCCGCGCACGAAGTCGATGCGTTCGGCGGGCTTGGTGAGCTTGGCGCACTCGTGCACCTGCGCCCCGCATTTCTGTAGGGCACCGACCATCGCCTTGGCCCTGCCGCCGCCGGAGTGCATGACCACCACCACAGCACCCTCGGGCGGATCGGTAGCGGCGTCCAGTACCAGCGCAGCAGCGTCCTTACCGGCCTCGGCCGCGGCCTCGAGCACGAGAACACGGTCCTCGGCGAACAGTGACGGGCTCAGCAGCTCGGCGAGCTCCGGGGCGCTGACATCACCGGTGCGCAACCGCGTGACCGGCAGGTCCTCCCCCGGAATCGCAGCATTCGCACGCACCTGAGCCACGATCGCGGCTACCGCGCGATCCATCAGAAGTTCCTCGTCACCGAGAACCAGATGCAGAGGAGCCACACTCGAAGTCACGACCATGATCGTGCCATGTGCGACCGACACTGCGAGCATCCGCTCGAAGTCCGAGCGGTCACCACAGAATTTGCGCCGTCCACATCGCGAGTGCCGCTATCGCCACAGCCGCGGCCAGCCACCGAAACACAGTGAAACGCAACGCCGCCACCAGCGCGGCCGTCGAGAACGCTGCCAGTGCTGCACCCCCGACGCCGTCGGGGACCACGATGCCCGCTACCGGCACCGACGCAGCCTCCTCTGCCACCGCGATCAACCACCACAGCGGAGCCGACGCCAGCTGCGCCGTCAGCTCGGCGAGTGACGTGCTGACGGTGGCGATCACGGCCGTCACGATGCCCACCACCGTGATCGGCGCGACGACAGGTGCCACCAACACATTCGCTGCGACGCCCACCACGCTGAACGTTCCGGCCATGGCCGCGACCACCGGTGCCGTCACCGCGTGTGCTGCCGCGGCGACCGCCACCACCTCCGCTGCCGCCCCGGGCCAGCCGCGGGCCCGAAGCCAGTCGGCCCAGATCGGAGCGATGAGCACGAGCCCGGCGGTGGCGAACACCGACAGTACGAATCCGACATCCACCGCCAGCCTCGGCCACCACGCGAGCAGACCCAACACCGCGCCGCACAGCGCAGGCACCGCCTGCCTACGCCTGCCGGTGACCAACGCCACCAAACCGATCGACCCCATCACTGCAGCCCGCACCACACTCGGTGATGGCCGGGCCACGATCACGAAGGCCACGAGTACGACGAACGCCACGGCGACCGTTGCGCGGGGGCCGATTCCGATACCCCGCAACACCAACAGAACCGCTCCGATCACGATCGAAAAGTTCGCGCCGGAGACTGCGGTCAAATGTGTGAGGCCGGCTGCCCGGAAGTTCTCGGTGACCGTCTCGTCCAATCGTGACACATCTCCGACCACGAGACCGGGTAGCAGACCTGCACGATCCGGTGGCATCGAATTCTGCGCTACCGCAGCCAAATTCGACCGGAAGGTGCCGGCCGCAGCAGAAATCGTCCCGGGCTCGTTCACGGTGACGGGCGGACCCGAAGTGCGGATCACGGCCACGGTCATGTCCGGTCTGATCGGCTCACCGAGCCTGCCCCGAACGGTGATCTGCTGGTCCGGCAACAGACCCGCCCAGCTCGACTCCGGTGCGATGATCGACACCCGTCCACCGAGATACAGCGCCTCGCCGCCCACGTCGACTCGAGTCAACGCTGCCTTCAGCATCACCATCGCGGGGCCGGGAGCCATCAGACGTCGCGGGTCCTCCTCCAGCTGCACCGACGCGGTGATCCACGCCCGGTTCTCGGCCGCCGCAGCCACGGGATGCTCTGCTATCGAGCGCATCTGAAGCCAGATCGCTCCACCGAAGCACAGCGCCAGCACGATCACCGCGGCCGCACCGAACCGACTCGAACCCGGCAAGGCGCGCCGAATCGAGAACCTGTGCAGTGCTACTGCGACGAGCAGCACCACCACAACCGCCGACGCGGTAGCAGCCACGGCAGCACCGGGGCCTCCGAGAATTCCGATCGCGGTGATCGACCAGCACACCGCAGCGGCCGGAACCAGGCGCACATCGAACGGCAGAGGATCCTCGGTCTGCGGCGCACCGGTCGACGCGGCATCGGTGCTCATCCGACGTGCACCAGGTCGCGGATCTTTTCCAGTCTGCCGGGCCCGATGCCGTCCACCTCGGACAGCTGATCCACGGTTGCGAAGCGGCCGTTGGTCTCCCGCCAACTCACGATCGAGGTCGCGGTGACCGGCCCGACCCCGGGTAACGCGTCCAGTTCTGCGACGGTCGCGGCGTTGAGGTCCACCGTCCCGCCGGGCGTGGAACCTCCGACACCGGCCGGTGCGCCGCCGCTACCGTCTGTCGGTGTGCCGATCCCGGATGTCGTACTGCTGACCGGTGGAGCTGCCTCCGGCGGCACGACTCCGACGACGATCTGATCACCGTCGGCGACTCGCGCGGCCATGTTGAGCGCCAGCAGATCGGCACCCTCGACTGCGCCGCCTGCTGCGGCCAGCGCGTCGGCGACTCGCGAACCCGGTTGCAGCCGAACCAATCCGGGGCGCGTCACGAGCCCGACGACGCTCACCACGAGTTCGGCCTCGGCACTCGGCACAGGATCGACCGCGTCACCGGTATCCACCGTGCCATCGGTATCCACCGTGTCGGTCGCGACCACGGCGAGCGGTGGTGCAGGAGCCGGAGTCGGTGCGTCTCGAAGCACCGCGAATCCCGCGACCAGGACGACGAAGACCCCGGCCGCCACCATCGCCACTGCCCCCTGCTTCCCCGGGTCCACGCGGGCAGATCGCCACCGCGATGGCAGCAGGGCCGACCACGGGGTGCCTGCTCGTTGCGCTTCCGGCAGCAACCAATCCGGTTCGGTTGACCCGGCGTCAGGTCGCGGGTCCTCGGGCACGACGCGATCGCGGGCGGAATCGTGTTGTCTGCGCACGGAGTTCAATCGCGCCACCGTGTGCGCCCGATCGTCGTTGCCGCCCATACACGAGGACGCTAGTTCGCGCGATCGGTTCGCTCATCGGCGAACGCAGGTCGCCGATTGCCCTGTGTACGAACCCGGAGGCTGTGGATGAACCGGGGGCTCGACCCGGCTATCGGCGTCCAGGAGCCACGACGACACCGACCGCGCCTGGGCCGACATGAGTGCCGAGAACGGCACCGAAGGGGTACACATCGATGCTGGTCGAGTGCGGAATTCGGGAGGTCAGCATCGCGGCTACGTCCTCGGCCCGCTCCGGGCACTGCATGTGGTGCACCGCGAGCGCAACCCCCGATTCGTCACCGACCTCGGTCGCGGCGGCGACGGCGGCATCGACCAGCTTGTGCAACGCCTTGGACGAGGTCCGCGTCTTCTCCCGCAGCACGAGTTTGCCGTCGCTGATGTGCAGTACCGGCTTCATGGCCAGCGCAGTGCCGAGCAAGGCCGCGGCGGCGCCGATGCGGCCTCCACGTCTGAGGTGGTCGAGTCGATCGACGACGATGAAGCATCTCGAGGTCGTCGACGCGGCGACGGCGTCGTGGTACACCTCGTCCAGTTCTGCTCCCCCGGCGGCCGTGGCGGCCGCAGCCAGCACCGCGAAGCCCAGCCCCATTCCGGCCGAGGCGGAGTCGACGACTCGGACGGCCGAGCCCACGTGATCTGCGGCCTGGCGCGCAGCTTCCCACGTGCTCGACAGTCCCCGAGAGATATGCAGTGCCACCACACCGGCACCCCGACTGCGTTCGAGGGCCGCGGCATAGACCTCGGTCAGCTCACCCGGAGAGGCCCCCGCGGTGGTCACCGGCGTGCCCGAGGTGGACTGCTCGGGAATCTCGTCCACGCCTTCGCGATGGTCGATTCCGTCGACCAGCACGTGCAGTGGCACCAGCGCGATCCCTCGCTCGGCGGCGAGTGTGGCCGGCAGGCAGGACGAGGAGTCGGTGACGACGGCGACGGTCATGGCGATTCGGTCACCGATCCGGCGGCGACGGGTCGCAGCACCTTCAGCATCGCCTCGGCGACCGCGATGTGGGCGTCCCATCCCCAGTGGATGCCGTCGGGGTTCGCGTTCTCGGACTCGATGTTCGGTCGTACGGCGTCGGCGAGGTCGACCATGGGGACGTTCCTGTCCGCGCTCCATGCGCGCAGTGCGCGTACGGCGGGTTCGCGACCCGAGTGCACTTTGCCGTAGGCATCGCAGCGGTGCACCGACGGATAGGTACCGATGACGGGAAGTTCCGGACGCACGTACGCCAATGCCGCGCGGGTCTGTTCCAGATACTCGACGCTGAGCCGCGGCGGTAGCGCCACGGGCCAACCGAGATGCGACAGAACAGGTTGTACCGCTTGGTATCCCGCGCGAACCACCCGCCGAAGGGCAGGCGGTCGGACGTATCTGATCTGCTCCCGGAGCGCAGTCGGCAACGGTGACGGGAGTGAATCCATGCCGCCGATTCCGAGCACGACGGCACCGGCACGGGGAATGGCTGCCCACACTCGCGGATCCTGGGTCAGTGCCCACCACGCGTCACGACTCGTCCAGCCGATGCGCGCAACCAACTCCACTGTCCAACCCAGTTCCGCTGCAACCAGATTGGGCCAGAGTCGCGGGTCGTCGACGGGCAGTCCGCCCTCGGGTCCGTAGTAGCTCAACGAGTCCGCGAGCACGAGCAGCGCTGGCTGCGCCGCCGTCTCAGAGGACGTCACTGGCCACCCGCGCCGAGGCGTTCCACACGTCCAGGCGCCAGGACGGGTTCTCGCCGGGTCCGTGCGCACCGAGCTGAACCCAGCTGGTGTTCGCGAGGCCTCCGAGCACGGGCCAGCGATCGGTCGGCAGATCGAGCAGCGCGGCAGTCAGTGCCGCGATCAGACCTCCGTGTGCGACGAGGACGAGCGGTCGCTCGTTGCCGTCGGCACCCCACTCGGGGACGCCTGCCGCGAGTTCACGAACCAGCGGCACGCTGCGTCGGGCGACGTCGATGCGGCTCTCTCCACCGGGTGGGGCGATCGTGGCGTCGGCGCGCCAAGCCGGTCGTGCACCGGGGGCGATGTCGTCGACCTCGGTGTGGGTGAGTCCCTGCCACTGACCGAGGTGAGTCTCGCGCAGACGTTCGTCCACCGACACCGCCACACCGGCTGCATCTCCGAGCGCGTTCGCGGTGTCCAGCGCTCGCCGCAGATCCGAGGAGACGATCCTGATCGGCTCACGCGTCGCCAGCTCGGCGGCGGCCGTCTTCGCCTGGCCGCGGCCGAGCTCGGACAGATCGGTGTCGAGCTGACCCTGCATGCGGTCGGTGGCGTTGTATTCCGTCTGACCGTGCCGAAGCAGGATGAGCCGTCTGATCATTGCTCCGATTCCGGAGCCGGATGCTGTCCGAGACCGGGAACCTCGATAGTCGGGCAGTCCTTCCACAACCGCTCGAGTGCATAGAAGTTGCGCTCCTCGTTGTGCTGGACGTGCACGACGATGTCGGAGTAGTCCAGCAGCGCCCAACGGCCTTCTCTGGTGCCCTCGCGGCGGACCGGCTTGTGTCCGGCCTCACGGAGCTGATCCTCGATGTTTTCGACGATCGCGTTGACCTGACGCTCGTTGGGCGCGGAGGCGATGACGAAGCAATCGGTGATGTAGAGCTGATCGGAGACGTCGAGAATCACCACGTCGACGGCCAGTTTGTCGTCGGCTGCGAGCGCGGCGATCCGCGCCATCTCGGCGGCTTCGGCTGTTGCAGTCACTTCGGTGTACTCCCACTCGTATGGCTCGGGTTCGCGGTCACTGCGCTGGTGACCGACCCTGCCGGTTGCTTCTTCTGGGGCGCTGGTTCCGACATGGTGACGGATCCGTCGAGACGCTGAGCGCCTCGTGGTCTGTAGAGATTCCTCTTCGAGATGTATTGCACGACGCCATCCGGTACGAGGTACCAGACCGGCCGATTCTCACCGGCTCGAAGTCGACAGTCCGTCGACGATATCGCGAGTGCAGGGATTTCCATCAATGTGAGAGTGTCCGCGGGCAACGATCGAAGGTGGTTGGCGAGATGTTCGACGCCGAGCTCGAACCCGGGACGCGAGACACCGACGAACTTGGCGAGCTCGAACAGCTCCTCCCAGTTCTGCCACGTGAGGATCGACTCGAGCGCGTCCGCCCCGGTGATGAAGTACAGCTCGGCATTGGGATGCTGCGATCGCAGATCGCGCAGGGTGTCGACGGTGTAGGTCGACTTCTCCCGATCGACGTCCACCCGGCTGACAGAGAAACGCGGATTGGACGCCGTCGCGATGACGGTCATCAGGTAGCGATCCTCTGCCGGGCTGACCGACTTTCCTTCCTTCTGCCACGGGTTTCCGGTGGGGACGAAGATGACCTCGTCCAGACCGAATTTGTTCGCCACTTCGCTGGCTGCGACGAGGTGCCCGTGATGAATCGGGTCGAAGGTGCCGCCCATCACGCCCAAACGGCGGACGGACTGTCTACCGGTGTTGTCGCCGGGGTCGGATTCGCGCTGCACAACCGACGATTCTACGTCCGGGGTGCCGCTAGCCGTCACACGCCTCACACCGGCAGCAAACGCGAGACCACGGTGGCGAGCTGCTGAGCTGATCGGCACTCGTGCATGGCGATCACGTCGGAGTACACCTTGGCAGCCGAATCGCCGGAACCCCACTGCGATTTCGGTTCGGGATTGAGCCAGTAGGCATGCTTGGCCACCGACACTATGTGCGCCAACGCCGGCAGCTTCGGTTCGCGGTAGTTGGTGCGGGCGTCACCGAGAATCAGCACCGAACTGCGACTGGTGACCGCGTGCGCGTACTTCTCGTCGAACGTCGTCAGTGCATGGCCGTAGTCCGAGTGCCCGTCGTACGTCACGAGATCGGACTCGCGGATGATGCGACTCATCGCGGCTCCGAGATCGGAACCGGAATCGAAGAATCGTGTCACCTCGTCGGTGGAGTCGATGAACGCGAATATGCGTACGCGCGAGAACTGCTCTCGCAGTGCATGCACCAACAGCAGAGTGAAATTACTGAATCCTGCCACCGAGCCCGAGACATCGCACAGCACAACCAGTTCGGGGCGTGCTCGCCGAGGCTTGCGCTCGACCAGATCGATCGGGATACCGCCGGTGGACATCGACTTGCGCAACGTACGACGCAGATCGATGGAGCCGTGCCTGCTTCGGCTGCGACGCAGCGCAAGTCGCGATGCCAACAGCCGGGCGATAGGGGTGACGTTGCGACGCAGCGCCGCCATCTCCGTATCCGAGGCCCGCAGGAAATCCACTTCCTCCGCGAGCTTGGGCACCCCGTAGCTCGCTACCCGCTCACGGCCCAGCTTTTCTGCCGATCGACGCCTCGTCTCGCTCTCGACCATCTTGCGAAGGTCTGCGATACGTTGCGCGGCTGTGCGTTTGGCAACCTCGGACTCGTAGTCGTCGGTGGGTCGATCGGGTGCCTCGTCGCTGCGCCCGAGCAATCCGTCGAGAATCTTGCGCAGCAACGTTTCGGGCGCAACGTCGCGCAGGGCCTGATATGCAGAGAACGACGGCCCGTTGGAGGACTTGTACTGTCCGAGTTCCTCGACCATCTGCGCCGCCAGCATCTGGGTCAACTCCGCGGCCTCGGCCGAATCGTCCGAGAGCAGATCCACCAACAGCTCGCGGAGGGCATCGATGTCGACGTCGCCGGCGTCGGTGCGGGGCAGCGCGGTATCGATCTGCCCCGAGTCCCTGGTGCCCGATGCCACCGGAAACCACAGGTCGAACAGGGCGTCGAACACTCCGCGATGCGTCGGACGGCGCAGCAGTGCACAGGCAAGACCCTCGCGCACGGCCTCCCGATCGAGCAGGTCGAGAACCGACAAGACGCGTCCGGCATCGACCGTCTCCGACGGCCCAACCGAAATTCCACGCCGACGCAGCGCGTCGACGAAACCGACGAGGTGACCGGGAATTCCGTGTGGGGCCTGCACGTCAGTTGAGCCTGAGTTCGGCTGCCGCGCGGACCTGGTCCGACTGATGCTTGAGCACCACACCGAGTGTGGAGCGCACCGCATCGTCGTCGAGGGTGTCCATACCGAGCGCCAACAGAGTGCGTCCCCAGTCGATGGTCTCGGCCACCGAGGGCAACTTCTTGAGCTGCATCGCGCGCAGTACCCGCACGGTCTTGATCATCTGCTCGGCGATGGCCTCGGGCAGTTCGGGAACCCTGCTGGCGAGAATCCGGCGCTCGAGGTCGGCGTCGGGGAAGTCCAGGTGCAGGAACAGGCAGCGACGCTTCAGGGCCTCGGACAGTTCACGGGTGGCGTTGGAGGTGAGCACCACGAACGGCGTGCGCTCGGCCACGATCGTGCCGAGTTCGGGAATGGTGATCGCGAAGTCGCTGAGTACCTCGAGCAGCAGTCCTTCGATCTCGACGTCGGCCTTGTCGGTCTCGTCGATGAGTAGAACCGTGGGATCGGTACGGCGAATCGCCTGCAGCAGCGGCCGCGCCAGCAGGAACTCCTCGGAGAAGACATCCAGTTTGGTCGAATCCCAATCGGCAGCGGTACCGGACTGGATGCGCAGGATCTGCTTGGCGTGGTTCCACTCGTACAGCGCGCGGGCCTCGTCGACACCCTCGTAGCACTGCAGCCGCACCAGTTCGGCCCCGGTCGTCTGCGCGACGGCACGGGCCAACTCGGTCTTGCCGACTCCCGCCGGACCTTCGATCAGCAGCGGCTTGCCGAGGCGATCGGCGAGAAATACCGAGGTGGCGGTGGCCTTGTCGGCCAGATAGCCCGTCTCGGCCAGGCGCCTCTGGACGTCGTCCACGCTGGCGAACAGCGGGGGTGTCGTCGGTAGGGCACGATCCATGTCACAGCTCCTGATGATCGGGTCTTGCCGGTACTGCGAGGGGTGTCAGTCTCGGACGTGTCCGTCGCCCCAGACGGTCCACTTGGTCGAGGTCAATTCGGGCAATCCCATGGGTCCACGCGCGTGCAGCTTCTGTGTCGAGATGCCGATCTCGGCTCCGAAGCCGAACTGCTCCCCGTCGGTGAACGCAGTGGAGGCGTTGACCATCACCGCGGACGCGTCGACCCGCTGGGTGAACTCGCGCGCGGCACGGATGTCGGCGGCGACGATCGCCTCGGTGTGGCCGGTGCCGTATCGGTCGATGTGCTCGATCGCCTCGTCGATGCCGCCCACCACCTTCAGCGCGATGTCGAGTGAGAGGTACTCCTGAGACCAGTCCTCGTCGTGCGCAGGCACGAGCCCGGGCAGATCACCGTGCACCGTGACGTTGTGCATCTGGAAAGCCTGGAGCAACCGCGGAACCATGGTCTCGGCGATCGCAGAGTCCACCAACACGGTCTCGGCGGCGTTGCAGACGCTGACTCGACGGGTCTTGGCGTTGAGCACGATCTTCTCGGCCGTCTCCGGATCGGCAGAGGCATGGATGTACACGTGGCAGTTTCCGACGCCGGTCTCGATGGTCGGGACCGTGGAGTCGCGCACGACCGCAGCGATCAGACCGGCTCCACCGCGCGGGATCACCACGTCCACCAACCCGCGCGCCTGAATGAGGTGGGTGACCGTGGCACGGTCGGCACTCCCCAGAAGTTGCACCGCCGCCTCGGGCAGACCGTGACCGCGCAACGCTCCCTGCAGTGCCTCGACCAGTGCCGCATTGGACTGTGCAGCCGACGACGAACCGCGAAGCAGCACCGCGTTGCCGGACTTGAACGCGAGGCCGAACGCGTCGACGGTGACGTTGGGCCGAGCCTCGTAGACCATGCCCACCACGCCGAGCGGAACTCTCAGTTGCCGAATCTCCAGCCCGTTGGGCAGCGTCGAACCGCGGATGATCTCGCCGATCGGATCGGGTAGTCCGGCCACCTGCCGCAGCCCAGCCGCGATGCCGTCGATGCGCGACGCGGTCAGCCGCAGACGGTCCAGCAGCCCCTCGTCGGTACCGGCCGCTCGCGCGTTCTCGATGTCGGCGGCATTTGCGGCGAGTACCGACTCCGCCGCAGCGACGACGGCGTCGGCCGCGGCATGCAGCACAGCGTCCTTCTCTGCAGTCGTCAGCAGCGCGAGCGCGCGTGATGCGGTCCGCGCTCGGCGCGCTGCGGCGTGCACGTTCTCTCGCTCGTCGGCAGTCGTGGTCACCGGTTCGGCCGAGACGGAAGCTGTCATGAACTACACACTAATAGGGGCCGGGAATGAAGCGGCATCGCCGCGTCGTTGCAGCACAGCGTAAAGATCGTCGACCGACCGTCGACGCTGCCCGAAGACCGGAGGAACCACTTGTGAGTGTGCTGTTCGAGCCTCTGACCCTGCGCACTGTCACCTTCCCGAACCGGGTGTGGATGGCACCGATGTGCCAGTACTCGGCCGACGAGGCGGGTGACAATGTCGGCGTCGCGGGCGACTGGCATCGCACCCACCTGGTGAGCCGGGCGATCGGCGGCGCCGGTTTGATCATCACCGAAGCCACCGCAGTGAGCCCCGAGGGTCGTATCAGCCCGTCGGACCTGGGCATCTGGAACGACACCCAGGCCGACGCACTGGCGAAAATCGTCGCCGAGATCTCGTCCTTCGGAACCGTCCCGGGCATCCAGCTTGCTCACGCGGGGCGCAAGGCATCGACCGCTGCTCCCTGGCTGGGTGGCAAGTCCTTGCCTGCCGAGGACCCCCGAAGCTGGGAGACCGTCGGCCCCAGCGCAGTTGCGTTCGGTGACTATGCCACCCCGCGGGAGGCGACGACCGAGGACATCGCGAAGATCGTCGCCGACTTCCGTACGGCTGCCCAGCGCGCACTGAAGGCAGGGTTCCAGGTGGCCGAGATTCACGGTGCCCACGGCTACCTGCTGCACCAGTTCCTGTCCCCTGCCAGCAACACCCGTACCGACTCGTACGGCGGCGACTTCGCGGGTCGCACGCGTCTGCTGATCGAGGTCGTCGACGCGGTGCGTGAGGTGTGGCCGGCAGAGCTGCCGGTCTTCGTACGACTGTCGGCGACGGATTGGCTCGACGAACCCGAGAACAGCGAGAACGCTGGGCACACAGCCGAATTGGAGGCCCCGAGCTGGACGTCGGATCAGACTGTCGCGTTGTCGCAGATCCTCACCGAGCATGGAGTGGATCTGGTCGACACCTCGACCGGAGGCAACGCCAGGGCCCACATTCCGGTCGGTCCGGGCTACCAGGTTCCGTTCGCGCGGCGCATCCAGAACGAGACCGCGATGCCCGCCGCCGCGGTCGGCATGATCACCGAACCCAAGCAGGCGGAGGAGATCGTCTCACAGGGCGAGGCAACGGCCGTGCTGCTGGCGCGTGAACTCCTGCGTGACCCGTACTGGCCACGGCGCGCCGCCCGCGAACTCGGCGTCGAGATGCTCCCGGCCGTGGCATCGCAGTACGAGCGGGCCTACTGACACCTGCGCTCAGGTCGGCACGAAGCCGAGTTTCTTGTCCACGACATTGCGCAGCGGTTCGCCTCGGAAATGCCGAAGTGCGTTGTCCACGAACAACTCTGCGAGCCGTTGCTTCCACCCGGAGGCATCGCCGCTCATGTGCGGTGTGACGATCACGTTCTCGGCCGTCCACAATGGATGGTCGGCCGAGAGCGGTTCGGTCTCGAACACGTCGAGCGCGGCACCTGCGATGTGCCCGGTGGCCAGGTGTGCCAGCAGAGCTTCGGTGTCGAGCAACTCCCCGCGGCCCACGTTCACGACGCGTGAGCCGGGCTTCATCGCGGCCAGCACCGAATCGTCGACCATTCCCCTCGTCCGATCGGTCAGCGGGGCGACCAGCACCAGGTAGTCGGCCTGAGCTACCTCGGACGCCAGATCAGCACTGGAATGAACGGTGCCGAAATCGCGGTCGCCCTCTCGTGCCGTCCGGCCCACACCCGAGATCGACATTCCCACCGCTGTCAGCAAGCTCGCGATGGCGCGGCCGATCGCACCGGTACCCACGATCATCGCGTGGGCACCGTCGATGCGCTCGGTCTCGCGGTGCTGCCAGACCTTCGAATGCTGCAGTGCGCGCGAGCGTTCGGAGTCCTTGGCGAACGCCAGAATCTGGGCCAGCACGAACTCCGCGATCGGTCGATCGAACACGCCCCGCGAATTGGTCACGACCACATCGGATTCCACCAACTCGTCGAACATCAACGAGTCGACGCCTGCGGCGGCGATGTGGATCCATTTCAGCGATCCGCAGCGTGGCCACGCGGATTCGACTGCAGGAGAAAAGAAATCCCACAGCAGCAACGCGTCGGCACCGTCGACTGCATCGGCCAGGGTGTCGGCCGTGGCGTACCGGACGTCGGCGACCTCCGCGATGGACTCGAGTCCGTCGGGAAGGTCGCCGGCGTGCAGAACGACGAGAACCGGTGCCACTTCTACTTCTTGTAGCCGACGAGTTCGACGCCGGACGCAGCGACCTCGTCGTCGTTGTCACCGGGGCATTGGGTTCCGCGCAGTGATCGCCCTGCCGTCTCGGGCATCAACAGGATCGGAACGAACGCGATGGCAGCTGCGATCATCATGTACCACCCCGGGATCAAGTTGGAACCCGTTCGGTCGATCAGGAACGTCAGAATCAACGGTGCCGTACCACCGAAGAGCGCCGTCGAGACGTTGTATCCGATGGCGAACGCTCCGTAGCGCACCTGAGTGGGGAACAGCGCGGGCAGGGTCGACGACACACACGAGCACATGATGACCAGCAACACTCCGAGACCGAGCAGGCCGATGCTCTGGCCGATCAGTCCGGTGTTGATGATCAGCAGGAACAGCGGAACGCTGAACACGAAGTACCCGACGCAGGCCGCCAGCAGTAACGGCTTTCGGCCCACCCGGTCGGACAGAGCCCCGATGGGGTTGATGATCGCCATCATGATGATCATGATGGCCACGAGGGTGAAGTTGGACTGAGTCGTGCTGTGCCCCAACGTGTCGCTCAGATACGAGGGCAAGAACGTCAGCACCGTGTAGTACGCGATGTTGAGCAACAGCACGAATCCCATCAGGATCAGGATCCGCTGCCAGTACGTCATGGTGGCCTTGAGTGAGGTGATTGCCCCACCTGCGCCCTCTTCGACCGTGCCGCCGTCTTCCTTCGCTTCGGCGAACACCGGAGAATCCTCGAGCCGGGTCCGCAACCACAGCGCAACGATGCCCAACGGGAGCGTCACCAGGAACGGGATTCGCCAGCCCCAGGCCTCCATCGTCTCGTCGCCGAGCCCGACGTTGAGCAGGGTGCACAGGGTGGCACCGCCCACGGTGCCTGCGAGAGTGCCGAATTCGAGGAACGATCCGAAGAATCCGCGGCGCTTGTCGGGCGCGTATTCGGCCATGAACACTGCTGCGCCGCCGTACTCACCACCGGTGGAGAAGCCCTGGACCAATCGGCAGACGAGCAGCAGCAACGGTGCGGCGATGCCGATCGTGTCGAATGTCGGCAGCACACCGATCGTCGCCGTGGCCAACGTCATCATCGAGACGGTCAGTACCAGGACCTTCTGACGACCGATGCGGTCGCCGAGTGGGCCGAGCACGATACCGCCGATGGGACGAATGATGAACGACGCGGCCAGCACGGCGAACGTGGACAGCAAGCTCGCTCCCCCGTCCTCGGACGGGAAGAAGTTGGCGGCGATGTACACGGCCAGATAGCCGTACACCGCGTAGTCGAACCACTCCACGGCGTTACCGAGTGCGGATCCGCCGATGGCGCGATGCAGAACCTTGGTCTCGTCCGGGCTCAGAGTGTCGGTGCTCGGGGGATATCCGGTCGGCGATGCTGCCGACCCTGATTTTTCGGTCACGGTCGAAATACCTCTCGCTTTTGTGGACAAAGTGGAGCGTCGGTGTGGTACTTCGCAGCGTTCGACATTACGGCGATGCAGAACATACGTTTCGGCCAACCCCCTCATGCAGCGCTAAAGTCCTGGTAGTGCAGCAATTCTGGTGGCGATCAACGCGTACGCCCTTGCGCTGTCTGTCAATTGCCGCACGGCGACGGACTCGTCCGGCCGATGTGCTTGTTTTTCGATCTCCCCCGGACCGAGCACGACGGTGGGTATTCCCATCTGCTGTGCCACAAAACCACCATCGCACGATGCCGTCCAGATGTCAGTGAATTCGGCAAAAGTGGAGCCGGCGGAACGGCCATTCGGCATACACCCGTTGTCGATAACCGATTGCACTGCGGTAGTGATCAATCCGTTGTTCACGCTGGTCAGAAAGCCCGGCATTTCCATCGCGATACCGATGTCGACATCGATACCGGACCCGGTGAGTTCCGCAGATTCGATACGTGATCGCAGATCGCCGACGACTCCGGCGGCACTTTCGCCGGGTAACAGACGGCGGTCGACGGTGACGACACACCGATCGGCGACCATCGAGGTGCCCGTTCCTCCCGTTATCGTCCCCACATTCCAGGTGGCCGGGCCCAGTTCGGGGTCGGGGTTCGCGTCCAGCTCGGCCTGGGAGCCCTCGATGATTCCGATGATGCGTGCTGCAGCAGAGATGGCGTTCGCTCCGTTGCGCGGCTGCCCCGCATGCGCGGATCGGCCACGCACCTCGATCTCGAGATTCGCCGCGCCTCGGCATCCGACGATAGTGACCAGGTCCGTCGGCTCTGCTACCACGCAACAGCTGTAATTCCGTTGCGACGACGCGGCGACGAACGCTCGGATACCGAGACCGGTGTCCTCCTCGTCGACCAGACACGCCAACGTCATCGGATACTCGTCCGCGAGACCGGCACGGTGCACTGCGGTCATCGCGGCAACCACTGCGGCCAGGCCGCCTTTCATGTCACACGCCCCACGGCCGATGATCCGCCCGTCTCGAACCACGGCGGAGAAGGGATCGGTTGTCCAGCCCGACCCCGCCGGAACCACGTCGGAGTGGCCGACGAACAGAACTCCCGGCCGCTCGTCGGATCCGATGGACACGATGACGTTGGGCCGACCCGGAGCCACCTCGACGGTCCGAACGTCGAATCCCAGTGCGCGACAGTGCTCGGCGAGCACCTTCGCAGTCTTCTCCTCCGTGTCGCCGGGGTTCTCGCCGCCGGCCTCGATCAATGCCGCCGTGAGAGAGACGATCTCGTGCTCGTCGATCGAACCGAGAAGAGCGCGTTCGGAAGTCGAGACGGTCATCGGGTGGGATCGGAGGCGAGCAGGTGCTTGGACTTCTCCACCGCTGCCGCCAGCCGTCTGATTCCCTCGTCGATACGTTCGGGCGTCGACGAGGCGAAGCACAGCCGCAACGAATCGTGGAACTTCCCACCCACCGACAACGCCGGCCCGGGTATGTAGGCAACGCCCTCGGCCAGCGCCGTCTCGAACAGGTCCTGCGTCGAGAAATCGACATCGTTGCCGCGCAACGTCGCCCAGAGAAAGAACCCTCCCTCGGGATCCGTCGTCGACATCGACTCGCCGAAGTACTTGTCGATGCTGTTCTGCATCGCGACCTTGCGGGGCAGGTACACCGAGGCCAACGATCGAAGATGCTCCTCGAGCAGGCCGCGCCGGATGTACTCGGCCACCATCCGCTGACCGGGCAGGTTGGTGCACGTGTCCATGGCCTGTTTGGCGTTGACGATCAACTGCCGCGCCTCGGGGGCGGCGTCCACCCACCCCACTCGCAGGCCGGGGGCGATCATCTTGGAAAAGGTCCGTACCGAGAAGATCAACGGGTCGTTCGGACTGAGCGTGCCGAAACTGGGAATCGGATCACCCGAGAAGCGGAGCAGGCCATACGGATCGTCGTCGAGAATCACCGAGCCCCACCGGTGTGCCAGCTCGATGAGCAGCTGACGCCGCTCGAGCGACAGGGTGACCCCGGACGGGTTCTGGAAGTTGGGAATCACGTAGATCATCTTCGGCACTCGACCCGCTCGCTCGACGAGCTCGGGCAACGCCTCGACGATGAGGCCGTCACTGTCCATCGGGGCCTCGAGAATGTCGCCTCCGTAGCTGAGCACGGTGGCGGTTCCATTGGTGTACGTGGGACTTTCGACGATCACCAGGTCGCCCGGATCGATGAACAGCTTGCATGCGATGTCGAGACCCTGCATTCCGCCGGAGGTGATCACCACACGCTCCTCGGTCGTGGGTTCGCCCACCGAATCGAGATAGGAGAGCAACGCGTCGATCAAGCCCGGATCGCCCTCGGTGGCACCGTAATCGAACGCGTCCGCGGTGAGCACGCTGCCGGCGATCTCGGTGAACGCAGCGGCCGGAACCGTCTCGGCGGCAGGAGATCCCATTGCGAATCGAACGATGTCGTGTTTCTGTGCAGCGAGGAGCGATGTCGACGAATCGATCACCGATCCCACCAGTTTGTCGGTCCGCAGCGCCCAGGGGATGGCAGGAGTGGAGCCTGCGGAACGACCCTGTGTGGCAGGAGTGGAGCCTGCGGGACGACCCTTCGTGGATGCGGTCATGCTCACTCCTTCGTCAGTAGTTCTCGGGGGTATGCGGTGAAGGTTTCGAGGCCGTTCTCGGTGACGCGAACGGCCTCGGATACCTCGTATCCGTAGTCATCCATCCACATTCCGCCGATGATGTGGAAGGTCATGTTCTCGGCGAGCACTGTTTCGTCGTCGGTGCGCAGGCTCACGGTGCGCTCACCCCAGTCGGGTGCGTAGGCGATGCCGATCGAGTAGCCGATGCGCGACGGCTTGTGCAGTCCGTGCTTGGCCAAGCTCGTGTTCCATACCTGGGCCAGGTCGGTGGCGGTGACGCCTGCCCGCACGGTTGCGAGCACGTCGTTCAATGCTTCCCCGGTGGACTTGGCGAGGTAATCCAAACGCGGGCTGGGCTTTCCGAGCACGATCGTGCGGGCCATCGGGATGTGGTAGCGCCGAAACACTCCGGCCAGTTCGACGACGGTGGTTTCGCCCCGCACGAAGGGTTGGTGCGACCAGGTCAGATGGGGGGTGTCGGCTCCGGCACCGGTGGGCAGCATCGGGACGATGGCCGGATGGTCGCCGCCGAACTCCGCGGTGCCGCGTACCTGCGCGTTCATGATGGCTGCGGCCGCGTCGCACTGCCGCTCACCGACCGAGATCGATTGGTAGGCAGCTGACATCGCGGACTCGCAGACCGTCGCGGCACCGCGCATCAGCGCGATCTCCGCGGGCGACTTGACCACTCGCACCCAGTTGATGAGCTCGTAGGAGTCGGTGAACCGGTATTCGGGCAGCGACTTGACCAGAGCCTCGAACGCCTTGGGACTGAAGTAGTACGAGTCCATCTCCAGACCGACCTGGCCGTGCTCGAAGTTGTTCACCAGTCCCAGTTCACGCAGCTTCGCGGCGACCCAGACGAATGGGTGGGTGTCCTTGCGCTGCACGAACGTCTCGGGGTAGCCGAACGTCCGATCCTGCGGCAGCCACGACGTGCGAAACGCGCCGTTGGCGTCCATCTCGCGGGCGAAGAAGTACATCTCGCCGTCGAGGGGCACGTACAGCATCTGCGGGGTGTAGAACGAGAGCGCGTTGTACCCGAGCAGGTAGTAGAGGTTCGCGGGATCGGTGACGATGAGCGCGGTGAGGTTCTGCGCTGCCATCCGCTCTCGGACGGCAGCGAGCCGGGCGGCGTATTCCTCGTCGGTGAACGTGATCGGCGTGCTGTTCGGAACATCGGGGTACCGAGCCAGGCCGGGAGCGGCCCGTCCTGCGGTCTCTTCGGGTCCGAGTGCGGTGACGTATGCGGCGTCGGGTGAGTCGTTCACGGGCACCCCCTTCAATGTGGTCGATTTAGTAGATTGTTGACAATCAGGCTAGGCGCTGTCGTGAGAGGTTCGCAAGACTTCGGATGTAAATGCTGTGTTGCCAGACCCGCGACTATCCCGGAGTGGCCAATGCCGAGTGTTCGGCCTGCTCCTCGTCCATGGCGCGGGTCAGGTCGTGGATGGCGGTGTCCATGTGCTCGTGTACGCCCTTTTCCAGTGCGTCCCAATCCGAACCGAGCAACAGGTCGACGATCAGCTGATGTTCCTCCACCAACGCCTCGGGCCGGTAGTACGCCGTTTCGAGGTTGGCCATGCAGATTCGCGCCTCTGCCGCGAGCGTGGCGTACATCCGCGACATTCGGCTGTTGCGCGTCGCCGCGACCAGTGCGGTGTGAAACGCCAGATCCCGTTCGGCAAGACCTCGCCAATCCGCCCGATCGATGAACGGCTGCATCTGCATCACGATGGCCGAGAGCTCATCGGCGGCCGACACCAAGCGCGCACGATCACCGTGCACCAGCGTCCACGCGGCACCGACCTCGATCGCCGCGCGGGATTCGTAGATCTCGGTGACATCCTCACTGCTCAGCTCGACGACGAACACGCCTCGATTCCGGTAGCTGACGAGCAGCCCCTCCTGATTGAGGCGCTGCAGCGCCTCCCGCACCGGTCCCCGCGAGATCTCGAGCTCCGCGGCGACGTTGGCCTCGTTGATCTGTTCCCCGGGAGCGTAGGACCCGTCGATGATGCGGTCGCGAATCTGGTCGGCAATGACCATCGACGTGTTGCGTGCGTCGATGGGCGTCAGTCGTCTCGAACTGGGCATGATCGAAAACCTTTCTCAGCCTCGGGGAATGGCGAAGTATTTGTACTCCAGAAATTCGTCTATTCCGACTTTTCCGCCCTCGCGGCCGAGTCCGGACTGTTTGACGCCACCGAACGGCGCAGCCGGATTGGACACCAGACCTGTGTTGAGGCCGACCATGCCCACCTCGAGGCGCTCCCCCATCCGCAGAGCACGGTCGATGTCCTGGGTGAAGACATATCCGACGAGTCCCCATTCGGTGTCGTTCGCGAGGGCGATCACCTCGTCCTCGGTGTCGAACGGGACGATCGCTGCCACCGGTCCGAAGATTTCCTGTGACATCAGATCCGACGCCGCGTCGACATCCGTGAGGACCGTCGGCGGGTAGAAGTAGCCGGGTCCGTTCGGGGCCTCTCCCCCGACGATCGCACGTGCGCCGCGCCCGAGGGCGTCGTCGACGAGTGTCTGCACCTTGGTGCGGCCCGCGTCGTCGATCAGCGGACCCACCTCGGTTCCGTGCGCACTACCGGCTCCCACCGACAGCGCACCCATGCGCTCGGCGAGCTTGTCCGCGAACTGCGCTGTGACACTTCGGTGTACGAAGAATCGATTGGCGGCGGTGCATGCCTCACCCATGTTGCGCATCTTGGCGACCATCGCACCGTCGACGGCGCGTGCGAGATCTGCGTCGTCCATGACGATGAAGGGTGCGTTGCCGCCGAGCTCCATCGAGGTACGCATCACCGTCGATGCAGCTTGTTCGAGCAGAATCTTGCCCACCGCAGTAGATCCGGTGAAGCTGATCTTGCGGGCCGCGCCGCTGCTCATCCACGAGCCCACGACACCCGACGCGTCGGTGGTGGTCACGACATTGACCACTCCTGCCGGAACACCCGCGTCGTGCAGGATTCCGGCCAGGGCCAGTGCTGTCAGCGGCGTTTGCTCGGCCGGCTTGAACACCACGGTGCAGCCTGCTGCCAGCGCCGGGCCGATCTTGCGAGTTCCCATGGCCAACGGGAAGTTCCACGGAGTGACGAGAATGCACGGTCCCACCGGTGCGCGGGTGACCACGATGCGGTTCTTCCCATCTCCGGTGAGGGTGTGATCGCCCGAGATGCGTACCGCCTCCTCGGAGAACCAGCGAAAGAACTCGGCACCGTAAGCGACCTCACCACGAGCGTCGGCCAGGGGCTTTCCCATTTCCGCGGTGATGATCGCAGCGAGCTCCTCCGACCGCGCCATGATCAATTCGTATGCTGTGCGGAGGATTTCGCTGCGTGCACGCGGCGGCGTCGCGGCCCAGTCGGCGGCGGCGTCGACCGCTGCGGCCATGGCGTTCTCGGCATCGTCGATGCTGCCGTCGGCGACCCTGGCGATGACCTCGCCGCTGGCGGGATCGATGACATCGAACCGGGCATCGGACGCTGCGGCGGTCCATGCGCCTCCGATGAACAGTTCGGTCGGAGCAGTGATGGTGGGACGAGTGAGGCTGGTGGTCGAACTGGCGGTCATGGCCGCGGTCCTTTCGTCGAACGTGGATCGAGTATCTGCGCCAGGTGCACGGACGCATCGCTCGTCAGGTCACCGGTGAGTTGACGCACCTGCATGTGGCAGGAGAATCCGTCGGTCAGAATCGGGGTGTCGGGCTCGGCGGCACGAACCGCTGGGGCGAGGGCCTGCTCGGCGACGGCCATGCTGAGCTCGTAGTGCCGAGCCTCGAAGCCGAAATTGCCTGCCACCCCGCAGCATCCGGTGGCCTCGCGCACCGCCTCGATACCGACTGAGGCCAATGCCGTGCGCTGAGTGGCGTTGCCGAACACCGCGTATTCGTGGCAGTGAGTCTGTACCGTCACCGAATCGGGAACCTCGGCCGAGGGCACCCACCCGGCGGCGGCCTGATCGATCACCGCTCCCGCGAAACTCTGCACCCGCGCCGCGACCCGTCTCGCGGCCGCAGTGGGAACCAGCTCCGGCATGTCCTTGCGAAACGCCGCTGCGCAGCTCGGTTCGGTGACGACGATGGGCCGGTCGGTGCCGTCGTCCAGTGCAGTAACGGCTTTCGTGAGGTGTTTGCGGGCGGCCTTCAGCTGGCCCGTCGAAATCCAGGTCAGACCACAGCACACGTCGGTCCGGCATTCGGTGCTGCGGCCGGAGTCCTCGAGCACACGCTGCGCCGCGCCCGCGACCTCGGGGCGAAAGCCCTGGGTGAACGTGTCGACGACCAACACGACATCGGCGCCGCGGCCGCCGCCGATCCGTATTTCGCGAGCCAGCTCCTTCGCCGATGCGAAGCGCGGCAACGGCCGCTCGGTGGTCAGCCCACCGAGCCGAGCCGCCAGCGCCGCGATGCGCGGGGTGAGCAGACGGTTGAGCAGCGGTGCCGTTCGCTGCGTCACCTTCAGCCAGCGGGGCAACCAGCCCAGCGAATAGTGCGAGAGTGGCCGCAGTCGCCCCGCATAGTGATGATCGAGGAACTCGGACTTGTACGTCGCCATGTCCACTCCGACCGGACAATCCGACGAACAGGCCTTGCAGGAGAGACACAGATCGAGTGATTCGGCCACGTCCTTCGAGGCCCATCCGTCGGCAACGGTCGGCGAGCTGCGCACCATCTCCTGCAATACCCGGGCCCGACCCCGCGTCGAATCCTTCTCGTCGCCGGTCGCGCGAAAACTGGGGCACATGACGCCTCCCGACGCTGTGCGACATTTGCCGACGCCGACACACGACTGAGTTGCGTGCACGAAGGGATCCAGATCTGCCCGCGTTCCGATCTGGTGCAGATCGAAGGTCGTCTTCCATTCCCGCTGCGGGATGCCCTGCAGCATGAGGTTGTCCATCATCGGTTCCGGATCGGTGATCGACCCCGGGTTGAGAATCCCGCGGGGATCCCAGATGCGCTTGAACCGCGCGAACGCGTCGAGCATGCGGGGTGAGTACATCACCGGCAGCAGTTCCGAGCGAGCCCTGCCGTCGCCGTGTTCGCCCGACAGGCTGCCGCCGTGCTTGACGACCACCCGCGCAGCGGCGCGCAGGAAGTCGTACATCACCCGTCGCCCGGCGTCGGTGCGCTGATCGAACGTGATGCGCACGTGCATGCAGCCGGCACCGAAGTGTCCGTACATCACGCCGGTCAGATCGTGTTCGGCCAGAAGCACGTTGAGGTCGGCGAGATAGGCGGACAGGTTCTCGGGTGCGACGGCCGCGTCCTCCCAGCCACCCCAGGACTCGACTCCGCTCGACAGGCGGGTCGCCAGACCCGCGCCGTCCTCACGTACTCGCCACAGCGCTGTTCTGTCGGCCAGGTCGGTGACGATGCGGCCTTCCTTGACGCGGCCGAGACGACCGAGCGCCTCGAGCAGACGGGCGGCCTTGTTCTCCACCTCGGCGGTGTCGGCTCCGTCGAGGTCGACGTAGAGCCAGGCGTTTCCCGCAGGCAAACCGCGGACGGAGTCCGGTCCGCGCCGGTACTCCATAGTCTGGGCGATGTTGTCGTCGATACCCTCCACCGCGGCAGGCGAGAACTCGAGAATGGCCATCACGTCGGCTGCAGCGGCCACCACGTCGTCGTATCCGAGGCAGAGCAACAGCGCAGCAGGCGGTACGGGCACGACGGCGACGGTGACCGAGACGATCACCGCGCACGTGCCCTCGCTTCCGACGAGTGCACGCGCGACGTCGAAGCCGTTCTCGGGCAGCAGATGCGAGAGGTGAAATCCTGAGACCTGACGCGGTATGCGGCCCAGCTCGACTCTGAAGAGCGCGAGGTTGTCGGCCGCCAGCGACTGCAGCTCGCGCGAGATACGTTCGGCCTCATCGGTTGCCGCCGCATCCTCCGAATGCACTGCTTCCACACCGCTACGGGTCACCCGGAGTAGGTGCCCGTCGGCAGTCACCACGTCCATGGCCACCGTGTGGTCGGCCGTTCGTCCGTAGCGCACCGAGTGGTTACCGCACGCGTCGTTGCCGACCGCCCCGCCGACGGTCGCGCGTGTCTTGCTGGACGGGTCGGGTGCAAACGTGAACGCCCCCGACGTGCGCGTCGCCAGCTCACGCTGCAACTCCGAGATCACGATTCCCGGTTCCACCACCGCAGTCCGAGAGTCGGTGTCGACGGAGATCACGCGATTCATGTAGCGGGAGAAGTCGAGCACGATTCCGCGGCCGATCGCGTTGCCTGCCATGGACGTTCCGCCGCCGCGGCCCACGACAGCGATTCCGGCTGCGGCGCACAGCGACACCACGGTGGACACGTCGTCCGCACTGCGCGGGAACACAACGGCAGCAGGCGGGATGCGGTAGTTCGAGGCGTCGTAGGAGTACTCGGCGAGCCGCCGAGACGAGTCGTCGATCTCGATTCCCAACTCCAGCACTCGCTGCACGAGTGCTGGAACTGGAGACCGAACGGAAGCAGCCGTCACAGCACGTTCTTCAGCGTGCGCGACAACGCGTCGAGGCCCTGCCGCATCTCGTCGTCGCTCACGATCAGCGCCGGGATGATCCGGACCACGTTGCCGAGCGCGCCGCAGGTGAGCAGCAACAACCCTTCGTAGATCGCACCCTGTTGCACGCGTAGAGCCGCCGCAGCATCGGGATTGCCTGCGCTGTCGACGAATTCGAGTGCCTGCATCAAGCCGAGTCCACGTGCATCACCGATGGCAGAATGTTCGGACTTCAGTGCGAGCAGGCCGTCGAGCAGCACTCGGCCCTGCACGGCAGCGTTGGCGACCAGACCTTCCTCACGCACGACGTCGAGCGTCGCGACACCCGCCGCAGCGGCGACGGCATTGCCCCCGTACGTGCCGCCCTGCGATCCGGGCCACGCCTTGCCCATCAACTCGGTCGATGCCGCGATCGCCGAGATGGGAAATCCACTGGCCAGACCTTTTGCGGTGATGACGATGTCGGGCGTGATCGTCGAATGCTGGTGGCCCCAGAACTTTCCGGTGCGGCCGACGCCTGCTTGCACCTCGTCGACGATGAGAACGATCCCGTGGGTGTCCGCGCGTTCGCGGAGTCCCTCGAGAAACTCCGGAGGCGTAGGCAGATAACCGCCGTCGCCGAGTACCGGTTCGATGATGAACGCAGCGGTATCGGCGGGACTGGACATCGTCATCAGCAGGTAGTCGAGTTCCTTGAGCGCGAAAGCGACTGCGGTGTCCATGTCCCAGCCGTACCGGAAGGCGTACGGGAACGGCGCGATGTGCACTCCGCCCATGATCGGTGAGAATCCGGAGCGAAACTTGGTGCCCGCAGTGGTCAACGACGCAGCCGCAACCGTGCGTCCGTGGAACCCTCCGTGGAACGCGATGATGTTGGGACGTCCGGTCGCCATGCGCGCCAACCGAATCGATGCCTCGACGGCCTCGGAGCCGGAGTTGGCGTAGAACACGCTGTCCAACCCGGCAGGCAAGACCTCGCCGAGCTTGTCGGTCAGTGCCAGCAGTGGCTGATGCATGACAGTTGTGTACTGCGCGTGGATGATCTTGCCCACCTGCTCGCGGGCGGCCTCGACCACACGGGGGTGGCAGTGCCCGGTGCTGGTGACGCCGATACCGGTGGTGAAGTCGAGGTACTTGCGCCCGTCCGTGCCGATGATCCAGCTGCCCTTTCCGTGATCGACGACGATCGGGGTCGCCTGCTTGAGTGCCGGGCTGAGGTGAGTGCGAGTCGACGCTGTCATGCCTGCCATCGTCACGCACCGAATGAGGATTGTCAACAATCTGCAATTGGCAGTTCGGGGACGGGTCGAACCGTCGGAGCGATACAGTTCGTCGGTGTCCGCTTCGAACCCCCGCATCGTCGTTCTCGGCAGCGTCAACATGGATCTGATCACCAGGACGCCTGCCCTGCCCGATCCCGGCGAAACCGTGCTGGGCACATCGTTCACCACCTCACCGGGCGGCAAGGGCTCCAATCAGGCCATTGCCGCCGCCAAAGCCGGTGTTTCGGTGGCGTTCATCGGAGCGGTCGGAGACGACGAATTCGGTGAGACACTGCGACAGACACTGTCGAGCGCGGGCGTGGACGATCGCGCGCTGCGCACGACAGCAGGTTCGAGCGGCATCGCCGCCATCACCGTCGACGATCACGCCGAGAACAGCATCGTCGTGGTCCCCGGGGCCAACGAACGCGTTCACGACCTCACCGACGACGACCTCGCCGTCATCTCCGACGCCGATATTCTCCTGTGCCAGTTGGAGATCCCACTCGACACCGTGGTGACCGCATTCGAGTACGCACGCTCTCGCGGCGTGGTGACGATACTGAACCCGTCACCGGTTCAGTATTTGCCCGACGCCCTGGTGGCGGCCACCGACGTGCTCGTGGTCAACGAAGCCGAGGAAGCCTGTCTCGGAGACCGAGTGAACGAGGTGACGCACGTGATCACCACACTCGGTGCCCGAGGCGCTCGATATCGCGGATCGGAATCGTTCGCGGTCTCCGCGCCGCGCGTCGACGCCGTCGACACCACCGGGGCCGGCGATGCATTTGCCGGAGCACTGGCCGCGTCCTGGTTCGACGGCCCGCGCGCGGCAGTCGAATGGGCCTGTGTTGCAGGCTCTTTCGCCGCGACAAGGCCGGGTGCGAGCGCGTCCTCGGGCACTCGAGACGACATCGACGCGCTGCGAGATGCGGCCACAGGATGAACGCCCCCGGCCTCGAGGAGCTCCGACTTCTGCGCCGCGCGCGCGACCGGATGGATCGCGAATTCGCCGAACCTCTCGATGTGCCGACGCTGGCTCGAACGGCACTGATGTCCACAGCCCACTTCAGTCGCCGCTTCCGCGAGGCCTACGGTGAGACGCCCTACGCACATCTGATGACTCGACGGATCGAACGCGCCAAGGCCTTGCTGCGCCGCGGCGATGTGACCGTCACCGAGGCGTGCTTCGCGGTGGGCTGTACCAGTCTCGGATCGTTCAGTTCGCGGTTCACCGAGATCGTCGGCGAGACACCGAGCGCGTACCGCGCCCGCGACCACCGTGGCAGCCAGGCGGTGCCGACGTGTACGGCCATGATTCTGGGTCGGCCGATGCGGGGCACCGTTGCTGCCACCGAACCGAGCAGAATCGAAGAAGCATCGACGGCCGGGGCGTCCTAGCCTTTCCCCATGACACTTTCACTGAGCCACGTACACGTCTACACCGACGACCCCGATGCCTCGTTGGCGTTCTACCGCGATGCTCTGGGACTCGAGGTCAAGAGCGAGGTTGCCAACGACGGCTACCGCTGGATCACTCTGTCTCCCAACGATCAACCCGAGATCGAGATCGTTCTGTCGCAGCCCCACGCGGGCCGCTCGCAGGAACTCGGCGATCAGATCGCGGCCTTGCTCGCCAAGGGGGAGCTTCCGGGCCTGCTGTTTCGTGCCGACGACCTCGACGCGGCCTTCGAGAGAATTCGCGCGGCAGGCACCGCCGAGATTCTGCAGGAACCGACGAGTCAGCCGTGGGGTGCGCGCGACGCGGCATTCCGTGACCCTGCCGGCAACATGGTGCGCGTCAGTCAGGCGTGAGTGCAGCCCGCGGAACGAACCAGGCCAGCGCTCGCGTCATATCGACGACGCGAGCGCCAGGCCGCCGCCGCACGCCAGTACGGACGCGAGCAGGGTGGCTGTCGCGTTGACGGCGGCATCGCGTCGACGCCCTTGTTGTAGCAACCGCACGGTCTCGACACTCGCCGTGCTGAACGTGGTGTACCCGCCGCAGAACCCGGTGCCGATGACGGCTTGGACGTCGGTCGAGCCGGCTCGGAACATCACCCATCCGGCCAGCACGCCCAGCAGGAACGACCCGGACACGTTGATGCCGACTGTCGCCCATGGGAAGCTCGTCCGCGCCGCGAGACGTGACTTCACTTCCGCATCGACGAAGAAGCGAACGACCGACCCCAGCCCGCCGGCCGCCGCAATCCACAGCGCGATCATCGAACCACCCTGCCTGCCAGTGCGATTCCGGCCCAGGCCGCAAGTATTCCGAGAATAGCGCTGACCACTGCGTAGGCCAGTGCCAGCCCGGTGAACCCACTCCGGAACCCTTCCACCGTCTCGAGGGCGAAGGTGCTGTACGTGGTGAAGGCGCCGCAGAACCCGGTACCTCCCAGCAACCGCAGCCTGCGCCGAACTCCTGCATCGGGTCCGCCGCGAACCAGCGACTCGAGCAGCAGGCCGAGCACGAATGCACCGGCGATGTTGATACCGAAGGTTGCTGTCGGCCACTGCGATGCCGAATGCGGGAGCTGCTCCTCGATCACGTAGCGGAGAGCCGTACCCGCCACTCCGCCGATGAACACCACTGCCAGTGCCCACAAGTGACGGTGCACGGGTCCCTGGTCGGCCGGCATCGAATCGGAATCGGGATCGACCACCGCTGATCCTCTCGAGCTGCACGTTCCGACCGTTTCCGACCGGCCCGTGTGTGATGTCGGATGCTTACTGCACGATGGAGCCTATGACAACGACCACGGAGCCCACGACCGGGAACTTGCGCGAGAGCGCCGAGGAGTTGTTGCGCGAACTCGCCGGCCCGGATGCGGTGCTGCGGGAAGACCAGTGGACGGCCATCGAGGCCCTCGTCGTGCACCGGCGGCGGGCGCTGGTGGTGCAGCGGACCGGTTGGGGCAAGTCGGCGGTCTACTTCATCGCGGCGAAGCTGCTGCGCGCACAGGGCCTGGGTCCGACGGTGATCGTCTCTCCGCTGTTGGCGCTGATGCGTAACCAGGTTGCCTCCGCCGAGCGGGCAGGCGTCCGTGCGGCGACAATCAACTCCGGGAACATGACCGAGTGGGACGACATCCACCAGCAGGTCGCGTCGGGCGAGCTCGATGTGTTGCTGGTCAGTCCGGAGCGGTTGAACAATCCGGATTTCCGCGATCAGGTATTGCCGTCCCTGGCCGGTGACGCCGGGCTCGTGGTTGTCGACGAGGCGCACTGCGTGTCGGACTGGGGCCACGATTTCCGGCCGGACTATCGACGCATTCGCACCCTGATCGCCGAGTTGCGCGACGGTATCCCCGTGCTCGCGACCACGGCGACGGCGAACGACCGCGTGGTGGACGACGTCGCGGCGCAGCTGGGTGTCGGCGGCGGCGACACGCTCGTCCTGCGCGGCGGGCTCGCACGCGACTCTCTGCGCATGGCGGTGGTGAAGATCGACAACGCCACCGAACGGGCGGCGTGGCTCGGCGATCACCTGAAGACGCTGCCCGGTTCGGGAATCATCTACACCCTGACGGTCTCTGCGGCGAAGGATCTCGCGGCGCTGCTGACCGATCAGGGGCACGTCGTGGCGTCGTACACCGGTCAGACGGACCCGACCGAGCGCGAATCGCTCGAGGGCGACCTGCTGGCCAACCGAGTCAAGGCCCTGGTCGCCACGTCCGCACTGGGCATGGGCTTCGACAAGCCCGACCTCGGCTTCGTCGTCCACATGGGGGCACCGTCGTCTCCGATCTCGTACTACCAGCAGGTCGGCCGAGCCGGTCGCGCTACCGAGCGAGCCGATGTGGTGCTGCTTCCCGGCCACGAGGATCGGCAGATCTGGAGCTACTTCGCCTCCGTCGCGTTCCCCCGCGAGCATCTGGTGCGGCAGGTCATCGATGCCTTGAACACCGACAAGGCACAGTCGACGCAGGCGCTCGAGCCTCTCGTCGAGCTCAATCGCAGCAGGCTCGAGATGGTGCTGAAGGTTCTCGACGTCGACGGCGCGGTCAGACGCGTTCGTGGCGGTTGGATGGCCACCGGGGAGGAGTGGACATACGACGCGGCCCGCTACGAGCGTCTCGAACAGGCCAGGGACCGCGAACAGCAGGCAATGATCGACTACCAGGGCACCGACGGCTGCCGGATGGAGTTCCTGCGGAGGCAACTCGACGACCCGGATCTGGGCGCACCCGGTAGCGAATCCGACAGATGCGGGCGGTGCGACAACTGCACGGGTGAGTACTTGTCGGCAACGGTGGATGCGGCCTCGGTCGACTCGGCGAGGGCACGACTGGATCGGCCGGGCATCGACCTGCAGCCCAGAAAGCAGTGGCCCAGCGGCATGAAGAAGCTGGGTGTCTCGCTCTCGGGCAAGATCGCCGACCCACACGAACCCGGGCGCGTACTGGGCCGGCTCACCGACCTGGGCTGGGGTAGCCGCCTGCGTGCCCTGCTCGATGCACCCGATGCTCCGGCCACCGATGCATTGGAGAAGGCATGCATCACCGTGCTCGCCAACTGGGATTGGAAGCAGCGACCCACTGCCGTTCTGGCTCTCGACTCCCCTACCCACCCGCTCCTGGTGCGGTCGATCGCCGCGCGATTGGCGTCCGTGGGCAAATTGCAGGATCTCGGGGTGATGCAGGTCAGGCCCGATCATCCGCCGGTATCAGCCGCCAATTCGGCGTTTCGGGTCGCCGGGCTGGTGGACTCGTGGGAGGTTCCGGACGTATCGTCCGTGCCAGGGCCGATTCTGTTGATCGATCTGCTGACCGACACCGGGTGGACGTTCACCTGTGCCACGTCTGCTCTGACGTCAGCGGGCGCTTCGGCGGTGTTGCCGTTCGCCTTGGCAACGCCGAAATAGCAATTCTCGGCAAACCGGGGTTTATACCGCGCATTTCTGGGTAACGCCTGCCGGGCACCGATCGTGTGAGCACCATCACATTCGGCGGTTAACCTGGGGAAGCATGTCCGATTCCGGGGTCGATTTCCCGGCGCACTCGATATGCCTCGGCGACCTTGTTACGTTTGTATTTCCTATGAAGCCCGCATTGCTGAGAGGTACCCCATTCACTGCGCCGGACGCAGTGAAGTTTCGTAAGCCACAGATCTCCGACGGAGTCCGGCTCTGGGAGATCGCAAGAGATTCGCGAGTTCTGGATCTCAATTCCAGCTACTCGTACGTATTGTGGTGCCGTGATTTCGCGGCCACCACAGTCGTATCCGACATCGACGGCCGCGCAGTCGGTTTCGTCACCGGATACATCCGCCAAGACGCCCCGCGCACTCTGTTCGTGTGGCAGGTCGCCGTGGATGCGGACCAGCGTGGCAAGGGACTTGCCGGTCGCATGCTGATGGAGCTGCTCGACCGCCTCGAGCCACAGGGCATCACGCATCTCGAAACGACGATCAGCCCGGACAACGAAGCGTCCATCGCAACCTTCACGAGCCTCGCACGCAAGCGAGGAACCGACATCGTCAGGTCGGATTTGTTCGCGCCCAACGATTTCCCTGATAGCCACGAAGCCGAGGAGCTCTACACGGTAGGGCCCGACGCATCGCGGAATTACGAAAGGAACAAGCAGAACATGACCGAAAAGAACACCGTTACAACAGAGAAGCCCGATGTGTTCGAGACCGTCGAGTCCGGAGTGCGCAGCTACAGCCGCCAGTGGCCCGCTGTGTTCACCACCGCGAAGAACTCGGTGATCACCGACGAGAACGGCAACGATTACCTCGATTTCTTCGGTGGCGCAGGAGCACTCAACTACGGCCACAACAACGACATGATCAAGAGCGCGTTGGTCGATTACATCACCAGCGATGGCATCACCCATGGTCTCGACATGTCCACTGTGGCCAAGCGCGAGTTCCTCGAGTCGTTCAAGAAGAACATCCTCGACCCCCGCGGCTTGGACTACAAGGTTCAGTTCCCCGGACCGACGGGCACCAACACCGTCGAGGCAGCGCTCAAGCTCGCTCGCAAGGTCACCGGCCGCGAGGCGATCATCAACTTCACCAACGCATTCCACGGCATGACACTCGGCGCGTTGTCGGTCACCGGCAACTCGATGAAGCGAGCTGGCGCCGGAATCCCATTGGTGCACACCACTCCGATGCCGTACGACAACTACTTCGGCGGCGTCACCGAGGACTTCCAGTGGTTCGAGCGCGTTCTCGACGACTCGGGCAGTGGATTCAACCGTCCGGCCGCGGTGATCGTGGAGACCATCCAGGGTGAGGGCGGAATCAACGTCGCGCGCCCAGAGTGGTTGCGCGCGTTGGCCGAGCTGTGCTCGCGACGTGAGATCCTGTTGATCGTCGACGACGTGCAGATGGGCTGCGGACGCACCGGCCAGTTCTTCTCGTTCGAGGAAGCCGGCATCACCCCGGACATCGTGACGCTGTCCAAGTCCATCGGCGGCTACGGCATGCCGCTGGCGCTGACACTGTTCAAGCCCGAGCTGGACGTCTGGGCACCGGGTGAGCACAACGGCACCTTCCGCGGCTTCAACCCGTCGTTCGTGACGGCCAAGGCAGCTATCGACCACTACTGGTCCGACGACACGTTCGAGAAGGAAACCCTCACCAAGGGCGAGCACATCCAGGATCGATTCATCAAGTTGTGCGCCAAGTTCGACGGCATCTCCACTCGTGGCCGCGGCATGGTCCAGGCCTTGGTGTTCGACGACGCCGAGTTGGCCGGCAAGGTTTCTCAGCTGTGCTACGACGAGCGTCTCCTCGTCGAGACCGCAGGCCCCAAGGACGAGGTGGTCAAGCTTCTTCCCCCGTTGACCACGACGATCGACGAGCTCGACCGCGGCCTGGACATCATCGAAACTGCAGTGGCAAAGGTCCTGTCCTAGAGACCCGTTCGCACGCACCGATATCGAAGGAGGACATCGTATGATCGTTCGCACCACACAGGAGATCACCGGCACCGACCGTGACATCTCGAGTGAAGACGGCAACTGGCGCAGCAAGAGAATCATTCTCGGCGGCGACAAGGTCGGATTCTCGTTCCACGAGACCACGATCCAAGCCGGCACGGTGAACAACTTCCACTACGCCAACCACGTCGAGGCCGTCTGGCTGATCGAGGGCGAGGGAACGCTCACCGACCGCGAGACCGGAGAAACGTACGAACTCGGTGCGGGATCGATGTACCTGCTCAACGGACACGAACGCCACACTGTCGAGCCGCGCACCCAGATGCGCATGCTGTGCGTGTTCAATCCTCCCGTGGTGGGCAACGAGACGCACGACGAGAACGGCGTGTACCCCCTCATCGAGGTACCCGCGTAACACCGCAGTTTCTCACGGCCCGCATCGACGCTCACGCGTCCGTGCGGGCCGTCTGCGTCGGTAGCCCGTACTCCGATCGGTCGCTACCCTGGACGAAGTGAATGCATCCCCTGTGTCCGCGGCACTGTACGAGCAGCTGACTTCGCTGCTCGACGGCAGGACGGTCACCGTCGTCAGTGGCGCAGGCATGTCCACCGACTCGGGGATTCCCGATTATCGTGGCCCGCAGTCACCGCCCCGCAACCCGATGACCTTCCAGCAGTTCATCGGCGACGCCGAGTTTCGTCGGCACTACTGGGCACGCAACCACGTCGGGTGGCGACACATGGACGCCGCGGTGCCCAACGACGGCCACCGAGCACTCGCCCGACTCGAACGGGCAGGAGTCGTCACCGGCGTCATCACCCAGAACGTCGACATGCTGCACACCAAGGCGGGCAGCCGGAACGTCATCGACCTGCACGGCGTCTACGCCCGAGTTCGCTGCCTGAACTGCGAGCGATTGATCTCGCGTTTCGAGCTGGGTCGACGACTCGATCGTGCCAATCCCGGATTCCTCGAGTCGGTTGCACCCGCGGAGGGCGTCGAGATCGCCCCCGACGCCGACGCGATCATTTCCTCGACCGCGCACTTTCGAATGGTCGACTGCGAATCGTGTTCGGGGGTACTGAAACCCGACATCGTCTACTTCGGTGAGAGCGTTCCCAAACCGCGTGTCGCCGAGGCATACGATCTCGTCGACCGAAGCGACGCGCTGTTGGTGCTCGGATCCTCGCTGACCGTGATGTCGGGCCTGCGGTTCGTCAGGCACGCGTCGAAGAAGTCGAAGCCCATCGTCATCGTCAACCGCGGTACCACCCGCGGCGACGAATTTGCTTCTCTCACAGTGCATGCCGGCTGCTCGGAGGTGGCGACCGCGTTGGCCGACGACGTCGATCAGGCAGGAACCAGATCGTCGGCATGAACCACCGGGCGCTGTAGCTCCGCGGCCAACTCCCCCGTCGACCGCCCGAGCATCCCGACGAGCTCCCCCGAGTCGTATGCGACAACGCCGCGAGCCACCAGTACGCCGCCGTGGTCGACCAACGAGACCACGTCGCCGCCGTGGAAAGATCCCGTCACCGACGTGATACCAGCGGACAACAACGACCGACGCCGCTCCACCACCGCGCGCACGGCCCCCGCGTCGAGGTGCAGTTCTCCCGCGGCATCGGCGGCGTGACGGACCCAGAACTTGCGCGCCGACAACCGCGCAGGCCGGGCAGCAAACGCGGTACCCACCTCGGACGTTGTCAGAGCATGAGCAGCATCGGATGCCGCAGCCAGCAGCACGGGAACACCGGCGTCGGCCGCGAGACGCGCAGCGGACAGCTTGGACGCCATTCCCCCGGTGCCGAGCGCTCCCCCCGAACCGGCGACGACGCCGTCGAGATCCTCGGGGCTGGTCACCTCCGGGATCAGTGTCGCCTTGCCCTTGCGGGGATCACCGTCGTACAACCCGTCCACGTCCGAGAGCAGGAACAGTGCGTCCGCTCCGACGAGGTGGGCGACCAGAGCAGCCAGGCGATCGTTGTCGCCGAACCGGATTTCCGCGGTGGCGACCGTGTCGTTCTCGTTGACGATGGCCACGGCACCGAGTGAGCGCAACCGATCCAGGGTGCGCTGAGCATTGCGATGGTTGGTTCGTCGCGCGATGTCCTCGGCTGTCAGCAGAACCTGTCCGACCGTGCGCCCGTACCGATGGAACGACGAACTCCACGCATGAACCAGAGCGAGCTGACCGACGCTCGCAGCAGCCTGTTTGGTCGCCAGGTCTCGTGGACGCTTCGTCAGGCCGAGCGGTGCCATCCCTGCGCCGATCGCACCGGAAGACACGACCACCACGTCGGTGCCGCTGCGCATCCGAGATTCGATGGCGTCGGCGAGCAGATCGAGGCGACCCAGATCCAGACCGGTGTCGAGGCTGGTGAGAGCCGAGGAACCGATCTTGACCACGATGCGCTTGGCATCGGCGATCGTGCGACGGGTATCGGTGAGAGCCTCTGCGGGCGAACCGGATTCACGCACCGCCACCACGTCTACTCCTGTTCGGTATCGAGCCCGCGACGTACCTGGCGGGCATGCTTGCGTTCGGATGCGCCGATGCGCTCGACCTGATCGAGACGGGCATCGGTCCCACGGCCTGTCATCGTGATCTCGACGCCGGCCGGAGTCTGCGGTTCCCAGTCGAACGACACGTCGCCGATGGTGACCGAAGCACCGGGCTGAGCGCCGGCCTTGATGAGTGCGTCCTCGACGCCGAGCCGCGCGAGACGGTCGGCGAGGTAGCCGACGGCCTCGTCGTTGGTGAACTGCGTCTGGCGCACCCACCGCTCGGGTCGGATACCGCGAACGATGAAGCCGTCCGGGATATCCGGATCCTTGACGACCTTGAAGCTGTCGTCGTTCCGAGCGACCGGGCGCAGCACCTGACGCCGCGGCTCCGGAGCCGGATGCGCAGTGCGGTAGTCCTCGACGAGCTTCGCCAACGCGAACGTCAGCGGCTTGAGACCGGCACGCGTCACCGCGGAGATGGTGTACACGGGCCAGCCACGAGACTCGAACTCGGCGGTGACCATCTCGGCGAGCTCGGCACCCTCCGGAATGTCGGCCTTGTTCAACACCACGATGCGGGGCCGATCGGCCAGGTCACCGAGGCTGGCATCGCCGGACAGAGCCGGCTTGTATGCGGCCAATTCTGCTTCGAGGGCGTCGACGTCGGAGATCGGGTCGCGGCCGGGATCCAGTGTGGCGCAGTCGACGACGTGTGCGAGAACAGCACACCGTTCGAGGTGACGCAGGAAGTCGAGGCCGAGACCTCTGCCCTGACTCGCTCCGGGGATCAACCCGGGAACGTCGGCGACGGTGAAGGTGGTGTCACCGCTGGAGACCACTCCGAGGTTGGGTACCAGTGTGGTGAAGGGGTAATCGGCGATCTTCGGCTTCGCTGCGGACAGCACCGAGACCAGCGACGACTTACCCGCCGACGGAAAACCGACGAGGCCCACATCGGCGACGGACTTGAGTTCGAGGACGAGTTCGCGTTCGATGCCCTCTTCGCCGAGCAGCGCGAATCCGGGCGCACGCCTGGCCTTCGATGCGAGAGCTGCGTTGCCGAGGCCACCGCGGCCGCCTGGTGCGGCGTCGAAACGTGTTCCCTCGCCGATCATGTCGGCGAGCACGTTGCCCTTCTTGTCGAGCACGACGGTGCCGTCGGGAACCTTGAGAATCAGGTCCTCGCCGTTGGCACCCTCGCGGTTGCCACCCATGCCCTGAGTTCCGTTGCCTGCCTTGGCATGGCTGGAGAAGTGGAAGTCGAGCAAGGTGTGGACGTTGCTGTCGACGACGAAAACGACTCCGCCGCCCTGTCCTCCGTTACCACCGTCCGGGCCACCGAGAGGCTTGAACTTTTCGCGGTGAACCGAAGAGCAGCCGTTGCCACCTTTGCCGGCGCTGACGTGCAGCACCACGCGGTCGATGAATCGTGACATAGCTGTCTTCGATCCTTTCTGAAAGAAAAAGCGGGAGAAAAAAAGCGATAGGGGCGGACCGGTCTCATGACCCTGGTCCGCCCCTATCGGGAGCTGTGAACGTACGCCGTGGATGGTCGACTCGAGCAGTTGCCCAGTCGCGTCGCCCATCGTGAGCGCGAGCGCTGCAGAAGGACTAGGCCTCTACAGCGACCGGAACGATGTTCACGGTCTTGCGACCGCGCTTGGCACCGAATTCGACTGCGCCCGGGGCGAGTGCGAACAGGGTGTCGTCGCCGCCGCGGCCGACGTTGACGCCGGGGTGGAAGTGCGTGCCGCGCTGACGAACCAGGATCTCGCCTGCACCTACGGTCTGGCCGCCGAAACGCTTGACGCCGAGGCGCTGAGCGTTCGAGTCGCGACCGTTACGGGAGCTTGATGCACCCTTCTTATGTGCCATGTTGCATACCCTCCTCGGGGTGAATCAGCTTGGGAGAACGCAGATCTGGAGAGACCTGGTTACTTGATGCCGGTGACCTTGAGGACAGTGAGCTTCTGCCTGTGTCCCTGACGCTTGTGGTATCCGGTCTTGTTCTTGAACTTGTGGATGCGGATCTTCGGGCCCTTGGTGTGCTCGACGATCTCACCGGCGACCGAGATCTTCGCCAGCTTGTCTGCATCTGTGGTCAGGTCGGATCCGTCTACGACGAGGACCGGAGCAAGCGAGACAGCAGTGCCGGGCGCTCCCTCGATCTTCTCGACCTTGACGAGGTCACCAACAGCGACCTTGTACTGCTTTCCGCCGGTCTTGACGATCGCGTACGTTGCCATCGGAGGGCTACCCCTTGCTTCTTCGAACTTGCTCGCGTTGCACATGGCAACACGACTGGTCTGGTAAAACGTGTTTGCTTGCTCCCTATCGGCCGGCCGGGATGATGATCATCTCGGCCCGCTCGAGAACCGTTGTTTCCTGCAGGACCACTACGGCACAGCAGAACGGTGTCACCGGGAGCGACTTATCAAGGTTACGGCAGAGAGACGGCCAGGGTCAAACTGCCTGAGCCGCTAGGCATCGATGTCTACCGGAGGACCTGCAGGCCGCGCTGCTGCGCGCCGTCTGCGAGGACGTGCCGCAGGCACCTCCACCGGCTCCACGGGCTGCTCGGCCGCCGCCGTGAGCGGTGCTGACGCTTCGTCGGGTGCCGTCCCGGCCTGGTCGGAGGACGTGGCGTCCACCCGGTCGTCCGTTGCGGGTACGACGATGACCATGCCCGCGTCGGGCGCTGCGCCGGTCGGCGCGGCAGCTTTGCGAGCCACCCGCCGTCCGCGTCGAGCCTTGGGTGCCACCGGCACGGACGGCTCGGCGGAAGGCTGGTCGGCCTGAGTCTCGGTGGCCGCCTCGGCTGCCGTGACGTTCGTCTCCGCATCGGCTACCGCAGCGGCCGCTACCTCTACATCGTCGGCGGAGACCACGGTCACCACGGCGTCGCCGGGAACTTCGGCCGGTGCCGGTGTCTCGACATCGGCGGGGCTGACATCGGCCACCACGTCGTCGTGATGCGCCGCCATGGCCAGTGCCACCGGATGCGCCCGTTTGATCGACGGATCGACCACGGGGTGCTCGTGACCGTCTTCCTGAGCGTTCGAGGAGGCCCGGTCGTTGCCGTCCGACCGGTCGTTGCCGTCGGCCTTGTTGTCCTTGCCACGTCGACGCCTGCTGCTCGTTCCCGAGTTGCTGGATTCCGAACGCGACGAGTTCGACCGACCGCCGTCGTTGTCCGGCTTGGCGTCGATGGGGAACGGATGCACGACGATGCCGCGACCCTGGCAGTGCTCGCACGTGGTGGAGAACGCTTCGACGAGACCCGTACCGAGCTTCTTGCGGGTCATCTGCACCAGTCCGAGCGAGGTCACCTCGGAAACCTGGTGGCGAGTCCGGTCACGTCCGAGAGACTCGGTGAGTCGCCGCAGTACGAGATCGCGATTGGACTCGAGCACCATGTCGATGAAGTCGACCACGATCATGCCGCCGATGTCTCGCAGACGCATCTGGCGAACGACTTCCTCGGCCGCCTCGATGTTGTTGCGGGTGACCGTCTCTTCGAGGTTGCCGCCCGAACCGGTGAACTTGCCGGTGTTGACGTCGACGACGGTCATCGCCTCGGTGCGATCGATCACCAGGGTGCCGCCGGAGGGCAGCCAGACCTTGCGATCGAGGGCCTTGGCCAGCTGCTCGTCGATGCGGTGCGCGGCGAAGACGTCCACGGAACTGCCGTCGGCCTCGTATCGGTGCAGCCGCTCCATCATGTCCGGGGCCACGGTCTCGACGTAGTTGGACGTCGTCGTCCACGCCTTGTCGCCCTCGATGACCAGCGTGGAGAAGTCCTCGTTGAACAGGTCACGGATGACCTTGACGAGCATGTCGGGCTCTTCGTACAGCGTCTGCGGCTGCACGCCCTTGCCGGTTTCGGCGTTGGCCGAGCGCTCTTCGATGCTGGCCCACTGCGCCTGCAGGCGAGTCACGTCCCGTGCGAGCTCTTCTTCGCTGACGCCCTCCGCTGCGGTGCGGATGATGACGCCCGCCTCGGGAGGCACGATGTCGCGGAGGATTTCCTTGAGCCGCTTGCGCTCGGTATCGGGCAGCTTGCGGCTGATGCCGGTGGAACTGCCACCGGGCACGTAGACGAGGAAGCGACCCGCGAGCGACAGCTGCGTCGTCAGGCGAGCACCCTTGTGCCCGACCGGGTCCTTGCTGACCTGGACGAGAACCTGATCGCCCGGCTTGAGAGCCTGCTCGATCTTCCGTGAGTTTCCGCCCAACCCTGCAGCGTCCCAGTTGACCTCGCCTGCGTACAGCACACCGTTGCGGCCACGGCCGATGTCGATGAAGGCTGCTTCCATGCTGGGCAGCACGTTCTGTACGCGGCCCAGGTAGACGTTGCCGACCATCGACGCGGTGGCACTGCTGGTGACGAAGTGCTCGACGAGCACACCGTCTTCGAGCACGGCAACCTGTGTGGTCAGCGGGTGATCCGGTGTCGCCTTCTCGCGCACGACCATGACGCGGTCGACGGATTCGCGGCGCGCCAGGAACTCGGACTCGGTGAGGATCGGCGGCCGACGACGGCCGGCATCGCGCCCGTCGCGGCGGCGCTGACGCTTGGCCTCGAGTCGCGTCGAACCGGTGATGCCCTGGACCTCGTCCCGGGGTGCCCGGCTCTTGTTGCGTGGCTCACGCTCGTGCACGACCGTGTTGGGCGGATCGTCCTCGGACGACGCGCCCTCGGCAGCGGCCTCGGCTCCGGTCTTGCGCCGGCGACGACGACGGCGACGACGGCTGGAGCCGTCTCCGTTGTCGGAGTCGTCGTAGTTGTCCTGGGCACCCGAATCGGACTCGTCGTCGCCGTCCTCGGCCGAGGAGTCTGCGGTGCGCGTGTCGTCGGCGGAGTCGGTCGAATCCGAGTTCTGCCGGTCCGAGGTACGGCTGCGAGTGCGTGATCGACGCGAGCGTCGTCCCGAGTTCGACTGCTGCTCGTCACCTGCCGAGGACTCGTCCGAGTCTGCGTTGCCGTTCGATTCCGCGTCGGTCGACTCTTCGGTATCGGAGTCGTCCTCGGAATCGTCGTCGTTCGAATTGTCGTCGTTCGAATTGTCGTCGTTCGAGTTCTCGTCCGAGGACTGCTCGCCGCGACCTCGGCCGCGGCCACGGCGGCCGCGCCGACGGCGTCGAGGCTGAGACTGATCGTCGTCGCCGTCACCGTCGGTCGAGCTCTCGGCGGCGGACGAATCGTCGGCCTCGGAAGACGAGGACCGGTCGGTCGCGACGGCAGAGATCTCGGGTGCACCGGTCGCAGGCGTCACTGCGGACTCACTGCTGTCGGTGTCAGCGCTGCTCTCGGTGTTCGCCACGTCGTCCTTGGGCGCGGCCTTGCGGCTGCGGCGACGCCGAGCCGGGGGCTCCGCCGGTGACTCCGTCGATTCCGTCGCCGGGTCCTCGACTGCGGCAGGCTGCAGAAACAGTGGGGTGGCGAATGTCGTCGCTGTGGGCTGGTCGGTCGTTGCTGCGGGCTGGTCAGCCTTCGGCTCCGGTGCGGGCGCACTTGTGAACAGCTGTGGCTCGGACCACGGAACCTGGCCTGCGGGCTCATCGGCAGCAGGCACCGGAGTCGGCTCGGCAGCCGACGAATCGACTGTCGGCGCTGCGGGCGCGTTGACCGAATCACGAACGGACTCCGCAACGTCACGGCTCAGGCTCGACTGAGCACTGCGCGCTTCGATGCCGAGCTCACCGAGGGTGACCAGCAACTGCTTGCTGGTGACGCCCAGGATCTTGGCCAGTGCGTGGACGCGCAGCCTGGTCGGCAGCTCGATGGTGTCGGGTTGCGCAGACGACACCGCGTCGGTTTCCACAGACGACACCGGGCCGGGGGGCTCCGTACGTCCTGCGTTTTCGTTCTGTACATCTTCGGGCGGGCTTTGATCGGCCACGTAGTCTCCTCGGGCCCCCGGGCGCGTCCATCCGACTTCGGGTGTGACGCGGCCACGCGAGGGCAATCCTTGTGTACTCACGTCGGGTTGGACGTCAGCTGTTCGGTCTCGCTCCGCACCCGAGCCGATGACCACTTCGTAGTTCTCGGTGGTCGACGACAGCGTGTGCAGTGCCTGGCTGGATGGTGGGTACCGGCGATCCGAGCGCCTGATCATCAAGCAAGAACGCGAACGAGCCTGTCTCTCGTTCGAGCATCTGCGATGACGGGCAGCGGATAGACGACAGTCATCCGATCGAATCCACGACACCGGTCTAGCGAACTTCCGTGAAGCCTGGGCTTCGGGTGGAGCGTGAAACCTGTACGTACTGGTGCAGTGGAGTCGATCTCCGTCGAGTATCCCACACGCTGTGATGCGTACTCGCCACGCCGCACCGATCGGGTTCCGAGCGGATGCGACGTGGCTACGTGAACGTTGGCTTTTTCTGTAGAAGGCGGAACCGTCAGGCGAGGCCGGGGAACCAGAGTGCGATCTCGCGCTCGGCCGATTCCACGGAATCCGATCCGTGGACCAGGTTCTGCTGACCGTCGAGGGCGAGGTCACCGCGGATGGTGCCGGGAACCGCCTTGGCCACGGGGTCGGTGCCGCCTGCGATCTGGCGGAAGGCAGCGATGGCGCGGGGGCCTTCGAGAACTGCCGCCACTACCGGTCCGGACGTGATGAACTCGAGGAGTTCGGGGAAGAACGGCTTGCTCTCGTGCTCCGCATAGTGAGCCGAGGCCAATTCGCGGGAGACGGTCTTGAGCTCGAGTGCGACGATGCTCAGACCCTTCTTCTCCACGCGGCCGAGGATCTCTCCTACGTAACGCCGGGCAACTCCGTCGGGCTTGATGAGTACAAGGGTGCGGTCGGTCACGTCGACGACAGTAATCGAACACGGCGATGCGGCGCGCGCCGCATCGCCGAAACCGACGGGTTTCCCCTGTCAGTCACGCTGCCCCGGCAGCATTCCTCGTCGGATCCGCTCGGTGATGTCACGGCGCAGGTACAGCAGATACAGCCAGACCGCGATGAAGATCAGGCCGACGGCTCCGATGGAGAGGTGGAACACGGCCCCGGCCAGAACGAACAGCTGGAGAATCAGGTTGAGCTTCATCGCCCATGGCTCCCCCTGCTTACCCGCTGCCAGGATCATCACGACGGCCAGCGCCACGATGTACGTCGTCGAGAACCAGGTCGCACCGCCGCCGAGGGTCGCCACCACCGGCAGCGCGAGCAGCGTCACGATGGCTTCGAGCACGAGGGTGCCGGCCACGACACCGCGGAACCCCTTCCACGGGTCGTTCGTGGGTGGTCTGAACTCTGTCTCGCTCACGCGGGGTCCTTTCCGAACAGAGTGCGAGCTGCACCGACGGTCACCACGGATCCGGTCACCACGACTCCGGCACCGGACACGGCCTCCCCCGGCTCGGCGACTTCCTCGGCCAACCCGATCGCCGTTTCCAGGGCATCGGGCAGGGTCGACGCCACCACGACGCGTTCGTCGCCGAACTTGGACACCGCGATGTCGGCCAACGCGTCCACGTCCATCGCCCGCGCCGACCCGTTGTGGGTGACGACGATGTCGTCGAACACCGGTTCCAGTGCGTCGAGAATCGCTCCGACGTCCTTGTCCGCCATGACACTGACGACGCCGACGAGTTTGCGGAAGTCGAATTCGTCGGTGAGGGCGGCGGCAAGCGCTGCTGCCCCGTGCGGGTTGTGCGCGGCGTCGAGAAACACCGTCGGGGCGTTGCGCACCCGCTCGAGCCGACCCGGATTGACGATCGTTGCGAACGCGCCGCGCACGGTGTCCTGATCGAGTTGGCGATCCGGACCGGCACCGAAGAACGCCTCCACCGCCGCGAGTGCGAGCGAGGCATTGTGCGCCTGATGTTCGCCGTGCAACGGCAGGAAGACGTCGGTGTACACCCCGCCGAGCCCCTGCAGTTCCAGTTGCTGGCCACCCACGGCGATCTGCCTGCCGAGCACGGTGAATTCCGATCCAGCCCGCGCCACCGCAGCGTCCGCCTGCACTGCTGCCCGCAACAGGACCTCGGAGACCTCGGGTTGCTGCTTCGCCAGAATCGCGACGGTGTCGCGCGGCACCAGCGATTCCGGTGCCTTCTTGATGATCCCCGCCTTCTCCCCCGCGATCCCGGCGAGATCGTCGCCGAGGAACTCGACGTGATCGAGGCCGATCGGGGTGATGACGGCAACCTCACCGTCGACGACGTTGGTGGCGTCCCAACGCCCACCGAGTCCGACCTCGATGACGGCAACCTCGACCGGGGCCTCGGCGAACGCCGCGAACGCCATGGCCGTGACCACTTCGAATTTGCTCATTCGGGGTCCGCCCGCAGCCTCGGACTGCGCGTCGATCATGTCCACGAACGGTGCGATCTCGTTGTAGGTGTCGACGTAGAGCCGCGGCGAGATGGGCCGCCCGTCGATGCTGATCCGCTCGGTCGCCATCTGGAGGTGCGGGCTGGTGGTGCGGCCCGTGCGCCGATGGAACGCAGTGAGGAGCGCATCGATCATGCGGGTCACCGAGGTCTTACCGTTCGTGCCGGCGACGTGAATCGACGGATACGCCTTCTGCGGCGAGCCGAGCAGGTCCATCAGCGCCGAGATCCGAGCCGTCGACGGTTCGATCTTCGTTTCCGGCCAACGCTTGTCGAGCTCGGCCTCCACGAGAGCGAGCTCGGCCAGATCGACCGGACTCGGCGGAGGTAGTGGCAGGGCGGCGTCGGGTTCGGTCACTTAGGTTCCCATCGATTCGAGCCGCGCCGAGATGCGTGCTATTTCTTCGCCCGCGATCGTCTGGCGTGTTCTGATCTTGTCCACCACCGCATCCGGTGCCTTCGCGAGAAACGCTTCGTTGCCGAGCTTGCCGGTGGTCTGCGCAAGTTCCTTCTCCGCAGCGGCGAGATCCTTCACCAGTCGGGCCCGCTCGGCGACGAGGTCGACGGTGCCCGAGGTGTCGAGTTCGACGACCACGGTGGCCTTGCTCAGGCGCACCTCGACCGAGGCCGTGGCGGCGAAGTCCTCGGCAGGCTCGGTCAGTCGAGCCAGTGCGGTGACCGCCGAAATCTGCCCGTCCAGATCGGACTCGGAGACTCCGACGATGCGGGCCGCCACCTTCTGGGACGGCTTGAGTCCTTGATCGCTGCGGAACCGACGAATTTCGGTGATGAGCCGCTGCATGTCCTCGATACGTTGTGCCGCAACAGGATCCAGCGACTCGGTGGCGGCAGTGGGCCACGCCGCGATCACCAGCGACTCGCCACCGGTGAGCACCTTCCACAGCGTTTCGGTGACGAACGGAATCACCGGATGCAGCAGGCGCAGCAGAGCGTCGAGGACGTTACCGAGAACCCCGCGCGTGGTGACGGCGATGGCGTCGTCGGCGAACTGCACCTTGGCGATCTCGAGGTACCAGTCGCAGACCTCGTCCCAGGCGAAGTGATAGAGCGCCTCGCAGGCCTTGCTGAACTCGTAACGATCGAACGCCGAGTCCACCTCTGCCCGAACCTGTTCGAGTCGGTCGAGGATCCACCGGTCGGCGTCGGTCAGCTCGGCACGGGCAGGCAGATCTGCCGGTGCCGCGCCGTTCATCAGGGCGAACTTGGTGGCGTTGAACAACTTGTTGGCGAAGTTGCGCGAGGACTGCGCGTGGTCCTCGCCGACGGACATGTCGGCACCGGGGTTCGCGCCGCGCGCGAGGGTGAAGCGCAGTGCGTCGGCACCGAAACGATCGACCCAGTCGAGAGGATCGATTCCGTTGCCGCGCGACTTGGACATCTTCTTGCCGAACTGGTCACGAATCAGGCCGTGCAGAAACACATCTCGGAACGGAACCTGCGGCCCCTGCTTGCCTGCGGTGATCGCGTCGTCCGCCCCGACGTAGGTGCCGAACATCATCATGCGGGCGACCCAGAAGAACAGGATGTCGTATCCCGTGACGAGAACACCGGTGGGGTAGAACTTCTCGAGATCGGCCGTGGCGTCGGGCCACCCCATCGTCGAGAAGGGCCACAGCCCGGACGAGAACCAGGTGTCGAGGACGTCGGGATCCTGCTCCCAGCCCTCGGGTGCGCTCTCCCCCGGTCCGAGGCAGACGGTCTCGCCGTCGGGTCCGTACCAGATCGGAATCCGGTGACCCCACCAGAGCTGACGCGAGATGCACCAGTCGTGCATGTTGTCGACCCACGCGAACCAGCGCGGTTCCTGACTCTTGGGGTGAATGACGGTGTCGCCGTTACGCACTGCGTCACCGGCCGCCTTCGCCAAGGTGTCGACCTTGACCCACCACTGTAGCGACAGGCGCGGCTCGATCGGCTCACCGCTGCGCTCGGAGTGACCGACGCTGTGCAGGTAGGGGCGCTTCTCGGCGACGACGCGGCCCTGCTCGGCCAGTGCTTCACGAACCTTCACACGCGCCTCGAAGCGATCCATCCCGTCGAACTGCGTTCCGGTATCGGCGATGCGGCCTGCCTTGTCCATGATCGAGGGCATCGGCAACGAGTGCCGCACCCCCATCTCGAAGTCGTTGGGGTCGTGAGCCGGGGTGATCTTCACTGCGCCGGTGCCGAATTCGGGGTCGACGTAGTCGTCGGCGATGATCGGGATCTGCCGTCCGGTGAACGGGTGCTCGAGGGTGGTGCCGACGAGAGCCTTGTACCGCTCGTCGTCGGGGTGGACCGCAACTGCGGTGTCGCCGAGCATCGTTTCGACTCGGGTGGTCGCGACGATGACATGTGGCTCGGAATCGTCGAGCGAGCCGTATCGCAGTGAGACGAGTTCGCCCTCGACGTCCTCGAACTTGACCTCGATGTCGGAGATGGCGGTCTGCAGCACCGGAGACCAGTTGACCAGTCGCTCCGCGCGGTAGATCAAACCGTCGTCGAACATCCGCTTGAACATGGTCTGCACGGCCTCGGACAGGCCGTCGTCCATGGTGAAGCGCTCTCGGCTCCAGTCGACACCGTCGCCGATGCGTCGCATCTGCCCACCGATGGTTCCGCCCGATTCACGCTTCCAGTCCCAGACCTTGTCGATGAACAGCTCGCGGCCGAACTCTTCCTTGGTCTTTCCGTCGGCGGCGAGCTGCTTCTCCACCACGGTCTGCGTGGCGATACCCGCGTGGTCCATGCCCGGCAACCACAGCACCTCGTACCCGAGCATCCGCTTGCGACGGCTCAGCGCGTCCATCAACGTGTGGTCAAGAGCGTGGCCCATGTGCAGGCTGCCCGTGACGTTGGGCGGGGGCAGCACTATGGAGTAGGGCGGCTTACCGCTGGTGGCGTCGGCTTCGAAGTACCCGGCGTCGACCCAGGACCGGTACAGCTCCGCCTCGACCGCACTGGGATCCCAGCTCTTGGGCAGGTCGATCGAATCGGCGGGGTTCTCTGAGTGCTCTGGCGCTGAACTGGTCACCGGTCGATTCTAGTGGCCGAGGATTCGAGGCATCGACACCCTCTCGCCCAGCACGTGCTCCGCCAGGAATGCCAGCACCACCTCGTACCAGACCTTGGCGTGCTGAGGACTCAGAATCCAGTGGTTCTCGGCCGGGAAGTAGAGAAAACGATGGTCGGTGTTGCCCTCGTCGTCGGCGGGCAGGCCGGATTCGCTGAGCAGTTCGTACCACAGCCGTAGGCCCTCGCCGATCGGCACTCGATAGTCCTTGTCGCCGTGGATGACCAGCATCGGCGTGGCGATATCCGCGACGAACAGGTGCGGGGAGTTCTCCACCGCCATCTCCGGAGACATCTCGCGCGCCCAGTAGTACGGAGCATCGGTGGTCGGCCCGAATTGATCGAGCGCCCACAGGCTCGCGTGGGTGACGATGGCGTCGAACCGGTCGGTGTGCCCGGCGATCCAGTTGGCCATGTAGCCGCCGAAGGATCCGCCCATCGCCGCGGTGTCGGTGTCGTCGATGTCGGATCGCGCGGCTGCGACATCGGTCAACGCCATCAGGTCGGTGAACGGGGCATTGCCCCACGCTCCCCAGCCGCGCTGCACGAACTCCTGGCCGTATCCGGTGGACAGGGCCGGATCCGGCAGCAGCACCGCGTACCCGCGGGCGACCATCAGCCACGGATTCCACCGCCACGACCAGGTATTCCACGAGCCGAGCGGACCACCGTGCACCCACAGCAGCAGCGGCGCGGGTGCCGCGTCCGAGGCACCCTCGGGCAATGCCAGCCAACCGCGCACCCGGGTGCCGTCGTCGACGACGGTGTCGATCTCGGTGAGAGATCCTGGCAACGGGCAGCGTTCGATGGAGGTGTCGAGGTCGAGAACGGTGCCGTCGGACAAGTCGATCGACACCGGGTGCGGGGCGGCCAGATAGGACGCGGCGAGTGCCAGCACCCTGGTTCCGTCCGAGGACACGTGAACATGGGTGTACGCGTCGTTCGTGTTCGTCAGCCGACGCGGCTCCGCGCCCTCGCGGACGACGAAGATCGGGGACCGGCCGTCGTCGTCAGCGGTGACCAATAGCCCCGACCCGTCCGGCAGCCACACCGGGTCGACCGGCCACCGATCCCAGCCGGGCGCGACATCGACGACCGAAGAAGACCCGAAATCGTAGCGCTGCAGCGTCATTCGCGGCGCGTCCTCGGGGGTGGAGAGCGATTCACGCACGAACACGACGGACTCGCCATCGGGCGAGATCGCCGGCGCGCCCAGGTCGGCATCGACGTCGTCGACGATCGTGGTGCGCTCCCCCGTCGCGGTGTCGATGCGCACCAGCACCGTCCGCACGGTCGCCAGAGCGCCGGGGACGGCCCAGGTGGACACGACGAACGAACCGTCGGCACCGATGTCGAACGCCGCCTCCTGCAGCCCGCCTGCTGCGTCTCGGGTGAGATCGCGCAGTCCGTTGGAACCGTCTGCCGATCCCGCGAACAGATGCGGCGTCGCAGGACCCAGGTCGTGATCCCAGAAACGCACCGGAACCCCGGTATGGAGGATTGCATCCACCTTGTTCGCCTTGCGCTCGGTGCGCAGGGCGTCGTCGTCCTCGTCGGTGCTCGACGATCCGAACACCGGCGAGAACCCGACGAGCCCGTGTCCGGAACGGGCGGTTCGGACCTCGCTCAGACCGGCGGACCGAGTCTCGAGCACTCGCGCCTCGCCGCCCGAGGCAGGCAGAATCCACAGCCGGGCCGGATCGTCCTTGCTCGATCGGCGGGAGAACAACAGATCGCCAGCCGGGGTGAACACCGGAGCGCTCTCACCCCACTCGCCGTGCGTGAGGCGTCGGGCCGGCGAACCACCGTCGACATCGATCTCCCACAACGACGTTCGATACTCGGTCCGCGAATCATCCAGTGCGGCAATCACGATCACCGCTCGCGAGAAATCGTGCGATGCCGCCAGGCCCGTGACCCTACGTGCTCCGATGTACTCGTCGACGTCGTCGTACATGCTCATCCAGCGAGCCTAACGGCACCGGCGGTACGGCGGCACGCTAGTCCTCGCCGAGATCCTCGCGTAGCTGGGCGAGAGTTCGAGCCAGGATTCGCGAGACGTGCATCTGCGAAATCCCCACCTTCTCCGCGATCTGCGTCTGGGTCATCGACCCGAAGAATCTGAGCACGACGATTCGACGCTCACGCTCGGGCAACTTCTCGAGTGCGGGGCGCACCGCGAGATAGCTCTCCATCTTCTCGAGTTCGGGATCGTCGGCACCGAGGGTGTCCATCAGCGGCAACCGATCCTCGCTGACCACCGAGTCGACGGAGACGGTCTGATATGCGCTGCGCGCAAGCAATGCCTGCGAGGCTTCCTTGACGTCGATCCCGAGTTCGGCGGCGATCTCACTGGCGGTCGGAGCGCGACCGAGCTTCTGAGACAACGATCCCACCGCCTGGGAGATCATCGAGTTCAGTTCCTTCATGCGCCGCGGCACCCGGACCGACCATCCCGCGTCGCGGAAATAGCGGCGAGCCTCGCCCATGATCGTGGGCACGGCGAACGACACGAAATCCGATCCACGTTCGATGTCGAATCTGTCGACTGCGTTCACCAGACCGAGACGTGAGACCTGCAAGAGGTCCTCGTGCGCTTCGCCGCGACCGCCGAAGCGGCGCGCGATGTGTTCTGCGAGAGGTAGGCAGCGGGTGATGATGCGATCGCGCAGCACTCGGCGCTGCGGTGAATTCTCGTCGAGCGCCTGCATCTGCTGGATCAGGGCGACAACGTCGCTGTAATCGTCGGACTCCCGCCGTGTGCTTCGTTCGTGCGGCACAGGCACTAGACCTTGCTCCTCCGCTTGACCACGTCGATCGCGACCGCGCGACCCGCCTGGCCCTCGACCGCGTCGTCGGCGCGCAGTTCGATCGCGTCGGTCAACGTCTGCAGCACGTGCCAGCCGAAGCTGTCCTTCTTCGGCACCGACGTGGGTGCCAGCGTGGAGGTGACGACAATCCGGATTCCGGAGTCGCTCACTGCGAACGTGCACGAGAGCTCTGCATCGGTGACCGAGCCCTTGATCAGCTGTGAACACACTTCGTCCACGACCAACTTCACATCGGCGATGTCGTCGAGCGTGAAGTCGCTGAGCACTGCGAGGGTTTCGGCGACGGCGCGAACCACCGGAAGCTGGTCGGCCTCTGCGCGCACCCTCAGCTCGACCGGTGCACCGGAACCTCGCTCCAGTTCTTCGATCTTGCTGACCCCAGCCATCCGCACTTCCCATCGTCGCCGAGCAGTCGTTTTACCGTTCGCCGAGACAGACTACCCAGCACCCGGCGTTTCAATCCTGGCAGTCGGTAGAAACACAGGCCTCATGTGAGCGCTCGCAGCGATGCCGTTGCCGGCCCCACGAGCCTGCCCGCGCTCATCGTCGCTCCGGTGGATTCCTGCTCGGACGCGACCACCGTGTGCACGAGCGTGGCCAACGCCTCCTCCGCAGCGGCGACACGATCGACCACGTCCGCCTGAGTACGGCGCGCATCGCACCGGCACTCGACGACGTCCGCCAGGGCACGAACGAAGCCGGCGCCGACGACCCGGACGTCGTCTTCGAGCGCGTCGAACGGCGGAACGGGATCGAGTCCGACGGCGGCTGCGTCGATCAATTCTGCGCATTCGGTCCAACTGGCGTCGATGGCACCGACCGTGGCTTTCCACCATCGATGGCTCACTCGGGTGGGTACCGCCGACCGGCGAAGGTTTCCGCGAGCGCTCTCCTCGGTCCACATCAACGCGGCCTGTGCGCGACGCACCTCGGCTCGAACGGCGTCGCTCCGCGCTCGCCACTGCGAGGGCCGGTCGTCGACAGTGGATCGGTCCGGCTCGAGGTCGAGACCCCGGGCGACATCCCGCAGCAGAGATCCCGCGGCCGACGACACCGATTCCACTGCGTGCTGCGATTCCCGCCAGTACAGCGGCGGTGCTGCAAGTGCGTTCACCGCCACACCCACTGCGGCTCCGACTGCCAGTTCGATGATCCTGTCCAGCAGGGCGACCGGATCGGATGCCGATCCGTACGTGACCACCAGCAGTGCGGTCACCGGTATCCAGATTCCGCTCGTACCGAATTTCGACCAACGGCCGACGAGAGCCCCGATGAACACGCTGACGGCCAGGGCCACACTCGGCTCGCCGACGACGAGAACCACGAGTGCCGCGACGAGTACCCCGGCGGTCACCGTGGCGATCTGCTCGGCCGCCGATCGCAGGCTTCGGCTGATCGTCACGCCGATCAGGAACACCGCCGCGTACGGAGCGAGGAAAGGCTGCGTCATAGACAGCAGTTCGGTGGCCAGAATCCATGCCGCCGCTGCGGCACCCGCCATCTTCGCGGACACCACGAGCGACTCGATCGTCCTATCGCGCGAGACCGACTGTCGCGTCCACCTCATCCCGGTCCGCCTACCCAACCCCGGTCGACCCCAAACCGCCCGGCCCGGATGACGGGGGCGCGGCGACCTGGCACGATCGACGCTGTGGATTACTCGCAGGCACTTCGCTCTCTCGCCCGACGTCTCGGCACATCGACCTCGTACCGAGGCTGGGACGACACCGAACACGACGTGAGCGACGACACCCTGCGTCAGGTGCTCGCCGCGCGCGGCTACGCAACCGAATCCACCGAGGACGTCGACCGAGCTCTTGCCGACATCGAGAACGCGCCGTGGCGGCGCCTGCTGCCGCCGGTGGTGGTGGCCACCCAGGGCACCGATGCCGTGGTGTGGGTGCATGTGCCACACGGCAATCCGGTCGAGGTCTCGATGGTTTCCGAGGACGGCGAGACCATCGAGGTGACCCAGGCCGAGGTCTGGGTCGATCCCCGTGAGGTCGACGGCCGCCTCATCGGTCGCGCCACGTTCGTCGTTCCCGGCAGTGCACCGCTCGGTTGGCACAGCCTGACCGCGACGACCATCAGCGAGGACAACACGGTCCGAACATCGGACGCGGTCGTGGTGGTCACTCCGAAGTCGTTGTCACCCAACGCAGAACTGGCAGACAGGCAGCGGACAGGTTTGCTCACCCAGTTGTATTCGGTGCGATCGACACGATCATGGGGAATCGGTGATCTCGGTGATCTCGAGGACATGGCCGACATCGCCGGCCGCGAGCACGGGTTCGACTACCTGCTCGTCAATCCGCTGCACGCCGACCGACCCACCACACCGGTCGAGGCGTCGCCCTACCTGCCGACCACCCGCCGGTTCTTCAACTCGCTCTACATCCGAGTGGAGAACATCCGCGAAACCGCGCTGCTGTCGCCGGAACAGTTCGGCAAGGTCCAGAAAGCAGCGAAGCGGTTCGACAAGGCCAACAAGCGAACCGGAAAGCTGGATCGAGACTCGACCTTCAAGGCGAAACTGCGTGCGCTGGAACGTGTTCACACGGTAGAACGGAGCCCGGCCCGCGAGTCCGCATTCCGCGCGTTCGTCGAACGCGAGGGTTCCGGACTGCGCGATTTCGCGGTGTGGAGCGCGCTGGCGGAGAAGTTCGGGCCCGAGAATTCGGCGTGGACCGACAGAGCAGCACACCCGCGTACCGACTTCGTGCTCGAGCAACGCACCAAGCTCGCCGAGCGCATCGACTTCCACATGTGGCTGCAGTGGATCTGCGACGAGCAGTTGGCCGCCGCGCAACGCTCGGCACTCGATGCCGGTATGGACATCGGCATCATGCACGACCTCGCCGTGGGCGTGGCGCGCGGCGGAGCCGATGCCTGGGCGCTCGGTGACGTGTTGGCGTCGGGAGTCACGGTGGGCGCGCCGCCGGACAACTTCAACCAGCAGGGCCAGAACTGGAACCAACCCCCGTGGGATCCCGACCGACTCCGCGAGCTGGCGTACGTCCCGTACCGCGACATGCTGCGCACCATCCTTCGTCATGCCGGCGGCATCCGCGTCGACCACATCCTGGGCCTGTTCCGCCTGTGGTGGATTCCGCAGGAGGCCGAGAACGCCGGTGGCGGAACGTATGTCGAGTACGACCACGACGCTCTGATCGGCATCCTGGCCCTCGAGGCCGAGCGCGCCGGCGCGGTGGTGGTCGGTGAGGATCTCGGTGTCTTCGAGCCGATGGTGCAGGAGTACCTCACCGAACGCGGCATCTTCGGCACCTCGATCCTGTGGTTCGAGGCCGACGAATCGGGGCCGATCCCGCCGGAGAAATACCGCAGCCTGTGTCTGACGTCGGTGACCACGCACGATCTGCCGCCGACGGCCGGATACCTCGACGGCGAACACATCGACCTGCGGTCACGTCTCGGCCTGCTCGAACGCGATATCGATTCCGAGAAGGAGGTCGACGCGCGCAAACGCGAGGCCGTTCTCGACCTGGCGCGCGAGCGCGGACTACTCGATGCCGACGCCGACAACCACGACACGGTGGAAGCTCTGCATCGCCTCGTCCAGCGCAGCCCGTCCCTGCTGATCGGCGTCGCTCTCGTCGACGCCGTCGGAGAACATCGCATTCAGAACCAGCCCGGTACCGACGAAACCCAGTACGAGAACTGGAAGATCCCGTTGGCCGACGCGAACGGCAAGCGAGTGCTCGTCGACGATCTCGTCGACCACCCCCGCATCGTCTCGTTGGTGAGCGCAATGGCCGACCGAGTCGACGGCCCGGCGGCACCGGGGTCCACAATCGAAGAATGAGTCACCGACGTCACCGCGAATTCAGCCGATACTGATGGGTCGCATCACTACCCGCAGGCCCGTCGTCCGACTCCGGGGTGAGCACCGCGTCGAACGCCCGGACACCCTCGTGGTGGAGGAGCCGCTCGAGTTGCGGGTCGACGGCAAGGCGCTGGCCGTCACCATGCGAACACCCGGCCACGACGTCGAGCTCGCTCACGGCTTCCTGCTGACCGAAGGCGTGATCGCCTCGGGAGCCGACATCGCAGCGGCTCGCTACTGCGACGGGGTCGACGACGAGGGTGCGAACACCTACAACGTCCTCGACGTGACCCTGGCCGAGGGTGTCGCTCCGCCCGAGACCGGCGTCGAGCGGAACTTCTACACGACGTCCTCGTGTGGGGTGTGCGGCAAGGGATCGTTGGACGCAATTCGATTGCGCACCAAGCATTCCCCCGTGGCTGATTCCGTCGTCGTGACGTCGGAGACCCTCTCCGGGCTACCCGACACGTTGCGGTCTGCGCAGAAGGTCTTCGATGCGACCGGCGGTCTGCACGCCGCAGCCCTGTTCACCGCAGACGGCGAGATGCTCGTTCTGCGTGAGGATGTCGGACGCCACAACGCCGTCGACAAGGTCGTCGGCTGGGCGGTGACAAACGATCGAATTCCCCTGCAGGGCACGGTGCTGATGGTCAGCGGCCGCGCCTCGTTCGAGTTGGCCCAGAAGGCGGTGATGTCCGGAATACCGATTCTCGCGGCGGTCTCGGCCCCGTCCTCGCTGGCGGTCGACCTCGCGACCGAATCCGGCCTGACGGTCATCGGCTTCCTCCGCGGTCGGTCGATGAACATCTACTCCCACGCCGACCGCGTTCTCGTCTCAGACGGCGGCGTCGACCAGTAGTTCGGCTGCGGTCGCGTTCCTGACCTCGTCCACGGACACACCCGGCGCGGTCTCGACGAGACGTAGGCCGTTCGCGGTGACGTCGAGAACGGCCATGTCGGAAATGATCCTGTGCACGCAGCCCTTTCCGGTGAGCGGCAGGGTGCAGCGCTCGAGGATCTTCGGCTCACCCTTGCGAGAGACGTGCTCCATCATCACGATGACGCGTCGCGCTCCGTGCACCAGATCCATCGCGCCGCCCATCCCCTTGACCATGTGCCCGGGAATCATCCAGTTCGCCAGATCACCGGTGGCACTGACCTGCATCGCCCCCAGCACGGCGACGTCGACCTGGCCGCCACGGATCATTCCGAACGACTGTGCGGAATCGAAGTAGGACGCACCGGGAAGGACCGTGATGGTCTCCTTGCCCGCATTGATGATCTCGGCGTCGAGTTCGTCCTCGGTGGGATACGGTCCGACGCCGAGCACTCCGTTCTCCGAATGCAGGATCACCGAGACGTCGGTGGGGATGTAGTTGGGCACGAGAGTCGGCATGCCGATGCCGAGATTGACGTATTGACCGTCGCCGAGTTCCTGGGCTACCCGAGCCGCCATCTGCTCGCGGGTCATCTTCTCGCTCATGCTCGTACCGTCCTCTGCTCGATGCCGACCTCGACCGGTCCGACGTGGACCACCCGCTGCACGTGGATACCCGGGGTGTGAACCTCGTCGGGTCCGATCTCGCCCGGCTCGACGAGATGCTCGACCTGCGCGACGGTGATGCGCCCCGACGCGGCGGCAGGCGGGTTGAAGTTTCGCGCGCTGGCGTGGAACACCAGGTTGCCGTGGCGGTCGCCCTTCCAGGCGTGCACGAGCGCGTAGTCGGCGACGATTCCGCGTTCCATCACGTAGGTGACACCGTCGAATTCACGAGTCTCCTTGGGCGGACTGGCCAGTGCGATTCCGCCGCTACCGTCGTAGCGCAGCGGCAATCCGCCGTCCGCGACCTGAGTTCCGACCCCTGCGGGCGTGAAGAACGCCGGTATACCGGCACCGCCGGCTCGCAATCGCTCGGCGAGGGTGCCCTGCGGAGTCAATTCGACTTCGAGTTCGCCGGAGAGATACTGCCGCGCGAACTCCTTGTTCGATCCGACGTACGAGCTGATGGTCCGGCGAATGCGATGGTGCGCCAACAACACTCCCAAGCCGAAGCCATCCGTTCCGCAGTTGTTGCTGATGGTTTCCAGATCGGTCGCGCCCTGCGCGAGCACCGCGTCGATGAGGATCTCCGGCACTCCGACCAATCCGAATCCGCCGACGGCGATCGACGATCCGTCGGGAATGTCCGCTACGGCTTCGGTGGCGCTGGCCACGACTTTGTCCAACATGAGACGCACGCTACCGCATTCTGTGCGGAATATGAACAGGTTGCCACAATGCGAACAGATCGCTATTCTGGCTGTTGCGTAGATCACCACAATCGTGAGGAACCTTCGATGCTTCATCTCCCGCCCGAGTATCGGGATCAATCGGGGGTCCATGCCCCGCTCGACTTCCCCGAGTACCGGACCACCGCCCTTCGGCATCCCGCGCAGCCGCTGACCCTGCTCCCCCAGCGACTCACCGAGATCACCGGACCGGTGCTGGGAGAGGGACGCGTGACCGCCGCCGACGCAGACCTCACCCTGGCGAACAACGGTGAGGCACAGGGGCAGCGGATCATCGTGCACGGCCGCGTGCTCGACAGCGACGGCAAAGCGATTCCGAACACCCTCGTCGAGGTGTGGCAGGCCAATGCAGGCGGTCGATACCGTCACACCGGGGATCGGTGGCCTGCACCGCTCGATCCGCACTTCGACGGTGCCGGTCGCGTACTCACCGATACCGAGGGCAGGTATCGATTCACCACGATCAAGCCGGGCGCGTATCCGTGGGGCAACCACCACAACGCGTGGCGGCCCGCCCACATTCACTTCTCGTTGTTCGGCCAGGCGTTCACTCAGCGACTGGTGACCCAGATGTACTTCCCGGACGACCCCATGTTCTTCCAGGATCCGATCTTCAACGCCGCGCCGGAAGACTCGCGTGCCCGAATGATCAGCACGTTCGATTACGAAGCGACACAGGACAACTGGGCCCTCGGATTTCGATTCGACATCGTGCTGCGCGGCCGGGACGCCACCCCCTTCGAGGAAGACGATCACGATGACTGAATCAGAGTTCGCCCCGCGCTACCCGGTGGTCACCGGCGCCGACGTCACCACCGCACCGTTCGGACAGACGCCGTCCCAGACTGTGGGCCCCTACGTTCATATCGGACTGCTGTGGCCCGACGGTGAGAGCGTGGTACCGCAGGGCACCGACGGTGAGATCACCGTCTCGTTCACCCTGATCGACGGAGCCCGAAACCCCATGTCCGACGCCATGATCGAGACCTGGCAGGCCGATGCCGACGGCCGGTTCGATCACTCCGACGATCCGCGCGGCGCGGTGCCGTCGCGCACCGCGGGCTTTCGCGGCTTCGGGAGAGCATTCGCCGACCAGACCGGAACGATGTCGATCACGACGATCAAGCCGGGGCCGCTGCCCGCCGAGAACGGCGCCGTGGAGGCACCGCACATCGACGTCGGAATCTTTGCCCGTGGAATGCTCGATCGAGCCGTGACGCGAGTGTATTTTCCCGACGAAACCGAGGCCAATGCGGTCGATCCGGTGTTGTCCGCCATGCCGGAGCACAAGCGTGCCAGACTCGTCGCAGCACCGGTGCACGGTGGATATCACCTCGACATCGTGCTGCAGAACACCGATCCGGACGGCGACGAGACTCCGTTCTTCGCGCTGTGACACACGATTGGCGAAAGGGGACGATGGAATCCGAACGAGGGGCACTGTTCGATCCGACGTTCGGTAGCGATGAGGTTGCGCCGCTCGTGGGCGACCGGGCCTGGGTGACAGCGATGTTCGCCGTCGAGGCGGCGCTCTCGAGGGCCGCGGCCACGGTCGGTCTCGTGGAGGTCGGTCACGCCGAGGTCGTCACCACTGCTGCGACCGAACTCGGGGCGCAGCTGGACATCGCGAGGCTCGGAGCGGATGCGGCGGCCGGGGGCAACCCGGTGATCCCGTTGGTGAAGATCCTTCGGAACGAAGTTGCCGAGGCCGAGGTTCCTGCCACGGCAGTGCATCCCGGGGCCACCAGCCAGGACATCATGGACACCGCGCTGATGCTTGTCTCCCGCGATGCGCTCGGTGTGATCGAGGCCTCGCTCGACGCTGCGAGTGCCGCAGCGCGAGGTCTCGCCCTGGCCCACCGGACCACCCCGATGGCGGCCCGCACTCTCGGCCAGCAGGCATTGCCCACCACCTTCGGCCTGGTGGCTGCGAACTGGTTCTCGGGGCTGCGCCGCGCGCGGACCAGGGTCGCTGCCGTTCGACGCACATGCACCGTCCAGTACGGCGGGGCTGCAGGCACTCTCGCGGCCGTGTACCCACACGGACCAGCCATCGCCGCGGCGCTTGCCGTCGAACTGGGCTTGGCGCGACAGAACGCGCCCTGGCACACCGACCGCACCGCGATCGCCGATATCGCGTGCTCCTTGGGCGTCGCGGCAGGAACGATCGGCAAGATCGCCCAGGACATCGTGTCGATGTCCGCAACCGAGCTGGGCGAGGTCTCGGAGGACGCGCCGGGCGGATCATCGGCGATGCCGCACAAGCGCAATCCCGTTGCCGCCGTCACCGCTCGCGCTGCGTCCCGGCGAGTACCGGGTGCTGTGGCCACGGTGCTGTCGAACATGGACCACGAACATCAGCGCGCCGCGGGAGCGTGGCACGCCGAATGGGAGACGATCACCGATCTGCTGCGCCTCACCGGTGGTGCCGCCCATCGACTCTCGCAGAGCTTGAGCGGGTTACACGTTCATGCCGAAGAAATGGCTCGCAATCTCGACGCAACGGGCGGAGCTCTCCTCGCCGAACGTGTCACCGCGGCATTGGCCGCGCACACCGAGCAGGCCCGCGAGATAGTCACTGCCCGATGCGCGGCGGGAGCGCCGCTGGACAGCGACCCTGCCATCACGGCATTCCTCCCACCGTCGACGGTGCGCGAACTACTCGACCCGGCCGCGTATCTCGGCCACGCACCCGAGCTGGTCGACGCGATCCTCGCGGAGCGTGCCCTCGACACCGAACACACCACAGAATCGAAGGATTCACGATGACCGTCGCACTTGCTCACGAACGCACCGAGGGGCCCGGCCCCGACGCGGAGACCGTCGTGCTGATCGGTTCGCTCGGCTCGGATCGATCGATGTGGAACCCGCAGATCGGAACGCTCTCCGCCTCCGTACACGTTCTCGCCGTCGACCTTCGCGGGCACGGCCGGTCTCCGGTCCCACCCGGTCCCTATTCGGTGGCCGAACTCGCCGAAGACGTGGTGGCGCTGCTGGATTCACTCGATCTGACCCGTGTGCACCTCGTCGGCCTGTCCCTCGGCGGTGCGGTCTCGCAGTGGATCGCCATCCATCGCCCGGAGCGAGTGCGGACTCTGACATTGCTGTGCACCTCGGCGAAATTCGGCGAGCCGGCGCAATGGCTCGAGCGGGCCGCAGCGGTCCGAGCGGCCGGAACGGCGTCGCTGGCCGACGCCGTACTCGAGCGCTGGTTCACCCCCGAACTTGCCGCTCGCGACGCCGATCTCGTCGACCGGCATCGCCGGATGATCGCCGACACGTCCGACGAGGGATACGCAGCATGCTGTGAGGCGTTGTCGCACTGGGATTCTCGTTCGGATCTGAACCGCATCACCGCTCCGACCCTGGTGATCGCGGGCCGGCAGGATCCCTCGACCACCCCCGAGGACCTGAAAATCATCGCCGACGGCGTCATCGGATCGACGTTTCGGGTTCTCGACCCGGCCGCACATCTGGCCAACGTCGAGCAAGCCGGGCCCGTCACCGCGGCCGTTGCCGCACACATCGGATCGGATGCGTTTGCCGTCGGACGCGCAGCGGCCCACGATGCCGGTATGGCGGTGCGGCGCAGCATCCTCGGCGATGCGCACGTCGACCGCAGCATCGCCGCACGAACCGACTTCACCGCACCGTTCCAGGATTTCATCACCCGCACCGCATGGGGTGACATCTGGAATCGCCCAGGACTCGATCACCACACCCGCAGGCTGCTGACCCTGGCGATCCTGACGGCCGTGGGCAATGAACACGAACTCGACATGCACATCCGGGCAGCCCTGCGAGCAGGCACGGCGCCGGACACCCTGGCGGAGGTGTTCCTGCACACCGCGGTGTACGCGGGAGTTCCGAACAGCAACAGCGCATTCGGTCTCGCGAACGCGGCCATCGCCGAGACCTCGGCCGAGACCGAATCCGGTACCTCGTGAACTCCGCGGATTCGCCGCCGCCGTCCTCGGACTACGTTCAATCGCTCGGCCGCGGCCTCGCCGTGATTCGAGCATTCGACGCCGAGCATCCGCGTCGAACACTCTCCGATGTCGCCCGAGCAACCGACCTCACCCGGGCCACGGCCCGGCGGTTCCTGCTCACACTCGTCGAACTCGGCTACGTCCGTACCGACGGCTCGATGTTCTGGCTCACCCCTCGAGTGCTCGAGCTGGGCTACAGCTACCTGTCGAGCCTGTCGCTCCCGGAAGTCTCGGGGCCGCACCTCGAGGCTCTCGCCGAACGGGTGCGCGAGTCGTCCTCGGTCTCGATTCTCGACGGTGACGACGTGGTGTACGTCGCCCGTGTTCCGGTCAGCCGCATCATGACCGTCGGCATCAACATAGGCACCCGGTTCCCCGCGTTCGCAACATCGATGGGTCGCGTGCTGCTGGCCGGACTGCCTGCCGACGAACTCGCGGCCTACCTGAATCGGGTGCGCCTGACTCCTCTCACCGGTAAGACCATCACCACTGCCGACGCGCTCGGACGCGAACTCGCACGAGTGCGGACCGAGGGCTTCTGCCTGGTGGATCAGGAACTCGAAGAGGGGTTGCGCTCCATCGCAGCTCCCATCCACGACGGACACGGCGCAGTGGTCGCCGCGGCGAACGTCTCGACTCAAGCTGCCCGCCATTCCGCCGATGCAGTCCGCACAGAACTACTCCCGGCCTTGCTCGACGCCACCCGCGCCATCGAGACCGATTTGCTCCGGGTGAGTGCCGGCCCCAACGACAAGCGAGGAAACACCCATGCCTGACGCCGTGATCTGCGAACCCCTTCGAACACCGGTCGGTCGCTTCGGCGGTCAGTTCCGAGACATATCCGCCCAGGCCCTGGCCAGCACTGTCATCTCCGAACTCGTTGCCCGAACGGGCATCTCCGGTGCCGACATCGACGACGTCATCCTGGGCCAGGCGTCACCCAACGGTGACGCCCCCGCCATCGGACGCATTGCGGCACTCGATGCCGATCTGGGTATCGACGTCCCCGGGATGCAGGTCGACCGCCGCTGCGGCTCCGGGCTGCAAGCGGTATTGCAGGCGTGCATGCAGGTGCAGTCCGGCGGCAACGATCTGGTTCTGGCAGGCGGTGTGGAGAGTATGAGTCAGACCGAGTTCTACGCCACCGGCATGCGCTGGGGCGTCAAGGCCGAGGCCGTGGCCCTGTCCGACCGACTCGCCCGGGCGCGAGTGACCGCGGGCGGCAAGAACTTTCCGGTGCCCGGCGGCATGATCGAAACCGCAGAGAACCTGCGCGCGGAATTTTCCATCAGCCGCGCCGATCAGGACGCACTCGCAGTCCAGTCCCACCGACGCGCGGTAGCCGCGCAGAACAGCGGTGTGTTCGCCGAGGAAATCGTGGGAGTGTCGGTCCCCCAACGCAGATCGGATCCGATGCTCGTCACCACCGACGAGCATCCGCGAGCCGACACCACCCTGGAGTCACTGGCGAAGCTGAAGGCGATCCGTGCGTCGATGGACCCCGAGTCGACCGTCACCGCAGGAAACGCCAGCGGACAGAACGACGGTGCTGCCCTCGCGATCGTCACCACCCCGGAAAAAGCTGCTGCACTGGGACTTCGGCCGCTGGCCAGACTCGCCGGATGGGGTGTCGCAGGCGTTGCCCCACGCACGATGGGGATCGGACCGGTCCCGGCGAGCGAGAAGGCGCTCGGCCGGCTCGGCCTGAGCCTTGCCGACATGGGGGTCATCGAACTCAACGAGGCCTTCGCCGCTCAGGCTCTCGCCGTGACCCGGTCCTGGGGCATCGACCCCGACGATCCGCGGCTGAACCCACACGGTTCGGGCATCTCGCTCGGCCATCCCGTCGGTGCCACCGGAGCCCGCATTCTGGCAACACTGTTGCGCGAAATGGACCGCCGAGAGGTCCGCTACGGACTCGAGACGATGTGCATCGGCGGCGGCCAGGGACTTGCTGCGGTGTTCGAGCGAATCGGCTGATCACCGGTCAGTACTGCAGTTGCGCCGCCAACCGCACAGCCGAATTGGTCTCCCCGTAGCCCTCGTAGCCACCCACTCGCTGGACCACCTCGAAGAACAGGTCGTCGCCCACGGTTTCGGTGAAGAAGTGGAAGAACTCACCGCCGGTCGCGTCCGCGTCGTACAGGATCCCCAGACGCTGCATCGCGTCCAGGGTCTCGGGGCCGAGTCCGAATCGCGCGTCGAGATCGCGGTAGTAGTTGGGTGAGATCCGCAGCGGGGTGAGCCCGCGTTCGGTCATTGCACTCGCAGCGGCGTAGATGTCCTCGCACCCGAACGCCACATGTCCGACGCCTCCGCGCCGGGCCGCGGGCAGCGGGTCCGAGTCGGACGGGCGGCCGGGAACCATGTTGAGCGAGAGCCTGATCGTGCCGTTGGCGGTGGCGAGGGTGAGGGCTCGGCTCCGTACCAGGCCTATCGCGTCGACGACGTCCTGGCCCTCGTGTGGCACCATGCCGAACACAGAGCGCAGTAGCAGCATCACGCCGTCCCAGCTCTCGGCAGGCACGGCGAGTGCGATGTGATCCACGTGCGAGACGCACGCCCGGTTCTCTTCCACCACCCTCGGCACCAGATCGAATGCCGATTGCCACGCGCCCGCACTGTCGCGGGTGCGTAGGTCCAGCGACGTCGCACCGGTCACGGCCAGGCGCACCACTGCGTCGGTCGCGTCTGCCACACCGGGCATGGAGACGGTGGACGCGGTGACTCCCAGTGCGCGTGCCCGAGTCAGCCACAGATCCGGGCGCTCGCTGCGAATACCGATCTGGGCCAACGCCGGTAGGTGAGCCGGGACGCCCGGTGCGGTCCACAGCGTGTCCACGGTGGTGTCGACGGCGACGGCCAGCGGACCCTGGGTGAACAGGCTGAGTCCGTGTTCGCTGTGTGCCGCGGTCAGATCGAAGCCGAGGTGCCGCAGTGTGGTGCCCAGCTGCGCTGCCTTCGCCGGCCCTGCCGCAATCCGCAGGGAGACGACGTTCTCGATCGGACCCGGCGGCGGCGGCGCGAACAGATCGTTGCCGGCCGAGGGTGTTTCGACGCCGCGCACCTGCTCCTGGAGGTACAGCAGCGACCGATGCGCGTCGGATGCCGTGCGGCCGGTGTCGGAGTGCCGGAAGACGTCGTTGAAGATTTCGAGCGACCACGGGCCGGAATACCCGGACGCCGCGACATCGGCACCGAAGCGCGCCAGATCGAAGCTGCCCTGCCCGGGGAAGCACCGGTGGTGCCTGCTCCACTGCAGTACGTCCATCACCAGGTGCGGGGCGTCGGCCAACTGGAGGAAGAAGATCTTCTCGCCGGGGATCTCGCGAATGCCTGCGGAATCGTCACCGCGAGAAAGGATGTGGAAGCTGTCCAGGCACGTTCCCAGCGCGGGATGATCGACCTGCCGGACGATGTCCCAGGCATGGCGGTAGGTGTTCACGTGGGCACCCCACGCCAACGCCTCGTACGCCAGTCGCATTCCGCGCCGATGCGCACGTTCGGCGAGGGTTGCCATCTGTTCGACCAGCAGGGCGTCGTCACGCACGGCACCGGCCAGCGGCGAGGAGCAGACCAACAGCAGATCGCACCCCAGCTGTTCCATCACGTCGAATTTGTGTTCGGCGCGAACGAGATTGCGGGCGAACTGTTCCGGGTCGGCCGAGTCGGCGTCGCGAAAGGGCTGATAGAGATCGAGGGTCAGACCGAGGTCGGCTGCTTTCTTGGCGATGTCCTCGGGAAGGTCCGGTGAGCTGATCAAGTCCGGCTCGAACACCTCGAAACCGTCGAACCCGGCGTCTGCGATGGCGCGCATCTTCTCGTCCAGCGAACCACTGAGCGACACCGTGGCCACCGACGTGGCGATGTGTGTCACGCGAGAGCACCTGCGGTCGCACGATCCTCCAGTGCGATCAGCGAGCTCATGTGCGCGATCATTCGATCGGCGTCGGCGGTGCGTCCGGTGAAAATCTCGAAGGCGTCGGCGGCCTGGAACACCGCCATTCCGGTTCCGCTGAGCGTTCGGCACCCAGCCCGGGATGCAGCCGCGAGCAATTCGGTCTCGGCCGGTCGATACACGACCTCGGCGACCCACATCCTCGGATGCAGGAGTGACTCGGGCACAGCAGATCCTGGATGTTCGACCATTCCGATCGGGGTCGCATGCACCAGGCCGGTTGCGGTTTCGAGAACGGTGGCGAGACGGTCGAGGCCTGCCGACAGGATCTCGACATCCGGGAACATAGCCGACAAGGATTCCCGGAGTTGTTGTGCCCGAAGCGGATCGGCGTCCACGAGAGTGAGCCTGCCTGCGCCGCGGCGGGCCATCGCATAGGCAACGGCTGCCCCTGCTCCCCCGGCCCCGAGTTGCACCACGTCACCGATGTCGGCACCGGGTAGGCCGCGGCCGAAGTTGCGATCGAATCCGGACCAATCGGTGTTGTGTCCGACGGCTCGGCCGTCGGCGAACACCACGGTGTTGACGGCTCCGAGTCGGGCGGCGTCCTCGGAGAGCGCATCGAGAGTGGAGATGACGCGTTGTTTGCACGGGTGCGTGATGTTGAGTCCTCGAAATCCGAGGTCCCCGGCGGTCGAGACGAGACGGGGAAGGTCCAGGGCGGTCAATCCACGGCTGTCCAGGTCGATGATCCGGTACTGGTAGGTAAGCCCGTGCTCGGCGCCCTCTCGTTCGTGCATCGCGGGTGTGAGCGACTTGCCGATACCCGTCCCGATCAGTCCACAGAGCAGGGATTCCGGCATGTCGATCTCCTCGAGCCTTAATGTACGAATTGGTGAATTAGCTCGACGGTACTACGCCCCCGCCTCGCGCCCAACCCTTTCGCCGCAATCGGCGCCGATAGAGTTGATCCATGGCTCCGCGCGCAACCGATACGTCCGACGACAGCAGCGGACCCACCGTCAAGCGTCGACGCAACAGCGACCTGACCCGGCACAACATCCTCGAGGTGGCCACCGAGGAGTTCGCGGACAAGGGCTTCGCAGGGGCACGCATCGACGAGATCGCCGAGCGCACGCACACGACCAAGCGGATGTTGTACTACTACTTCACCGACAAGGAAGGCCTGTACAAGGCCGTACTCGAACGGTCGTACCTGCGCATTCGCGAGCGGGAACGAGACGTGGACGTCGAGGGCCTCGGGCCGGTCGAAGCCATTCGCGCCATCGCATCACTGACGTTCGACCATCACGAGGAGAATCCCGACTTCATCCGCCTGGTCTCCACGGAGAACATCCTTCGCGGCGAACACATCTCCACGTCCGAGGCACTGAACAACCTCGGCAATCCCGCCGCGGAACTGCTGTCGAGCATCCTGGCGCGAGGACAGGCGGACGGCGTGTTCCGCACGGACGTCGATGCCCTGGACGTGCACATGACGATCAGCAGCTTCTGCGTGTTCCGTCTGTCGAATCGGTACACCTTCGAGGCTCTCTTCGGCCGCGACCTCACCGACCCCCAGCATCGAAACCGTCTGCGCTCGATGCTCGGCGACATGATCATCGCGTTCCTGACCTCGGCTTCTCGCTGACGTTCGCGTTTTTCCGGTAGGCCTCGTCACGTCAGGGGTTGACACGTGGCATGGATCACGTTCAGTATTCAGAGGCACCCGGTGTTAACCATTTAGTACATTAGTGGTCCGATCGCCGAGAACGCGTCGTCGACCAGCGCCTACGCTCCCCCGCCTCACGAAGAGAGACACGAGAACGATGGATTCGCACACCCCTGGCACCCACCCGACGCCGCTTCGCCCCGGGGCGAACCCGCGCAAAGCGGCGACAGCCGCATGGGTCGGAAGCGCCCTCGAGTACTACGACTTCTTCATCTACGGCACTGCAGCCGCACTCGTCTTCGGCCGCGTGTTCTTCCCGGGCTCCAACCCGGCGACCGGCACCCTGCTCGCCCTGGCCACCTTCGGCGTCGGATACCTCGCACGTCCGCTCGGCGCACTGGTCCTCGGCCACATCGGTGATCGCTACGGACGCAAGAAGGTCATGGTCGCCACCGTCCTGCTGATGGGTATCGCCACCCTCGGCGTCGGTGTCCTGCCCTCGTACGAATCCATCGGCATCGCTGCGCCCATCATCCTGGTGCTGCTTCGGTTGTGCCAGGGATTCTCCGCAGGCGGTGAGCAGGCCGGAGCGAACTCGATGACGCTCGAACACGCCCCGGACAACAGGCGTGCGTTCTTCACCAGCTTCACCCTCAGTGGCACCCAGGGCGGACAGATTCTCGCCACCGCGGTGTTCCTGCCCGTCGCCATGCTCCCCGAGGAAGCACTGCTCAGCTGGGGTTGGCGAATCCCGTTCTTCCTCAGCGCTTTCGTCGTCGTCGCCGCCTTCGTGATCCGCCGTTCGCTCGACGAGACCCCGGTCTTCGAGCAAGAAGTGGCCTCCACCGAACCGCAGCGCCTGCCCGTGGCCGAACTGCTCAGCGAGCATCGACCGGCCGTGGTCCGCGTCATGCTGGCCGCCGTGATCGCCTCCGTCAGCACCATATTCACCGTCTACGCACTGTCCTACGCCGTGAACACCGTCGGCCTCGAACGCACCCCCATGCTGTGGGTCGGCGTTCTCGCCAACGTCGTCGCACTCGTCGCATTGCCCTTCTTCGGTGCCCTGTCGGATCGCATCGGACGCAAGCCGGTGTTCCTGTTCGGCTCCATCGGCTGCGCGATCCTGATGTTCGGCTACCTGTGGTCCATCTCGACCGGCAACTACGTCCTCATCTTCGCCTTCGGCATCGTGATGTTCGGGTTCGTGCACAGCGCCACCGGCGGTGTCTGGCCCTCGTTCTACGGTGAGATGTTCCCGGCCCGGGTTCGTCTGACCGGAACCGCGCTGGGAACCCAGATCGGTTTCGCCATCGCAGGGTTCGCGCCGACCATCGCAGGCGCGATCGCCGGAGCCGAGGTCGGTGCGTGGCTACCCGTCGCGATCGTCACCGCGGTCTTCTGCACCATCAACGTGGCCATCGTCGCGACTTCGAAGGAGACCTTCCGTACCCCCACCGACGAGCTCGGTGTTCCGACCCGCACCACCGACGGCGCGCGCGTCGCATCGGTCTGACCGCGATCGTGATCGACGCACTTCGACCTGCAGCGGCGGGCACCTGGACGGTGCTCGCCCTGCAGTATGCCAGCCGAACAGCATTGCGCAGCAATCTCTTTCACCAACGTGACGAGCGCAGCACCGAAAGCCAGACGGTGGCCTACTACGTGTGGCTCGCCCTCTCGAAGAACCGCACGGTGCTGATCGACGCCGGAATTTCCCCGGCCACAGCGGAACCGATGGACGGGCTCGACTATCACGGGTCACCCATCGATCTGCTCGGCGAACTCGGCCTCACACCGAACGACATCGACACCTGCATCCTGACCCACCTGCACTACGACCACACCGGGGTCGTCGCGGAGCTCCCGACCGCGCGATACGTGGTGCAGCGCACAGAGCTCGAATACTGGACCGGGCCGTGGGCCGCCCGCATCACCCGAGAGCAGTGGTTGCACTCGGGAGCCGACACCGAACACATCGAATCCGCCGATCGTGGCACTCGGCTCGACCTCGTCGACGGCGATCTGGACCTGTTCCCCGGGCTGTCCGTCCACGCCGTCGGCGGACACACCGCAGGCATGCAGGTGGTCAGAGTGAACACCGAGCGCGGCCCGGTGGTGTTGGCCTCCGACGCCAGTCATTTCTACGAGAACTTCGAGGACGACAGCCCGTTCGCGATCCTGCATGCGCTGCCGGACATGTACGGGGCCTTCGACCGAATTCGGGAGCTCGCCGCCGGCACCGGCATCGTCGTGCCCGGCCACGACCCACTGGTTCGACGCCGATTTCCCGCTGTGACCGACGCCCCCGGCGCGCACGCGGTGATCATCGGCTGAGTACAGCCAGAAACGACGAATCCCCGACCGCGCGATGAGGTCGGGGATTCGTCGTTCAGCTGGTGGATCGGCGCGTATCAGGCGGACTTGTCGCGGCGCTCCGGACGCTCGGGCTTGCGCGGCACGATGGTCGGCAGCACGTTGTCGTTGACTGTTTCGGCAGTCACGACGACCTTCTCCACGTCGTCGCGGCTCGGGATGTCGTACATCACCGGAAGCAGAACTTCTTCCATGATGGCGCGCAGGCCACGTGCACCGGTTCCGCGGAGAATGGCCTGGTCGGCGATTGCGTCGAGGGCCTCGGCGGTGAACTCGAGCTCCACACCGTCCATGTCGAACAAGCGGCGGTACTGCTTGACCAGCGCATTCTTCGGCTCGGACAGAATCGTCACGAGCGATTCCTTGTCCAGGTTCGTCACCGACGCGATCATCGGCAGTCGACCGATGAACTCGGGAATCAGACCGAACTTGATCAGGTCCTCCGGCATCACCTCGGCGAAGTGATCCTGCGTGTCGATCTCGGCCTTGGAGCGAACCTCGGCTCCGAATCCGAGCCCGCGCTTGCCGACCCGATCGGACACGATCTTCTCTAGTCCGGCGAACGCACCGGCGACGATGAAGAGCACATTGGTGGTGTCGATCTGGATGAACTCCTGATGCGGATGCTTGCGACCACCCTGCGGCGGCACGCTGGCCTGAGTTCCTTCCAGGATCTTGAGCAGCGCCTGCTGCACGCCTTCACCGGACACGTCGCGCGTGATCGACGGGTTCTCGCTCTTGCGCGCGATCTTATCGACCTCGTCGATGTAGATGATGCCGGTCTCGGCGCGCTTGACGTCGTAGTCCGCGGCCTGGATCAGCTTGAGCAGGATGTTCTCGACATCCTCGCCCACGTAGCCGGCCTCGGTGAGGGCGGTGGCGTCGGCGATGGCAAAGGGCACGTTGAGCATCTTGGCCAGGGTCTGAGCGAGGTACGTCTTTCCGCACCCCGTCGGTCCGAGCATCAGGATGTTCGACTTCGCCAGTTCGACTGATTCGCCTCGTACGTCGCGCGCCTTGTCACCGGCCTGGATGCGCTTGTAGTGGTTGTAGACCGCAACGGCCAACGTGCGCTTGGCAGCATCCTGACCGATCACGTAGTTCTCGAGAAAGTCCTTGATCTCCGAGGGCTTGGGGAGGTCGTCGAGCTTGACTTCGCTCGATTCGGCCAATTCCTCTTCGATGATCTCGTTGCACAGGTCGATGCACTCGTCGCAGATGTACACCCCTGGTCCAGCGATGAGCTTCTTGACCTGCTTCTGGCTCTTGCCGCAGAAGGAGCACTTCAGCAGATCTCCACCGTCACCGATGCGTGCCATTCGGAGGTTCCTACTTCCTTGTCCGCGTACGACCCACGCCGACCGGGTGTGGCCGAAACCTTCGTGGGCTACTTCTCGGTCTGTCGTCATGCCGACTTCGGCCGACCGAGTTCTTGGATGCGACGGTACCCGTGTTCGCCGAACATGGGCGGGTTGTTTCCGGTGATTCGCCACCCGATTTCACCGAATACAGCATTCGGGTCGTCGATCGCGACCGCCGGGCGGAGTTTCACACTCACACCCGGCGTCGGAATCTTCTGCCGGACCTGACCGGTCCGACCGGTGGTACTCGGTCTGCTACTTCTGGGCGGAGAGCTTGCGGTACTCGAACACGGTGTCGATGATCCCGTAGTCCTTGGCCTGTTCCGCGGTGAGGATCTTGTCGCGATCGGTGTCCTTGCGGATGACGTCGGGATCCTTGCCGGTGTGGCGGCCGAGAGTGGTCTCCATGAGTCGACGCATGCGCTCGATCTCGGCGGCCTGGATTTCCAGGTCGGACACCTGGCCCTGAATGCCACCGCTGGAGGGCTGGTGAATCAGCACGCGCGCGTTGGGCAGTGCCGCACGCTTACCGGGAGTACCGGCGGCGAGCAGAACGGCGGCGGCAGACGCGGCCTGGCCGAGGCAGACGGTCGCAACATCGGCGCGGACGTACTGCATCGTGTCGTAGATCGCCATCAGCGAGGTGAACGAGCCACCGGGTGAGTTGATGTACATGGTGATGTCCCGGTCGGGGTCGAGTCCCTCGAGCACCAGCAGCTGAGCCATGACGTCGTTGGCCGACGCGTCGTCGACCTGGACGCCGAGGAAGATGATGCGCTCCTCGAACAGCTTGTTGTACGGGTTCGATTCCTTGACGCCGTAGCTGGAGTGCTCGACGAAGGACGGGAGGATGTACCGCGAGGACGGCAACTGATTGGGATCGAACAGGTTTGTCATCGTTTCTCCAAGATGTGAGTGATCGAGGTCGCCGGTACCGGCCGATTTACTCGCCGATTCCGCCGGCCTGCTGCGCGCGGCTGACGACGTGGTCCACGAACCCGTATTCCTTGGCCGCTTGCGCGGTGAACCACCGGTCGCGATCGGAGTCCTCGGTGATCTGCTCGACGGTCTGGCCGGTGTGCTGAGCGATGAGCTCGGCCATCTCACGCTTGGTGTGCGCGAACTGCTCGGCCATGATGGCGATGTCGGAGGCGCTGCCGCCGATTCCGGCCGAGGGCTGGTGCATCATGATGCGCGCGTGCGGCAGAGCGTAACGCTTGCCCTTGGCTCCGGCCGAGAGCAGGAACTGACCCATCGAGGCAGCCAGACCCATGCCATAGGTGGCGATATCGCACTCGGCGAATTCCATCGTGTCGAAGATGGCCATACCCGCGGTGACCGAGCCACCGGGTGAGTTGATGTACAGCGAGATGTCGCGGGTGGCATCCTCGGCGGAGAGCAGCAGGATCTGCGCGCACAACTTGTTGGCGATGTCATCGTCGACCTGGGTACCGAGGAAAATGATTCGGTTTTGAAGCAGACGCTCGTACACGGAGTCGCTGAGATTCAGGCCTGCTGCGGCCGAAGTCATGACGGGACTCTGCTCGTGCGAAGCCGCCGGATTCTGAACAGTCACGGTACCTGCCTTTTCATAACAAATCGTTGGTTCCTGACACAGACACTAACGAAAGACGGCGGCTCCGGAGTCCCGGAACCGCCGTCGTTCGCTGTGAGCGTTACTTCTCTTGTTCGCCCTCGGAAGAATCTGCTGCTTCGGCCTCGTCGGGAGCATCGGCGGGGCTGCCGAACAGCTCGGCCGTATCGACGCTGGCACCGTTGGTGTCGGTCACGGTGACGCGCTCGACGACCGATGCGAGGGCCTTACCGCGCTTGACGTCTGCGAACACGGCACCGAGCTGGTTGGCCTGCTGCACCTGCTGGATGAACTGCTCGGGCGGCATGCCGTAGCGCTGCGCCTGGAAGATGATCCGCTCGGTGAGCTCTTCCTGCCCGACCTGCGTGTTCTCTGCCTCGGCGATCGCATCGAGAAGGAGCTGGGTACGCACCGACTTCTCGGCACCTTCCTTGACGTCCTTGTCGAATTCCTCGCGGCTCGAACCCTGCGATTCGAGCAGCTCGGCGAGTGCTTCCTCGTTGTGGTCGAGACCGTGGATGGCCTCGTGCACCTGGGAATCGACCTCGGCCTTGACGACGGCCTCGGGAGCCGGAATCTCGAGCGTCTCGAGCAGCGTCTCGAGCACCTTGTCGCGGATCTGACCGGCCTGCTCGACCTTCGCAACTCGCTCGACTCGCGTCTTCAGATCGGCGAGCAGCTCGTCGAACGTGTCGAACTCGCTGGCCAGCTGAGCGAACTCGTCGTCGGCCTCGGGCAGCTCGCGCTCCTTGACGGACACGACCTTGACCGTGACGACCGCTTCCTTGCCTGCGTACTCACCGGCGACCAGAGTCGAGGTGAACTCCTTCGACTCGTCCGCGGAGACGCCGATGATCGCGTCGTCGAGTCCCTCGATGAGCTGGCCGGAGCCGACCTCGTGGGACAGTCCGCTCGCGGTTGCCTCTTCCACGTTCTCGCCGTCGACAGTGGCCGAGAGATCGATCGAGACGAAGTCGCCCGACTGGACGGGACGATCGACACCGGTCAGGGTGCCGAAACGCTGGCGCAGCGACTGCAGCTGCTCGTCGACGGCCTCGTCCTTGATCTCGAGCGGATCGACGACGACGCTGATGGTCGAGTAGTCGGGCAGATCGATCTCGGGGCGGACGTCGACCTCGGCGGTGAACGTGAGCTCGGTGCCGTCCTCGATCTTGGTGATCTCGATCTCGGGCTGGCCGATGACCTTGACCTTCTCGTTGGTCACGGCCTCGGAGTAGCGGGAGGGAAGAGCGTCGTTGACGACCTGCTCGAGGACCGCACCACGGCCGACGCGAGCCTCCAGCAACTTGGCCGGAGCCTTGCCGGGACGGAAGCCGGGGAGGCGGATCTGCTGAGCCAAAGCCTTGTACGCGCGGTCGAAATCAGGCTTGAGCTCCTCGAAGGGCACCTCAACGTTGATACGGACTCGCGTCGGGCTCAGCTGCTCGACGGTGCTCTTCACGGAACATGCTCCTTCTGGTAATTCTTGCTTGCTGGTGGTGCTTACGGTGCTGGCTTGCGGTCTTACCTCGCTCGCCGCGAACACGGCGAACCGTGCCTGCGGCCCTCATTTGTCGGGGTGACAGGAATTGAACCTGCGACCCTCCGCTCCCAAAGCGGATGCGCTACCAAGCTGCGCCACACCCCGTCGTACCCACACCATTGAACAGCAACCGATAGTAGCCCCTCATCGGCGCCCCACCGAAGGCGTTCGGCCGAACCGGCGCGGCATGCCGGTTTGGAATCCGGCAGCGGCGTTGGGTACAGTCTTGAAACGCAGGCGACGGAACTGGCGATCCCACGACTGTTGTTTGCACGCCGATGTAGCTCAATGGTAGAGCCCCTGTCTTCCAAACAGGCTACGCGAGTTCGATTCTCGTCATCGGCTCCATCGAAAAGCCCCGCACTGTCAGTGTGGGGCTTTTTCGTGTCCGCGTACCCTGGACGGTGTCCGAATTGTCCGTACGAACCGGGCATGCACCGTCGGCGGAAGGCCCGCAGTGGAAATAGTCCTGATCATCCTCGTCGTCGCCGCAGTGGCCCTGCTGGTGCTGCGAAGCAAGAAGAGATCGGCTGCGGCGGCCGAAACCGCGCTGGCCGACGCCAAGGCCGATGCCCGCCAATCGATCGAACGTCTCGGCGGGCAGGTCTACAACCTGATCGGCACCGACACACCGTCCAAGCAGGCCCTGGCCGACGCGTCCGAACGCAACATCGCTGCCGGTTCGCAGATCGACCAGGCCACTACCCCCGAACAGGCTCGACTGGCCAAGCAGACGGCGCTCGAGGGGCTCTACTACATCCGTGCCGCGCGCCTGGCGATGGGCATGGATCCGGGCCCGGAGGTGCAGGGCATCGACGGCCAACAGCAGGCGGGTCGAGTCACCGAGGATCGCAAGGTCGACTTCGAGGGCCGTGAGATCGCGGCATCACCGGATCCGTCCGATCGCACCCCGAACTACTACCCGGGTGGCCGAGTCGCGGGCCGTCCGGTGCCCGCGGGCTGGTACTCCGAGCCGTGGTGGCGTCCGGCCCTGGTCGCAGGCGTATGGGGAATGGGTTCGATGTTCCTGTTCTCGGCGATGTTCTCCGGCATGGCCGGGGTTCCGGAAGAGACTGCGGCAGGCGACGACATGGGGGCCGACGGTGCCGGCGATGGGTCCGGCGACGACTACAGCGGCGGTGACTCCGGCGGCGGCGACACGGAATTCGGTGCCATGGACGACGGGGGCGGGGGCATGTTCGACGGCGGAGGCGACTTCGGCGGTGGAGGCGACTTCGGCGGGTTCTAGGTCGCCTGACAGACCGGGCACCAGAACAGGTTCCGAGCCTGCATCACCGAGTGCAGGATGTCGGCTCCGCACACCCGGCAGGGATATCCCTGCCTGCGGTAGACGTACGAGCGCGGTCGCCGCGCACCGTAGGTGTCGCCGTGATCGTCCTCGGGCCGGATGGTGATGATGCGACCGCGTCGAACACCGATCTTCATCAGTTCGACGAGGTCGAACCAGATCGCGTCCCACTCGGATCGGTCGAGGTCTTTGCCCGGTCGCATCGGGTTGATCTCGTGGCGGAACAGAATCTCGGCACGGTAGACGTTTCCGACGCCCGCGAGCACCTTCTGATCCATCAGCAGAGTGCCGATTGCCGTGCGCGACTTGGAGATTCGCGCCCAGGCAGCGTCGGAGTCGGCGTCCTTACGCAGCGGGTCCGGCCCCAGGCGCGCCACCAGGGCGTCGACCTGCTCCTCGGTGTAGATCTCGCAGGCCGTGGGCCCGCGGAGGTCGGCACCGTACTTCTCCCCCACTATGCGCAGCCGCACGGCACCCACCGGATCGTTCAGCGGCACAGCCTGTTCGGTGAACTTCCCGTACAGGCCGAGATGGATGTGCACGATCAGGTCGGACTCGTATCGGTGCAGCAGATGCTTGCCCCAGGCCTCGGCCTTTTCCAGTACGAGACCGTCGATCAGCGCAGCACCGGAGGTGAAGCGCCCCTGTGGGCTGCTCGCCTCGACCGGTGCCCCGCCGAACCGACGTTGATGCAACCGAGCCAGTCGGTGCAGGGTGTGCCCCTCGGGCACCTACGCGGGCTTTCCCGGCACGGCGGGTGCCTCGCCGCTGCGCTCGTACTCGGACAGGATGTCGATGCGGCGCTGGTGGCGCTCCTCGCCCGAGAACGGAGTACCGAGGAAGGCGTCGACGATGGCGAGGGCTTCGGGGAGGGTGTGCATGCGGCCACCTATGCCGATGAGCTGGGCGTCGTTGTGCTCGCGGGCCAACTTGGCGGTTTCGACGCTCCACGCCAGCGCGCAGCGAGCGCCCGGCACCTTGTTGGCTGCGATCTGCTCGCCGTTTCCGGAACCGCCGAGCACCAGGCCGCGGCTACCCGGGTCGGCGACGACGCGGCGTGCTGCGTCGATGCAGAATGCCGGGTAGTCGTCGACGGGGTCGTAGTCGAAGGCACCGCAGTCGACGGGCTCGTGCCCGGTCGCCGTCAGGTGTTCGATGATCTGATTCTTGAACTCGAGGCCGGCGTGGTCGGCACCCAGGTATACGCGCATGCCTAGAGTCTGACAGGTGAACTCCGAAGCCGAGAAATTCGCCGGTGTGGACGGCGCGAAAGGCGCGTGGGTGGTCGCCTTCTTTGCCGGGACGACCCTCACATGGACCGAGTGTGCGTCGGTGACGGAGGTGCTCGAGGTGACACGGGACTGCGCACGGGTGGGTGTCGACATGCCGCTGTCGTTGCCCGAGCACGGCTATCGGGTCAGCGAACTGGAGGCGAAGACGTTTCTCGGTAGTGCGCGAAGCTCCATCTTTCACACGCCGGTCGTCGACGTGCTCGCCGCCGAGTCGTATCCCGACGCGTGTGCGGTGTCTCGGCAGCTCACCGGCAAGGCGATCAGCAAGCAGACGTGGCATATCCTGCCTTCCGTGAAGGCGTGGCGGGATGCGGACTTCGACCGGGACAGGTACGTCGAGGTACATCCCGAATGCTCGTTCCGCGCCATGTCACCGACGACGACGTTCGCGTCGAAGAAGACCGGCAGAGGCGTCGGGCAGCGGTTGGCCGCCCTGATGCGCTGGAGCGAACACGTCGACCTGGCGGATCTACCGCCCGGGCCCGCCGTCGACGACTTCCTCGACGCGGCCGCAGCGGCGTGGTCGGCGAGGCGATTCCACGTCGGCGAGCACCGAGTGTTCGGCACCGTCGACCCGTCGGATCGAATCGTCGCCTAGCTGCACCGACCCAGCGCCCGTCGTGCGTGAAAGTTCGACTGCTACTACGAATTTCCACGCACGAGGGGTAGCGCTGTCAGTCGAACTGCGGATCTTCGTTTCGGCTGCGCTTGAGCTCGAAGAAGTGCGGGTACGACGCGAAGATCACCGATGCGTCCCAGAGCTTGCCTGCCTCTTCGCCACGCGGGATTCGGGAGAGCACAGGGCCGAAGAAGGCCACACCGTTGACGTGGATGGTCGGGGTGCCGACGTCGGGTCCGACCTTGTCCATACCTGCGTGATGACTGGTCCGCAGGTCCTCGTCGTAGTCGGTGCTCTCGGCGGCCTTCGCAAGGTCACCGGGCAGGTCGAGTTCCGCCAACGACTCCGCGATCACGACGTCGAAATCCTTGTTGCCCTCGTTGTGAATTCGCGTTCCCATGGCCGAGTACAGCGGGTCGAGGATCTCGTCACCCTTCAGCTTGGCAGCGGCGATCGCGACGCGAACCGGCCCCCAGGCCTTCTTCATCATCGCGGCGTACTCCTCGGGCAGATCGCGGCCCTCGTTGAGCACTGCCAGGCTCATGACGTGGAAGTTCACATCGATGTCTCGCACCTGCTGCACCTCGAGAATCCACCGCGAGGTGATCCAACACCACGGGCACAGTGGGTCGAACCAAAAATCCGCAGTGTCTTTCTGTCCTGAACCGGCCACTGTCCTACTCCTTGGAAGTCGAGGTCAACGTCTCTCATTGGGTAACAACCGCCCACCGCGCAGACATTCCGCACGGCCCGTCGGCCAGCGCGGGGTACGCGTGACGTGATGGGATGGAAGGCACTATCCATAACTACACGAAGAGGTGTCGACTGAAGTGGTTGCTCCCAACCTGACGCGTGACCAAGCCTCCGAGCGTTCGGCGATCATCGGGGAAACGAAGTACGCGATCGTTCTCGATCTCACCGACGGCGAGGGCAATCCGGGCGAGAAGACGTTCCGCTCGCTCACCACCATCACGTTCGCGGCCACCGCCGGGGCGTCGACATTCGTGGACGTCATCGCGAGCACGATCCGCTCCGCGACGCTCAACGGCACCGAGTTGGATACGGCGAGCTACGACGAGTCGACCGGCATCTCGCTCGAGAATCTGGCCGAGCACAACGAACTCGTCATCGACGCGGATTGCCTCTACTCGCACACCGGAGAAGGACTGCACCGCTTCGTCGATCCGTCGGACGGCACGGTCTACCTCTACTCGCAGTTCGAGACCGCCGATGCCAAGCGCATGTTCGCCTGCTTCGATCAGCCCGACCTCAAGGCCACCTTCGATCTGAAGGTCACCGCACCGGAGAGCTGGACCGTCATCTCCAATGCCGCGCACGGTGCCGAGCCTGCAGCGGGCGAGCATGTGTTCGACACGACACCGTTGATGAGCACCTACCTCGTCGCGCTGATCGCCGGACCGTACGCGGAGTGGACCGACTCGTACACCGACGACCACGGCACCATTCCGCTCGGAATCTACTGCCGCGCATCGCTTGCCGAGCATATGGACGAGGAACGACTGTTCACCGAGACCAAGCAGGGCTTCGGTTTCTACCACGAGAACTTCGGCACTCCCTACGCCTTCGGCAAGTACGACCAGCTCTTCGTGCCCGAGTTCAATGCGGGTGCGATGGAGAACGCCGGTGCCGTCACGTACCTGGAGGACTACGTCTTCCGGTCCAAGGTGACCCGCGCCTCGTACGAGCGTCGCGCCGAGACCGTGCTGCACGAGATGGCGCACATGTGGTTCGGCGACCTGGTGACCATGACCTGGTGGGACGACCTGTGGCTCAACGAGTCGTTCGCCACGTTCGCCTCGGTGCTGTGCCAGTCCGAGGCAACCGAATACACCAACGCTTGGACCACCTTCGCCAACGTCGAGAAGGCCTGGGCCTACCGACAGGACCAGTTGCCGTCGACGCACCCCATCGCCGCCGACATTCCCGATCTCGCGGCCGTGGAGGTCAACTTCGACGGCATCACCTACGCCAAGGGCGCGAGTGTGCTCAAGCAGCTGGTGGCGTACGTCGGCAAGGAGGACTTCCTCGCCGGGTTGCGGGCGTACTTCGTCGATCATGCCTTCGCCAACGCGACGTTCTCGGATCTGCTTGCCGCGCTGGAGAAGTCGTCGGGACGCGACCTCTCCGACTGGGGCACCCAGTGGCTGCGCACCACCGGCCTGAACACGCTGAGCCCGGATTTCGAGGTCGACGCCGACGGCAAGTTCACCCGCTTCTCGGTGCTGCAGACCGGTGCGGCCCCGGGTGCAGGCGAGCATCGCGTGCACCGCATCGCAGTCGGCATCTACGACGACGTCGACGGCAAGCTGGTGCGCACCGACCGCGTCGAACTCGACCTCGACGCTGCCGAGTCGACGAATGTCGACGCGCTGGTGGGCGTCTCGCGCGGCAAGCTCGTCCTGGTCAACGACGACGACCTGACGTACTGCGCGGTGCGACTCGACCCGGATTCGCTCGATGTCCTCCTCTCTCGAATCGGTGACATCGCCGAGCCACTCCCCCGCACTCTTGCGTGGTCGGCGGCCTGGGAGATGACTCGATCCGCCGAGATGAAGGCGCGAGACTTCGTGGCCCTCGTCCAGCGCGGAATCGGCGGTGAGACGGAAGTGGGTGTGGTGCAACGTCTTCTGCTGCAAGCCCAGACCGCCATCTCCAGCTACGCCGATCCGGCATGGGCGGCCGAGCACGGTACCCCCGAGTTCGCCGATGCACTGCTCGAGCTGGCGCGCAGCGCCGAAGCAGGCTCGGATCACCAGCTGGCCTTCGTCAATGCTCTCACCGGCACCGAACTCGGTGACCGTCACACCGACGTGCTGAACGCTCTTCTCGACGGTGATGTCGAGGGGCAGTCTCTGACCGGCCTCGGCGTGGATACCGATCTGCGCTGGCGCATCGTCACGGCGCTGGCCGGTGCCGGTGCGATCGACGCCGAAGGCCTGGACTCACCGGTGATCGACGCCGAGGCAGCCAGGGACAACACTGCCGCCGGAGCCCGGTCGGCAGCGGCTGCGCGAGCCGCTCGGCCCAGCTCGGAGGTCAAGGAGCAGGCCTGGACGACAGTGGTCGACGACGATGCAGTTCCCAACATCACGGCACGCTCGATCATCGGTGGCTTCGCCGGTCCCGGCCAGGGCGAGCTGCTCGAGCCGTACGTCGCCCGCTATTTCGACGCTATCGAGGGTGTCTGGTCTCGTCGATCCAGCGAGGTCGCGCAGACCGTCGTGATCGGGCTGTATCCCTCCTGGTCGATCAGCGAGCAGTCGCTGGCGGCAGCGGACGGATTCCTGGACGGCGACCTGCCTCCGGCACTCCGTCGCCTGGTGATCGAGGGTAGGGCCGGAATCGTTCGGGCTCTCGCGGCACGGGAGTTCGACGCGAGCTGATCTCGACGGCACCTACGACGAGGGCCGGTTGCGCCCCCACCAGGTGGAGCAACACGCCCGCGTCGGAGGTGCGCGGGCGGGTGGTGGCGATCGACGGGGTCA
>NZ_JAWLSB010000004.1:284063-387785 GCF_033142445.1 Rhodococcus sp. IEGM 1330
GGTGGGGTTTCCCGCGGCGGGGGTTTGCGCCGCCACCTTATCAGTACCCCACAACAGACGTGGCCGGTGGCCACAACATGGTGGTGTACAAACCGGCCCTCGTCGTAGGTGCGCGGTCGGGAGGTGGAGAGCTAGGGGCTCAGGATGGACGCAGCCATCACCCGGACGGACGCGACCAGACCGTCGATGAGGTTGCCGTCGCGGAACGGGCCGAGCGCAGCGGTGACACCCAGCTGTGCAACCCGGTCGGTCGCTCGGTTGGACACTCGCCTGCCGGTGCGGATCTCGAGAGCGTGCCCATTGGGGTCGACGGCGATCAGCACCGAGCGGATGGCATCGGGTGTGCCGGGGAACACCGAATCCGCACCCGCGGCGGGATCGACGCCGAGATCACCGATGTAGACATTGAACCGGATCTTGGTCTGCCGAATCGCCTGGGTGAGTGCATCGTCGAGCGCAACCAGGTCCTGCGTCGCGAACGGTAGGTGCTCGGGACTTGTCGTCCCGAACTCGTGAGCCACCGAGACGCGGCCGCTCGAAGTGAGCGCAGCACCGACGGGCAGGTCTTCTTCTCTGACTTCACTGCGGACGAGTTCACCACTTGCCACTTGCAGAACCTCCGATCGAGTCGGCTGTGTCGGCGTCGTGCGAACCGTGGCCTCCGAAGGGAGTCACCTCGTCCGTAGCACTCCACAGCAATGGCTCGCGCGTCCACTCGTCCGTCAGTCGGTAGGGCGGAACGTCCATACCGGGCTGCTTGTCGGTCAAGTAGGACAACGCGCCGATGAGTCCGATCACCGCAACCGGAATCACCCCGAATATCAGCGTGGTCTCAAAAATGCTCACAGGGTGTGACGTTAGTCGACAATTGCGCGTCGGACCACGTCGGGGCCGGTGTTGTGACCGAAATGTGCAGACGCGACCGCGTCAGGCAGCACCCTCACCGAGATACGCGAGCCAACTCGGGTCGAGCTCCTTCGTCGTTGCCAACAGTCGCCAGTGCGGACCCTTCGGCGGCACCAACTGGGCGCGCAACGTCCAGCCGATCTCACTGAGCAGTTTGTCCGCCTTGCGATGGTTGCACGAGGCGCAGCAGGCGACGCAGTTCTCCCACGAGTGGCCACCTCCACGGCTACGCGGCACCACGTGGTCGACGGTTTCGGCCTTGCTTCCGCAGTACGCGCACCGGAACCGGTCGCGGTGCATCAGCGCGGCACGCGTCATCGGCACTCGCGCTCGGTACGGAACACGGACGAACGTCCGCAGTCTGATCACCGACGGCACCTGGACCGAGAAGTCCGCGGACCGAATGAACGGACCCTCGGGGTCGTCGTGGATCACATCGGCCTTCCCACAAACGAGAAGAACCACCGCCCGGCGCATCGGAAGCGCGGTCAGTGGTTCGAATGTGGCATTGAGGAGCAGCACACGGCGCTTGACCCACGCCGGTACGGCGTCGTCGCCCGTGGCACTGTGGGCCGTCGGCACCACACGCAGCGGAGAAGCCCCCGAGGCCGTCTCACGCTGGTCGTGCGTGGTGCGGCCCTCAGTGGGCGGGAGTTGTCGATGGCGGTGTTGCGAGTTCTTCATGCGTTGCTCCAGAGACAGTCGGCGCCCGCGCATGGCTTGCGTGGAACACGAGTCACAGTGGAACACGAATGCACCGTCCGCGCACAGCCTTTTTCTCGGCATTTTCTGTTGCCGATCGGTGAACATTTCGCGTCCTCGCGTTCACGATCGACGAACGACGGCTCCATGCGCTGCGTGACTGGCAAGATTTCTGCGTCTCCGTAGACTTTTCGGGTGTCCGTATCAACCTTCCTGTCCGCATCGTCCCTTCCCGAACCGTCGCTGTTACGAGATCTCGACACCCGAGCTTTCGAGCTGACGGAGACCGGACGCGACTGGTTGGTCGATCGTCCGCTGCAGGCTCTGGGCTATCTGGCCCTCGCCATCGTGCTGCGCCTCGTCCTGCACAAACTGATCGACCGATTCACCCGCAACAACGTCGGCAAGGCTCCGACGCTGTTGCGTCCGCTCCGCGACCGGTCGTCGAACACCGTCAAGGGCGCGATCCTCAACGAGCGGCGCAAACAACGGGCCAACACGATCGGCTCGGTGCTCAAGTCGGCGGTCTCGGTCATGATTCTCACGTGGTTCGTGCTCTCGGTGCTCGATGTCGTGGGGGTCAATGTCGCTCCGTTCATCGCCTCGGCCGGGATCGTCGGTGTCGCCTTGGGCTTCGGTGCCCAGAACCTGGTCCGAGACTTTCTGTCGGGCATCTTCATGCTCCTCGAGGACCAGTACGGAGTGGGCGACGTCGTCGACCTCGGTGAAGCGACCGGCACCGTCGAGAGCGTGGGGCTACGCGTCACGACGATCAGGGATGTCAACGGCACGGTGTGGTACTGCCGCAACGGCGAGGTGCTGCGCGTGGGCAACATGAGTCAGGGCTTCGCAGTCGCCGTTCTCGATCTGCCCGTGTCCCACACGGCCAACATCGACGAGGCCCGCGCCGTCGCCGAACGCACCACACTCGAGGTGGTGGAGTCGAAAGACTTCGCCAGCGACATCCTCGAACCGCCCGAGATGCTCGGAGTCAACGCGGTCAGCGCCGACACGGTCACCATCCGCATCACGATCAAGACCCGCCCCGGACGCCAGTGGGCCGTGCAGCGCCGACTCCACCAGGACATACTCCAGGCATTCGACGACGCCGGCATCAAGGCACCGTACGCACTGGGTCGCCCGGGTGGGGTTGCGGTCGAGCGCAGCAGCTGAGAGACAATGAACGTGACCGACTCCGATCAGGAACGAACAGAGAGAGTGTGATGACCGAACCGCAGCAGACGTTCTACGACGCGGTAGGCGGTGCCGAGACGTTCCGGTCACTCACGGCGAAGTTCTACGAGGAAGTCGCCGAGGACGAGATAGTGCGACCGTTGTACCCCGAGGAGGATCTGGCACCGGCCGAACGGCGGATGCGGATGTTCCTCGAGCAGTACTGGGGCGGTCCGCGGACGTACTCCGACGAGCGCGGTCATCCTCGATTGCGGATGCGCCACAACCCGTTTCGGATCGGGCCGATGGAGCGAGACGCGTGGCTTCGCTGTATGCACATCGCGATCGCGTCGATCGCCCCCGAGGTCATGGACTCCGCGCACCGAGCCCAACTGATCGACTACATGGAGATGGCCGCCAATTCGATGATGAACTCGGCGATCTGACAGCAGAGAGCGGAGTGGGCTACAGCGATCCGGCGCGCTGCAGGCTCTTGCCGCCGACGGCGGCCTTGAGCTTGCCCACCCGGGCGCGAACGGAACCGGCCACCTTGAGGGCGAAGATCACGGGCGCGGGCAGGTGCTGGCGCAGGATCGCGTGCTTGCGCACGTAGTTCTCCACGTGCCACTCCGACCAGGTGCCCGCACGGAACAGTGCGGCATCGCCGGGGAGCAGGGTGCGCGGTGCGTGGTCGTCACTCGACACGGTCACCGAACCGTCCATGATGTGCACGATCTCGTCGACGGCGAAGTACCAGCGGAAACGTCCTGCCGTGCAGTCCCACACGTTGGTGGTGGTAGTGCCGTCGATGCTCTTCGACCACTCGGCGAGGCGCGCCTGCGGGTTTCCTTCGAGAATCCAGGTCGGCTCGATGGGGCTGTCGTCGAGCGCGATATCGCCGAGTCGTACGGCTTCGATGGTCGAAGTGATCATGGTTTCCGTCGCGTCCTCACCGTCGGGCGCGGCTTCCGCCGCTACTGGTTTCCCGAGCAGAACATACAACACTTTCCCAACGAACCGGCACGAGTCGGTCATGTGAATGAGCACAAAGCTTTACTGTTGGTTGACCTGAAAACTCGCCGCCTGTCGTGCCCCAACGCCCCTGAATCGTTCCGCGGCCGATCGTTTGGCACTATTGCCCCTTGTGACCGATCCGATCGAAAGCTCCGAGCTGTTGTGGTGGCAGGATGCCGTCTTCTACCAGATCTATCCCCGGTCGTTCGCGGACTCCAACGGTGACGGCATCGGTGACCTCGACGGAATTCGAGACAAGCTCGGCTACCTCGAGCTCCTGGGTATCGACGCCGTCTGGATCGGACCCATCACCCGGTCGCCCATGGCCGATCACGGGTACGACGTGTCCGATCCCCGCGACATCGACCCCCTGTTCGGCAACCTGGAGATCTTCGACGCGTTGGTCGACGAAGCTCATGCGCGCGACATCAAGGTCACGATGGATCTGGTGCCCAATCACACCAGCAGCGAGCACCCGTGGTTCCGATCGGCCGTGACGGCAGCGCGCGGTAGTGCCGAGCGCGCCCGCTACATCTTTCGAGACGGACGTGGTGACGACGGTTCGCAGCCGCCGAACAACTGGCCGAGCATCTTCGGCGGCCCGGCCTGGACTCGCATCACCGAGCCCGACGGTTCCCCGGGCCAGTGGTACCTGCACATCTTCGCGCCCGAGCAGCCGGATCTGAACTGGAACAATCCCGAGGTGTTCGACGATTTCGCGCGCACCCTGAGATTCTGGCTCTCCCGCGGCGTCGACGGCTTCCGTCTCGATGTGGCGCACGGTATGGCCAAACCGGTGGACCTGGCGGACATGAGTCTCGAACTCAACGCGTTGATGAAGAACGACGACGACGATCCCCGGTTCAACAATCCTCGGGTCCACGACCTGCATCGACGCATCAGAGCCGTCATGGACGAGTTCCCCGACGCGGTGACCGTCGGCGAGATCTGGGTACAGGACAATGTGCGCTTCTCGGAGTACATCAGGCCCGACGAGTTGCACCTGGGCTTCAACTTCCGGCTGGCCAGTGTCGATTTCGATGCCGCAACCATCCGCGATGCCATCTCCAATTCCCTTGCCGCAGTCGAACTGGTCGATGGAACTCCGACATGGACCCTGTCGAACCACGACGTCGAGCGCGAGGTCACCCGGTACGGCGGTGGGGACCTCGGTCGGGCCCGCTCCCGCGCCATGATCCTCGTCGAATTGGCGCTTCCCGGAACGATTTTCGTGTACAACGGTGCCGAACTCGGGTTGCCCAACGTGCAACTGCCCGACAGTGCGTTGCAGGATCCGGTGTGGGAGCGATCCGGGCACGCCGAGCGTGGCCGCGACGGCTGTCGGGTGCCGATGCCGTGGGAGGGGCACACACCGCCGTTCGGATTCTCCTCCACCGATCGCACCTGGTTGCCGATGCCGCCGGAGTGGGGCGGGTACACCGCCGAGGCGCAACTAGAGGACGTCGATTCGATGCTGAGCCTCTACCGGACGGCCTTCGAGCTGCGGGCTCTGCGTCCGGAATTCACCGGCAACGGAATCGATTGGTACGGATCACCTCCCGGCTGCCTGGCGTTTCGTCGACGCGGCGGGCTGATCTGCGCCTTGAACGCGTCGGAGGAGCCGATCCCGCTGCCACCCGGCGAGTTGCTGCTGGCCAGTGCTCCGCTGGTGGACGGCAGGCTTCCGGCGAACGCTGCTGCCTGGCTCGTCTAGCGCTCGACGGTGAGCGACAACTGCTGTCCCGCGCGACGAGCGAAGACCGAGCCGTAACGGGCATCGAGGCGTAGCCACACCTTCGACACCCGCACACGAACGACCTCGTCGGGTGCGATCCGATCCGGGTCGACGTCCACCGTCAACGGATCACTGCCACTGTGTGGAACGAAACCCATTGCGGTGAGCGCGAATACCGTCCGCATGGAGATCGAGACGTCGTCGGCGTCGCCGGCGACGTGCAGAACTTCCTGTTCGAGCAACGAACTCGGCGGGCCGTGGCTGCTGCCGTGCTCCTTGGCCAGTGCGACGCCGCGTTGTGCGAGCCCCACAAGCACCCTGGCGGGCACATCGTCGAGGTGGCCGAATCCGCTGTCCGGCGGCAGGGCACCGCGCCACGCGGAATCCATCGAGAAACCCGGGTCGATCACACCGTCGGCCGCCTGCTCCACCGCCTCGACCAACACATCGGCACCGGCGCTGGTGTCGTCGGGCACCACGGTTCCGGTGATCACCCGCGCCGCCAGCGCGTCGAAACCCGTTGCGGCCCAGCAGGACACACCGCCGCCTGCTCGGGTCCGCATACGGATCACCGCAGCTTCGTCCAACCGCAGCGCCCTGGTACAGAACGTCGCGAGGTTCTCCCGCTCGACCGCATCGGGCACGGTCAGTACGCGCTCATACACGCTGCCAGCTCACGAGAAACTCGCGCTCGGTCGGGGTGAGCCGACGCAACCGCTGCGCATCGATATCGAACGCCGCGATCTGCGTCGAGGCCACCACGGCGGCAGGGGTGTCCAGTGAGGCACCCCGGGCCCGCACCTCGTATCCGACGACGAAGTCCACCGCCCGCACCGCATCGATCCACATGAAGACATCGAGCGGGCCGTCCTCGTGCCGGAGCTGGCCCCGATACTTCACGTGCAGATCCGCGATCACCGCTCCGTGGCGCAGGTTCGCCGTCGGCCTCCCGTCCACCAACAGCCAGGGAATGCGTGCCTCTTCGAGGAGAGTGACCATCCGGGCATGGTTGATGTGTTGATACACATCCATATCCGACCACCGCACGTCCACGGTGGCATGAAAACCCACTCGCTGGGTTGCAGGTCGTTGGTCGGACAGATGGGCGTCGGGCACACTCACGTGGTCGTTCCCTCTTCTCGGTCGAGTGTCGGCGATGTCGGCAGTTGCGATGTGGTGCGGGAGGTCAGGGCACCATGTTGCGCACCTGTCGGGCAGCGACCGACAGAGTGGCCAGGTCGAGGGTTCCCGACTCGGCGATCTCGGTCAATGCCGCACGAGACCTCGCCAGACGGGACGAGTTCGTCGACTCCCATTCTGCGATCTTCTCCGCTACCGACTCCTCCGGCTCACCGCCCGCCAATACGGCCTGCGTGATTCCCCGCAACGAGGAATACAGATCGTCGCGAAGAGCCAAGCGCGCCAACGAATGCCAGCGGTCCCCGCGGGCCAGCTTGGACACCGCGGTGAGCAACCAGTCGATGCCGATGTGCGCGTCAAGGGCGAAGTAGAGCTCGGCGACCTCGGCTCCGTCCCGGTCGACGATGTCGGCGATATCGATGATGTCGAGCAGGCAGTACACATCGAGCAATCCGTAGATCCGACGAGCCAGCTCGGCCGGCGCACCGCGTTCGATCGCCGCAGCCGATCGCGAGTCCAGATCGCTGGCTTGATGCCCGGAGATCCATGTGGACACCGACGGTTGCAGTGCCCGCACCTGACCGGCGTACCGGCTGATCTCGGCGCCGACGGCCAGCGGCTGCGGACGGTTGGCGAGCAGCCAGCGCGAGACGCGGTCGAGCATGCGGCGCGACTCGAGCAACAGTTCGGCCGAGACCGCAGTCGGCACGTCCGCTGCCCTGATCGAGTTCCACACCTCGTCGAGTCCGAATATCTCGGTGGCGGCAGCGAACGCGCGAATGGCATCGGTGCCTGCCGCACCCGAATCCTCGGTCAATCGGTAGGGGAACGTGATGCCGCCGCAGTCGATGGCTTCGTTGGCCAGCGTCGTGGCCACCAGTTGCCGCCGGAGAGGATGCGCGGTGATCGCGTCGGCATACGGCTCTCGTAGCGGCTCGGGGAAATACTTGGGTAGCCGCGGAGCGAACACATCGCTGTCGGGAAGTTCGCTGTCGAGCAGCTCCGCTTCCAACGCCAACTTCACGTGAGCCATCAACGTCGCGAGTTCCGGCGAGGTCAGCCCTCGGCCGTCCTGCTTGCGTCGTCGTAGATCGGCCTCGGTCGGTAGCGCCTCGAGCTCACGGTCGAGCCCTCGGCGCACTTCCAGATCCTCGATCACCCGACTGTGCACGGTGACCAGGCTCGGTGCGTCGAACCTCGATGTGCCGAGCAGCTCGTTCTGCATGATGTTGTCCCACAACACCAGCCTGCCCACCTCGTCGGTCATGGACGCGAGCAGCTCGTCCCGATCCTCGCGCGCGAGGTTGCCGTTGGTGATGGCCGTTTCCAACAAGATCTTGATGTTGACCTCGTGATCGGAGCAGTCGACACCCGCGGAGTTGTCGACGGCATCGGTGTTGATCTTGCCACCGGCCGCGGCGTATTCGATGCGGCCCAGTGCGGTGGCACCGAGGTTGCCGCCCTCCCCCACCACTGCGGCGCGCACGTCGATTCCGTCGACCCTCACCATGTCGTTGGCCTTGTCACCGACCTCGGCATTGGTCTCGGTGGACGCCTTGATGTACGTGCCGATTCCGCCGTTCCACAGCAGATCGGCCGGAGCCCGAAGGATTGCGTTCACCAACTCCGGCGGAGACAGCGCGTCCACGGAATCCCCCAGCCCGAGTGCAGCGCGCGCGGCCGCACTGATCGGGACCGACTTGCGCGTCCGCTCCCACACTCCGCCGCCAGCACTGATGAGCGAGGTGTCGTAGTCCGCCCACGACGACCGCGGCAGTGCGAACAACCGCTCCCGCTCGGCGAACGAGGACTCACGCTCGGGGTCGGGATCGAGAAAGATGTGCCGGTGATCGAACGCGGCGAGCAGGCGAATGTGCCTGCTGAGCAACATGCCGTTGCCGAACACGTCCCCGCTCATGTCTCCGACACCGACGACGGTGAAATCCTGGCTCTGCGTGTCGATTCCGAGCTCGCGGAAGTGGCGTTTGACGCTCTCCCACGCGCCCTTGGCGGTGATGCCCATGGCTTTGTGGTCGTAGCCGGCCGAACCACCGGAGGCGAAGGCGTCGCCGAGCCAGAAGCCGTACTTCGCAGCCACGTCGTTGGCCATGTCGGAGAATGTCGCGGTGCCCTTGTCCGCGGCAACGACGAGGTACGTGTCGTCTCCGTCGCGGCGTACGACGCCGGTGGGAACCGTCACCGTTCCGGTAGCGCGGTCGAGATTGTCGGTGATGTCGAGCAACCCGGCGATGAACAGTCGGTAGCAGGCCTTGCCTTCGTCTGCATGTGCCTGACGATCTCGATCGGCGTCACCGGTCACGACAGGGGGCCGCTTGACGACGAATCCACCCTTGGCTCCGACCGGCACGATGACGGCGTTCTTGACCATCTGGGCTTTGGCGAGTCCGAGGATCTCGGTCCGGAAGTCCTCGCGTCGATCCGACCAGCGCAGTCCGCCGCGGGCCACCGCCCCGAACCGCAGGTGCACACCTTCGACGCGGGGCGAGTACACGAAGATCTCGAATTTCGGCTTCGGCTTGGGCAATTCGGCGATCGACTGCGGATCGAACTTGAGCGAGAGGTACTCGCGATGTTCGCCGTCGACTCCCACCACGAAGTAGTTGGTTCGCAAGGTCGCGCGGATCAGCTCGAACATGCTGCGCAGGATTCGATCGGCATCGAGGCTGACGACCTCGTCGATCAGTTCCCCCAGCTGGGTGCCGATCGACTGCGCGTTCTCCTCCGAGCTCGCCTCGGGATCGAACTGCGCCTCGAACAACCCGACGAGCAGCCGGGCAGTGCGCGGATGCGTCAGCAGCACACCTTCGATGTTGAACTGACTGTAGGGAAAACCGGCCTGGCGCAGATACTTCGCGTACGCGCGCAACACCGCTGCCTGCCGCCAGTGCAGGCCGGCGCGCATGACCAGCTCGTTGAACCGGTCGGCCTCCGCCTCGCCACTCCACACTGCCGCGAACGCGTCGGTGAACCGGTGCTGCACTCGGCTCTCGCGATCGGCGGTGCCCGCCTCGGACAACTCCGCGTCGATGTCACCGTCGATTGCCGAGCGCAGCATCTCGCGTGAGGCGGAGAGCCCGAAATCGTAGATCCAGCAGGACATTCCGTCCGGCCGCACCACGGGGTACGGTCGTTCGTCGTCGACCTCGACGCCGAGGCTCTGCAGAATGGGCAGCACCTGTGACAGCGAGACGCCCGTGCCACCGATGTACAGCGAGAACCGCCAACTGCCCACGGCGGACTGCTCGTTGCGGTAGAGCTGCAGGTCGATCGACTCGTCACCGAGCCCTTCGAGGCGAGCGATGTCGGTGACGGCCCGAGCCGGACTGAAGTCCTGCTTGTAGGCCTCGGGGAACGCCTCGGTGTACCGCTGTATCCGCAGCGGGTCCACGGTGCGGTCGAGCGAGACCGCGTCGCCGAGGGAGTCCTCCCAGGTTCTGGTGGTCTCGGTGAGCGCCGCCTCGATCCGGGTGATGTCCTCGGCAGCGAGCTCCGTCGACGCCGTTCCCGGTGCGCGACGGACGGTCACGTGCAACAGCGCCAGGTCCGATTCCGTCACGCGCGCTGTGTAGTCGAGAGAGGTACCGCCGAGTTCGCGGAGCAACCGATCCTGGATGGCGAGGCGAACACGGGTGGTGTAGCGATCTCGCGGCAGGTACACCAGGGCGGAGACGAAGGACCCGCTGGCGTCGGGCCGGACGAACAGCTTGACCTTGCGCCGACGGCCCAGTGCCAGAACAGCACTCGCGGTCTCGAACAGCCAGGCCGCCGAGGTGGCGAAGAGTTCCGAGCGCGGCATCGACTGCAGCACTTCGAGCATGGCCTGACCCGAGAACGACCCGAGATCATGGCCGGCCCGGGCGATCACCGAGCGCACCCGACGCTCGATCACCGGAATGTCGAGCACGTTCTCGTGCAGCGCCGTCACGGTGAAGACGCCGACGAAGCGGTGCTCGGCCGAGTTCTCGAGGTCGAGGACACTCACGAAGTAGGGGTAGACCGCGCGGTGCACCGTCGCCGGACTCGCTCCCTGCGTCAGGGCGACCAGGTCGCGCTCACCGAGCGGTTCCGCACCGTCCACGTAGTGCGCCGCGTCGCGCAAGACACCGAGGCTGCTCGACTCCTCGCCGGTGGCCGTCCGTGCGCCGTCGACACCGCCGATCCGATACCGGCGGTAGCCGAGAAGCGTGTAGTGGCCGTCGCCTAGCCAGCGCAGCAACGCGGCTGCGTCGCGATGTTCGACGGCGGTGTCGAACTCCGCATCGCCGACCCGTTGGGCCGCACCGTCGAGGAGGTCGGCGACCTCGGCCTGTACCCGACGCATGCGATCGGTGTCGCCGACCACCTGACGCACGTCGGCCAACACCCGGCTCGCCTCCGACTCAACGCGGGCGAGGGCGTCCTCGGATGTGGAGGGATGCAGCTGAACGTGAATCCAGGATTCGCGTGGACCGTCGGCGGTCAGACCCGTCAGCTCGCCGTCGGCGTCGCGGGTGACAGAGAGAATGGGATGAACCACGTCGGTGTACTCGATACCGAGTCGGGAGAGCAGCGAGATGACCGACTCGACGAGGAGCGGCATGTCGTCGGTGACGATCTGTAGGTAGCTGCCCGCGGCCTGATGGGCAGCAGAACTCGACTCGCTGGGTCGATGAACCGCGACGTTCGAGGTCTCGGGACCCCGTTGCGCGGCCAACCGGACGTGCCGATGAAAAGACGTGGTGTCGGGAGTGTGCGCGGACGCCCCGACGGCCGTCGTGTCCACGTGCTCGAAGTACTCGGTACGCAGTGCCGCCAGCTCGGCCAGGAGTCGGTCGTCGAGGCCGTCGGCCCAGTCGTTGTCGGGCAGGTCCAGCGAGCGTGGCATGGTGTTCGAGTACTCCCTCGTGAGGATTTTCCCGACGCCCGCCGATCGCCGGTCGTCGATGACTCCTCGACCTTAGTGTCGAACACCCCGTTACCGCAGTGACCTCGCAGACCCAGCGCGTCAGAACTGGTCGACGGCCCTATTCGACGTGGAGGTACTCGGTGAGAAGGCCCCGCTCGTGCTCGACCAGAGGGCGCGACGACGAGGTATCGAGATCGAATGCGACCATCAACGCCTCGGCATCCGCGCAGACTTTTCCGTCACGGTCGGTCACCACGTGCCGGACGCCGTACGAGGTGGTCCCGACGCGGGTGATCCACAGCTCGATCGTCAGCGGACCCGAGTCGTCGAGAATCGGATGCAGAAAATCGGTGGCCAGTTTGCGCACCACGGCCGCACCCCGTTGCTGCGAACCTCCCAAGACCGCGTTCAGAAACTGAACGCGGCCCTCCTGGAGATATTCGACGAAACGGGTGTTGTTGACGTGGCCGAGACGGTCGGAATCACCCCACCGCACCTGGAGTGTGCAGGTGAAGGTCTTTCCTGCCATGTCAGTCCCTGGTCAGCTTCCGGTGCGTGACGCGGTGCGGACGGGCCGCGTCGGGTCCGAGGCGTTCGACCTTGTTGGCCTCGTAGCCCTCGAAGTTGCCCTCGTACCAATACCACGCGGCCTCGTTGTCGCCGAAGCCACCTTCCCACGCCAGGATGTGGGTGCAGGTGCGGTCCAGGAACCACCGGTCGTGCGAGATGACCACGGCGCAACCGGGGAATTCCTCGAGCGCGTTCTCGAGAGATCCGAGCGTTTCGACGTCCAGGTCGTTGGTCGGTTCGTCGAGCAGGATCAGGTTGCCGCCCTGCTTGAGCGTCATCGCCAGGTTCAGACGGTTCCGCTCACCACCGGAGAGCACTCCGGCAGGCTTCTGCTGATCGTGGCCCTTGAACCCGAACGAGCTGATGTACGCGCGGGACGGGAACTCGGAGCTGCCGACGGTGATGAAGTCGAGGCCGTCGGACACCGTTTCCCACACCGTCTTCTTCGAGTCGATGCCCGAGCGGTTCTGGTCGACGTAGCTGAGTTTGACGGTCTGCCCGATCTTGACCTCGCCGCCGTCCGGCTCCTCGAGGCCGACGATGGTCTTGAACAGCGTCGTCTTGCCGACGCCGTTGGGGCCGATGACGCCGACTATGCCGTTGCGGGGCAACGTGAACGAGAGATCCTTGATCAGCACGCGGCCGTCGAAGCCCTTGTCCAGGCTCTTGACCTCCACCACGACGTCGCCGAGGCGCGGCGGGTTGGGGATCTGGATCTCGTCGAAGTCGAGCTTCCTGGTCTTCTCGGACTCGGCCACCATCTCGTCGTAGCGAGCCAGACGAGACTTGCTCTTTGCCTGACGCGCCTTGGCACCGGAACGAACCCAGGCGAGCTCGTCCTTGAGACGCTTCTGCAGCTTCTGGTCCTTCTTGCCCGAGACCTCGAGACGTTCGGCCTTCTTCTCCAGGTACGTGGAGTAGTTGCCCTCGTACGGGTACAGGTGTCCGCGGTCGACCTCGGCAATCCACTGCGCGACGTGGTCGAGGAAGTACCGGTCGTGAGTGACGGCGAGAATAGCGCCTGCGTATGCGGCCAGGTGCTGCTCGAGCCAGAGCACACTCTCGGCGTCGAGGTGGTTGGTCGGCTCGTCGAGCAGCAGCAGGTCCGGCTTGCTCAGCAGCAGCTTGCACAGCGCCACGCGGCGCTTCTCACCACCGGAGAGGTTGGTGACCGGCGACTCGGGCGGCGGGCAGCGCAGCGCGTCCATGGCCTGTTCGAGCTGGGAGTCGATCTCCCAGGCATCGGCGTGGTCGAGCTTTTCCTGCAGCTCGCCCATCTCTTCCATCAGCTCGTCGGAGTAGTCGGTGGCCATCAGCTCGGCGATCTCGTTGTACCGCTTGAGCTGGACCATCGTCTCACCGAGACCGTCCTCGACGTTCTCGCGAACGGTCTTGGTGTCGTCGAGAACCGGTTCCTGCATGAGGATGCCGACCGAGGCACCGGGAGCGAGGAACGCCTCACCGTTTCCGGGCTGATCGATTCCCGCCATGATCTTGAGGATGCTGGACTTACCGGCGCCGTTGGGGCCGACGACGCCGATCTTCGCTCCCGGATAGAAGCTCATCGTCACGTCGTCGAGGATGACTTTGTCGCCGTGCGCCTTGCGCACCTTCTTCATGGTGTAAATGAATTCAGCCATGATGCCCAGCTTATCGGTGCGAGCGGGTCTCCGGCACCACCGCCCGAGCGCGCAGCCGCCGTCCACACTCGATCGCAGGTTCCGATGCAGCGCGGACGGCGGATGCCGGGAGTCCGTCAGGCCGGGACGGACTCGCGCACGTCGTCGTCGATGCGATCGTGATCCTGATCCCCGTCCACGGGTTCGGTCGCTCCCGGATCGCCGTCCGTCGCAGCGTCGGATGCCACCGCTTTCGTCCGATGGATCGAGACGTTGCAGCGCGCGAGATCCGGTCCGACGGCACTGGCCCGCATCTCGAGATCGGCGCGTTCGACTCCGTCACGGTTGGTGTACTCGTTGGTGCGTAGCTGTCCGTAGGCGATGATCGGGTCGCCCTTCATCAGCGATGCTCCGACGCCGCGCACCAGGCGACGCCAACAGGTGACCGTCAGGTAGAGGGTTCCGCCGTCGGTCCATTCGCCGGTGTTGCGGTCCTGCCGTCGGGCGTTGCTGGCCATCCGAAAGCTGAGTACCTCGTCGCCGGTGGGTGTGGAGCGCTTGACGGGATTGGTGATGACCGTTCCGAGAACTGCGCACTGTGCTTCGTACATGATGTCTTCCCCTCGATCGATGTCGCGTGATTGCGATCGAGATCGACACTGCTATGCGGAGAACGTCCGTGGTGAACGAGTTGGCGAAATGTGGACAACCGCCCGGCCTGTGGATGAACGGCCCGAATCGGGGCCCGTGCGACCCGAGAATGTCGGGGAGATGTGCTATTCGGGAATTTCGGCGTACATATGGCCGTCGAGCACGGGGATCACGCGACCCGCAGTGAGCGAAGCAACCAGCGCCGCAGTCGAATCCGCGTCCGGAACCGCGACGGTCAGTACCGCGGACGCACCGTAGGAGGTGCCGACCACGACAACTCCGTGGCCGCGCAATTCCGATTCCACGCGACCGACCTCGGCGTGGTCGAGTTCGAGAGTCAAGATCTCGCGTCGCTCCCGGGTCAGGAACGTCGCTTCGAACAACGCCTCGGCCACCGCGCCGCCGTAGGCCCGAGCCAGTCCGCCGGTGCCCAGCTTGGTTCCACCGAAATATCTGCTGACGACCGCAACGACGTTGGTCAGGTGATGCCCGCGCAGCACGTCGAGCATCGGTGTGCCTGCCGTCCCGCTCGGTTCGCCGTCGTCGTTGGACCGCTCGATGCGCTGGCCCTCACCGGCGCTGTCGATGTGTGGATCCGATGGCGACGAGTCGACGATGAACGCCGAACAGTGATGTCCGGCAGCAGGATCGACCTTGCGAGCTGCGGCGATCACGGCCCGCGCCTCCGCTTCGGTGGCCGCGCGATCGACGACGGCGACGAACCTGGACTTCCTGACCTCGGTCTCGCACTCGACGCGGCCGGCGATGGTGCGCAGTGGGGTCACCCGGTCACTCTCATGCAGCCACACTGTCCACCACATCGTCTGCGGCTCGGACCAATTGGGCGTACATGCCGTCGTTCTCCAACAGGGACTCGTGGGTTCCGACCTCGCGGACGACGCCGTGGTCGAGTACGGCGATGCGGTCCGCGGAGCGCACCGTGGACAGTCGATGCGCGATGAGGATGGTCGTTCGCCCTTTCATCAGGCCGTCGAGCGCGGTTTGCACTGCGCGTTCGGTGCGATTGTCGAGGGCGCTGGTCGCTTCGTCGAGCACCAGGATCGGCGGGTTGCGCAGTACGGTTCGCGCAATGGCGATGCGCTGCTTCTCACCACCCGAGAAGCGGTACCCGCGTTCGCCGACCATGGTGTCGTAGCCGTCGTCGAGGCCGTCGATGAAGTCGTGGATCTGCGCCGTTCGGGCGGCGGCGAAAATCTCGTCGTCGGTGGCGTCGGGTTTGGCGAATCGCAGGTTCTCTCGAATGGTGGCATGGAACAGGTACGTCTCCTGAGAGACGACGCCGACCAGGTCGGCGATGGTCTCCGACGCCATCTGCCGCAGGTCGATGCCGTCGATGGTCACCGATCCGTCCGTCGGATCATGCAGCCGCGCAACGAGATAGCCCAGCGTCGTCTTGCCGGAGCCGGTTGCGCCGACGAGTGCGAGCGTGCTGCCGGCCGGGACCTCCAGGTCGATGCCGCACAGCGTCGGGACTGTTGCTGCGGTGTAGGTGAAGTCCACGGCGCGGAAGGCGACGTCTCCGCGGACGGCCTCGCGGGGCAGCGCCACCGGGTGGGTGGGCTCGGCCACGTCGATGGGCAGATCCAGGTACTCGAACACTCGGCCGAACAGCGCGAGCGAGGCCTGCACCTCGACGCCGGTGTTGAGCAATTGCATGGTGGGCCGGAACAATTGGGTCTGCAGGGCAGTGAACGCGACGAGGGTTCCGATCGTCAGTGCGCTCCCCTGCCCGATGGTGATCCCGGCAAACCAGTACACCATGGCCGGCATGACGGCGAAGCTGATCTGGATCGTGGCCATGCGCCACTTCCCTGCCATCATCGCCGCGAGTTCGACGCCGGCGACCTCGTGGGATCGGTCGGCGAACTTGTCGGTCAATGCCTGTGCGGAACCGGTGGTCTTACCCAGCAGAATGCCGCTGACCGAAAGCGATTCCTCGATCTGCACCGACAGGTCGCTGAGCAACTTCTGTCGTTTCGTGGAGATCTTGCGCCGCTCGTCGCCGATGCGGCGGGCGACGCGGACGAAAACCGGCAGGATGATCAACGAGAACGTGGCGAGCTTCCAGTCGAGCAGGAAGAGTGCGACCACCGTCGCGGCAACGGTCGTCGCGTTCTGCGCGATGGACGTTGCGGTGTTGGTGACCACCGATTGCATGCCGCCGATGTCGTTGGCGATGCGTGATTGAACCTCGCCGGTGCGGGTGCGCGCGAAGAATCCGAGGGATTGGCGTTGCAGGTGCGAGTAGACCTGGACGCGTAGATCGTGCATGAGTCGTTGACCGACGCCGTTGGACATCCAGGTCTGTACGACGCCGAGAGTGTTGGTGGCGACTGCAACTGCGATCATGCCGAGTGCGATGAGGCTGACGAGGGTGACGTCGCGGTCGGGTATCGCATGATCGAGGAGTTCGCGGAGAAGCAAGGGGGACGCGAGCGCGACGATCGCGCTGACGACGATGATCGCGCTGACGACTGCGATCTTGCGGCGGTAGGGCGTGAACAGAGCCAGGACTCGGCGCACGGGTGCTGGATCGGACGCGAGGAGAGAACGTTCGGGTTTGCTTTCCAAGTAGACCTCCGGGGTAGCTGAAGTAATATGCAGAGGCTACCTCACTATGAGGTAACGAGCAACCGTCGCTATGATCCCTTGCATGGAAACCGGACACTCGCCCAACCTGAGCGAGCAGTTCATGGCCGTCGCGCGGCAGATCCGGCGCAGCCACATGACTGCGTTGGAACCGTTCGGCCTCAATCCTTCGCAGAGTCGAGCCCTGCATGTGTTGGCGCGCGAGCCCGAGTCCGTGCGACTACGCGATCTCGCCGAGCACCTGCGCATCGTCGCGCGATCGGCCACCGACATCGTCGACTCTCTCGAGGCGGCACACCTGGTGACGCGGCAACAGGATCCGAGCGATCGCCGAGCCGTCCTGGTCGAATTGACCGATACCGGTCGCGCACTGCTCGATCGAATCGACGACGCACGCCGTCAGGTGTCCTCGGAGATGTTCGACGGCCTCGAGCCGGCGGAACGCGTCGAGCTCAACCGACTGTTGAGCAAGATCGCCGAGACCGACTGACCCGGATCGGCTACTCCCCGCCGGACCGATCACGTTTGGCCAGCTCGGCGAACATGGCATTGTGGGCGGCCAGGTCGGCATCGTGGTCGCGTTCGGCGGCGCGGTCACCGCGCCTGGCGTCTCGGTCGTCGCTGCGGGACCACTGAATCAACAGCGCCAGCATGACGAGTACCAGCGGCACTTCGCCGGTGGCCCAGGCGATGCCGCCGCCGAGCTTCTGATCTCCGAGCAGGTCGGAATTCCAGTCCAGCCCGAGCGTGCGGTAGAACCAGGCACCCATGGCGGTGTTCATGCTCATCAATGCCACCCCGAAGAACGCGTGGAAGGGGAGCGATCCGAACACGACCGCCAGCTTCGTGACCGGAGCGATCTTGCGCGGGGACGGGTCGACGCCGATGACGGTCCAGTAGAACAAGTAGCCGCTGAGCACGAAATGCAGATTCATCAGCAGGTGCGCGCCGTGACTGTCCAGCACGGCTCCGAATATCCCGCCGAGATACAGCACGTAGAAGCCGCCGACGAAGATCAGCGCCGCCACGAGGGGGTGAGTCACGAATTGCGACATGCGACTGTGCAGGCCGAGCAGCAACCACTCGCGCATTCCGGGGACACCCTTTTTGCCTGCCGCAGGCAGAACCCGCAGCGCCAGCGTCAGTGCTCCGCCGAGCGCGAGGAGGACGGGTGCCAGCATCGAGAGCATCATGTGTCCGGTCATGTGCACGCTGAACACCGCGGTGGAGTAGCGACCGATTCCCGAGGACGTGCTGATCAGCAACGTGAGGCAGCCCAGGACCCAGGCGACAGTGCGGCCCACCGGCCACGCGTCGCCGCGCAGCCGCAGACGGCGGACGCCGATCAGGTACACCACGGCCATGACGATCGCGGCGGTGCCGAAGATCAGATCGAAGCGCCAGTCCAGCGCCATTCGCGCGAACGTCGGCGGGCCGCTGAGGTCGTAACCGAGTGCCGCCTCCGCGGGCGTGAGGTTGGGGTCGATCTCGGCGGGCGGAGGCGTGCGCCCGAGGCCTACGGCAAGGCCGATGGTCGCCGCGAGTACGAGTACTTCGGCCCCGGCGAATCGGAGCAGCGGCCCGCGGGCAGTGGGGTCTGCCATCAGCGCGGGCAGTGACCGGCGGCGCTGCATCCAGCCGAATCCGCCGAGCACGATCAGCGCAACGATCTTGCCCACGATCAGCAGGCCGTAGGTGGTGCTGAACAAGTCGCCGATCGACACCCGGACCAGTGCGTTGATGACTCCGCTGATGCCCATGACGACGAAGCAGATGCCGGCGATCGTCGAGAATCGGCGAGCCGCGACATCGGCGTGTGCACCGCGCCTGCGAACGTGTGCCAGCAGCGCGAACAGTCCACCCGCCCACAGCGACGCGGCCCCGAGGTGCAGGATCAGGCTGTTGGTGGCGATGTCGTGCGATCCGCCCGCCGAGGAGTGTCCGCTCAGCGCGATGGGCAGCAGCGTCGCGAGGGAGAACCCGAGCAGTGCGGGCGTCCAGGCCCACCGCAACACCGTGCGCGACGCGATAGCGAGCACAACGGCCATGATCGCGGTCCAGCGCCACGCGCTCGCGATCTCCACCTGATCGAGCGCAATCCACAGGTTTGCCGGCTTGACGGCCTCGGTGAACGGCTGCCCGGAGGTGTCGGACAACGTCAGCGGCACCAGGAGCAGCGCGCACACGGCCCAGACGATCGAGGCGACCGAGCCGGTGCGCACGGCGCGGTAGCCGTCGACGTCGAGCACGCCGTTCTTCTGCGGCGGTACGAGAAACGCGGCCAGCAGAAACGATCCGATGGCGATGACGGCCGCGATCTCGCCGATCGCCCGTAGCGCGGGAAGACCGTAGGTCGTGGCCGGTCCCGGATCGGGGATTCCCAACAACACCAGCGCATCGGACGCGGACAGCATCACGATGAGGGCCGCGACGAGACCGCCGATGACGCCGGCGGTGACGAACACCGTCGTCGTGGCCGAACGCGGACCCTCATCCGTCCGGACATCGTCCGCCCGGAGTTCGGCGGTCGAGGGTTCGGTCTTCTCGAGATCCGGTGTTGCCATACCACCAGAGTAAGAGGTGATCGGCGGTACTCGAAACGCGAGTCCTACAGAGCGTCGTACTCGGTCGGGCTCACGGCTTCGGTCGCGTCGTGATGAATGCGCCCGTGTCGGGCGCGCAGCGGTTCACCGGTACCGCCCCAGCGGTGGGCGATGATCTCCGCTGCGATCGATACCGCTGTCTCCTGAGGCGTCCGAGCCCCGAGGTCGAGCCCGATCGGACTCGCCAGACGAGTGAGTTCTGTCTCCGTCAGACCCGCCGCACGCAACCGAGCCGTGCGGTCGTCGTGAGTACGGCGCGATCCCATTGCGCCGACGAACGCCAGAGTGGGAATGCGCAACGCCACTTCGAGCAGCGGCACGTCGAATTTGGGGTCGTGGGTGAGCACACAGACGACGGTGCGTTCGTCCACCTCCCCCGCCGCGAACTGCTCGGACAGATAGTCGTGTGGCCACGCGACCACGACCTGCTCGGCGGCGGGGAACCGCTGCGGGGTGGCGAAGACTGCTCGTGCGTCGCAGACGGTGACGCGGTAACCGAGAAATGCACCCTGCTGCGCCACCGCGGCAGCGAAATCGATGGCTCCGAACACCAGCATCCGCGGCGGCGGAGCGTGGCTCGAGACGAACACCTCCATCCCCTCCCCCCGTCTCTGACCGTCGGGCCCGTAGGTCAGGACAGCCGAACGACCGGCTGCCAGAAGCCCTTTGGCATCGTCGGCCACGGCAGCGTCGGCACGCGCACTGCCGAGCGAGCCACGGGTGCCCGATTCTCCGACGACGATTCTCCGGCCGAGCCGTTCCGGATCGGCGTGTGCGACTACGGTCGCCATCGCCACGGGCACGTTGCCGCGAACGTCCGCAACGAGAGCCTCGAATTCGGGAAACGTGCGCCGAGAGATCCCCTGCACGAATACGTCGAGCGTTCCGCCGCAGGTGAGCCCGACGGCGAAGGCATCGTCGTCGGATACTCCGTATCGAGTGAGAACGGGAGTGCCGGTTCGCATCACGTCCTGTGCGAGTTCGTACACCGCACCTTCGACGCAGCCACCCGAGACCGAGCCGACGACGGCACCGTCCGAGCCGACGAGCATCGACGCGCCCACGGGTCGCGGAGCGGAATCGAAGGTGCGGACCACCGTCGCGACCGCTGCCACGTCGCCGGACTGCCAGATCTGCAGTAAATCGTCCAGGATGTCGTGCATCGAACCTCCTTCGGCATCGGGCGGAACGATTCCGAGTTCACCAGCTCCCCTCAGGATGCCAGCTCACCCGTGCCTGCTTCGACCGCACGGGCGGAAAGGTACACTCGTCAACCGTGCTCGAGCGGGTCACCCGCACGTGCCAGCCTCCGTAGCTCAGGGGATAGAGCAAGGGCCTTCTAATCCCTTGGTCGCAGGTTCGAATCCTGCCGGGGGCACACTTCGACCAGCGGATATGTCGGGAACTCGCTGGTCCGTTGAACACACGTCGAATAGTTCACCGTGCAGGCTTCGCCTCGTTGAGATCTCTGCGCAGCCGGTCACGGATCAACTGATTCGACTCACCAAGCTTCGACCGACCCCAGAACTGCACAAAGAACCCGAACGCCGCCATCCCCAACGACAACCACCGCCAACCAGGGTCCTCTGCCAGCAAGAAATTTGTCCAGCCCACCACAATCAACAGGAAACACACAGCAACGAGCGTTATCGCGGTTCGCCGCGATCTTCCGTGGAAGTAGGCCGGCTGGTAGGCCCACGGAACCGATTGCACCGACAGAATCGCCAGGCGCAGCTCGACACTCTCGGCGAGTAGCTTCTTACCCGCCGTGTCGTCCAGCGCGGCGATCAGTTCGAGGTCTGCTTTGATCCGCTCCCGTGCGTCCCGCAGGCTGAGCTTCTTCGCAACGGTCGGGATCACCCCGACCACGATCGCCAACACGATCGGACCTGCGAACACGAGCACGTCGTTACCGGTCATGTCGATCATCCAACCACTCGGCTACGACAATTCCGGTGTGCTGAGCGCACTGCAGGCGCATGATCGAGGCGCGGTCGGGATCGAGCTACCGGAGGTCTGAACATGGCAGAGGACGACAACGAGCAACGTCTCGGCGAGCTGCTCGACGAATTGGACGCCGCGACTGCCGAGCGCACACGCTTGAGTGCAGCAGGTGACGGGGCGGGGTTCATAGCGAACGCTGAGCAGTCGCGCGAACGAATCGCCGAACTCATGTCGTCACTGCCCACGGGCGCTCTGGCCGCGATGCAATCGAGACTGGTGCAGGCCGACAGAAAGCTGCAGCAACAGATCGAAGAACTATCGGAGGACTGACCTACTCGTAACGCACGAAAGCCCCGGCTACCGAATCAACGGCGGTCGGGGCTTTCGCTTGTGCCGAGCAAGCACAATGGTTTTCGCCAACAGAGAATCGAGCATGCGGGCGAGCTTCCGTTTCTCCCGCGACTGACAGTGTAATCCGTTGTGCGCGTTCGTGCTCACGAGGTTCGACGGCACCGGAAAACCATGCAGAAAGCATGCAGAAACCATGCATGGACTGAAACCGTACGCCTGTACTGTAAGGCCGATTCGGAGTACAATTTTGAGCATTTTTCCGAAAAACTGATTTCATACTCGTTTGTACCACATCGCATTTTGCATAATGCCTGGTCAGGGGCCTAAATTGGTACATGACCCGAGTGAAAATTTGATAGAGAGCGGGCTGGCTGCGAGGGCAGGGTCAGCCGAGACCCCCTGTGCCAGTTGGCAATACGCCCCCCTACCCTGCATGCCTATGCATAGGATGAATACTATGCAGGATGCATCTCGGCCTATCATGGTGGACAACAGCTTTCGGTTCTGTCACTCTGAGACTTGGTTCTGAGCAACCCATTCGAGCAACCAACAGAATCGCAGGCAACCGTGTACGCAGATATAGGGATCGAGGCATTCGGAGGACCGACACTCCCAGCGCCAGCACCGACCGACACGACGACCGTCGACACTGTCGATCAGGACACAACGATCGAAGACGAAACATCAAGCAACAAAATATCAATCAGAACAACGATTACGAATACAGTTGTGCAAGTGTGGAACACAGGAATCGTGCAACGAGTAGCAATGCATACACTTCGACTGGCAGTGGTGGCACTGGTGGTGTGGATGGCAGTGAGTGCTGCACTGTTGGTGCATGGATTGCCAAGGGCTGTGCAGTTGGTGTGCAACACAGTGAGTGTGGTGTTCTGGTCAGGACAACTGTTCACGTTGGTAGGCATGCAAGCACTGATGTGTGTGGGTTCACCGCTGCACTACTCATGCAAGCGCCAGCCACGCCTGCTCCACGTCCACCCGACCACGCCATGGTTCAACACCACCAACCTGCAGGCTTTGTGGACCCGCACCGCGTGGATGGTCTAGCCTCTCAGATCGACGCTGTGGCCCTGCCGACCGTACCCAGACACAGAACAACCCCGGCTCGATCTCGGAGCGCTGGCGCACGGTGGGGTGCGATGCGCTGCAACGATGATCGAACCGGGGCTGTCGTCCCACTCGGCGGAGAAACCGCGACGAAAACAACACCGAGCGGGAGGTATGTAGCTCGACAGGCGAATTCACGTCCACCACAGACGTTTCGCTTGCGCGGTAGGGTGAATGAAGTCACAAGCCCCTGTGCGCACGTTGGCCTGTCGAGCTATCGAGGTCACGCGGACCCCGACCCCCAAGTCCTGCAATTGAACTCGGGGAAACTTGTGGACCCTGCCAGGCCTCGACGTGATGCCGCTACACGCGGGCCGACGGACATCAAACAGCGCGTACGCCATTCGAGGCCTGGCAGGTAGTTTCTACTGCTGCCTGAGCTTGTCCGGCTCGGCAGTGGGACTGTCGGGAAGCGCTCGCCACTGAGACAACGGGATTCCCTCGCGGAGTGGTTCACCGATCAGATTGTCGTCGTCCTCTTTGAGCAGACGCGACATGTCCGACCATTCTCCAGCCAGCCAGCCGATCCCGCCACTGTTGCCGCCCGTGAACTCGATCATTACGCACGCAACCCGAGATCGACCTGGAATGCGTTCGGCTGCGCAACGGCAACGTCCCAGCGTGAACTCGCCAGGAAACCGATCTGGCCCGTATCAGCGAAGCGCTCACCGAGCACCTTGATCGTGAACGAACTCCGCAACCCGATGTAGAGCTGAGCGAAGTCGCCCGTGATCAGGTAGCTGGTATCGGTGCTGGTGCCCTGCAGAACGTTGTTCGGGACGACCGAACTGGGAAGACCCAGAGGCAGATTGGCCGGAGGCGCGAGGTAGTCGCCCTGGCTGTTCTTCAGTAGCGCCAGGCTCGTTGCCGTTCGCGGAGAACCGATCTGGGCAGTCGGCAGGAAGCTTCGACCCAGCACGTTGCCGTAGGCCTGAATCAGCCAATCGTAGTTGGTGACCGCGGTACCGTTCGCACCGTGCGAAACCTTGGGCACTGCAGGCACGTTCACGAGCCCGAGCGGATTGACACCCTGGCCGTCGCCGAACAGAGCGAACTGGTCGATACCGAGCGCGTACTGAGCCGCGAAGGCATTGGAGATCACGTCGCCGATATTCGGGTCGGAGTCCTCGAACAGTTCCTTGCTGATCAGGATCAGCCGGTCGTACGTCTTGGCGTCGAGGGTGACCGAATCGAAACTGAGATCCGCAGCGTTGCGCTGAGCGCCCTCGGCGTAGAACTGTGGTGCACCCTCACCGATCAGGCGTGGGACCCGTAATGTCTTGGTGGACATAGGAACAATGGTCGCACCTGCCTGCAGAACAACCGAGCGGGGTCGTGCGAGGTCGATCAGGTCGCTACCGAGCGGTGTGGGCACGATCGCCGTCGAGTTCGTGGTGACCAGTGCGCGCTCTGAGTCGGCACCGATCCATTCACCGGTAGCCATGCCTCGCAGCAACTTGTCGAAGCTCAGACCCGTTGCGTTGCCGTCGATATTGCCGTTCTGAGCTTCCCAACTGCGCAGACTATCGCCCTTGCTCAGAGTGAGCTTGCCGCGTAGTTCGTTGGCAGGCTTGGCCGCTCGTGCGCTTACCGGAGCATCGTCGGTGAAGCTGGCATCGGAGCCGCGGGACTTGAGCGATTCCATGCGAGCGTCGATGCTGCCGATTCGAGCGCGAGCATCCTTGACGGTGGATTCGAGTTCGTCGAACTTCGCGATATCGGAGCCGTTCAATTCGACACCGCGCGTGGCCAGTTCGTCGAGTTCGGCGCGGGAGTCTTCGACCAGCTTGGCCAGTTCCGCGCGATTGAGCTTGGAGAGATCCATGGTAGTTCCGTTCTAGTTGTCTAAGTCGAGCAAACGCAAACGTCGTTGCATCGCTTCAGGAGTGAGTGAAAGTGTGTCGCTACTACGCGAACCGGTAACTGCTGCGGCGTCTCCGTAGGCACCTTCGAGGACCAGACTGACTTCCATCAGAGCTACCTCGGTGAGCGTGCGCTGAGTCGACTTTCGGTCCCATACCTCGGTGATTGCGCGGAACCCGATCGAGAGGTGATCGAGAGATCCATCTCGCACCAGTTCCAGTGCCTCGGTGCCTGCCTGAGTGTTCGATACCTTGAACTCGGCATAGAGACCCTCGGTGCGCTCTTCGAGCAGTACGGCACGGCCCAGTGGGAAACGATCTCGCAGATGCAGACCGAGCAACTTGACCCGATCTCCCCGTTCCCGAATCGTTTTCGCGAACGCACCCTTGCGAATGATCTCGGTGAACGCGCCCTCGTACACGTTGTTGATCTCGGCAGGCGAGTCGAACGGGGCGGCGATACCGGCGATGATCCGCTCGTCCACAGCATCGGACCGGAGTTCGAGCTGCAGAGCGGTAGTGCGGTGAATGAGACTGGTAGACATGGGATTATCCGTTCGAGGTGGCGCGGCGTAGACACGTGTTCCTGCGAGAACGGCCCTTGAATGCGCTGCGACCAGTGGGTTTCCTTCCCCGGCTGGTGCTTCTTCGCTGGTGAGCGTTGCTGCGGCGCTGGCGATTCCCGTGGCGGCTCGTGAGAGCGGTCGGGGCGACCTGCTGAGTGAGAGTATACCCGTGGGGGGTACCTGATTCCAGCCACGAAAACAGGCACCCCCTCGGGGTCGAACTACTCGCAGTGAGCGTCTACGAATTCGAGCCATTCGTCCTCGGCCTCGAAAAACGAACGCTCGATCGTCGCGTAGGTCAGCCCTGCAGCTCGGAACTCGATCCGGTCGCCGTCGTGGTGCGCGGTTGTGCCGGGATCGAGTCGAATCTGCTCACGCTCCTCGGGTGTCAGGTTGTCGAGCGCGGCCCCCAGATGGTCGTAGAGCTTGCGGCTGGCGGTCATGGTGCCCCTGTCTGGGTCGGCGGCTTCTGTCGTGCTGCTGCTCGTTTCATGCGCGCGGCAACCTTGGCTGGCTCCCAGTGGCCCGAGTTCCATTTGCGAGCTTGCTTGGATGCGCCGACGTCGTGAACGTGGTCGATTCGGCGCTTGCCGTCGATCCACACGAACTCCACCCGTTGACCCGCGACGATCTTTTCCGTACACACCGAGCAGGGGTCGCCGTGGCCGTCGTAGCGCGCGTTGAATGCCACTACCGAGTCTCCAATTCGTCGGTGGGATCTCGATGGACGTACCGAATGCGCCCGTCCCGTGCTTCTCTCAAATGCCCGAACCGGATCTGACGGTCGATCTCCCGATCGTGGAACCCTGCTCGGTGCAGGGACTCGCGGGTTTCGCCTGCGACGTGGCTTCTCACGCGCTGCAACAACTGCTCGGTGCGCGTCACGTCTACCACCTGTGCGTGATTCGGATTGTCTTGCCGGTACGTCGCGAGACTCGCTCGGGGCCTTCACCACGCGGCCAGGTCTGCGGCTCGGGAATGGTGCAGTATGCGCCCGACTGCCTGCTCGTGCCAGTTGGTTCGGTGTTCCGAATATTGTTGCCGTTCTTCATATTTCGCTCTTTCTTGGTTGAATGTAACCCGCTTCGACGGGTAGTGTTGTGGGGTCCGCGCACGCCACGTTCTGGAGGTAGAACAGATGCCCGTACCTACTCGTGAAGCACCGAACACCCAGCGCCCGTTTCCGATTCAGCGAATCGACGGAGACCTGTACCTGATTCCACCTTCGGGCCGACGGGTCTACTTGCGCCCTGCGCCCGAGGCCCGCTAGATCGTTCGGCCCCCTGAGCCCCAGATTCGAGCACTTTCCGCTGTGTTCGAGTCTGGGGCTTTTTCATGCCCTGGGGTCACTCGGGTACCGAATCGTGCTACCGATCGCTCTGCGTGGCGCTCAGGGGCGCGCAATCAGCCTTTTCGTTCGAGCATCGACTCGATCATCAGCCAGACTTCGACCCGTTCGTCGTATCGGGCTTTCGCCTCTGCGACCACCTGGCGCAACCTTGTGAGCGCTTGCCTGGTCGGTCTGCTGTCGGCACCGGAGTCGACGGAGATCAGCAGACTCAGACCTTGAATGTGAATCAGCATCTTCCGGTAGTCGAGTTCTCGCAGTGACGTCGTCCACGGTCTGTGTCCATTTTCGTCCGTGTCAGCGCTTGTGTAAAACGCGATCATTTCCGAGTTTCCCATTCGTTCGATGATCTCGTCACACATATCCGAATGCGCGTTGATCACTGCTACCGGCGGGAACAGTTCGCGATATTCTTCGGGAATTCCCGACTGTGGAATGTCGATCTCATCGAACATCAATTCTTCCCAGTCGGCTCTGACGATGACCGTCGCTTTTCCATCCTTGTCGATAGCCACGTTCATTTCGGTCGGCATCAGCTCGAATCGGATATTCAGATCGTATTTCATCAGAGTGGCCCCAATAGATCTTCGATACCTTCGAGGCGCGGGTCTTTCGGTGCGCTCTTCTCGACCACCTCGGAGGACGGGGCCGACGCGGGAGTGCGCGAAGCGCCAACGACCGGCGGCGGAGGCGAAGCCGACCCGTCCGATCCACCACTGCCACTAACACCTACATGCTTCGCATTGGTGTGGAGTGGAGTGGATTGGTCGGCGGACTCCGGGGTGGACTCCGTAGAAGACTCCGGGGCGGAGTCCGGGTGGGACACTTTCGACCCCTTGGCCTTGCGACAGAACTTCCACTCAGCGCACCCTGAGTGATCTCCGGCCAGATGTGCGCGTTGAACCGCTTTTCTAATTCGACCTTTCTCTCGATCTTCCGCAATCTGCTCGGCCGTCCTTTGTCCGTCCCACGGAATTTGATACCCGTTCTCCAATTCCTCCCAGATCCCCGCGGCTACCAATTCTTGGGCATCGGCAATCGGATCTTCGGAGGTAGAAATACGGCGAAGCGCATTCTTCGGAATGTAGCCGTCGGTGAGCGATCGACTCGAATAGACAATTGCCTCGGTGGTAAGGCAAAGCGCGCTTCTCGACAGATCGAGGAATTCGGGCCGGTCGTAGTAATCGTCACTGAGTTGCGAATACGGCATCAGGTTTCCCCCTGCTCTTGCTTACGTCGTCGGTAATCTCGCATATAGCAGGGTTTGCACCGTGCGCCTTTGTTCGCTATTCGGTCGCACCCTATTTCACAGCATTCGGGAATACCGTTCTCGCGGCGCAATTCGTCGGCGGCATATTCGACTGGCTCGGCGGCGTAGACCAGTTCGTTCGGGAACCTCTGCCCCAGGATCTGACCTGCGCTACGCATCGGGCCGAACCTCACTGGCCGCGATCATGGCGTCGACATCGGCGCGGAGGATCCTCACGGGCGAATTCCTGCCAGGCCCGATCTTGAAACCTCGCAGAGTGCCGACCTTGACCCAGTGGAGAACGGTAGCCGACTTCACCGAAAGCTCCTGTGCGACTTCCTCAGGAGTGAGATAGGCGGCGGTCATCAGTTCACCGGCTCGAGCCAGGCATCGAGATCTGTTCTGCGGATACGAATTTGGCGACCGGCGCGCAGGGCCTTGAGCTTGCGGCTTGCGATGGCCTTGCGGAGTGTGTCGACGTGGACACCGACGGTCTCGGCGGCATCCTGCAGGGATAGGTATTCGGACATGGTTGGGCCTCACTGGTTTTCAAGTGTCGGCGCGGCTCCGAGCAAGTGGACGCCAACCCGTCCATGCTCGCGATGCGCCAGTGAGTGCCGTTGGCAGTCCTGGTTCGGCCCTCGAATGCGCCGCTTGTCGTGCTCACCGATGACCCGGTTGGCTCGGGTTCGTTCGGCTCTGTTCACAACAATACATACTCGATCGAGGTTCTGCTCGCGAGGTTTCGGCGGCGGCATCGGCACTGGTCAACAGCCCGAAACAAGCCCTGAGCGCCACGCTGAGCGACGATCTCGGCGTCGGGGTAGGTCGGTGATCCTTTGTGCGAGTGCGCCCGTCGGCTGCTTGAGTCGAAAGACTCACATCTCGTCGAGCTTGCGGGCGATCTCGGCATCCAGCTCGGCGGCGGCATGTTGATAGATCAGCGCGGCGTCGACCGTGGCGTGTCCGATTCTCGACATCAGCTGTTTGGTCGTCGCGCCGGTCTGAGCGGCCAGGGTTGCTGCAGTGTGGCGCAGCTCGTGCGGGCGCAGATCCTCGATACCGGCGGCGTCTCCTGCGGCCCCTACCGCGCGCCGGAGCGTCCAATCGGTCAGATACCCCTCGGGACCACCAGCGCCAGCGAACACGAGCGAATCAGGCCCCGGCGCGGTGTAGGCCTGCAGGTGCGCCAGGATCACGTGTCGAATGCGTTTCGGCACCTGCACGTCTCGAATGCCTGCCTCGGTTTTCGGTGGTCCCAGGTAGTAGACACCGGATCGGTACGTCACCGCGCGCTTGACCGACACAACAGATCCGTCCTCGGCGATATCTCGGCGGCGCAGGCCCTTGAGTTCACCGGGGCGCAGTCCGCACCAACCACCGATCAGCACGGCAGCTCGCAGCTCGTCGGGCGTGTTCTCGGCGACGGCGGTCAGTTGCGCAACGGTCAGCGCTCGAATCTTACGGGTCCGCTTGGCCACCATGGCGCGCTGCTCGACGCACGGATTCGAGTTGATCAGGTTCTCGCGCAACGCATCTCGACAGATCGAGTGCAGCAAACCGTACGCATGAGCGCGGGCAGTCGGCTTGTCCAGCAACAGATTCGAGTACCACGCGCGCACCATGGTTACCGACAACTGCGAGAGCGCCACGCTACCGAGCACCGGAACAATGTGGTTGGCCAGAGTCTCCTGATAGCCCTTGCGAGTCCGCGGGGTGAGGGTGCGCTGAGAGATCCGGCGCTCGGCGTAGTCGGCCAGCGTGATCGACCGTTGATCCTCGGTGCCGGGCGGCGTCCACGTCCCTCGGTCGATCTTGCGGCGCTCGTCGGCCAGCCAGCCCTCGGCGTCGATCTTGGATCCGAACGTCGTACCGGCAGGACTAGGGGTGAACAGGGTCATCTGGTGCAGGTAGCTCGCTCGGTAGCGCCCGCTCGGTAGCTTGGCCACCCTGCCCCAACCTCGGCGCGCTCGCGGCTTAGCGGACTTCTCAGGCCTGGTCATATCGCGCGCTCCGTTGCATCTGCGTTGAATAACGGCTCAGATTCTTACCGACTCGATCCGACCCGTTCTGCCAGAGTGGACGATACAGACAGCAGGTCAGCGCCACAATCAGGCATCTGACCAGCCACGACAGAATTAGGACACGGCTTATTCGAATCCTGCCGGGGGCACCATCTGACCAGCACGAACGCCTGAGACTTCGGCTCACTGTGATTGACTTGGCAGTAACGAAGGGTTACACGTGCATCAGCTCACTCTCGGAGTCCTCTCACGTTCGCGCAAGCCCGATGAGCGACGACTACCGATTCACCCACTGCATTTCGATCGAATAGATGCCGACATCCGCGCCCGTATGTTCGTCGAATCCGGCTACGGCGAGCCGTTCGGAATTTCGGACGAGCACCTGGCCACTCAGGTTGCGGGTATCCGCACTCGCGCCGAGCTCATTGCCGAGTGCGATGTGATTCTGCTGCCGAAGCCGCAAGCGGAGGACCTGTCCGAATTGCGACCGGGCCAGACGCTATGGGGTTGGCCGCACTGCGTGCAGGACCAGAAACTCACCCAGATCGCCGTCGATCGCAAGCTGACACTGATCGCCTTCGAAGCCATGAATCACTGGACGCAGGACGGCTGGTTCAATCTCCATGTGTTCCACAAGAACAACGAATTGGCCGGCTACTGCTCGGTGCTGCATGCGTTGCAGCTGATCGGTTCCACCGGCGATTACGGCCGTAGATTACGCGCTGCGGTCATCGGCTTCGGTGCCACGGCTCGCGGTGCCGTGACGGCACTGAGCGCGCACGGTGTCCACGATGTCGACGTCCTGACACAGCGCGGTGTCACGGCAGTGGGATCACCCATCCATTCGGCCAACATCGTCAATTTCGACCTCGACGACGCCGATCCCCAGCAGAGTCGAGCTCTCACTCCCGAGGGTCGGGTACCACTGTCACAGTTCCTCGCCGACCACGACGTCATAGTCAATTGTGTTCTGCAGGACACCAATTCGCCACTGACATTCTTGTCCAACCAGGATCTCCCCACTCTCGCACCGGGGACCCTCGTGGTGGACGTCTCCTGCGATGAAGGCATGGGCTTCGAGTGGGCAAAGCCCACGTCGTTCGCCGATCCCATGTTCACCGTCGGCGACAACGTGCGGTACTACGCCGTGGACCACAGCCCGTCCTACCTGTGGAATTCGGCAACCTGGGAAATCAGCGAATCGTTGTTGCCCTACCTGCGGATCGTGCTCGACGGCCCTTCCGCATGGAGCGAGGATGCCACCATCGAGCGGTCGATCGAGATCAGGGACGGCGTCATCGTGAACCCCAATATCCTTGCGTTCCAACACCGCAGTGCGGAGTACCCGCACACTGCGGCATGAACACCAGCGCGGACGTGAAGATCACGTGGATCGAGGGCGATAGCGAACACACGTCGCGGTGGCAGTCCGAGAACGGCGCGCCCGCACCTCGGACGGTACGCATCGTCGACGATTCGACGACCGCCGACGTGGCGTACAAGCTGGCCACGATCGGCGAGGCCCTGCTGTGGCGCGGTGACTACAACAATGCGCGACAACTGTTGTCGGCGATGACCCGTCGGGTACCACCCGCCAAACGGTCGCGCGATGCGTCGCCCGCCGAGCAGTTTCATCTGCATCGTCAGTATCAGGCAAGACGGGCCCGGGTACTGGGAATGCTTCTGGTGGAACTCGATTCGGGATTCCATCTCGATCTCGGCCGGGCACCGGACGTGCGTGCGGCCGTGACCGAAGCTCTCGGCCCGGACGCTGCACCCTGCGTGCTCTCGTTGCGCGAGCTCCTCGGCATGGTCGGTGCGCACGAGTGGCGTCGCAAGGGCGTGTTCGTGCCGGCTCTGGACGCCTCGATTCACCCGCACTACGGAGTCTTCTCCCCCGTCCGCGGCGAGTACATCCAACTCGTCGCCGACGCACCACTGCCTGCCGCGGACCGCGCGTTCGACATCGGCACCGGCTCGGGCGTACTGGCTGCAGTACTCGCTCGCCGCGGCGTGACCTCGGTGGTCGCGACCGACAAGGATCCGCGGTCGGTCGAGTGCGCACGAGCCAACATCGATGCTCTCGGGTATGCCGATCGCGTCGAGGTGGTGCAGGCCGACATCTTCCCGTCCGGGCGCGCGGGACTGATCGTGTGCAATCCGCCGTGGATCCCCACGAAACCGACGTCGGGCATCGAACATGCGGTGTACGACCCCGGGTCGCGAATGCTCAAGTCCTTCCTCAGCCGACTCCGAGGGCATCTCGCACCCGACGGTGAGGCATGGTTGGTGGTCTCCGACCTCGCCGAGCTGCTCGAATTGGTCACTCGCGCAGATCTTCTCACCGCCATCGACGCTGCGGGCCTGGCCGTCGTCGGCCGCACCGATACCACCCCGACGCATTCGCGAGTCACCGACTCCTCCGATGTGCTGCACGAGGCCCGCTCGCGCGAGACCACGTCGTTGTGGCGGCTACGCGCACGCTGACCGTGGGTGGCGCACACGCCAGCGCCGCCCGAGCAATGCTCGGGCGGCGCTGGGTGGATCTGCTGCTGCAGTGTCGATCGGGTACTGCTCTACCGTTCGCGGGTCTCGAACTCTCCGTTGATCACCGTGCCCAGCGGGGCGTCACGCTCCGCTTTCTTCGCCGCTTCCCGCATCTCGATGCCATCGGTGATCAGGTCTCCGATTTCACGGGTGACGTCGCGGACGGCTCCGGTGATGATCACCACGATCCGGCCCACGTGATTGGCGGCAGATTCGGTGAACTCCTGCACGGTGTCCTTGTTGCGCTCGAACTTTCCCACCAACAGGACCGCCCCCTTCGAAGTCGTCACGCTGCGCTGGTCTTCTTACGCTCGACGATAACACTGGCCGGAGCTGCCGACCCTGTCAGCGAGTTGGGCAGGGCGAGCTTGAAGATCTTGCCCCACACGGAGCCGATCTGATTGAAGAAACCGCCGGTGTTGTAGGGCAGGTCGTACTTCTCGCACAACGCCTTGACCTCGGGCGCGATCTGCGGGTAGCGATGCGCGGGCAGATCCGGGAACAGGTGGTGCTCGATCTGGTGCGAGAGGTTGCCCGACATGATGTGGAAGAGCGGGCTTCCCTCGATGTTGGCCGATCCCAACATCTGACGCACGTACCACTCGCCGCGGCTCTCGTCGGCGGTCTCCTCCTGGCTGAAGGTCTGGACTCCGGTCGGGAAGTGGCCACAGAAGATGATCGAGTAGGTCCACACGTTGCGGACCAGGTTGGCGGCGACGTTCCCGACCACGGTGGACGCGAAGAACGGTCCGGTCAGCGCCGGGAAAATCACGTAGTCCTTGAGCGCCTGCTTGCCTGCCTTGCGCCACATCCCCTGCAGCAGCGGCTTGACGTCGTGCCACTTGCGCTTGCCCGCGACGATGTTCTCGGTCTCGAGGTCGTGCAGCATGACGCCCCACTCGAAGAACGTCATCAGCAGAAACGCATAAACCGGGTTGCCCAGGTAGTACGGGTTCCACTTCTGGTCCTGGTCCATGCGGAGGATGCCGTAGCCGATGTCGCGGTCCATACCGACGATATTGGTGAAGGTGTGGTGCATGTAGTTGTGCGAGTGCTTCCACTGGTCTGCCGGGCAGACGGTATCCCATTCGAACACCTCGGAGTTCAGACCGGGCTCGCGCATCCAGTCGTACTGCCCGTGCATGACGTTGTGGCCGATCTCCATGTTGTCGAGGATCTTCGCAACGCCGAGGGCACCGACACCGGCGAGCCACGCCGGCGGTATGAACGGCAGGTACATCAATGCGCGTCCGGTGATCTCCAGGCCGCGCTGCGCCTTGATGATCTTGTAGATGTATTCGCGATCCTCGTCGCCGAGCTTGGCGACGGTTCGGGCACGCAGGTCGTCGAGCTCGCGACCGAGCTCCTCGACCTGTTCGTAGGTAAGCACGGTCGGCGCGTCCGGCAGAGTCTCGTTGCGGCGAAACGGTATGACCGCGGTGGGCAGGATCGAGAGAATCGTTCCGAGCATCTGATGATCTCCAATTCGATCGGGTCGAGATGGTCTGTGTGTCGAAATGTCTTGGGTGAACCTAGATGTCGATGTCGACGTCGCCTACGGCAACGGACACGCAGAGCTGGATCTTCTTGTCGGATTCGGTGTCGGTCTCGCCGGTCTTGATGTTCTTGGTGCAGCCGGACTTCTTCACCGAGGTGCAGGTGAAGCAGATGCCCATCCGGCAACCGTTGGCCGGCGAGAGACCAGCAGCTTCTGCCTGCTCGAGCAGCGTTTCCCCGTCGTTCTCCGAGGACACTTCGCTCCCGGAGAAGGTGGTGATTCCGGTGACGTCGTCGCCGACGGTGGCGAACGAGGGCGTGAACTCCTCGAGGTGCAACCGCTCGCCGAGGCCTGCGTCGTCGAAGAAGGACCTCACGCCCTTCATCAGTCCGGGAGGGCCGCACAGGAACGTGTCTGCGTCAGCGAACCACGGAGCCACTGCATCGAGGTGCTCCCGGCCGAAGAAGCCGTAGAGGTCGCCCCCGGTCTTCTGCTCGGTGTACGCGAAGACGATGTTCACGTTCTCGTGCTCGGCAGCGATCTCCTCCAAGTCCTTCTTGTACGCGACGTCGTTCTCGGTGAACGCGTAGTGCAGGAAGGTCAGGTCGCTGCTGTACCCCTCGTCCAGCAGCGACCTGAGCATCGACAGCACCGGCGTGATGCCGCTACCACCGCTGATCAGCAGCGTCTTTGCCGGGCGTGGTTCGGGAAGCTCGAACGTGCCGTCCGCCTGCGACAGGCTGACCACCAGGCCGACGTGCGCGTTCTTGTGCAGATACTGCGACACCAGGCCCTCCGGATGAGCCTTGATCGTCAGTTCGATCCGGCCGTCCTTGCGGTACTGCGAGCAGGCGGGCGAGTAACAGCGCGTTTGACGAACACCGTCGATGACGACACCGACCTGGACGAATTGACCCGCCTTGAAGCCCTTCCACTGACGCGTGGGGCGGATGGTGAGCGTCAGCGAGTCTTCGGTGGACCGGTGTATCTCGGTCACTTCTCCGCGCAGGTCGCGAACCGTCGTCATAGGATCGACGAGTTCGAGGTACCGATCGAGCGCGTGAGGTGTGGCCATGGCCTCGAACAGGGAAAGAAGCGAGAACTTGCGCGAACCCGACGTTCGCGACGGACGTTCTTGAAGCGTCATTCCATCCTCCCTAACCGGATCGAAACCAACGACCCATTCAGTGAACGATTGTGCACTAACATGAGTGTGACAGAGCGACACCGGTACCTGTCAACGTTTATGTGACGGTCATTACAGAGCAAAAACGGCCGTCGACGAGTGTCCGGGTAGAACCACAAGGGAGGTCACAGAATGCGCGCCCATAAACTGGACGCCGTGACAGAACCGGGGACCCGCGCCGAGCGCAAGGAGCGGACGCGTCAGGCATTGATCGAGGGCACCCTCGACCTGCTACGCGAGCGTTCTTTCGCCAGCGTCAGCCTGCGTGAGGTCGCCCGATCCGCCGGCATCGTCCCCACCGCGTTCTACCGACACTTCGCCTCCATGGAGGACCTCGGCGTCGCCCTGGTCGAGGACAGCATGCGCATGCTGCGACAGATGCTGCGCGATGCCCGACGCAACCCGAGCGCCAAGACGGCCACCGAGTCCTTCGGCATCCTGGTTCGCCAGGTTCGCACCCACGAGGATCAGTTCCGTTTTCTCAGTCGCGAGCGGTACGGCGGCGTCACCGAAGTGCGCCGCGCCTTCGCCACCGAGCTACGGCTGTTCGTCAGCGAGCTGACCATCGATCTGTCCCGCATGCCCGGCCTAGAGCAGTGGGACGTCGCCGACCTCGAGATGACGGCCGATCTGCTCGTCTCGACGATGCTCACCGCCGTAGTCGGACTGTTGGAAATCGACAGGCCGGGTAGTCAGAACGAGAAGGACTTGATCGAGCGCACCGAGAAACAGATCCGCATGATCATGCTCGGCATGAGCCGTTGGGAACCACGACGGGCTTGAGCGTTCGACAAGACGACTGCGAAGGGATGTCCATGACCGAGGTGAGTGTCGGCGAGTACGTGTTCGACGTTGCGATGTCGGGGCCGTCGGACGGCATCCCGGTGGTTGCACTGCACGGCTTTCCGCAGACCAACGCGTCGTGGACCGCGGTGACTCCCGGTTTGGTCGACGCAGGTTGTCGCGTGATCGCCCCGAATCAGCGGGGATACTCCCCCGGTGCCCGTCCTATCGGCGTCGAGCACTATCGCATCGAACATCTCACCGGTGACATCCTCGGACTGCTCGACGCACTCGAGCTGCCGTCGGCGCACCTTGTCGGCCACGACTGGGGCGCAGTGGTCGCCTGGCACCTCGCAGCCGAACACCCCGATCGAGTGCGCACCCTCACTGCAGCATCGGTCCCGCATTCGGCGGCCTTCAACTGGGCCATCCGCGAGGATCAGGATCAGCAGGAGCGATCCACGTACTTCGGCCTGCTCCGAGAACCGGAGAAGGCCGAACGAGTTCTGGTCGAGAACGGCGCACAACGGCTCAGGGCCATGTTCGGCGCGGACAGCCTCGACGACGAATACGTCCGGCATCTCACCGTCCCCGGGGCGCTGACGGCCGCATCGAGCTGGTACGCCGCGATGACCAGGGAGTTCGCGAACCTTCCTCCGGTGACCGTGCCCACCACCTACGTCTGGAGCAACGGCGACACCGCCATCGGTCGAGCGGGAGCGGAGCGCTGCGGCGAATTCGTCGATGCGCCGTACCGATTCGTCGAACTGGACGGCATCTCGCACTGGATCCCGGAAGAAGCGCCCGAGGAACTGACGGCCGAGATCCTGGCCCGTATCGACTCCGTCTAGACCCGCTCGGGAGCCCGCACCTTCAGTAGCGCAAGCAGTCCGGCAGCGAGGACGATGATCAACCCGGCGATTCCCGCACGGTCGGCGTCGAACATCCACACGAACAGACCGAACAGGGACGGCGCGAGGAACGACGCGGCACGACCCGTCGTGGCGAACAGTCCGAAGAACTGACCTTCGCGCCCGGGTGGAGCGAGCCGGGCCATGAAGGTCCGCGCGGACGACTGCGCCGGTCCGACGAACAGGCACAGGATCAGCCCGAAGATCCAGAACATCGTCGGTCCCGAGACGAACAGCAGAATGGTCCCGGCGGCGATCATGCAGGTGAGGGAGAAGACGATGACTTTCTTAGGCCCGATTCTGTCGTCGAACCGTCCGGCGACGATGGCCCCGAGACCGGCGATGACGTTGGCGGCGACGCCGAACAGCAGAACGTCGCCCGCACCGATGCCGTAGACGCTGACGGCGAGTACGGCTCCGAAGGTGAAGACGCCTGCCAGTCCGTCCCGGAACAACGCACTGGCTATCAGGTAGTGGACGGCGCGGCGGTCTGCGCTCCACAGCTCACGGACATCGTGAAAGAGAACACGATACGAGGCCGCGAAGCCGGCGTCGGCGGCCTTCGGATCGGCGACGGCTCGAGGCACTTCGGGAACGGCGAGCAACACCGGGATGGCCGAGACGGCGAACCACACGGCAGCGAGCAGAGCGACGAGTCGGATGTTCAGTCCGCCGTCGGTGCTCAGACCCAGAACACCGCGGGTGTCACCGTCGCCGGCGATGAATCCGACGTAGCACAGGAGCAGCAGTACGATTCCGCCGAAATAGCCCATGGACCAACCGAACCCGGATACTCGGCCGATGTTCGCCGGAGTGGAGACCTGCCGCAGCATCGAGTTGTACGGGATGCTCGCCAGCTCGAACATGATGGATCCGAGACCGAGCAGCAACAGGCCCAGCCACAGATAGTGGTAGTCGTCTCGGACGAAGAACAGGCCCGCCATGGCCACGACCGTCAGCGCGGTCAGCACCCCGAGCAGCCACTTACGTTTGCCCCGCGCGTCGAAGTACTGCCCGCAGACCGGCGCGAGGAGCGCGATGACAACGCTGGACACGGCAATCGTCCAGCTGAACCAGGTGGTGGCCGAGATCGAACCGGGCAGGTCGTCGCCGACCGCGTCGGTGAGATACACCGAGAACACGAACGTGAGAATCACGGCGTTGAATGCGGCCGAGCCCCAGTCCCAGAACCCCCAGGCGGTGACCTGCTTACGCGTTGTGGCGACTCCGACGACAGCGGCCTCCGGCTGGGTTCCCATGGTTGCCAACACTAGACCGCGACGGCCCCAACTTGATCTGCACCTAGTTGCATAGTCACCGCGTTGCATACATACTCTCGGGTGTGGCTTTGGAACACGCGATTCTGGTTTCCCTCACCGAGCTCAGTGGCTCGGGATACGAGCTCGCCCGCCGCTTCGACAAGTCCATCGGATTCTTCTGGAGCGCAACGCATCAGCAGATCTACCGGACGCTGACGCGGATGGACGGGGCCGGGTGGATCACCGGCGAGGCAGTCGCGCAGGACGGCCGGCCGGACAAGAAGGTCTACTCCGCCAGCGCTGCGGGTCGCGCCGAGCTCGATCGCTGGATCGCCGCGCCGACCGATCCCTCCCAGCTTCGTGAGGAACTCGCCGTCAAGATCCGCGGTGCCGCCAACGGTGACATCGATGCTCTCAAGGTCGAAGTCGCCCGCCATCGCGATGTACATGCCACCCGCCTCGACGTCTATCGACTGATCGAGAAGCAGGATTTTCCGGCCCCCGCTGCCCTCACCGGCACCGCGTTGCACCAATACCTGGTGCTGCGTGGCGGAATTCGCGTCGAAGAAGGATTCACCGAGTGGTGCACCGAGGTATTGGAGAAGCTGTGAAGACCGAGCAGACTGCTGGCCCGTATCCGATTCTGTTGTCGCCGTTGGATGTCGGTGCGACCACGCTGAAGAACCGCGTGATCATGGGATCGATTCACACCGGCCTCGAAGATCGCGCCCGCGACACCGGCCGCCTGGCGGCCTACTTCGCCGAGCGTGCCCGCGGCGGAGTCGCACTCATCATCACCGGGGGCTATGCCCCCAATCGCACCGGTTGGCTGTTGCCGTTCGGAGCCAAGCTGACCAATCGAATCGAAGCCCGTCGGCACCGACGGATCACCGCGGCAGTGCACCGCGAAGGTGGCAAGATCGCGCTGCAGATCCTGCACGCCGGGCGCTATTCCTATCAGCCACTGAGCGTGTCGGCGTCGTCGATCAAGGCTCCCATCAATCCTTTTCGGCCACGACGGCTCACATCGAGGGGCGTCCGCTGGCAGATCCGAAACTACGTACGCTGCGCCCGGCTGGCCCAGAGTGCCGGGTACGACGGCGTCGAGATCATGGGCGGCGAGGGCTACTTCATCAATCAATTCCTCTCCGAGCGCACCAACAAGCGACGCGACGAGTGGGGCGGTTCGGCGGAGAACCGTCGGCGGATGGCCGTGGAGATCGTGCGGCAGACACGGGCCGCGGTCGGGCCGGACTTCCTCATCGTGTTCCGGCTGTCGATGGCCGACCTCGTGGAACAGGGCCAGAGCTGGAACGACATCGTCGCGCTGGCGCAGGACGTCGAAGCAGCGGGTGCGAACATCATCAACACCGACATCGGCTGGCACGAGTCGCGAGTGCCGACCATCGTCACCTCGGTTCCGCGAGCTGCATTCGCGGACATCACCGGCAAGCTCGAGAAGCACGTGGCCATCCCGGTCGCCGCGTCCAATCGCATCAACATGCCCGAGATCGCCGAGAACATTCTCGCCCGCGGCGACGCGCAATTGATTGCGATGGCCAGGCCGATGCTGGCCGATCCGTTCTGGGTCGAGAAAGCCGCCGCCGACTCGGCGGACCAGATCAACACCTGCATCGCATGCAATCAGGCCTGCCTGGACCACGCCTTCGTACACAAGAAAGTCTCGTGCCTGGTCAACCCGCGAGCCGGACGTGAGATCGACCTACAGCTGCTGCCGACGAAAAAGACCAAGAAGGTCGCGGTCGTCGGAGCCGGACCCGCAGGCCTGGCCGCCGCCCTGAACCTCGCGCAACGCGGACATGCCGTGAGCCTGTTCGAGGCCAGGAGCGAAATCGGCGGGCAGTTCGGAATCGCGCGACTCATTCCCGGCAAGGAGGAGTTCGCCGAAACGATCCGGTACTTCTCCAGCGCACTACGTAGCGAGGACGTCGCCGTTCACCTGGACACCCGAATCACCGCCGCCGAACTGATTGCAGGCGAGTTCGACGAGGTGGTGCTCGCCACCGGCGTCACCCCCCGGATTCCCCGTATCTCCGGCATCGAGCACCCGTCGGTGCTGTCGTACGCAGAACTGGTGCGCGACGGCAAGCCCGTCGGCGATCGGGTCGCGGTCATCGGCGCCGGCGGTATCGGTATCGACATCTCCGAGTTCCTCACCACGGAAGCCTCCCCCACGTTGGATCTGAAGGAATGGAAGCAGGAGTGGGGCGTCACCGAGCCCGAGGCTGCGCCGGGGGCGTTGACGACTCCGGTGCCCGCACCGTCTCCGCGTGAGGTGTATCTGCTGCAACGCAAGCCGGGACGCATCGGTGCAGGGCTGGCGAAGACGACCGGTTGGGTCCATCGCGCTGCACTGAAAGCCAAAGGTGTGCATCAGCTTTCGGGCGTCAACTACGAGAAGATCGACGACGCGGGGCTGCACATCTCCTTCGGCGACAAGCACGAACGTCCGCGCGTACTCGAGGTGGACACCATCGTGATCTGCGCGGGCCAGGAGTCGGTTCGCGACCTGGTCGACGAACTGAGGACCGCGGGCACCACCACGCACATCATCGGCGGCGCGGACGTCGCAGCGGAGCTCGACGCCAAGAGGGCCATCGAGCAAGGCACCCGGCTCGCGGCCACGATCTGATCTGTCCGCTAGCCTGTCTCACCGTGAGCCTGCCCAAGCCCAGCCCAGATGCCCGCGCCGTCGTCACCGGAGCCTCCTCCGGAATCGGTGAAGCCCTGGCCACCGAACTCGCCGCCCGCGGACATTCACTGATCGTGGTGGCTCGACGCGGCGAGCTGCTCGAGGCGTTGGCTGCGAAGCTCACGGCCGAGCACGGCGTTACCGTCGAGGTGCGTCAGTCGGATCTGTCGAATCGTCAGCAGCGACAGGAACTGGTCACCGAGCTGTCCGAGCGCGAGATCTCGATCCTGTGCAACAACGCAGGTATTGCAACGTTCGGGCCGTTGGCCGGTCTCGATCCCGCGTACGAGCGCGACCAGGTCGAGCTCAATGCCGTTGCGGTACACGACCTCACGTTGGCCGTCATGCCCGGCATGATCGGCCGCGGGGCAGGTGGCATCCTCATCACCGGTTCCGCGGCGGGCAACATGGCCATCCCCAACAATGCGACGTACGCCGCGACCAAGGCCTTCGTCAACACGTTCTCCGAATCGCTTCGCGGCGAGCTCGCGGGCACCGGTGTCAACGTCACCCTCCTCGCTCCCGGCCCGGTCCGCACCGAGACACCCGACCCGGCCGAGGCCTCGATCGTCGACAAGATGGTTCCCGACTTTCTGTGGATCGACAGCGCCTACACCGCGAAGCTGTCCCTCGACGGCCTCGAGAAGAACAAGATGCGCGTCGTACCGGGGCTGCTCAGCAAGGGCATGTCGGCGGCCGGGCAGTACAGCCCGCGCAGCATCTCCGCACCGATCATCGGCAGCTTCTACAAGAAGCTGGGCAACTGATCTCAGCGCCGGCGGCGGCGTCCGGTTCCGAAGATACTGCGCGAAATTTCCCGCCCGGCAGCCGAGGCGGCCGAGCGTAGAAAGCTCTTGACGGCAGGGTTGCCCATGATGCGCTCGGCGGCCGACGGGCCTTCCGGCTCGATCGGAGGTAGATCGGGTAAATCCGCAGGCAGGGGCGGGATGTCGAATTTCTCGGCCGGAGCGGGCACGTTGGCCACGCGAGCGTTCATCCGCTCGTAGGCCGACTCCCTGTCGACCGTCTCCCGGTACTTCGCGGACAGTGTGCTCGACGACGCGGCCGCCGCGATGGCGTCGTTGCCGATGGTGTCCATCAGGGAGCGGGGCGGGCGAATCTTGGTCCAGGCCACGGGCGTCGGGGCACCCTTCTCCGAGAGCACCGTCACGATGGCCTCACCGGTACCCAACGACGTCAGTGCCTTCTCGAGATCGTAGGCGTCGGTCTTGGGGTACGTGCGCACCGTCTTGTTCAACGCTTTCTGATCGTCTGGCGTGAACGCGCGCAGGGCATGCTGAATCCGCGCCCCCAACTGGGAGAGAACATCATTGGGGACGTCGGTGGGCAGCTGCGTGCAGAAGAAGACACCGACACCCTTCGAGCGAATGAGCTTGACGGTCTGCTCCACCTGCTGCAGAAATGCCTTCGATGCGTCGGCGAACAGCAGGTGCGCCTCGTCGAAGATGAAGACCAGCTTGGGTTTGCCGACATCGCCCACCTCGGGCAGCGTCTGGAACAGGTCTGCCAGCACCCACATCAGGAAGGTGGAGAACATCACCGGCCGCGAAGCCTGCGCCCCCAGCTCGAACAAAGTGACGACGCCTCTGCCGTCCGGCCCGACGCGCAGCAGGTCCTCGGTCTCGAGCTCTGGCTCGCCGAAGAAGGTGTCGCCGCCGTCTGCTTCGAGGTTGACCAGCGCGCGCAGAATGACGCCTGCGGTGGCCGAGGAAACTCCGCCGATGCCTTTCAGATCGGCTTTGCCCTCATCGCTGGTCAGGTGCATGATCACCGACCGCAGGTCCTTGAGATCGAGCAGGGCGAGGCCCTGCGAATCGGCCCAGTGGAAGATCAAGCCGAGGGTGGATTCCTGAGTGTTGTTCAGCCCCAACACTTTGCTGAGCAGAATCGGCCCGAAGGCGGTGATGGTGGCGCGGACCGGTACCCCGATTCCGTCGGTGCCCAGGGAGAGAAACTCCACCGGATGGCCGGCGGGAGCCCAGTCCGGAATACCGGTGTCCGCGGCTCGGCTGCGAATCTTCTCGTTGTCCTCACCTGGCCTCGACAGGCCGGACAAGTCACCTTTGACGTCGGCCATGACCACGGGAACACCTGCCGCAGAAAGCTGTTCGGCAATCCCCTGCAGTGTCTTCGTCTTTCCGGTTCCGGTGGCCCCGGCCACGAGACCGTGTCTGTTCAACGTGGCCAACGGAATTCGGATACGGGCAGACGGATCGGTGACGCCGTCCAGCACCACGGTTCCCAATTCCAACGCGGCACCCACCGAAGTATATCCGGCGGCGATCTCGGAGGCTTTGCCGGTCGATGCCTGCGGCTGCCCCTGTTCCGCAGCCAGCGCCTCGGCTTCGGCGGCGTCGGCCGCGGCCAGTGCGTCGGCAGCGACCCGTGCCGCTGCGACGGCGGCGGCTTTGGCAGCCTTCGCCTTCTCGGCGGGACTCGGTGCTGCCGGCTGCGTCGGGTCGACTGTCATGTCCGCGTCCTCCATGAACGTGTGCTGATGCTGAACTGGCTCGATCGCCACCGCAAACCCTAGTGGCATCGCAGCTCGCACTAGTGTGGTGCACGTGCAGGACAAACTCGTGTGGATCGACTGTGAAATGACCGGCTTGGACCTGAGCAAGGACAAGCTGATAGAAATTGCGGCGCTGGTGACGGACAGTGAGCTCAACATCCTCGGGGAGGGTGTCGACATCGTCATCCACGCCGATGACGACGCGTTGGCGAACATGCCTGCCGTCGTCACCGACATGCACGCCAAGTCGGGCTTGACCGACGAAGTGCGCGCATCGACGGTGACGCTGGAGGAAGCCGAGCAGCGCGTACTGGCGTACATCAAGGAGCACGTCCCGGTGGCCGGAACTGTTCCGCTCGCGGGAAACTCCATCGGGACCGATCGTGGATTCATCTCTCGCGACATGACCGCGCTCGACACCTACCTCCACTACCGCATGATCGACGTCAGCTCGATCAAGGAACTTTCCCGACGGTGGTACCCACGGATCTACTACGGACAGCCTCCCAAGGGCCTTGCCCACCGGGCTCTCGCGGACATCAAGGAGTCGATCAAAGAGCTGCAGTACTACCGCCGCACGGCCTTCGTAGCGCAGCCGGGGCCCTCGACCAGCGAGATCGCGGCAGTCGTTCAGGATCTCGACACGCAAGTAGGGGCGGATTAGCAACCCGGGATTCAACCCGCTAGTATTGTCGACGCTGCTGATGCAGAGCCCGAAAAGGTTCTGCGGACGCGTGCAATGGTGGGCGTAGTTCAGCTGGTAGAGCACCAGGTTGTGATCCTGGATGTCGCGGGTTCGAGTCCCGTCGCTCACCCCATACGAACAAGGCCGGTCTCCTCGCGAGGCCGGCCTTTTTCGTGCGTCCGCTCGCGCACCCCCGAGGTCGTCCCTCGAGCCCTCCAGGGGGACGACGCACCATCTCTGACCTCGAATTACGTTGTTGTAATTCAACTTTCAGGTTTCCTGTGGGGTTAATGTGACGTACGGTTACTAATGGCACTTTTGGGGAAGAAAAGTACCAGTGTGATTCATGTGTTTTCTGCTACGTGAGTTCAGCGCGCCCCGAAGTGTCACCAATATGTTCTTACGTCCAGCGTGCACCCATCCGACGGGTGCACGTGGGCAAAGACGAGGAGGCTTTTCGTGGGTCGCAGAATGCACAGAGTCATAGCGGGTTCGATCTTGTCGGCAGCACTGTGCATCGGCACAACTGGCTTGCTCAGCCCGGCGGTGGCCACCGCTCAACCCACGATCGAACTCCCCCAGATCCCGATACCGCAGCCCGACGCGCAGCAACGGGCCGCGATTCTCGCTGCTGTTCTGGACGCCACCGGCGTCCTCATCAACCAGGTCGCGGCGATCGTTCTCGACAGCGACGTACTCACTGCACCGGACTCACCGGACGCCCCAGCCGCCGTGGATGTACCCGAGATCGAACTCCCGACCGCTGCCCCTACCGTGGGGCTCGGCGGGGCAGTGCTCCCCATCGACGCAGGCAAGTACCGCATCAGTTCGGGCTACGGCGGACGCAACAACCCGACCGGTAACGGCGCGCAGTACCACCAGGGCATCGACTTCGCTGCGGACAGCGGAACCCCCATCAACGCGGTGACCGGCGGAACCGTCGTTCAGGCCGGGGACGCAGGCGATGGCTACGGCAAGCTCGTCCGGGTCAAGAGTGGCAACACCGAGACCTACTACGGCCACCAGTCCAGCATCGCCGTCGCGGTCGGCGACGAGGTGGCACCGGGCGACGTACTCGGCGCAGTCGGCAGCACCGGAAATTCGACCGGACCGCATCTGCATTTCGAGGTACGCAACAACGGTTCGAGCATCGAACCGGGGGCGTACCTGAAGACACTGGGCATCGACCCCTCGCTGTACCAGACTCGCGACCGAAGCTGATCGGCCGAACTCCGGTCCGATCAGACCGTGGTGGCGTTGCCTGCTTTCCACTCGTCCCACGGGACGTTCCAGTCACCGAGGCCGTCGGTACCCGACAGCGTTCCACCAACGGTGTTCTTCACCACGACGATGTCACCGCGCTTGGTGTTGTCGTACACCCACTTCGCGTTGGTGGGACTCAGGTTCAGGCACCCGTGCGAGGCATTGGAATAACCCTGCTGTCCCACCGACCACGGTGCGGAGTGAAAGAAGATGCCGCTGTAGGACATTCGCGTCGCCCAGTCGACCGGAGTGCGGTATCCACTGGACGAATCGACCGGAACACCGTAGGTCGAGGAATCCATCACGAGATGCTCGAAGCGGTCGCCGATGATGTAGACGCCGTTGTCGGTGGGGGTGCTGTCCTTGCCCATCGATGTCGGCATGGTGATGACGTCCTGGCCGTTGACGTTGAACGTCACCTGCTTGGTGTTGTCGTCGGCGGTGGCGATGACTGCGTCACCGATCGTGAACGACGTCGTGGCGTTCTCCTGGCCGAAGATGTCGTCACCGAGATCGCGCCCGTACACGTTCACCGCCACGTCGACCGTGGTGCCCGGTGCCCAGTAGTTCTGCGGACGCCAGCGAACTTCCTTGTTGTTGACCCAGTAGAACGCGCCCTCGACGGCAGGCGTCGTGGTGACGGTGATGGCGTTCTGGGCTGCCAATTTGTCGGTGATCGGTTCGTCGAACTGAACCGCCACCGGCTGACCGATTCCGACGATGTCGCCGGGGTTCGGCAGAACGTACGGCTTGGTGAAGTTGCCGGGTTGGCTGGTGGTGAAGCTCGATACCGTGCTCGACGCTCCCCCGAGTCCGTAGGCGTCGGCCTGGACGCGGTATTCGCGGTCGTAGCCGAGCGGTTCGGTGTTGGTCCACGACAATCCGTCGGGCGAAATCGCTCCCGAGACCGGCTCGCCCTCCGGGTTGAGCATCGTCACCGAGGACAACTTGCCGTCGGCGACCGAGACGGTCACCGGGTCCGCCGGCGAGAATCCGACGGCTCCGTCGAGGACGCTCGAGGTCAGCTTCGGCTTCATCAGCTCGGTCATCGGGTTGGAATCGATCGGTACCGACGGTTCGGAGATGTCCGTTGCAGAACTACATCCCGACAGGACTGCCACCGAAGCAACCACTCCCACCGCGGCGAGTACGAATCCGCGATACACCCTCATGAACCACACCACTTCCCACTTCGAGCCCGACCCGACCGATTGTGCCAGCGGAAAATCGGACACTCCACTCGACAGCCCGTTCGATGAGTAACGTTCGAGTACCAATCGCGAGGCGCGAAGTTCGTGTTACCTCCCGATCGCTTTCGAGGAGCACCTGGGCAGGACATCACCGCCCATCGCGGGGCACGGTGAGGACAACGTCATATCCGGCTAACTGACGTGTAATGACGGCGCACCCTGGGCCGGGCACTGTGGAATCCATGGTCACCACGGTGAAGACACTCTGCGCGTACTGCGGCGTGGGATGCGGCATGGTGCTCGAGATCGGCGGCCCGTCCACGTCCTCCGATGCCGCTCCGACCAGGCCTGTCGTCACCAAATCCGTCGGCGACAAGTCTCATCCGGCCAACTTCGGCCGGCTGTGCACCAAGGGGACCACCACCGCGGACATGCTCGCCGGTCCCGGACGGCTCGAGAAGGCCCAGATTCGGCATCGCCGCGGCGAGCACCCGGAGAGCACGGACACCTCGGCGGCGATCAACGACACCGCCCGGCGGCTGCGAACCATCATCGACGAACACGGTCCCGATGCGCTCGCGCTGTACGTATCGGGGCAGATGTCGACCGAGGCCCAATACCTGTCGAACAAATTGGCCAAGGGGTTCATCGGCACCAACCAGATCGAATCCAATTCCAGGCTCTGCATGGCGAGCGCAGGGACCGGATACAAGCAATCACTGGGAGCCGACGGCCCGCCGGGGTCGTACCAGGACTTCGACCACGCCGACGTGTTCTTCGTCATCGGCTCCAACATGGCCGACTGTCACCCCATTCTGTTCCTGCGGATGATGGACCGCGTCAAGGCAGGCGCACAGCTGATCGTCGTCGACCCACGTCGCACCGCGACCGCGGACAAGGCCCACCTGCATCTGCAACTCGAGCCGGGTTCGGACCTGGCGCTGCTCAACGGTCTGCTGGCGCTCATCGTGGAGAACGGCGACATCGACCCGGAGTTCATCGCGGAGTTCACCGACGGGTGGGACGCGATGCCGGACTTCCTCGACGACTACACCCCGGAGAACGTCTGCGCCGCAACCGGTCTCGACGAGCAAGACCTGCGAGCCGCGGCCGCGATGATCGGCGGTGCAGAGAACTGGATGAGCTGCTGGACGATGGGCCTGAACCAGTCGACGCACGGAACCTGGAACACCAACGCGCTGTGCAACCTCCATCTGGCCACCGGCGCCATCTGCAAGACCGGCAGCGGCCCGTTCTCCCTGACCGGGCAACCGAACGCCATGGGCGGACGGGAAATGGGATACATGGGCCCCGGGCTGCCGGGACAGCGAGCAGTGGTCAACGACGCCGACCGCGAATTCGTCGAGGATCGATGGGGCGTTCCGCGCGGAACACTGCGCACCGACGTCGGCGGCGGAACCATCGAGATGTTCTCCAAGCTCGCTGCCGGTGAGATCAAGGCCTGCTGGATCATCTGCACCAATCCGGTTGCCTCGGTGGCCAACAGAACGACGGTGATCGACGGTCTCGAACGCGCCGAGTTGGTCATCACTCAGGATGCGTTCGCCGATACCGAAACCAACGACTACGCCGATGTGATGCTGCCCGCCGCGTTGTGGACGGAAGCGCACGGAGTGATGGTCAATTCCGAACGCAACCTCACGCTGTTCCAACCGGCGCTCGAGGCACCGGGCGGTGCGCTGCCGGACTGGAAAATCATCGCCGACATGGCGTGCGCGCTGGGGTATGCCGATGCCTTCACCTACGCGAGCGCCGAGGAGGTGTTCGAGGAGATCAAGCAGTTCTGGAATCCGAACACCGGCTACGACATTCGCGGAGTCACCTACGAACGCTTGCGCGAGAGTCCCATTCAGTGGCCCTGTCCGCCCGACGCGACAACCACCCGGCACCCGATCCGCTACCTCAACGACGGGGTCAGCCAACGACAACGGGTGTCCGACGACGGTTCGATCCCCGCACTGTCCTTTCCCACCCCGAGCGGTCGGGCCCAATTCTTCGCCAGGCCCAGCATGATGCCGGCGGAGATGCCCGACGACGACTACCCGTTTCTGCTCAACACCGGACGCCTGCCACACCAGTGGCACACCATGACCAAGACCGGCAAGGTGGCCAAGCTGAACAAACTCGATTCCGGCCCGTTCGTCGAGGTGCACCCACTCGACGCCGAGCGGCTCGGTGTGATCGACTGCGACAGCGTCGAGGTCGCGTCCCGCCGAGGCCGAGCCGTCCTCCCTGCCGTCGTCACCGATCGAGTGCTCCCGGGCAGCTGCTTTGCGCCCTTCCACTGGAACGACGAATTCGGTGAGTACCTTGCCATCAATGCCGTCACCAACGACGCCATCGATCCGTATTCTCAACAACCCGAGTTCAAGGCGTGCGCTGTCACGCTCACCAGAGTTGCTGCAGCCCAATCGCTGTCACCCGTGGGCGACGAGCATTCCCACGATCCGGTCGATGCGCTCGCAACGATCGTCGGCCGCCCTGCGCGTCCTTCGGAACCGCTGACCACCGTCGAGCAGCGCTACATCGCAGGCCTTCTCGAAGGTCTGGGCAGTGAGGCCGGCCGCAGCGCCGCCGGAACGCCCTCTCTGCCGTCGCAGACTCCCCTGTCCCCCGAGACCCACGCATGGCTCGACGGCGTTCTCGCCGGCCTGTTCTCGCGTCGACCCGACACCGACGGTGCTACTCCCGGCGTATCGGCCGATACCGCTGATCCGGGCCGACACCCGGTGCTGCTGCTCTGGGCCTCGCAGACCGGCACCGCCGAGGAGTACGCCCAGTCCTGCCTCTCCCACCTGCGGGGAGCCGGCCTGACGATCGCCGAACACTCGATGGATACGTTCACCGTCGATCGTCTGCCCGCCGAGGCCGATGTGCTGATCGTCAGTAGTACCACCGGTGACGGCGAAGCGCCCGACAACGGTGCGACGTTCTGGGACAGCCTCGTCGCCGAGTCCGCGGCGACGCTTCCGGGAATCCGTTATGCCGTACTCGCTTTCGGCGACTCGAGCTATGCGGACTTCTGCGGCCACGGACGCAGGATCGACGAGCGCCTCACGGAGTTGGGCGCCCGACGACTGCTCGAGCGGGTCGACTGCGAGCCCGACTACGAGAGCGAGGCGGCGGCGTGGCTCGATGCGGTGGTCGATCGGCTCAGGCACGATGGCGACACCACGGCCGACGAAGCACGGGTGGAGTCCGTAGCGCGCAGCGTCCCGCAGACCCGAGCGGAGCCGGAACGGTACAGCAAGAAGTCACCGCTGGTGACGACTCTCGTACGTAATCGGGTACTGACCGCACGCGGATCCGTCAAGGATGTCCGCCAGTTCGGATTCCATCTGCCCGACGGGACTCTCGAGTACGAGGTCGGCGACGCGCTCGGAGTGTGGCCGCGCAACAGCGATGCCTACGTCGACGAATGGCTCGCGGCCACCGGCCTGGACAGCGATGCGGCCGTCGATCTCGCCGAATACGGTTCGATGTCACTGCGCACGGCTCTGAGCCGCCATCTCGAAATTGCTCGCGCAACACCGGATCTACTCGAGTTCGTCCATCGACGAACCGCTGACGACGACCTCGAGGCCATGCTGCATCCCGACAACAAGCATGCGCTGTCCGACTGGATGTGGGGTCGTCAGTCGACCGATGTGCTTGCCGCACATCCGGTTCGGGCTTCGGTGGACGACTGGCTGGGGGTTCTCAAACCGTTGCAGCCACGGCTGTACTCGATCTCGTCGAGTCCGAAGGAGAACCCCAACGAGGTACAGGTGACAGTCTCGGCGGTGCGCTACAACGTGCACGGAGTTCCCCGGCGCGGTGTCTGCTCGACCTATCTGGCCGACCATGCGTCGAACCACGATGTGGGGATATTCGTGAAGAAGACCTCGCACTTCAAGCCGCCCGACGATCCCACCACCCCGATGATCATGGTGGGCCCGGGTACCGGCGTCGCCCCGTTCCGCGCCTTCCTGCACGAGCGTCGCGCACTCGGGCACACCGGCCACAATTGGCTGTTCTTCGGTGAACAGCACGCCGACACGGACTTCTACTATCGCGACGAACTGACGTCGATGCTGAGCGACGGTTCGCTGAACCGCCTTGACGTTGCTTTCTCGCGCGATCAGAAGGACAAGGTCTACGTCCAGGATCGGATGCGTGAGCACGGGGCCGAGCTGTGGAACTGGATTCACCGCGGTGCCCACTTCTACGTGTGCGGCGACGCGTCCAGAATGGCCAAGGACGTCGACGCCGCGCTGAAGGGCGTGGTGGCACAACACGGCAAGCTCGCGCCGAGCAGTGCCGAGGCCTACGTCAAAGCCCTTGCCGCAGAGAAGCGGTACGTACGCGACGTCTACTGAGTCGGTGGAACCGTGCGGGTCAGGAACTCGACCTGATCCGCCACCACCCGCTCGAACGCCTCACCCAGGTAGATCTCGAAATGACCGGCGTCGTAGGTCTTGATCTCTCCGTGCGGTGCCGTCCGTGCGTAGCGCAGAGTGGCCTTCGCCGGCGCGACCGAGTCCGTCTCGCAGACGACGAACAGGATGGGGCAGCGAACGTCCTTTGCCCGACGACCGGGCCGGTGCCGCACGATCTGCAGCGCGACTCTCGCTGCGACTCGGTTGTGGAACGTCTCGTCGGCGTCCGGCGCGAGAGCGAGATAACCGTCGTAGCTGTCGGGCGAGGTCATCAGTGCGGTCGTTCCAGGTCGTCCGGCCGTGTTCACCATCAGTGGCGGTCGTCCGAACACCGATCCCGCCAGATCACCCAGTGCCCGGCCGGACAGCTTCATCGATGTCCACGTGTTCGACGCGAGTCCCGAAGCAATCCCGTCGGTGAACGGGCACTGTGAGATCACTGCCGCGACCTGCTGGTCTCGAGCGGCGGCGACGATGACGTGACCACCGCCGAACGACGAGCCCCACAACACGATTCGGGAGTTGTCCACATCCGCACGCGAGCGGGCATGAGTGATGGCCGAGGCCCAGTCCTGCAGCTGCGATTCGATGTCGAGCAGCTGCCGTGGCTCGCCGCCACTGGCCCCGAAGTAGCGATAGTCGAACACCAGGCAGGCGTACCCCGCGGCGCGGAAGCGCTCCGCGTAGGCGTCGAGCCGCATTTCCCGAGTTCCGCCGAGACCATGACCCATGACGATCACCGAAGCGGGGCCGGTGCCGGTCGGAAGGTAGAGCCACGCCGCGCAGGCGTCGCCGTGAGAATCGAACGTGACATCGATGCGATCTGGGATCGAGCCCCCCGGCTGCGAATTCATGCGCAGACAGTAGCCCATCCCGGTCGACGGTGGAACAGGTCGACTACCGACCGGAATGCTCCGCGGCGTAGGCGTCGACGCGGCCGTACGCCAGCGTGGGCCAGGACACTCACAGGTCACGGCACCGCCTGCACCCGCGCCAGTACATTCGCGCACCGACAATATGGAATGCGTCCACGGTTTGGCGAAGTAAAGCAACTTGGCCTGAACTACCATATGGACGATGACGATAGGATACTCGGGTTTCGACGACCGACTGAACGAGCTACTTGCCCGACAGGCGGCAAAATCCGGTATTTCAACCGAGGCATACATCCGGCGGGCAGTCATCGACCGACTTGTTCACGAACTGTCCGATGATCAAGACTCCGACATCGGCTCGTTGCTCCGTGCCCTACGCGATGGGACCGAGGGCAGTCCCCGAACAGCAGTCGCGACCAGAGTCTTCGGTACTGCCATCGACGAGCCCGATCGCGTCGCTGCTGTTGCTCGTACAGGCCTGATGGACACCCATTCCGAGGCGGACTACGACAGGGTTGTGGCAATTGTGGCCGATGCCTTGGACACCCCATCTGCTGCGTTCTCCCTGCTGGACGACAAGCGTCAGTATTTCAAGAGCGCGCTAGGACTACCTCCCGAAATCGGCAGTGCGCGTGAGGTTCCTATCGAAGGGTCGATCTGCCGATATGCGATCGACCTCGGTCAACCACTGGTGGTCGAGGACGCACGACTACTCGAAAACCTCAAGGACCACCCATCGGTTCAGGCGAAGTTGCTGGTTTCCTACCTCGGAGTTCCGATCGTCGACGACGATGGTTTCTCCGTAGGCACCGTGTGTGTTTGGGACCAGCGGCCTCGCCAGTGGACCACCGGCCACATTCAGATACTGCAGGATTTGGCGTGGATTATCCGCGAGCGAATTTTTGAATAATCGCGCTGTTTCCCACCACGCATTCACATTTTCGCTTGCAACCAAACCCGGGGTTTTTTTCGGCCGCTAGACCAAATGCCGTCATTCCCACAGGTATACATTAAATGGGATATTCGGAACCATCCGAACCGAACTAGCCACCGGAAGTAGCTGTGTCCAAGACTCTGGAATCGACGCACTCTCGCCCGCGGGCAGCCGGGGCAGAGTTGAACATCTCACCTCAGTCGCTAGCGGACCACCTTCGAGTCGACCCATGGCACACCGCAATCAATGTCGCGGTGGATACCTTCGCCGGTGCCGTTGCCCTGATCGGTGCCTTACTGTGGCAATTCGGCAGTCTCGCCGAAACAGGCTGGCTGCCCTGGCTGTTCCTGCCGCTGCTCATCGGGATCCTTGCGGGAAAATCGATGTACCGGCGCGGTCTTCGGCGCAACTTCCTGGACGAAATCGGGCCGGCCGAGACGGCAGTGGCTTTTGCGTCGCTGGCTCTACTCGTAGCGATGTTCCTGTCCAACACCGAATATCGGCCGAGCGCGGTCGTGTTGAGGCTTTGGGTGTTGAGCGCTGTGACCGTAGCGGTCGCCCGTTTCGTCCGAGTGGTCGTTCAGCGCGTCATTCGTACCCGGTACGGGTCCGCCGCCCCGACGATAGTCCTCGGCAACGACCCGATTGCGCACCAGCTCGTCTCTCGGATGCGTCAATTTCCCGAGTACGGACTTGCTCCTGTCGGTTACGTCGGCGATGCGCCAGTTGCCACCGTGGGCTCTCGAGAGACAATTGCGGGGGAACTTCCCCATCTCGGCGTGCCCGCCGACCTCGAGACAGTGGCACGCCGAACCAATGCCGAGGAACTGATCATCGCATTTGCTACATCCGACGAACGAGACCTGGTGACAACGATCAGAATTGCGCACCGACTCGGAATGAGGGTGTGGGTAGTTCCACGTCTCTACGACGCAGTCGGCCTGAATACCCGCGTAGAACACATCGGTGGGTTGCCCCTGATGGTGTTGCCGCACATCGATCCGAAGGGCTGGCAATTCGCCGTCAAGGGAGTGCTCGACCGTGTCCTGACCGCTCTCGGCCTGCTGGTGCTCTCCCCTGTGTTCTTGACTCTCATGCTTCTCGTTCGACTGAGTTCCCCTGGTCCCGTCTTCTTCAAGCAAGAGCGTATCGGTCGAGACGGGCTTCCGTTCTACTGCTTGAAGTTCCGCTCGATGCGTCCACCACGCGCTTCGGATGCCGAGTTCGAGAGGAAAGCAGGTGACGCTCCCGGCGGAGTCGAAGGAGTGGATCGCCGGACGCGTATCGGCAAGATCATGCGCCAAACGTCGCTGGACGAGTTACCCCAGCTGATCAACGTGATTCGCGGTGACATGAGTTTGGTAGGACCTCGTCCGGAACGCCCGGAGTACGTGCACCTCTTCGAGATGCAGATCCGTCGTTACGGTGAGCGGCATCGAGTGAAGGCCGGCGTCACTGGCTGGGCACAGGTTCATGGGTTACGCGGCCAGACATCCATCGCCGACCGTGCCGAATGGGATAACTACTACATCGAAAACTGGTCGATCTGGCTGGATGTGAAGATTCTGTTTCTGACGGTCCTTGCTGTTCTCAAACGAGCCGAAGACTGACAGTTCCCTTCCTCGCGCACACCGAACAGGTTTTCCGGTGCCGAAAGGGTGATGCTGGATTTGATCGACGAGGCCACACTTCGCGGCCACGCCACGCCACAGTGATCGCCTGCTGCCACGACGTCAGTGGGACGCTCCCCGAACTGTTGGCACGCCTGACCAGCTGATCGATGCGCCGCACGGGCAGGATAGGAGTCGGGACTCGGCGAAGGTCGGTCCTCGGCTCAGACGGCTGTGTTTCAATCGGTTGCCGATGGAACGACAGGGGCCGAAATGATTCGTGCTGCGACCAGATCGAACGTGCATTACCAGTGGGGCGTCGGGGTGATGACATCTCTCGCCATCACCACTGTGGTCAAGCTCATCGTCTCGACTGCTGCGCTGTCCATGGCCCTTGTGGTCACCCTCGAGCTGGCGTTCGGCTACGGGGCGACCACTCCGCTCCCCTCGATCGTGCAATGGACGTCCATGGTCGCCGCGTACATCATGGGCGCGTTCTGGTGGTTCGGTCCGTGGCCGACGCTCGGGCAGGCGTTCGCCTTCGTCGTCATTGCCGACCTCGCAATCTTCGGGGCCACCATCACTGCGAATTTTGCGCCCGAGGTCACGCTCGGAAAATGCACATTCCTCATTCCGATGGGAATGCTCGCCGGCTTCTTCTTCGACAAGTGGCGTCTGGCCGCCCACATCGCACTATGCCTGCTCGGGACGTCCATTGTTGCGGTGTACATCGTGCTGGAGCGGGACGTGGACACTTTCGTTGCGGCGGTTCTGTGGGCACCGATCGTGGTGACGCTGACCGGGTTCGTGCTGATACTCCAGGCGACGACGCAATCCACGCGCCTCGAGTTCGAGTAACCGACGACTCCCTACAACCCGCCGACCGGAGTTCGGCACACTCGACCCGACAGCTCGACCGGCGAACAGGAGATCCACCGTGCGCACCTTTCCCCTCCCCCATACCGGCGCAAGCGTCTCGAGCATCGTGCTGGGGTTCATGCGCATCACCGATCTGGACGAGAACGAGATCAGAAGGCTGGTGAACACTGCCCTCGACGTGGGCGTGACGGTGTTCGATCATGCGGATATCTACGGCGGTGCCCCGCACACGTGTGAGAAGCGATTCGGCGACGCGGTGACACTGAGCCCGTCGCAGCGCGAGCGCATCAGCATTCAGAGCAAGGTCGGCATTCGCGAGGGCTGGTTCGACTTCTCCAAGGATCACATCGTCACCACGGTCGAGGCGTCCCTCGAGGCCCTCGGCGTCGATCACCTGGACACACTTCTACTGCACCGACCGGACACCCTCGTCGAGCCGGAGGAGGTCGCAGCAGCGTTCGATGACCTGCACGCGTCGGGCAAGGTCCTGGGCTTCGGCGTCTCCAATCACACACCAGGCCAGATCGAGTTGTTGAAAACAGCTGTTACTCAACCCATTCTGTTCGATCAAGTACAGCTGAGCATCGTGCACTCGCCGTTGATCGCGGCGGGCTTGACCGCCAACATGGCCACCGAGGATCAATCGATCGACCGCGACAACGGCTTGCTGGACTACGCGAGAACGCGCGGTATCACCCTGCAGGCATGGTCACCGTTCCAGAGCGGGACGTCCTCCGGCGTGTTCGTGGGCGACCGTGAGAACTACCCCGAACTGAACGTGGCACTGGACGAGATCGCCGACGTATACGGCTCTACCCCGTCGGCGGTGGCAACGGCCTGGATCACCAGGCACCCGGCCGATATCCAGGTCGTGCTCGGTACCACGAGTCCCGATCGAGTCGTCGAAGCCGCCGGCGGTTCCGACCTACGCCTGACCAGGCAGGAGTGGTACCGCCTGTTCCGGACGGCGGGCCACACACTGCCCTGAACGACGCTCAGCTGCGTCACATCTGCCGTTACCTTTTCGTTACCGATTAGCTATCGGTCTGTGATGATCAGGCCTCGATTCGGTGACGTTGCGCTGTCAGGATTGCCCCACGGCATGCACCGGAACCTGTAGCCCCCGGGTTCCACCCCGTGCACGTCGGTCGCTAGGCCATCCGAACTGAGAGGTTCGCACCGTGACTGTCACCGACCACTCCAATTCTCACCTCGCACCCGCCCAGCACGGCAATGCTCACTACTCCATCGGCTCCGAGCTCTACTCTCCTCACCTGACCGTCGTCCGCGCGACGGGCGATCTCGATCTGCGGGCTCGTAAGGATCTGGCGCGGGCGCTCGACGAGGCCATGCGCGGTGAAACGGTTGTGCTGCTGGACTTGTCGGCGGTCACCTTCATGTATTCGGGTTCGGCATGCGTGGTCATCGACGCTGCCTCGCGCAGTGCAGGCCGACTCGAGGTCTTCGCTCCGACACGGCCGGCGCGCATCGTTCTCGACGCATTGGGCGCGGCGACCATCGGGGCGGATCCGCGCGCTGCATGACCGGTGGAGGTTTGCGGTCCACCCGATTCGGCAAACCCCAGGAGGACAGCGACTCAGGACGGCACGTCTGCCGCGAGTCGTCTCCACTGAACCGAAGCGGCTCGTTCGACTTGCCGCGTGGAGCATTTCACGCACACCGAGGCAAGGATCGACAATGTCCGACCAGTTCAGCAAATCCGATCCGACCACCGCGTTTCCCATGCCCGACTGGGCCGAGCAGGGTCGTCTCGAGCACCCCGGACTGACCCGCGACATGGTGTCCGCTCCCGATCACGGCGAGGATTCCTACCGTGGATCGGATCGACTGCACGGCCGCACAGCACTGATCACCGGCGGCGACTCGGGCATCGGCCGTGCTGTTGCACTTGCGTTCGCTCGCGAGGGTGCCGACGTCGTCATCGCACACCTGGAATCCGAAGGCCCTGACGCGCAGACCACTGTCGACCTCATCGAGGGAGCGGGCCGCGCCGGCAGAGCCATCGCCTGCGATCTCACCGACGAGTTGCAGTGCGTGCAACTGGTCGACACCGCGTCCGAGGTTCTCGGCGGGCTCGACATAGTCGTCAACAACGCTGCGTTTCAGATGGCGCAGATGGGCGGCATCGCAGACATCACCACCGCACAGTTCGATCGCGTGCTCAAGACCAACCTGTACGCCCTGTTCTGGATCTCGAAACGCGCTGCCGAAATCATGGACGCAGGATCGACGATCATCAACACAACCTCGATTCAGGCGTCGAATCCATCTCCCGAGTTGTTGGACTACGCCACCACCAAGGCCGGAATAGTGGCGTTCACCAAAGGTCTCGCAGGCGATCTCGCCGAGCGTGGGATTCGCGTCAATGCCGTTGCGCCGGGACCGATCTGGACACCGCTCATCCCGGCCACGATGCCGGCAGAGAAGTACGAGAGGTTCGGCGAGACCGTTCCCTTGGGGCGGCCGGGGCAACCCGCAGAGCTGGCACCGGCATACGTCTTCCTGGCATCGAACGAATCGAGCTACATCACCGGCGAGACCATCGCGGTCACCGGCGGCACGCCCTTCAACTGATCTCGTCGCCGTCCTCGGATCCGCGCCACGCAACCAGCACACCGTTTCCCTCCGGTCGTCGCCACGGCAGGAACAGCGCGACGGCAAGCGCACAGGCCACAGCGGCTCCGACGGTGACGAACGACGCGAGCTGGAAGCCCTCCAGCGAGGCCGCTTTCATCGCGTGGATCAGGTCGGCCTTCTGCGTCGCGAAGATCGGGTTGGTGGGCGCTTTGACGATCTCGATGACGCTGACGACCGTTTCGCGAGCAAACGCTTTTTGGTACGGATCCATGATCGCGTCGGGTATCGCGTCGATCTTCGGACTCACCTGCGCGGTGTAGATCGACGCGACGATCGATCCGAGCACCGCAACTCCGAGCGTTCCGCCGACCTCTCGGGTGGTGTCGTTCACCGCGGAGCCCGCACCTGCTTCGTCGAGCGTCACCGAGGACATGATCGACTCGGTGGCAGGGCCCTGCACGATCGCCAAGCCGAGGCCCATCAGAATCATCGAGACGAGAACCGGTCCCAGATAGGGCGTTTCGACCTCCACCTGACCTGCGATGAACATGCCGATGCTCATCACCACCAGCCCGAACACGATCACGGCCGTGGTTCCGATGCGTTGTGCGATGATCGTCGCCAGCGGCGCACCGATTGCGATGGATATCGCGAAGGGGAGCGAGTGAACCCCGAATTGCAGTGGGGTCAACTCCATCACACCTTGGAAGTACTGGGTGATCATGAACAGGAAGCCGAACATGCTGAAGTACGCCACGGCAATTGCCAAAGCGGGCAGTGAGAATCTCCGGTTTCGAAACAGGTTCAGGTCCAATACCGGAGACGGTGTTCGCAGCTCCCACCAGACGAACGCGACGATGGCTGCCGATCCTGCCGAGTAGGCTCCGATGCTCGTTGCAGACAACCAACCGTTGTGTGGCGCTTCGATGATCGCCCAGACGAGTACTGTGATGCCGGCCAACGACAGCGCGATGCCTACGGGGTCGTACTTGCCGACGTGCTCTGCTTTCGACTCCGGTACGCAGGCCAGCGCGGCCACCAGAACGAGCAGTGCCACAGGAACATTGATCCAGAACACCGAGTGCCACGAGAAATGCTCGAGCAGGAATCCACCGGCCGTCGGGCCGATCGCGATGGCGAACCCGGCCATGGCAGTCCAGGCCGCGATGGCCAGCGCTCGCTCCTTGGCGTCGGTGAAGATGTTGATGATCAGGGCAAGGGTCGCTGGAAACACTGCGGCCGCACACACTCCCATAGCCGCACGGGCCGCAATCACCTGTCCCAGATCGGCGGCGACTGCGCCGCCGACCGACATCACCGCGATACCCGCCAGTCCGACGATCATGACCTTCTTACGGCCGTAGCGATCGCCGAGGTGACCGAATGCCAACAGCAATCCCGCGAACGTCAGCGTGTAGGCGTCGACCACCCACTGCAATCCGCTCATGTCGGCACGCAACTGCAGTCCCATCGAGGGCAGCGCCACGTTGACGACGGTGTTGTCCAACACGACGAGCAGCTCGGCTGCACAGATCACGATCAGCGCGAGGTATCGCCGACGGAACTGCGGGACGTCCACTGAGTGACGGGAGGTGGTGGGTAGCGACATGAGAATCCCTTCGACTATGACGATCAGCATAGTTACTGAAAGGAAGTTAACTGTTACTTACAGTTATAGCAAGACCAACCGCCTCTTCGAGGTCGGCGTCAGCGGCTCGCCGAAGCCCCCAGGACCGCCTCGAGCAGGGCCGACAACTCCCCCTCGGTCCGATCCAAGGCCGTCGTGGCGCGCTGCGCCTTGGACATGATCAGCGCACCTTCGACGGCGGCGATCGCAAAAGTGGCCAACGCGCGAGACCGCTCGCGGGCGACACGGCGCTGCCACAGAGACGCAGCGATCGTGTCTTCCCAGGAAGAGAACGACTCTCCCGCCGCCGTCACGGCACCGGGAGCATTGAGCCCCTCGAGCGCAGCGGGAGCAACCGGACACCCCGCGGCGAAGCCAGTGGCCAGCAGTTCGCTGCGAAAGCCCTCGATGATGGCCCGGACGGTGGCTGCGGGCCCCGCCGCGGTCAGTCCGGCCGAGATCATCGCGCCCATGGCGGCTCCTGCAGTGCGCGTCGCTTCTTCCACCAACTGGGGCTTACCGCGAGGAAAATGGTGGTAGATCGAGCCGCGCGGCGCGCCCGCGTGATCGATGACGTCGGCCAGCGAGGTCGCGTCGACGCCGCGTCGACGAAACAGATCCGCGGCGCTGCGCAGCATGTCATCCCGAGCACCGCTTCGATTCGCCATCCGAACCCCTCCCGTGGACGCCAGAATGATTGACGTGACGTCTCGTTACATCTACAGTCGTTCTGCAGTTATGTTGTCCATCATAGCTGGAGTAGCAGTCCCGGAACCGGAGCAACGCCATGTCCCCTGACACCGACGTGATCGACCTGAGCAGCCCGCTCACTCTCGCCTGCGGGCAGATCCTGCCGAATCGTGTGATGAAGGCAGCTCTCAGCGAAGGACTGTCCACCGCCGAGCACGGCCCGGACTCCCGCCTCGAGACGCTGTACCGCCAGTGGGGCGCAGGAGGCTATGGACTCGTCGTGACCGGCAACGTGATGGTCGACCGATCCCACCTCGGCGAACCCGGCAATGTGGTCATCGAAGACGACCGCGACCGCGATGCACTTGCTCGATGGGCAAAGGCGACGTCCGACGGCGGTGCACCCATCTGGATGCAGCTCAATCACCCGGGCCGACAGGCCAACCCGATCGTCACCCGCACCAAGCCCGTGGCACCGTCCGCCATTGCCCCCAACATTCCGGGAATTCCCGCACCGCGGGCGTTGGGCGAGAACGAGATCCTCGACATCATCGACCGATTCGCCACCGCAGCGGCCGTGGCCGAGACGGCCGGCTTCGACGGCGTCCAGATCCATGGCGCGCACGGCTACCTGGTGTCTCAGTTCCTGTCACCACTGTCCAACAAGCGTGACGATGCCTGGGGCGGCGATCTCGACGGCCGGATGCGATTCGTAATCGAAGTCGTCCGCGCAATCAGAGCAGCGGTGTCTCCGAGTTTCGCAGTAGGAATCAAACTCAATTCGGCGGACTTCCAACGCGGCGGGTTCAGCGAGGAAGAATCACGCATCACCGTCGAGCATCTCGTTCGGGAATCCATAGATCTGATCGAAATCAGCGGTGGCAGTTACGAATCACCTGCGATGATGGGCACCGCGAGCACCCGCGATCGCGAGGCGTACTTCCTGGAGTACGCGCGGACGGTGCGCGACGCGGCCGGAACCGTGCCACTGGCGGTCACCGGCGGCTTCCGTACCCGCTCGGTGATGAATGCGGCAGTGCAATCGGGTGAGTGCGACATGGTCGGCCTCGGCCGTCCGACGGCCCTCGCCCCAGCCGTCGCGAACTCTCTGGTCGACGGCACGCTGGACCGGGTCGAATCGCCGCGCGTTGCTCTGCGCGTCCCGTCGAAGTCCAGCGCGTTCAAGCAGATCAACGGTGCTCTCGATCTGCAGTGGCACACCGACCAGTTGCAGCTCATCGGCGCTGGGCGTCAACCGAATTCGAGCCGCCCGGCGTGGAAGACAGCGGCCACGATGATGCAGCGCAACGGCTGGGACGCGTTCCGCAACCGACGAGGCTCCACTCGGGTGGACACATCTGCTGCCGTGACGAAGTTTCGCCGCGAGCGATGGATCGGCAAACACATCGCGAATCCGGTCGTCAACGGACTTACGTCGATCGGCGTCCGAACCTCCCTGGTCACCGACATCGAGACCGTAGGCCGCAAGTCCGGCCTGAGCCGGCAGGTGCCGGTGTCGGCAGTGTTCGACGACTCCGGAGCCTGGCTGATCTCCCAACACGGCACCAGGTCCGGCTGGGGAGCCAACATCACCGACGAGCCCAGAATCCGAATTCGCGTGGGCAGCCGATGGCGCACCGGCACAGCAGCGTTCGCGCCCAACGACGACGTCGCCCTCCGAGCGCGATCCTTCTCGAACAATCCGGTGCTCGGACGCCTCATCGGAGCAGGCTTCCGTGCGTTGCAGACCGATCCTGTGTCGGTACGAGTCGAGTACGACGATTGACCAGTTCTTCAATATTGACTTAGGTTTGGTTTACTTAAGTTGTGAAAACGCTCCCCCACTTGTCCGTCACCCTCGGTGCGGTCCTTGTTGCATCCCTGGTCTCGTCCTGCGGTGTCGACACCGAACCGGCGGCACCGAACTCGGCGACCCATTCGGTCACCACGCAGTTCGGTACCGTCGAGGTACCGGATCGAATCGAGTCGGTCGTCGTCATCGACGGACGACGCGACCTGGACATCGCCCTGGCGTTCGACTTGCCCATCGTCGGGATCCCGGTGGAAACCGAGGCCCCGCCGGAAATTCCCGGCCCGCTGACCGAGCCCACCAGGATGCTGCTCGCAGACGGAGTGCCCGAGCTGTATCCGCGAAACACGGTCGACCTCGAAGCCGTCGCACGCGTCGATCCCGACCTGATCATCGGCCGCGACGAGGTGATCGAAGAAATCTACGACCAGTTGAGTGCGATCGCGCCGGTGTTGCCGGTGGGCTCCACCGGCACCGGTGTCAGCTGGCAGCAGGACGTCACAACGATCGGCGCGGCACTGAATCTGCAGGACCGATCCCGAGCAATTATCGACGAATACACCACTCGCGTAGACGAACTCACGACGCAGTACGCCGATGCGATCGCCGATACCGCAGTCCTGCCGATCAGCACCTCGGAGGAAGGCGGGATCTCGATAGGACGTGACCGGGTGACGTCCATCGCGCTCGAGGATGTGGGAGCCCGCTTCGGCTCCGCATGGACCGCCGCAACTCCGGAGATCGAATACGGACCGGAGAACGTCACTGCCGCATCCGACGCAGTGGCGATGATTGCCGCAATCACCTCGGAGCAGGATCTGCAGGCGATGAACGCCAACCCGCTCTGGACCGGATTGCCGGCTGTGCGCAGCGAGCGCATCGTCCGGACGGACAAATTCACCAATGACGGCGGTCCACTGACCGCGTTGTGGACCCTCGGCTTGGTGGAGAAACTCTACGACCCGAGTTGATTGCAGACCCTCCTCTGGGCGGAGTCACACTCGACGGCAGCGATGCCGGAGTCGCATAATCACTCGATGGAACCGACACCAACGGGCACGCTGCGCAGCACCGACACCGGCTTCGCTCTCGAGCTGATCAGGACCATCGCCGCATCGCGCGAGGATGTGTGGGCCAGCCTCACGGAATCGCCCCGAACAGCACTGTGGTTCGGGCCGTGGGAGCGCATCTCGGAGAACACCGTTCGTGTCACGATGCGGTTCGAGGAGGGCGAGCCCGCGTCGGATATGACCATCGAAGCGTGCGAGGCGCCCAGCCGACTGGCCGTGCGAACGATCGGCGAGATGCAGTGGCCGCTCGAGGTTCGCCTCGACGAGAGGGACGGTTCGACGGTCGTCGTTCTCGTGCACAGTTGCGAGAGCACAGATGGTCTGGGCGACATCGGCCCCGGATGGGAGTTTTACCTGGACATGCTCATCGCATCCAGGGATAACACACCGCTGCCGAGTTTCGACGACTACTACCCGTCGCAGCAGGAGTACTACACATCGCTTCGCCCACGCCGGTCAGTTCCTCGCGTTGTGAGCTAGAACAAGGAAAACTGGGTACGTTCGGGATATGCCATACCTGGATCGCGTTGAAGACGTGTTCGTGCTGAACCTCGGGACTCGGGGCGTAGACGACAGCGAAAACCGCATGAGCCCGAACTGGGTTGCCGAAATCAACGCGTTGCTCGACGAGGTGGAGTCGTCCTCCGGCCCGGCTGCGCTGGTGACGACTGCGACGGGCAAATATTTCTCCACCGGGGTCGATCTGTCGTGGGGTGCCGACAACCTCGACCAGATCAATCGGTTCATCGGCACAGTGCAGGAGATGCTGGTGCGTTTCCTGACATTCCCGATGCAGACCGTCGCCGCCATGCAGGGACACACCTACGGCGGTGCCGCATTCTTCGTGATGGCACACGACCACCGCATCATGCGTTCCGATCGCGGCTTCCTGTGCTTCCCCGGCGTCAACATCGGCGCGACCTACAGTCCGGGAACCGTCGACATGGTGCGGGCGAGGTTGGCTCCACATGCGTTTCACGAGGCGCTGACAACAGGCCGCCGCTACGGCGGTGGCGACGCCATGGCGCTCGGCCTGGTCGACGCGGTCTCGACGCAGGAGCATGTGCGCGACAACGCCATCGCCCGTGCAGCCGAGTTGGCCGGCACCCGCGGTGAAGTGCTGGGCGAGATCAAACGAACCATGTACGCCGGTGAGATCCGTTCCCTGCTGACGCCTGTCGCAGGCGTCGACGAAATGGAATGGGTCTCGAACTAGGCGGCGCTGTCAATGCACCACCAGGACCGGACATTCGGCGTGATGCACCAAGTTCTGGCTCACTGATCCCAATATCGCTGCTGCAAAACGATTTCGGCCGCGGCTGCCCACTACCAACACCTGGGACGTAGCGGAGATCGACCGAAGTTCGTGTGCCGCCGAAGCACCGACGGATACTGCCCGAACCGGCACCGACGGATACTTGTCCCGATAGGTGTCGACGTTGGCCTGCAACCACTTTCGTTCTGCCTCACGAAGGTGCTGCCAGTCGACCGAGGTGCCGTAGTCGAGTTGGTCGGTTTCGTGCACGGCACCCACGTGGACGGCGAGCAGCTGCGCACCCAGGATGCCCGCCAGGTCGAATGCTGCCGACAGCGCGCGTTTCGACGGCTCGGATCCATCGACCCCAACCGCGACGGGCCCCGGCTCGGATCCGGAGTCGCGACGCTCGTGCCATACCAGCACCGGGCAGGTCGCGGCGTTGACGATTGCCGTCGTCGAGTACCCGAAGACGATGTCTCGCAATGGACCCGACTCGCACGCGCCCACGACGAGCATCGCCGCATCCGCGGAGAGCGCCTTCGCCAGACGCGCAGCCGACAGCTCGGATACCTCCGATTCCACCGTCACCTGGGGATCGACTCCATGCACTACGTCGACGGCGCGGGCGAGTACGCCCTCACCCTCCTGCCGAAGCCGCGTCGGGAAGTCGGTGGTGTTCAGCTCGGCGGCGACGGCCGCACTCCACTCGTCTTTCGGTGCACCGTGGACGAGGTGCACCGATGTCGAGGCCGCCCGAGCGAAATGCGCCGCCCACTCGGCCACCCCCTTGTCCGTGGGCGAGCCGTCGACCACGACCGCGAGCGGTCCGTCGAATGTGGTTGCCGCGATCGTGTGGTCCATCGTTCCTCCGTTGGCCGAAGACGGTCTTCATGTCGTCTCCTACGATCGCTGCCGCGTCGACTCGCCACTAGGGCATTTGGCCACAGGAATCACGGGTATTTCGGGTCGAGGCGGCTATGCCCGAGCAACCAGGGGTGCAACTTCGGTGCCGAGTAGCTCGATGCCGCGCAGAAGGTCGCTGTGGGCCAGCCGCGGATTGGTCATCTGCAACGACAGTCGATCCACACCGCCCAGTTGTTCGCTCACTCGCAGAATCTTGTCGGCCACCGTCTTCGGATCTCCCATGAAGAACGCGCCGTTGGGACCGGAGGTGGCATCGAACTGCTGCCGACTGGGCCGAGCGAATCCGCGCTCCCGAGAGATCTTGGTGAACATCTCGTTCCAGCCGGGGTAGATGGTGTCTGCTGCGGCCGTCGTGGTCTCGGCAACGAAGCCGAACACGTGCAGGCCCACCTTCAGCTGCTCCGGCGGATGGCCCGCTTGCGCTCCGGCGCGACGGTAGAGATCGACGAGCGGGGCGAACTGGCGTGGTTCTCCGCCGATGATGGCAATCATCAGAGGGAGCCCCAGAAGCCCTGCGCGAGCGAAGGATTCGGGCGTACCACCGACGCCGACCCAGATCGGCAACGGATCCTGCAGCGGACGCGGGTAGATGCCCTGACGGTTCAGCGCCGGGCGGTGCCGACCGGACCAGGTCACCTCGACGTTGTCCCGGATCTGCAGCAGGAGGTCGAGCTTCTCTGCGAAGAGCGAGTCGTAATCGGCCAGATCGAGGCCGAACAGCGGGAACGACTCGGTGAAGGATCCGCGTCCCACGACCAGGTCGATCCGGCCCTTGGAGATCAGATCGAGGGTGGCGAACTCTTGGAACACCCGTACCGGATCGTCTGCGCTGAGCACCTTGACTGCGCTGCCGAGTCGGATGTTCTCGGTGCGCGCGGCTGCCGCAGCGAGAATGATCGACGGGGCCGAGTCGTAGTACTCGCTGCGGTGATGCTCGCCGATGCCGAACGAGTAGAGCCCGACCTCATCCGCGAGGGCGATCTCCTCCAACAGGTGACCCATTCGCTCCTCGGGAGCGATCACCCGACCGTCGGTCGGATCGGTCACGGAAGAGACGAAACTGTCTACGCCCAGATGCATGGTGGGACCTTTCGATTCGGGATGGTCGACTCCATCAGCATCGGTGAAGATTCAATTATTCCGATGCAGGCGAGAGAGGGCGTTGGCTACTCGCCCCAGCGCTTCAACTCGTCCGCCGCGTAGTACATCTGCTGCGACGCGCCGAAGCGAACGAGCAACTGCTGCTTCTCCTCGTAGAACCAGACCACGGTTCCGTAGACGCCACTCATGGGTCCATCAACCGTCGTAACACCGTCGCCGATCTCGAAACCGTCCATGTCCGACACCGTACCGAGCTGTGTGACAGCAGCCTTGGACTTGCATCGCCGAGTTCGTAGCGACAGCCACACACCGACGTTTCGGGGATGTGTGAGCACGGAAGCATGCGGGCGCAGCTCACAAGAGCGTCAACAGAGATGGATGAACGCGAGCGGCTTCGACTGTGAGTTCTTCGAGGTCTGCGTCGGATCGACTGGTCATCGTTGTTCGATCACCAGCGGAGCAACGGCGGCCGGCGGGGTCCGGCCCGCCTCGATTGCGAAGCACGGCGAGGACCCGCCCAGGCTCAACCCTCCGTCTGTGCTCAGCAGCGCATCGACCACATACTGATCGGGTGTTCGTGCGGTCGCCGAGTTCCCCCCGTCGGTGCTGTCGTCTTCGACTGTCCAGCCCCACTCGGCCCAGGTGGACAGCAACAGGTCGAGATCATCTCGACCTTCGCCGCCGAGAACTACCCAGTAGCCGGCGCTGAATCGGTGCGGCCCGTAGTCGATCGTGTTGTCGTCGTAGCAGGGTCTGAATCCGCCCGTGGGAAGCCTCGATTGAGGGAAGGTCGGATTTTCGACATCGAGCCGCGCACCATCCGGCAACACCGAGAGTGACCGTCCCAGCACCTCGACGGTCCGAGCCTGTGCTTGCTCCTGTGTCAATGCGCTGTCCACGTCATCTGCTCCGTTCTGCGAGCACCCGACTGCGAGAAGAACACATGTCAGTGCGATCGCGAGAAATGTTCTGGGCGTGCCCCGGACGGTCCGATACGTCATTCGCCATTTCCTGTATTCGTCATGATCCGTGCCATCGCTAGCAGCGACGGTGTGCCTCGCTCGAAGTAGCTACTGTGCGAGTCGGGGTCGAACCCCACATCACCCAACACCGGTATGTCGATCGAGTCGTTGCCCGGTGCGCTCTCGAACACGGTTGCTCCGAATGCATCGGACGTCGGGTCGGCGCCGTGAGCTACTTCCGGCACCAGCACCCCGATCCACGTCACCGGGTCGGCCGGGGCAGCGGTGGCGAACACGTGATCGCCCATCTGATCCGGAGCGACCCCGTCGAGCGCAAGATCACCGGCCCTGTGGACCCCCACCCCGGGGCTCCCTGCGAACACGACACTGTCGACATCGAGCGAGCCCCCGTCGCCCATCGCATGCCCGACGACCGTGCTGCCGTAGCTGTGACCGATGACGGTGTTGTGCGAAGGAAGGCCGTCGTGCGCGGCGCGCAGACCGTCCTGGAAGCTGTCCAGCCGAGGAGCGCCGGCGTCGGCGAATGTTGTGCGTGCGGCGTCGGACAGGCCAGGCGGAGCGTCGTACCCCATCCACGCAACGACCGAGTTCTTGCTGCCCGGATCGATACGGTCCGCTGCCGCCAGCAGCTCGTTGGCGCGCGCCATGTCCCCGCCCATCTTCGAAAACTCGGTCCCCGTCCCCGGGACATACGTCGCGACGTTGTGCGCGGTATCGGGGTTGTCGAGCGCAATCGCGCCTCGGCCCTGGTCGTCTATGTTCATCAGGAATGTGGAAAAACCGAGGTTGCTGTCGAGCTGGTTACGCACTTCGTGAAAACCCGCCACCGCACCGGACGCTTTTTCGCGTTCATCCGTCCAGCTCTCCCAGTCTTTGCGACGAGCCTGCTGTTTCTCGTCCAGTACTCCACTGGACGGCGGCACGTTCTCCCCTCTGGCCCAATCGGGATGACGAGCCTCGACAGCAGCGAGGTCACGTTCCGCCGCCGCGGTGATCGGTACCAGTAGGTCCTCGTTCATGCGTGCCTTGTCCACCGCCGGTAGTCCGTCCCGGTTGCCGATTGTCGGGTCCCAGGCCGCCAGACCGTCTTTATCGGCCGGCGTCAAGCCGTCCCAGAACTCAGCGAGCTCTCGCGGATCATCCGGCAGAAAAGCGTTGCCGTCGAGTATGTCTCGAACAACGTCGCCGTAGTGATCCGGCGCACCGGGCGATCCGGAGATCTCTGCGATGGCATCGATCGCGCGCTGCAGCGAGGCCGCACACATTCCGTCCACGTCGGCAGCACTGCGCAACAGAGAACGCACCGCGGCCTCGTGACTGCGTGCTTGCTCATCGAAACTGCTTTGCAGCAGCAGGTCTGCGACGAGGTTGCCGGACGAGCAGATCGGGGCGGTGACCGAACCTGCATCGGCGACTGTGAATCCGCCGGCAACCGCAGCATCGACTGCCGCAAGAGTCGACGTCCGCACCTCGGTCAGTTGCCCTGCCGCTGTACCGAACTCGCCGGCTTGATCGTCCACAGCGGTGACGAGATGGGTCGCGGCCAGCCGATCGGCCACAGCTCGAGCAGACGCCGCCGTGGCCGCGTCCCCTTCCCAGTGGCTCAGGCCATCCCTCGTGGCACGTCCGACATCACTGACCAGGTCGCCGAAATCCGAGTTCACCGCCGCAAGACTGACGGCGACATCGACGAGTGCACTCGGATTCCATCCGCGCACCTGCGAGACCGTCGCGCTCATCGACGATCGCCGTTCAGACCTATGAGCTGATCGCTGAAAGCCCGGTCGGTATCCTCGTAGCTGCCTGCCGAGGCCGACGACGCGGACGACATTGCGCGAATACGCGCGGACACTCCGCGATAGGCGTCGAGCGTCGGAATCGCAGCGGACCGGGCGACATCGCCGAACGCCGAGTTGGGCATCGCATCGGCCGCGGCTGCAATAGGCGCTGCCGGATCCAACGATTCCACCGAATCCGCGGAGGCTGTCAGCGCCGAACCCAACGCCCGCAATGCGTCGAGATCGACCTGCAACATCGGCATTCCCCCCGGTAAGTCCCGTCGCACCCTCCCCAGCGCCGCGTCAGCGTAGCAGTACGAATGCTCGCGTCAGGGGTGTCGATGCAGAACGATCCAGCTCATTGCGGTCGCTCCGGTCTGCACTCACGCCTGCCCGGTTCGCCGAAATGCGTCCACAACTTCGAGTTCGGCGCGCACCAGACGGGAATTGACGCTCCTACCGAGAGATGTTCTCGAAGACAGCAGCTAGGCCCTGCCCGCCACCTATGCACATGGTCTCCAGTCCATAGCGAGCATCACGCCGCCGCATTTCGCGAAGGAGGGTCGCGAGAATCCGGCCACCTGTGGCACCGACAGGATGGCCGAGTGAAATGCCCGAGCCGTTCGGGTTCAGCCGATGATCGTCGGGCTCGATACCCCACGTCCGCAGGACTGCCAAAGTCTGTGCGGCGAACGCCTCGTTCAACTCGATGACGTCCATATCGTCCAAGGTCAACCCTGCGCGGCTCAAAGCCCTCTTCGACGCCGGGACCGGTCCGATTCCCATGGTCCGCGGCGGTACGCCGGCAACCGACCAACTCACCAATCGGGCGATCGGTCGTAGCCCGAGCTCGGCTGCGCGCTCAGGAGTGGTCACGATAGCGACCGCGGCACCGTCGTTTTGACCGCTGGCATTACCTGCGGTGACGGTCGAAGCCGGATCGATCTTCGAGCGCATCGGACGGAGCTTGGCCAGACTCTCGACAGTGGTGTCGGCACGCGGATGTTCGTCGGTGTCGACAACGATCGGATCACCGCGCCGCTGCGGAACCGGCACTCCCACAATCTCTTCTGCGAACACTCCGTTCTTCTGCGCGGCTACGGCGCGCCGATGCGACTGGACGGCGAGCTCGTCTTGATCCTCACGGCTGATCGAATACTCTGCCCGCAGGTTTTCGGCAGTTTCGATCATTCCGCCAGGAACAGGAAAATTCATCCCGCCTGCAGTGATACGGGCTCGAGCCAGTCGATCGCTCAACGCCACCGACTCGGCCTTGATCCCCCATCGCATTCCGGTGGCGTAGAACTCGGCCTGACTCATACTTTCCGCACCACCGGCCAGCACCAGATCGCTACCGCCCGTTTGTACTTGCATGCACGCCTGTAATACGGCTTGCAGTCCGGACCCGCACCGACGGTCGACCTGTAGACCTGGAACCTCGATACCGAGACCTGCATCCAGTGCGGCGACCCGTCCGATAGCCGGTGCGTCGCCGTTCGGCGACGCCTGTCCCAAAATGACGTCGTCGATGACACCGCCTTCCAGTCCGGTACGGGCGCACAGTTCTTCGATCACGACGGCGGCGAGTTGCTGCGGCGACACATCGCGGAGCACTCCCCCGAACCGTCCGACCGGTGTGCGTAGCGGTTCACAGATGACGGCGTCTGGCATGAAGATTCCTTATCGAGACGGGATTGGTGACGAGAGATGGAATCGATTGCTACATGTAGCGTCCGCCGGTGACCTCGGAGACGGTGCCGGTCATGTACGACGACAGATCGGACGCGTAGAACAACGCCACCGAGGCGACCTCACGCGGATCCCCGGCGCGCTGCATCGGTATTTCGGACATCTTCTGATCCCACGCCTTCTGCGGCATGGCTTCGGTCATCGCGGTTTTGATCAGTCCCGGCTGAATGACGTTGATCCGAACACCGAGGTGTGCAACCTCTTTCGCTGCGGCTTTGGACAGTCCCACAATTCCGGCCTTGGCCGCCGAGTAGTTGCTCTGCCCTACGAAGCCGACCTTCGCCGAGATCGACGACAGATTGATGATCGATCCACCGCCGTTCTCACGCATGACGCCTGCTGCGATTCTCGTGCCGTTCCAGCAACCCTTGAGATGCACGTCGATCACCTGATCGAACTGCTCCTCGGTCATTTTCCGCATGGTCGCGTCGCGAGTGATTCCCGCGTTGTTGACCATGATGTCGATAGACCCGAACGATGTAACTGCGGTATCCACCAATGCCTGCACGTCGGAGGCGGACGTGACATTGCAGCGAACGCCGACTGCAGGGGTGGGTAAAGCGTCTGCGGCTTCCTTGGCCTTCGACTCGTCGAGATCACCGATGACGATGCTCGCGCCGTTCTCCGCGAACATCGTGGCGATGGCCAAACCGATGCCCTGAGCGCCACCGGTGATGACGGCTGTACGACCTGAAATCATGAAATGTCCTGTTCTGTGGTGGTGTCGACGGTCATCGGGCGAAGTCCGCATCGAAGGCTGCGTTCTGCACTGCAATACCTTGGCGCAGAATGCCGTCCGCTTCGTCGGGGCCGCGACCGGATTCGATCAGCAGTGCGCGGGTGTGTTGACCTAGTGCTGGAACATCGCCCATCGGAGCTTCGTGATCGGCGAACGTAGCCGGAGGCAGCAGCGCCTGTGCTGTGGCGTGTTCGGTGCCGACCGTGCGCCAACGGTCACGTTCGACGAGTTGAGGATGGGCAACGACCTGATCCATCTGTTTGACCTGGGCCGCAGGGATACCGGCCGACGCCAGTTTCGCGTCCAGGTCGACTGTCGTGAAGAGCGATGTGCGGGCGGCGACGACAGCGTCGCATTCGGTACGGTTCTGCACGCGCAGAACGTTTGTCGCGAAACGTAGGTCGTCCGCCAACTCGGGGATGCCCAGTACGTCCGAGACGAGCGTTCGCCAGCCACGGTCGTTCTGCACACCGATCAGGATTTGACCGTCGAGCGTCGGATAGGCGTCGTACGGCGCGATCGAACTGTGGCTCACTCCCATGCGCTGAGGTTGCACACCGGTGTACATCTGCGTGTACATCGCGTGGCCCATCCACTCCACGGTCGAATCGAGCATGGAAACGTCGATGGTCGCGCCTTCGCCGGTTCGTCCGCGCCGCAGCAACGCCGCGAGAACCGATTGTGCGCAATACATTCCGGTCGCAATATCGGCGGTGGGTATTCCGGTCTTGGCCGGCTCGTCCGGAGTTCCGGTGATGGAAATCAACCCCGATTCGGCCTGGATCAGCATGTCGTAGGATTTCCGGTCCTGCATGGGACCACCTCTGCCGAACCCGGACATGTTCACCACTACCAGTTGCGGTTTCGCCGAGCGCAATTCGTCGGCACCGAAGCCGAGACGCTGTGCCGCACCAGGGGCAAGGTTCTGCACGAACACGTCGGCTCGGTCGATGAGTCCTCGAACGATCTGGCGTCCCTGCACCGACTTCAGATCTACCGCAAGTGATTCCTTGCCACGGTTGAGCCACACGAAGTGAGCTCCGGTGCCGTGGACGGCATGGTCGTAACCCCGCGCCAGGTCTCCGCCGTCGGTGCGTTCGACCTTGATGACACGAGCACCCAGGTCGGCGAGATTTCGGGTGGCGAGCGGTGCTGCGACGGCCTGCTCTATAGCGACAACGGTGAAGCCTTCGAGTGGTGCGTTCACGAGTTGCGTTTCTGTTCGGCTCGGATCAGGCCGCCGCCGACGATCAATCGTTGGATCTCGCTGGTGCCCTCGTACAACCGGAGCAGTCGCACGTCCCGGTAGATGCGTTCGACGGGGACCTCTCGCATGTATCCGGCACCGCCGTGGATCTGGACGGCGAGATCGGCGACCTTGCCGACCATCTCGGTGCAGAACAGCTTCACCGCGGACGGAGCGATACGTCGATCGGTCTCCTGCACCCATGCCCGCGCAGCCTCACGGACCATCGCCCGGCCTGCCATGACACCGACCTGCTGATCGGCGAGCATGGCCTGCACCAGCTGGAAGTTTCCGATCGGTTCTCCGCCCTGCGTGGACGCCGCGGCATAGGACACCGACTCGTCCAGCGCGCGCTGCGCCTGACCGACGGCCAGCGCGGCAATGTGCACCCGTCCCCGCGCCAGAGACGTCATCGCCGCCTTGTACCCGATATCGCCATTGCCGCCGACCAAGGCGTCGGCCTCGATCCGCACGTCGGTGAACGTCACATCAGCGGTGCCGGACCCCTGTTGGCCCATCTTCGCGTCCTTCACGCCCACCTCGATCCCGGCGGTGTCGGCAGGAACCAGGAATACCGCGATGCCGTTGCCGCTCTGCGGTTTCGGGTCCAGTTTGGCGAAGACGACGAACATGTTCGCAATCGGCGCGTTGGTGATGTATCGCTTGCTGCCGTTGATGACCCACCCGCTGCCGTCGACCGTCGCCGTCGTCTTCAAGCCTGCCGGATTCGACCCTGCCCCGTCCTCGGTCAGCGCAAACGAGGCGACGATGTCGCCGGTTGCCATGCCCGGCAACCATTTCGCCTTCTGCTCCTCGGTACCGAATCCGACCAGCACCTGCCCGGCGATCCCGTTGTTGGTGCCGAACATCGATCGCAGCGACAACGAGGTGTAGCCGAGTTCCATCGCGAACTCGACGTCCTGGATCAGGTTCAGGCCCAGCCCACCCCACTCCTGCGGGATCGCGTAGCCGAACAGTCCCATCTCGGCGGACTGTTTCCGCAGATCATCCGGAATCGCATCGGTGTTCATGATCTCGAGTTCACGCGGCACGACACGCGACCGCACGAAGTGGGAGATCTGCTTCAACACGTCCGCGAAGACGTCATCCGGTACATCGGGGTTCAGCGTATCCATGGGACAACTATCGGCTACTGCATTACCATCAGTCCAATACTTAATTGGTACTTCTGTTTTGACAATTTCTGCAACAAAGGAGGCTGAGTGGACGTCGAACAGCTTCGTGCGTTTCTCGCCGTGGCCGAGGAGCTCCACTTCGGACGTGCGGCCGCGCGTCTGCATGTCGCACAGCCGCCGTTGAGTCGTACGATCAAGCAGCTCGAGAAGCACCTCGGCGCCACCCTGTTCGACCGAAACACGCGCTCGGTGAAACTGACTGCCAGCGGTCAGGCCTTGATAGATCCCGCCCGGGCAGTGCTCGAAGCGATGCGCACCGCTGAGAACGCCGTCGTATCGGCCGATGGCGGCGAGACCGGACTCGTTCGGATTGCGTTCGCGGGTGTATCGACGCACCGCATGGTCGCGAGACTGGCTCGGCTCGTTCGGTCACAGCACCCGGGTATCGAGCTCGAACTCTCGAGCCAGAACTTCGCCCAGCCGGCCATGAAGAGGCTTCTCGGCGGGGACACCGACATCGCGCTCGGTAGATGGGACGTCATTCCGTCCACTGTCGAGTCCCAGGTCGTGATCCCCGACCACCTCGTTGTGGCGTTCGCCGACACACATCCCCTGGCTGATGCACGTCACATCGGGATCGAACAGCTGGCACAGGAACACTTCGTGTCGTTGCCATTGCACGAAGGATCGGTACTCCCCGATCGACTACGCCGATTGGCCGACGCGCAGGGTTTCGTCCCCGACGTCGTTCAGATCGCTCCCGACACCCAGACCGCCCTCGCTCTGGTATCCGCAGAGGTGGGGTGCCACCTGACCCTTGCTTCGGTCGCCAGCAACGTCACCGATCCGCACGTCGTGTTCGTCCCTTTGGACGACACCACAGCAGATGTAGATATGCGAGCTGCGTGGCGCCGAGACAACACCAATCCCGCGCTGCGCGTGGTACTGGACAAGGTTGTCGCTCTCGACGAGGGCGACTCGTGAGCGGCACCTACAGTGAGGCCTCACCGTCGTCCAGGCCGAGCTGACGTAAACGACGGTAGAGGGTGGTCCGGCCGATCCCGAGTAGCTCTGCCGCCACCGACTTGTTCCCACCGGCGCGGTCCAATGCCTCGACGATGGCATCGCGCTCCGCCGATTCCATCATCGTCATCTTTCGACGTGCGGGAGCCCGTTGCAGGTGCTCAGGAAGGTGGTGGCGCTCGATCACCGACGCCGTCACGCTCGAAGCCAGTGTGGTCACGGTCGCCGTCAATTCTGCGATATTGCCGGGCCAATCCCATTGCATCAACGACTGCAGGGCTGTCGGGGACATCGAATGCCGCCGCGTTGTGTCCACCTGATCGAGAATGCTGCGGACGAGCCCCGGGATGCGATCCGGTGAGTCGGAGAGGGCTTCCGTCCTGGCGTCGATGCCCCAATGCTTCACCAGTGCAGCGACTTCCGGCGAGGATGCTTCGGCACAGGTAGTGATCAACAGCTGATTTCGCCTACCTGCGGCAACAGCCTCGCGGTGATCCTGCACCAGCGTTGCGACCGGACCGGCTTCGTGATCCTGCACCGCCTCCAGTCTTCGTATCAGGACGTCTCGGCCACCGTCGAGGAGGTCCGCTACAGCGGACCAGGGCGTTGCGGTGTCCGTGGACAGAATGACGACCTCGAGTTCTCGACCTTCTCCCCGACCTGCACGCACATCGAGTGCACGAGATGCACGACCGGATCCACGCGGACCGTCGATCACCGTCACGGCTGCCTTGACTGCCTCCCGGGAAGCAGTGTCGACGTGCGTGCGCGGACCGATGGGGCCGGCCGTCGAAACCTCGTCACGAGGAACGGGAGCGAAGTGCAGCACGTAGTAGTCGCGGGCTCCCTCGACGACTCGACGAGCCGTCACCGCCACCGCGCCTGCGTCGATATCCCAGCGAGCTGTGTTCGCGAGCGCCCAATTGTGTGCGCTGAGGCGATCCCAGAGAACTACGTGCGAATCGACGCTCACATAAGGCAATCCGGGTGTATTCGCCAGCAGCGTCTCTCGGTCCATGATGACCGTGGGACGACGAGAGTTGGAGTAGCGCATGAACGACATTGCCAACGCGAGGTCCTGCGGTCGTGCAGCCGCCTTCAGTCGTTCTTCGATCTGCTGACCGATTTCCTTGGTAAGGGTGACCATCAGCGAACTCGCAATGGCCAACGGTCCCCCGAGCGACACCGATCCGATCACCAGACCCGACGGCGTGTAGACCGGAACGGCCGCGCACGCCAGTACGGAGAGCGACTCGTTGAAGTGTTGGCTACCTTCGATATACACCGCTCGTCCTTCGACCATCGACGTACCGAGACCGTTGGTCCCGATCGAGTCTTCCGAATAGTCGAACCCCTCGGCCGCATTCACCCGATCCAGTTTTCGCTGCAATCCCCGATCGCTTGCGCGCCTGGCCACGATGCTGCCCGCCCGGTCACTGAGGAACAACGTCGTGCCGGTGTCCACGAGCTGGTCCTGCCAGCGGTCGAGTACCGGATCTGCCGCGCGGCGCAGAATCGAGTCGGTATCGATCTCGTCGAACTTCTGCGACGGCATCAGGCTGTCGGCGCTGTTGCCGATCGAGCGACGCCAGCTCCGCAGGATCAGGTCCGGAACAACCCCCTCGTCGGGAGCACCGGACAGCAAACCAGCGCGCATCAGATGCCGCTTTGCCTCGCGCACCGCATCGCTCATAGGTTCTCGCCCTCTAACCAGTTGTCCATCCGCAACCTGACCACTCACAGTTCGCAACAATCATCACGCCATTACTACTACACGGGCATAACTGCAGTTCAACGCCCTCACATCCGGGTGTTCCAGATTGGCACACACCAGACACCTGTGCCCCACCTCACCATTGTGACCAGAGGAAGTGAACTACACCACATAGGTCGCGAGACCGGAGGAGCAATCACATGGCGTCACACGAACCCGATCAGATCCGTGAGATCGACGCGCTTGTCGTCGGATGCGGCTTCGGCGGGATCTACATGCTTTACAAGCTACGGCGTGAACTCGACCTGACCGCCATCGCGATCGACAAGGCTTCCGGTGTCGGCGGCACCTGGTTCTGGAACAAGTACCCGGGTGCCCTGTCGGATTCGGAGAGCTTCGTCTACCAGTACTCGTTCGACCGCGACCTGTACGATCAGACCACTTGGAACACCAAGTTCGTCCGTCAGCCCCAGATCTTGGAGTACCTCAACGGCGTCGTCGACCGCTACTCGCTGCGCGAAGACGTCGCGCTCGAGACCACCATGACCGCGGCCCGCTTCGACGAGGCCGCCGGCATCTGGACCGTCACCACCGACCGCGGAGTCACTTACAAGGCCAAGTACCTCGTCAACGGCCTCGGACTGCTCTCGGCGACGAACGTGCCGAACTTCCCCGGTATCGACAACTTCGAGGGCCGGTTGGTGCACACCGGTGCGTGGCCCGAGGATCTGGATCTGACGGGCAAGCGCGTCGGTGTCATCGGCAACGGATCGACAGGCGGTCAGGTGATCACAGCTGTCGCACCGATCGCCGGACATCTCACCTCGTTCCAGCGAACCCCTCAGTACAGCGTTCCCGCCGGCAACCGGGTGCTGTCCAACGAAGAGTTGGCCCGCCAGAAGGAGAACTTCGAGGCCAACTGGGACCAGGTCCGCAACTCCAGTGTTGCAATGGGATTCGTCGAAAGTGAGGTCGAGACTTTCAGCGTTACCGACGAGGAGCGCCGGCAGATCTTTCAGCGGACATGGGATGAGGGCGGTGGCTTCCGCTTCATGTTCGAGACGTTCTGCGACATCGCTACCAATCCAGAAGCGAACGAGGAAGCGGCGAAGTTCATTCGGGGCAAGATCGCAGAGATCGTCAAGGATCCGGAGACCCGCCGCAAATTGACGCCCACAGATCTCTACGCTCGCAGGCCCCTGTGCGATTCGGGACTGTACGAGACGTTCAACCGAGACAACGTCTCTCTCGTACACGTGGGCGAGAACCCCATCCGCGAGCTGACGGCCGACGGCATTGTTACCGAGGACGGCGTGCTCCACAAGCTGGACGTGTTGATCTGTGCCACTGGCTTCGACGCTGTCGACGGCAATTACGTCAAGGTCGACATCCGCGGGCGCAACAACGAAAGCCTGAAAGAGCACTGGCAGGACGGGCCGACCAGTTACCTGGGAATGGCCACCACCGGCTTCCCGAACATGTTCATGATCCTCGGCCCCAACGGACCGTTCACGAACCTGCCGCCGTCGATCGAGACACAGGTCGAGTGGATCTCCGACACGATCGGGGCCATCGAGAAGAACTCCATGGGCTGGATCGAGGCGAAGCCGAACATCGAGACCGAATGGACCGACATCTGCGCCGACATCGCCGACCAGACGCTCTTCCCGAAAGCTGCGTCGTGGATCTTCGGTGCCAACATCCCCGGCAAGAAGCGCACGGTCATGTTCTACCTCGGCGGCATCAAGGAATACCGCTCGGTCCTCGACAACGAAAAGGCATCCGGCTACCCGAGCTTCCTGACGCAATCGGACGCGCTCGAGCCTGCCTGACCCTTCACTCGAGGACACTGCATCGACCACGCCGGCCGGGTGACTTACACCGGTCGCCCGGCCGGCGTCCTGCAACGAAAGAGATGCCGATGAGCAAGTACGCAAGCACCGATCCCACTACAGGCACCATCGTGGCGAAGTTCGAGACCGAGTCGGACGAGCAGGTAATGGCATCGCTCTCCGCCGCCGACGCCGCGTACCGAACGTGGCGGACCACCGAAGTGGCCGAACGCGCTTCGGTTCTCCACCGGGTCGCCGATCTGCATCGCGAGCGCGAAACCGAACTCGCCGAGTTGATGACGCTCGAGATGGGCAAACCGATCGCGCAGGCCCGCGGCGAAGTGAAACTCTCCGCGTCGATCTTCGAGTACTACGCGACCAAGGGTCAGGACCTGCTCGCGGACGAGGAGCTCGACATTGCCGGTTCCGGACGGGCACTGGTGCGTACGGCACCTATCGGAGCACTCGTCGGCGTCATGCCATGGAATTTTCCCTATTACCAGGTTGCGCGATTCGTAGCACCGAACCTGTTGCTGGGCAACACGATTCTGCTCAAGCATGCCAGCAACTGCCCGCAGCAGGCGTTGGCCATCGAGGCGATGCTGCGTGATGCAGGAAGCCCAGAGGGTGTGTACCGGAACATTTTTGCCTCCAGCGACCAGATCGCCGATCTCATCGCCGACCCCCGAATTCAGGGCGTATCGCTCACCGGATCGGAACGCGCGGGCAGCATCATCGGACAGCTCGCCGGCAAGCACATGAAGAAGGCGGTACTCGAACTCGGCGGCTCGGACCCGTTCATCGTGCTCGCCGGTGCCGACCTCGGTGATGCTGTCGCCGCGGCCGTCCCCGGTCGGTTCGGCAACGCAGGCCAAGCATGCACCTCGTCCAAGCGAATGATCGTCGACGCCTCGGTGTGGGACGAGTTCCTCGATGGGTTCGTTTCGGCGGCGCAGTCGTGGTCGATGGGTGACCCGACGGACCCCGCTACGCGACTGGGTCCGATGTCGTCCGTCGGCGGACGCGACGAAATCGCAGAGCAGGTCGCGGACGCCGTCTCGAAGGGTGCCACGGTGCACCTCGGTGGAACCGTCCCCGATGGCGACGGCGCGTATTACCCCGCGACCGTGCTTTCCGGTGTCACCCCGGATATGCGGGCATACCGGGAAGAACTCTTCGGACCTGTTGCAGTGCTGCACAAGGTCGACTCGACCGACGCCGCAATCGATCTCGCCAACGATTCCCCGTTCGGCCTCGGCAGTGCCGTGTTCACCACGGACGACACCGAAGCTGCGTACGTCGCAGATCGGCTCGACGTTGGCATGGTCGGCATCAACACCACCATCAAGAGCGCGCCCGACATGCCGTTCGGCGGAGTCAAGACCTCCGGAATAGGCCGCGAGCTCGGTCGATTCGGTCTCGACGAATTCGCGAACAAGAAGCTCGTTCGCACCCTCTGACGCGCCCCGACTGTTCCACTTCACCTCAGGAGATCAACCATGCGCGCAGCTGTCTACTACGGCAACCACAAGGTAGAAATCGAAGACGTCCCCGAGCCCGAAGCCGGTCCGGGGCAGGTCAAGATCCGCGTGTCTCGGAACGGCATCTGCGGCACCGACTTACACGAGTTCTACGACGGTCCGATCTTCATCCCGCCATCCGACCCGCACCCACTGACCCACAAGGCAATGCCGGTGGTTCTCGGTCACGAGTTCTCGGGGATCGTCACTGCCGTCGGTGCCGGCGTCGACGACGTGGCCGAAGGCGACGCAGTCACCATCGAACCGATCTATCGGTGCGGCGAATGCCGCCCGTGCCGCAGTGGCCAGTACAACCTCTGCAAGTCGATCGGCTTCCACGGTTTGATGGCCGACGGCGGCATGGCCGAGTACACCGTCGTTCCCCGCAACCAGGTTCACAAGCTTCCGGACAGCATTCCGGTCGAGATGGGCGCGCTGGTCGAGCCCATGTCGGTCGCGTATCACGCAGCGGTACTGGGCGAGGTCGGCGACCAGAGCCGAGCACTCGTCTACGGCGCGGGTCCGATCGGAATCGGCATCTGGTTTGCGTTGCGTGGCATGGGACTGACCGAGATCGACGTTGTCGAACCGTCGGAGACGCGGCGTAAGTCCATCGAGGCTCTCGGGGCTCGCACCCTCGATCCGATGTCTGTCGACGTTCCCGCCCTCATCGCCGATCGCACCGACGGAGACGGCGTCGACGCTGCGTTCGACGCAGCCGGCGTGGCTCCTGCAGTCGAATCAGCACTGGAATGCGTCGGCGAGCGTCGCCCCTTGATCAGTGTGGCGATCTACGACAAGCCTCTCTCGACACCCCTGATCAACCTCGTTCTTCGCGAGCGGCGCATTCAGGGGACCATCTGCTACACCAGCGATGACTACCGCGCGGTCATCGACCTGATGGCCAAGGGGCACTACGACACCACAGGGTGGGTCGACACGATCGCCCTCGGAGACGTCGTCGACGGCGGGTTCGAGGAACTGCGGGCTGGGCGCAAAATGAAGCTCCTCGTCGATCCGACTGCCTGACCTCCACCACTTCACCGTTCACACAACACGATTCAGGAGACCGATCATGACCGTCGCACACATCACCGGCTCGGCGCGCGGAATAGGCAAGGCCATCGCGCTCCGCCTCGCAACGGACGGACATGACATCGCGCTGTCCGACCTGCCTTCGATGTCGGAAGAGCTGGAGAAAACTCGGAGCGAGGTCGCCACACACGGAGTCAAGACCGTCGCGCTGACCGGCGATGTCAGCGATCCAGATTCGGTGCGGGCGCTCATGACCGACACCGCCGAACAGCTGGGATCGCTCGACATACTGGTCGCCAACGCCGGGATCGCCCAGACGAAGGCACTTCTCGACGTGACGCCGGAGGAGTACGACCGTCTCCACGCGGTCAACGGCCGCGGAATCTTCCTCTGCTACACCGAAGCAGCGCGTCAGATGATCAAGCAGGGGCACGGCGGAAAGATCATCGGAGCGTCGTCCATCGCAGGCCACAAGGGATTCGCGTTGCTCGGCATCTACAGCTCGACCAAGTTCGGTGTCCGCGCCCTGACCCAGGCAGCAGCACAGGAGTGGGCGGAACACGGCATCACCGTCAACGCCTACTGCCCCGGCATCGTGGATACGAACATGTGGGTCGAGGTGGACCGCGACCTCGGTGCCATCAACGGAGTCGGGAAAGGCGAGTCGATGAAGGCAATGGCTGCCGGCATCACCCTCGGCCGCGTCTCGACCGGCGACGACGTCGCAGCGTACGTCTCGTACTTGGCCGGACCCGACTCGAACTACATGACAGGACAGTCCGCACTCATCGACGGCGGCATGCTTTTCGTTTGATGTTCGCCTTACTCAACGTGGAGGAATGATGAACTCGCTCAACCCGTCTGCTTCGCAGTACCAGGTCCCGACCTTCGGTCTGTGGTACGACTTTCGCAATCCGGCACAATGGCGAAAACCACTGGGTTCTCTCTATCGAGAATCGGTGGACCAGGTCGTCTGGGCCGAATCACTCGGCTTCGGGTCGGCATGGTTGAGCGAGCATCACTTCGCCGAGGACGATTATGCGTCGTCTCCCCTGGTCGTTGCCGCGGCGATCGGTGCTCGGACCAAGACCATGCGCATCGGTACCAACATCATCGTGGCGGGACTACACGAACCGATGCGTCTGGCCGAGGATGCGGCAGCTCTGTCGTTCCTCACCGACAACCGTTTCGAGCTGGGTCTCGGCCTCGGCTACCACGAGAAGGAATTCGCGGCGTTCGGGCGAAAGGTCAAACAGCGCCCCAGTCTTCTCGAGGATGCAATTGCTGTGATTCGGCATGCCTGGGCCGGCACCGGTGAGGCCTACGAGGGCAAACGATTCTCGGTACCTGCGTTGCCGGTGACTCCGCTACCCGAGACGGCCCCGAGGATTCTGATCGGCGCACAGTCCCCGGTGGGAATCGATCGCGCCGCACGTCTCGCAGACGGCGTCATCACGCTGCAGAACGCCCACTTCACGGACTACCAGCAGTCGATCGAGCGGCACGGGAAGAACGTGGACGATGCCCGCATCTACGCGAGCCAATGGACTGTGGTGGCCGACGATCCGGAACGCACGTGGGCCGAGGTCGGCGAACACGCGCTCTACCAGATGAACAAGTACATCGAATGGGGCTCGTTCGAGGGCCCCGATCAGCCGTCGTCGTTCGAGAGCCCTCAACATCTACTCGATGCCGGTGCCTACAAACTCATGGACGCCTCGATGGCGGTCGACGAACTGGTGACCATGGCCACCGAGTTCCCCCAGATCCGCGATTTCCATTACTGGGCTCAGCTTCCGGGTGAGTCCGTCGAATCCGGTTCCGCGCGAATTCAATACATCGCCGACAAAGTCATACCTGAGGTCACCCGCAAGCTCGGTGGTTGATCACTCCGGAATCTGCAGGACGACTCTCGACCGAGTGCCCGCGTCGACTCGGTCGTGAGCGTCGGCGATTCGGTCGAGAGGCAGCGGGTCGTCGACGGAGATGGACAGTGCTCCCACGGAAGCGGCGTCGGTGAGGTCGCGGGCGGCCGTCATCTTCACCTCCCGCGAGAAATCGTCGCTACCCAGCAGCCGAATGGTGATGTTGTCGAACAACATCGGCCAGAACGGAAGACTCGGGCGCGCGTCCCGTGTGCCGTATACGGCGATCACGGTGTCGTTCTTCGCGACTGCCGCATCGAAGTCGGTGTTGTCCGAGAACGACACTTCGACGATGCGGTCGACTCCACCTCCAGCGAATTCGCGTACCTGGGTTGCTGCGTCGGGATCGTCCAGCGCGACCGCGAATTCCGTTCCTGACGCCCGGGCCCGTCCGAGGTCCGCGGCGGTGCGCACCGTTCCGATCACCGTCGCGCCCTTCCACCGCGCGAGCCGAGCGGCCAATGATCCGACGCCGCCCAGTACTCCCTGGACTACCACAATCTTGCCCTCGACACTTCCGTCGCCGAACACGGCGCGGTGGGCGGTGATCCCCGGAATTCCCAGGCAAGCGCCCACTTCGGGCGCTACGGAATCCGGCAGCGCAACCGCCTGCCACTCGGGCACGACGGTGAACTGCGCAGCTGTTCCGAATGCGCGATACGACTGGGCACCGAACACCCAGACGCGCTCCCCCACACGCGACTGTTCGACACCTGAACCGACTGCGTCGACGAATCCAGCACCGTCACTGTGTGGCACGACTCTCGGATAGGTCATCGATGACCCCAGCCATCCGCGTCGCTTCTTGGTATCACCCGGATTCACCGAAGACAGCTCCACCCGCACTCGGACCTCCCCCGGACCCGGCTCGGGCGTCGGCAGCGTTCCGACCGCGAGGACCTCGTGGGCCGGGCCCTGCGAGTCGTACCACGCGGCGATCATGCTGTTGTGGTCTGCGCGAGAACCTCTGCCGTGGTAGCGAACTCCGAAATATTGGTCAGTGCGAAGCTTTCAGCCGCATGCTGCCATTCCTCGCTGAGGCTCGAGGTCGCATCGGTGACGAGGATCGGACGGTAGCCATGGTCGGCAGCGTCCCGAACAGTGTGCTCGACGGCCATGTTCGTCCAGACGCCCGCTACGAGAACATCCTCGACTCCGAGGTTGCGAAGCAGTGTGTCCAGCATGGTGCCGTTGAAAGCGCTCATGCGGTTGCGAATCAGGACCGGCTCGTCTTCACGCGCTTCGAGACCGTCGAGTGCTCGGGCGCCCCACGAACCGAGCTTGAGCGAGTCCGGTCCGATCAGCTTGAAGATCGGAGCGTTGCTTCCGCCGAACGGCCGGCCGGGTAGAGACACGATGTGATTGTGGATCACCGGGATGGACTTCTCGCGAGCGAAGGCCAGCAGCTCGCGCACGTGCTCTTCGAGGTTCTGGTGCTGTGCGTGGTCGGCAGCACCGAACGAGGCATACGCGCCGTCCGCGTGGACATTGTCGTTCTGTAGATCCACGAGTACGAGTGCCGTGTTCTCGAGGTCGAAAGTGGTAGTCATGAGAGCCCTTAGATAGGAAGTAGTGGAGAAAAGTCATCGGTCCTACAGCTGTCCAAGCGATAGGCCAACATAACCCATGCTACCTCGTTTCGATATACACAACGAATCGTGGTAGTTCTGTCACACTGTCTCGCATGCTCGAACTTGCGATTCTCGGCTTCCTCTTCGAGGGGCCCCTGCACGGTTACGAATTGAAACGACGAGTAGTGCAACTCACCGGCCACACGCGCCCGGTGAGCGACGGGACGTTGTACCCAGCAATCAAGCGACTACACCGAGATGGGCTGCTGAGCCGAAACCAAGAGCCTGGCGCGGGCCCGTCACGGTACGTTCTGACAATCACCGACGCGGGCATACGCGCGGCCGAGCAACGGTTACGCACGCCGTCGCAGCATGAAATCACGGACTTTTCCCGCTTCGTCGTGGTCCTGGCATTTCTCTCGCTACTCCCCGATACCGCTGACCAACACGTCGTCCTGCGTCGTCGACTGGAGTTCCTCGAGCAGCCGGCAAGTTTTTTCTACGAGGGGGACCGGACGTTGCACGCCGAGGATGTCGCGGACCCCTATCGACGCGGGGTCCTGTTGATTGCGCGTGCGACCAGCAGCGCTGAACGCGATTGGCTACGAAGTGAATTGGCGCCCAATCCATCACCGCAGTCCTGAACTGTCCGTCTGTCGGTGCAGTACTGCAGATGTAGGTACCTCGAAACGAGGTACTATCGGACGGCGGTTATCCGCATCTCACCGACATCCACCGACTCGAATCAGGTCGAACCCATGTCCGCACCGGACCCAAGCACATCCGACACCACCGGCTACCACCACGCAGACGTCAGACCGGTTCCACGAACTTCCATAGTCGTGGCAGCTCTCTCCACGATCGTCGAGTGGTACGACTTCACTCTCTACCTCTTCATGACCGCCATTCTGTCGAGAGTCATGCTCGGCGGCGGATCCGATTCCGTCCTGGCCGTCCTTGCAGTCTTCGCGATCTCGTATGTGCTGCGTCCGCTCGGCGCTCTGTGTTTCGGCTACCTGGGAGATCGATACGGGCGGAGGCCAGTCCTACTTCTGTCGATGGCGATGATGGCTGTGGCAATGCTTGCCACAGCCTTGCTGCCGACATACGACCAGGTAGGCGCGTGGGCGGCGGCCCTGCTCTTGCTCGTGCGATGTGTGACGGCACTGTCGGTGGGCGGCGAATACACCGGGGTGATCACCTACCTCGTGGAGAGTGCACACCCTCGCCGACGCGGAGTGGTCGCCTCGATTGCCGCGGCCGCAAGCGAGATAGGCGCGCTACTGGCGGTCGCAATAACCGCATTGGTCACCGTTCTCGTGCCCACACCCGCTCTCGACACCTGGGGCTGGCGGATTCCGTTCCTGGTAGGAGCGCTCCTGGCACTGCTCACACTCGGTGCAAGGTCGACGATGAAGGAGTCGCCTGAATTCGGCTCGGCCCGCCGTTCCGGTAAAACCGTCCGCCGCCCACTTGCCGACGCTCTGCGCCATCAGCGTCCGGCGATATATCGGACATTTGTCATTTCGGCCCTGGCGTCGATTACCTACTACGTCGGTGTCAGCTACCTGCCGACGTATCTGTCGACGGTCAACGGCCTGAGCGAGGGCACGTCCTTGATGATCTCGACCGCTGCATCCCTTGCAGTCGTCGTCGTCACACCGTTCGTCGGCTACTTCGCCGATCGATCCGGCCGACGGCCGGTTCTCGTACTCCTGGCAGCACTGTGCGCCGTTCTACCGATCGGGATGTTCGCTGCATTGGGATCGAACAACATCGGGGTCGCTCTCAGTGCAGCAGCGGTCCTCGCTCTTCTCGCCGGAGGCGTCGGCGCGGTAGGAGCGTCGGCAACCCCCGAACAATTCTCGGTCCCATCAAGGCTCAGCGGTTTGGCCGTGGCCACCGTCGCCACCACCATCTTCGGCGGCTTCACGCCGTATCTGTCCCAGAGCCTGATCAGCACAACCGGGTGGACTTTGCTACCCGGGGTCATGCTGACCGTGGTCGCAGTGTTCGCTATGCCTGTCTTGTGGCGACTACCAGAGACAGCAGCCGGCCGATCCGGCGGTTGAGCTCAGGCGTTGATCCACACAACCGTCAGAGCCATCTCGGCGGTGTGTGCTGTTCGCCGACAATGTCGACAACCACTGCGCCGCGTCCTGCCGCCCACCTGGTCACTGCCTCGAGTCGACCGCGGACGGTAGTGGTAGTCGCTCCGTCGGTCACTGCGATCGGCTCGCGCCCGTCCGCTGCCAGGACCAATCCACTTCCCTCCCCCTTCTTGCGCCACATTCCGACGATGTCGTTGAGTAAGCCCTCGTCCACCACCTCGGGAAAGTCCGCGAACCGCCCACCGTTGCCGAGATCCACCGCGTGTATCCACACTTCGCGAGTCCGCATCCAGATCGTTTCCGACGCTGGGACCGTGCGCCCCTGAGCCGTTCTGACCTCGGCCGCCCACGCCGCCTCGGACGCCGTTCGCCACTTCTCGTCGAGTCGAGCAACCGTGTGGTCGAACAGGTTTCGAATGGCTGCGGCCGACAGCGTTGCACCCTCGTCGATTTCACGGCCGCGCTGCTCCGGCGACTCGTACATCGGCGTCTCCACACCTGACGACGCCCAGTCCATCAGACGGCACAACGCCGCAGCGTTGTAGCCGACGTGCGCGACCAGGTGGCGTCTGGTCCATCCCGCCAGCAGGGTCTCGCCGTCGAGCTCGGAATCGGTGAGCTCGGAGAGCCGCTGCGCGAAGTACGAGGTACCACGCCGGGCGATCAGAAGCCGCTCGACGAGCGACATGTCGTGAAAGGTCACCTCGAGCGCGCCTTACTTGACGATGGTCTTGTTGCGGACCGAACCGAGACCGTCGATGATCACCTCGACAGTCTGCCCGTCCTGGATGTAGACGCCAGGCTTGCGGGCATGTCCGACGCCTCCCGGGGTTCCGGTGATGACGACGTCTCCCGGCTGCAACGTCACGATGTGCGAGATGTACTCGACCAGCTTTGCGGGCGTGAACACGAGGTCGTCGGTGGTGGTCGTCTGCATGACTTTCCCCTCCAACGTCGTCTGAAGCGTTCCACCGAAGGTGTACGAATCCGTCGTGGTGAGGAAGGGGCCGAAGCCGCTGGTCTTCTCGAACGTCTTGCCTTGGTCCCACTGCAGTGTGCGGTACTGGTAGTCCCGCATCGTGTAGTCGTTCATGATCGAGTAGCCGGCTATGTACTTCTCGGCATCGGCCTCGGCCACTTGGTAGGCCTGCTTGCCGACGACGAAGGCCAACTCTCCTTCCCAATCCAGCTGTGCTGCTGCATAACTCGGGACAACGACGTCATCGTACGGGCCCGTCAGTGCTTCACGGAACTTGGCGAAGAGCGTCGGATACTCGGGGAGCTCGCGGCCCATTTCCTTGATGTGGTTCGCGTAGTTCAACCCGACGCAGATGATCTTGCCCGGACGCGGAACCACGGGAGCGTAATCCGCATCGTCCAATCGGAGCTGTTCCCCGTGCGCATTCTCGGCCAGTTCACGCCAGTTCCCTTCGTCCAGAAGGGCGGACAGATCGAGGTAGCCGTCGATGACGGTGGCAGAGTCGTCGCTGTCGACGCGCACTGCGGTAGTGGTGCCGTTTCGGCGCAGAGTAGCGAGTTTCATGGGTGATCAGGCTCCTTCGGAAAATACTGTGCGGGCAAAGTGCAGCTTCTCGACGATCGGTGCGTCCGAGAACGCGAAAAGGTCGAACTGTGTGTCGGCTTCGATGGACCATTCCGTCCATGACGGGACGACGATCATGTCGCCCTTCGAGACCGAACGCTGTTCGCCGGCGAGAACGAACCGTCCACTCCCCTCGAACACCTGATACACCGTCGAGCCGACATCACGTCGGGGTCGGGTGTGCGCACCCTGACGAAGTCGGTGGAACTCGGCTCGGATCGTCGGCATGACGTCACCGCCGTTGGTGGGATTGGTATAGCGAACTGCGGCATGCCCCGGTTCGGTGGTCGCCGCGAACCCCTCGTCCTCGAGGTCCAACTGTGCCTTCAACGCCGCATCGGTGTGCTCCCACCGATACGCGGCGATCGGCGAACTGGATTTGCTGTCGAGCCCGACGAGCGGACGCAGGCCCGGATGAGCCCACAGACGCTCGGACCGAGAAATGTCCGGTGTCGAATCGTCGGTGACGTTCTCGGACCCGAACTCGAAGAAGCCGGTATCGGTGTAATGAACGAACGGAATGTCGAGTCCGTCGATCCAGGCCATGGGCTGATCGGTCTCGTTATGGTGCCCATGAAAGTTCCAACCCGGGGTGAGCAGGAAGTCGCCGCGCCGCATGGCGACGGGGTCGCCGTTGACCACGGTCCACACCCCTTCACCCTCGACGACGAAGCGGAACGCGTTCTGCGCGTGGCGATGTTCCGGTGCCACCTCTTTGGGACCGAGATACTGGATCGCTGCCCACAGCGTGGGAGTGATGTACGGAACCCCCGCCAGGCCGGGGTTGGCCAGCGCGATAGCACGGCGCTCGCCACCTCGACCGACGGCAACGAGATCGCCTGCGCGCCGTGCCAGCGGGTAGAGCGTCGACCACTTCCATACGAAGGGAACAGCTTTGGATTTCGGTGACATCGGCATCAGGTCGCCGAGCTGAGTCCACAGCGGCATGAGATTCTCGGACTCGAAGTCACGGTAGAGCTGCTCGAGTGCCGGGTCTTCGGGATGCACTTCGGTGTCGGTCATCGGTTGCCTTCCTGATCTGCGTCGAGTCGTGTGCGGATGTCCTCACGCATTGCCTTCTTGTCCAACTTGCCTACTTTCGTGGTCGGTATCGCATCCACGACCACCAACCTCTCGGGGAGTTTGAACCGAGCTACACCCGCGGAATTCATCACCGCGAGAACGTCATCCAGAGTCACGTGGGCACCCGCGGCAACGGAGACGTACAGGCACAGGCGCTCGCCCAGGACCGGGTCCGGCATGGCCACGGCCGCAGCCATCTCGACGCCGTCGACCTGGTAGGCGAAGTTCTCCACTTCCTCGGCCGAGATCTTTTCGCCACCGCGATTTATCATGTCCTTGTCGCGACCTGCTACGACGAGGTTCCCGTCGGGTCGGCGGATCACGATGTCGCCACTGGCGTACCACCCGTCCGCAGTGAAGGCACGAGAGTTGTGCTCGGGCGCTCGGAAGTAGCCGCGCGGGGTGTACGGGCCGCGGGTCAATAGCGCCCCGGGAGTTCCGTCGCCGACAGGCTCTCCGAGCTCGTCGACGACAGCGATCTCGTCGGCCTCGCTGACCGGCCGCCCTTGAGTGTTGGTGATGACCTCGAGGTCGTCGTTCAATCGGGTCATGTTGATCAGGCCTTCTGCCATCCCGAACACCTGCTGAAGGCGTGCGCCCAAGACCGGTTCCACTCGTGCCGCCAGCTCGTCGGGCATCCGGGAACCGCCGACCTGGAGAACCTTCAGGCTGGATCCGGTCAAAGTGCCATGCTCACGCTGATACTCGATCCAGGATTGGGCCACCGCGGGTACCACCGTCGCCACGGTGACCGACTCGCTGTCGATTGCCAGCAATGCCCTGTCCGGTCTCGCCGACGGAAGCATCACCGTGCGTCCACCCGCGAACAGGGTGCCCAGAATTCCAGGACAGGCCAACGGGAAATTGTGGCTACTCGGCAGCGCACCCAGATACACGGTTTCCGAAGTGATCTCGGAGACCGCGTTACAGCGAATGATGTTGTAGGCGTAGTCGTCGTGCGTCCGAACGATCAGCTTGGGAAGCCCGGTCGTCCCACCGGATAGCAGGAAACACGCGACATCCTCGCCCGCGGGGTCGTACTCGGCATCGGAAAACGAGGGAATCGTCGTCGAGGCGTCCGCCAGGCTGAACTCAGGAGTCGACGTACTTTCCCCGGAGCTCAGATCACCGTGTACCAATACCGCCCGCACTGACGGAACCTCGGCCGCAACCTCCTGGGCGGTGGACCTCAGATCGGTGTCCTTGTCGGTGTCTGCGACCACTATGGCCACCGCGTCCGAGAGTGCCGCCAGGTGCGTCAGCTCGTGTCGTCGGTGAGCAGGCAGCGCCATCACCGGTACGGCACCGATGCGGAAGCACCCTAGGGTGAGAGCGACGAATTCCCACGAATTGGGAAGCTGCAGAACAATTCTGTCACCGGGTTCGACATCGAGATTCAGAAGTGCTTGCCCCATCGACGCCGACCGGTCCCACAGTTCGCGGTAGGTCAACCTGATCGAGCCGTCGACCAGCGCCTCTGCGTCTGGATGCAGTTCGACCTGCTCCACGATGTGCGAGCCCAACGACCGACCGCTCCAATACCCGGCTTCGCGATAACGGCGAGCATCGTCGGCAGGCCATGGCACAACACCGTCGATCGAGACGGGGGTCCGGGTACTCATCACCGATCTCCTTCTATAGCAGTGTGTGCGGCCCCGACTACGACGGCGTCGAGCGCGATCAGACCGTCCCAGGTCAGTCGCAGCGGGTTTATCTCGAGATCGCCGATCTCGTCGTGATTCGAGACGTAGGCCGCCAAAGCAACTGCTGCGCGGCCGAATTCCTTTCGGTCGAGACTCGGCCCGCCGCGCCATCCGTGCAGCAAGGCGGACGTGTGGAGGTCATCGAGCATCGTCGTCGCGGCGGCCAACGTGAGCGTGGCGCTGCGAATTGCGACGTCGCCGATCGCCTCTGCTGCGGTTCCGCCCAAACCTGCCACGACGATCGGCCCGAACACTGCGTCTCTCCGCACACCGAGGAAGAGATCGATGCCGGAACCGGCCATGGTCTCGAGCAGGTACGCCGGTGCCCCGATCGAATCGAGGGCGTCCAGTGCGGTGTCCAGTTCCTCTGTCGTACGAACGAACAGGTGGACTCCGCCGATTTCGGTCTTGTGCAGAACCGACGCGTCGAGGATCTTGACTGCAACGGGATGCTCCAGTTCGGCGAACGCACTGTGCGCATCTGCTCTGGTCTTCGCTACACGCCGGTCGGGTGTCCGAATACCCAACGCGTCCAACAGGTCCTTACCCGCAGACTCATCGAGAGGAAGCGTGATGGGTGGCCCGGCCGGTGGACGAAAATCCTCCGTGTGCGCTCGACCGTGTCGGAGCTTTGCGTCGTCGACGAGGGCTCGCGTGCCGTTGGCCAACGATGTGGGGCTCGAGAGCACCGGCAGGTCGAGTACAGCGGCAGACGCGGTCGCTGCGGACACTGCTTCTCTCGGTCCCCCGATACCGAGCACGACGGATAACTGCTCGTGCACCGCGGACGTCCCGACCGCGCCTGCGAGGTCGATCGCGTCGGGTTCGGCAAGGGCGTACACAGCCAGCGCGTCGACTTCTGGGTCGTCCGCCGTCGCCCGGAGGACGTCTGCGAAGGTGGCCGCGGGCCTGCCGGTGTCGACGGGATTTGCCTGATAGGTCAACGGCGGCAACAGATCGGACAATCGACGCTGCGTGGTATCGGACAGCGTCGGAACACGTACCCCGCCGGCCAACAGCGCATCGAGAACCATCAGTCCGGGACCGGCCTGTGCGGTGACGAGTGCTATGCCCGGAGATGCGGAGGCAGGTAGGCGCGTACGGCCGAGAACGGCAAGCGCATCCACCAGGTGGTGTTCGTCCTCGACGACCACCGCACCCGCTTCGGTGAGCAGTGCGCGCGTGGTCCGCCACGACGTGGCGAGCGCACCCGTGTGAGACTCCGAGAACGCGGAGACATCACTTCGACCCACCACGATGGCCACCACCGGCTTCACTGCACTCACGTCTGCGACCGCCGACAACAGCGCGCGGCCGTCTTCGACGGACTCGACGTGCAATGCGATCGCGCTGATCGCATCGTCGTGCTGGAGGTAGCGCAGCACGTCGACGTTCGTGACGTCCACGCTGTTTCCGAGACCGACACCGAGGCCGACACCGACGCCGTTCTCGGACAACAGGAACGACAGCGCGTGGTTCATGCCCCCACTCGCTGCGACGACGGCGACCGTACCCGCGGCGATGTGCTCGACAGTCGGGACGAAACTGACCGTGGAGTGACCGGGACGGAAGAACCCGGACGTGTTGGGACCGAGCAATCGAATGCCTGTTTCGGAAGTGATGTCATGTAGCCGGCGTTGCAGCTCGACGCCGTCGTCGCCCGCCTCGGCGAAGCCACCGGAACAGATCAACGCTGCCCGCACCCCCGCGTCGGCCGCTTCCTGGAGCGCTGCGGGGGTCGCAGCGGCAGGAATGCACAGAACCGCCAGATCTATTGCTGTGCCGTGGGATCGAACTGCGTTCGCGATCGACGTGCTGAATCCCTCGGCGGTACCGCGTGGATTGATTCCGTACGTGGTGACAGCGCCGCGGCTTCCTTTGTCGATGGCGGCGAGCATCACCGAGCCGAGCTTTTCGGGTGCGCTCGAGGCACCGAACACCGCAATCGACGTTGGACTGAACAGCGCAGAGAGGGAATCGGTAGCATCTTCTACGCCCGGGACAGACAGCGGAACGTGTGTCGTTGTCATAGTTCCGACCTCGACGGTGCAGCGCCGCTCTCGGGTTCGTCCAGCTTGTCGAAAGCGACCGCATCAGCGCGGCCGGACAGCACCAGTGTTGCTGCACAATCTCTTCGGTCGACCGCGCGGCGGGAGCGAACAGACGATTCCTGCTCGATCACGATTGCCGCGACGTGGTGTCGCAGCCGTACGTACTCCGAGGCCAGTACCCGCGACAGCTCGGTTCCCCCTCTGATGATCACCGCCGCCGGCCCGGTTTCACACAAGTCATCGAGGCGCGACAGAGAAGCGTCGTCCAGAGCAGTGCGGTCGGAATCAGGTGCAGAGAACAACGGCTCGGCCTCCTGCGCAGCCTGGTTCGCAACAAGAATCGACGTGCCGTCGGTGAGTGTCACGGAGTCTGCCGTGGCGGCGGTGACGGACAGAAGCCGCGAGTCGAGCGCGACCGCCCCGACTTTCAGAGGAGTCTCGAGCGGTGCGGCACCGTGCTGCTGGTGCCAGGCGCGTTCGGCAACCTCGACGAACTGCGGGTCTCGAACTCGTATCTTCTCGGCGGAGATGGACCGCGTGAAGAAATGGAACCCGAACTGCCACGGTTCCAGTTCGCGGTAGTACTCCCCGAAGTGGTCCCACCACGCGAGGCTGGGAACCGACGAATTCTGGACCTTGGCCACCTGGGGGCGCCGAATCTGCTCGAACTCTGACAGAGCCCCTTCGAGATCGGAGGCGTGTTCGGCGACGGTCTGCGCGAGAACGGCTGCATCCTCCATGGCCATCTTCGTCCCCGACCCGACCGAGAAGTGGGCGGTGTGCATGGCGTCGCCGAGGAACACCACAGGCGTTCCTCGTTCGGTGCGGCTGTGCCAGCGTCCGGTGCGGCGCGTTTTGAAGTTCGCCCACCGCGAGTTGTTCGCTACCAGTTTCGCACCGTCGATGCGATCGGCGAACAGGTCTTCGAGGTAGCGCTGCGAGACGGCATCCGACTCGCCGGGAGGGGACGACATGTCGAACCCGTCCAGACCTGCTTTGCGCCAGGTGTCTTCGTCCGTCTCGACGATGAACGTACTCAGATCGGATCCGATCGGGTAAGCGTGCACGGCGAAATTTCCATGCTCGGACTGCTTGTGCAGGAAGGTGAGTCCGTCGAATTGGAATGTCGTGCCGAACCAGATGAACTTCACGGTCGCTTCCTCGACCGAATGGTCCAGGTCCGCCGCGAACGAGTCTCGTGAAGCGGAGTTGGTGCCGTCGGCTGCGACGATCAGGTCGTACCCGCCGTCCTCGTCGAGTGATTGCACGGATGCGGTGGTCGAGTAGTGCAGTTTCGCGCCCAATTCGAGAGCACGGTGCCGAAGTGCACCGAGCAACACCCGACGATGCACGGCGGACATGCCGTTGCCCCCAGCAGCGGTGATCTCACCTTTGGCGTGGACTTCGATGCTGTCCCAGTGGCGGCCGTGATCGGCGAGCGTGTCCCGGAGGATGGGGTCGACTCGATCGATGTTGTCGAGAGTGGCATCGGAGAACACGACACCGAAACCGAACACGTCGCTCTCGTGGTTTCGTTCGTACACCTCGACGGTGGCGTCAGGTGCGCTGTGCGCCAGCGCGATTGCAGTGAAAAGACCACCTGGACCGCCCCCGATGCACGCAATTCGCAGCGGCGTCGAAGTGGCTGTTCGGTGTTGTTCTGGGATGGACATCGATGTCGGCCCCTAGCGTGGAGTGAGGGCCCGGATCTCGGGCGACCAATTTATTGTGTGTCACAAATCTACTCAAAGTCAATCTTTTTGTTACATATAGGCCGTCTAGGGCTTCGCCGCCGACGCATCTCCCGAAGCCTCCAGCACGAACACCTCGGCACTCGTACGCAGCTCGTCGTGACATTCGGTGAACACCTCGTGCGCAGCCCGACCACGCCAACCCGGCGGCAACAGAGTGTCGGGCAGGTCGGGATCACGGAACGGGTAACGACGGTAGTTCTGAATCAGTTTCATCCGTTCGACCAGCGCCTGCCGGCCGCCCAGCCCACGACGGAAGCCTGCCAATCGCGGCTGGAACTCCTCGATGAAGGCCTGATATTCACCGCCGAGTTCGGCGAGGTCCCAACAACGATCGGCTATGGAGCGATCGTTCGTCAGCCCGGATGTCTGACTCCGCAGGAATTGAATCCGTAGTTCATCTTCGCCGCTCAGCATTTCGCGTAACTGCTTCTCCCTGTCATGTGGCGAGAACCATGCCGCAGTACCGTATTCGCCGAACCCGTACCAGTTCAGAGCAGTCTCGATGCGCTTGCGCTGCTCTCGCCCCAGCCCTTCTTCATCGACCAAGGCCTGCGTCCAAGTACGGTCCCAGTCGTCGAAGTGCCGCTCGAAGATGCGAGCCCGACCGTCGTCGAGCAGCCGCCAACTCCTTTCGTTGAGCAGGTAGGACACCTCTCGACCACTCTTGGTCGAGTCGAACCACCCCTCTTTGCGCAGCCGCGCCATCACGACGCGCACCGTCGCCGATTCGATACCGAATACCTCCATCAGCTCCGTCAGAGTGCCCAACTTGGCCGCTCCGCCGGTGTAACGGAAGTACTCCCCGTACAGGTCGAACACCAGAGCACGTGGTCGCATCGACCCCTCCTCCCACCTGTGTCGATCACCGATCGACTTAAATGTGTCATTCCTCTTGACTTTCATGACCATTCTGTCACATAGTGACTGTACTCACATAGCCGACTCGCACATTCGAGGTCAATCGAATCTGCGCGAGATCGCATCGGCCGGTGTTCGAACACCTATCATCGGAGGAATCAGGTGAATCCCCTGGCCACGAATGGGCCAAGCCCGTCGGGCGCCCGCCGTTCCAGCTCGACCGTCGTAGCGCTCTGCTTCGTGATCATCGTCTTCGACGGCTACGACCTCGTCGTCTACGGAACCACTGTCCCCTCTCTTCTCGCGTATCAGCAATGGGAACTGACACCGGGCCAGGTCGGCACCATCGGTAGCTACGCGCTGATGGGAATGCTTCTCGGCGCCCTGCTTTCCGGCTGGCTGGCACCCCGAGTCGGAGCCCGCGCGATCATTCTGACCTCGTTGATCTCGTTCTCGGTTCTCATGGGCCTGACCGCGCTGGCCCCCAACCCGGAGATCTTCGGTCTTCTCCGCTTCCTCGGCGGGCTGGGACTCGGCGGTGTCGTTCCGACGGTCATCGCGCTGACAATCGAGTACTCGCCCCCTGCACGTCGCCAGTTCAACAACGCTCTGATGTACAGCGGTTACTCGGTGGGCGGCGTGCTCGCCGCGCTCTCCGCCCTGGCATTGCTTCCCGAGAACAGCTTCCGCGTCATGTACGCACTCGGTCTGCTTCCGCTCATCACCATCGTCCCGCTGACGTGGCGATACCTTCCTGAATCGGCCGCATTCCTTGTCGGCAAGGGCAGGACCGACGAAGCCCATGCTCTCGCTGACAAATTCGGCATCACTGCCACCCCGGCCACTACATCCGAGACCCGCGGCACGATGTCATCGTTGTTCACCGGGGCACGCAGAGTTCCGCTGGCGTTGCTCGTCGTGGCATCCTTCTGCGGTTTGCTGCTCGTCTACGGCGTCAATACCTGGCTTCCCAACATCATGCGCCAAGCCGGCTACTCGCTCGGCAGTTCGCTGACATTTCTCCTCGTCCTCAATCTCGGTGCGATAGCCGGCGCCCTGATCGCGTCCCGGATCGCAGACCGATTCGGAAGCAAGCCGGTGACCGTGACCTCGTTCCTGCTCGCCGTCCTCGCCATACTCTCCCTGAGCCTCGGATTGCCGCTCTACGCCGCCATGATCGTGGTCGCCATCGCAGGACTCGGCACAGTGGGGACACAGATACTCGTCAACGGTTACGTTGCAACATATTTCGGCGACAGAGATCGAACGTCCGCCCTCGGCTTGTCCCTGGGACTCGGACGAGTGGGTGCGATATTCGGGCCGATTCTCGGAGGATGGATCGCATCCTCGGCACTGGGCGTCGACTGGAACTTCTACTCGTTCGCAGCATTCGCCGGAATCGGTTGCCTCGCTGTCCTATTCGTCAGCGATCGACACTCCGCTACCCGACAGCACGCCGACCACTTCACCGCCACCACTGTGTCGCCCGCTGTGCGGGTGGACACCGAATCGAAAGAAGCACACTCGTGAGCACCACCGTTACCGCCGCTGTAGCCCGCGCCACCGGCGATCCTCTCACCATCGAGAAGCTCGAACTCGACGACCTCCGAGCCAATGAGGTACGGGTCCGCATCGTCGCGTCCGGCGTGTGCCACACGGACGCCATCGTCCGGGACGGCATCTACCCGACGCCCCTGCCCGCCGTCCTCGGACACGAGGGTGCAGGCGTCGTCGAAGCGATCGGCTCCGATATCACCACCGTCGAGATCGGCGATCACGTCGTCCTCTCAGCCGCCTACTGCGGCAAGTGTGTGCAGTGCCGATCGGGGCGAGTTGCTTACTGCGAGAACTTGTTCGCCGAGGATTTCGGTGGTGCGCGCCGCGACGGCTCGACCTCTCTGTCTGCCGGAGAGGAGGCCATTTCCTCGCACTTCTTCGGGCAGTCCGCATTTTCCACCTACGCCAACGTGGTGGAGACCAGCGTGATCAAGGTGGACAAGAAGGCACCGCTCGAAATCATCGCGCCTCTCGGCTGCGGCTTGCAGACCGGCGCAGGCGCGATACTCAACGACTTGCGGCCGGCACCCGGCACTTCGATCGCAGTATTCGGCACCGGTGCCGTCGGATCTGCCGCCATCATGGCCGCCCAGATCGCAGGCTGCACCACGGTGGTGGCGATCGACCTGCACGACTCGCGACTCGAACTGGCCAAGACCATCGGAGCCACTCACACCATCAACGGCAAGAGCGAGGATGTGCTCGCTGAACTGGACAAGATCACCGGAGGCAAGGGGCTCGACTACGCGTTGGACACCACAGCGGTTCCCTCGGTGCTGCAGCAGGCGGCGGCGTCCCTGGGGATCGGAGGAACTGTGGCGCTGGTCGGTGCGGCAGCACCGGGCACGGACGTCACTTTCGAGATCGGCGCGTCACTGGTGAAGGGATGGACGTTCAAGACCATCATCCAGGGGAGTTCGGTGCCTCAGCAGTTCATTCCGCGGCTGGTTCTTCTTTGGGAGCAGGGACGCTTTCCCTTCGACAAGCTCATCAAGAACTACACGCTCGACGACATCAACACCGCGTTCGCAGATTCCGAGAACGGATCGACCGTCAAACCCGTTGTCGTCTTCTGATTCACGTCACCCTCACGTCGCACAACAACCAGGAGAAACGCACATGACCACCATGAACGACCTGCTCACTGTCGGCCATCTCATCGACAACGAGTTGACCGATTCCGATCGGTACGACGACGTCGTGGATCCGGGCAGGTTGAGTGACGTAGCCGCCCGCGTCGCCGTCGGCACACCCGACGATGTGGATCTCGCAGTGAAGGCCGCGCACCGCGCGTATCTGTCCTGGCGCAACGTAGATCCGGCGGAACGCGCACGCCTGATGCTCGCGGCTGCAGATGCGTTGGCGGGGAGCGGTTCCGATCTCGCAGCACAGCTCGTGCGCGAGCACGGAGGAATGCTGTGGGAAGCGCAGACCGACTTCGGCCTCGGCACCGGCGTCATGCAACATACTGCGAGCCTCGTCGACGGATTCTTCGATCCCGTCCAGTTCGACGACGACGAAAGCTTCATCAGTATCGAGCGGGTGCCCCGCGGCGTCGTCGGTGCCGTCGTTCCGTGGAACATGCCTGTGGTCCTGACGATGATGAAGCTAGCTCCCGCTCTTGCCACAGGGAACACGATCGTCATCAAGCCGTCGCCTTTCGCGCCGGCCGCACTGACCGTGGCATTGCATCGCATGGCCCAAACCCTCCCTGCCGGCGTCATCAACGTCGTTCACGGCAATGCCGATGTGGGACAGGCTCTCACCTCACATCCGCTCGTTCGCAAGATCGGCTTCACCGGGGGTACGGCAACTGCAGGCCGGGTGATGGCGGCAGCTGCGGGGACCATCAAGAACCTGACCCTCGAACTCGGCGGGAACGATCCCGCCATCGTGCTCGACGATGTCGACATCGATGCCGCCCTGGACCGGATGCTCAAAGGTGTGTTCACCCGTTCGGGCCAGATCTGCTTCGCCGTCAAGCGAATCTACGTTCCACGCGCCCTGTACGGCACATTCGCCGACGCCTTCTGCGAGCGTGTTGACCAGTACTCCGTCGGCCACGGGCTCGACGAAAGTGCCAGCTTCGGGCCGATGAACAACAAGACTCAGTACGACTCGGTGAACGCACTCATCGAAGAGACGAAGAATTCGTCAGCGAAGGTCGTACAGCTCGGACGAAAGCTCGATTCCGCATCCGACGGTTATTACATCCTTCCTCACGTGGTCCGCGATGTGGAGCACTCCGCTCCGGTCAGCAGCTGCGAGCAGTTCGGACCCGTCATCCCGTTGATCGCGTACGACGACGAGAACCAGGTCGTCGAATGGGCGAACGACTCCGACTACGGGCTCGGCTCCTCGGTATGGACCACAGATCCCGATCGCGGTCTGGCCATTGCGCGTCGAATCGAAGCCGGCAGCACGTTCATCAATACTCACGCCTTCGAGTCACTCGATCTGCGGATGCCGTTCGGCGGGGTGAAGCAGAGCGGAATCGGCCGTGAATTCGGTGAAGCGGGAATGCGCGAGTACGTCGACGAGCACTCGATTCGCCTGCTCAAGTGACCGCCCCTCGTATCCTGTTTCGACCTCGATGATGGGAGTGTGTTTATGGCACAGCCTGATTCACCCGTAGACGACATCACCACCGAGATGGTCACGTCGGCCGATGGAACCTCGCTGGGGGTACATTGCCTCGGTTCCGGTTCGCCTGTCGTGATTGTGCACGGCAGTATCTCGACAGCGGAGTCGTGGCTGCAGGTAGCCTCACATCTCGCTATCGACCACCGGGTCTTCGTTCTCGATCGCCGTGGACGAGGTCTGAGCGGCGACGCACCGGAGTACACGCTCGAGACCGAGGCCGCCGACATCGCAGCTGTCCTCGCCCTGGCGGCCGAGTCGACCGGAGGCGTACCGACCCTGGTCGGTCACTCCTACGGTTCGATCTGCACCCTAGAAGCCGTTCGACGAGGTTCGCAGGTGGCGTCCCTGGTGTTGTACGAGCCGCCACTACCGGTGGACGGGCCGGTCGCGGGGCAGCATCTCGCCCCGTATGCGGCAGCGATCGCAGCGTCCGACAACGATGGGGCGATGCGTATTGCCATGGAGCATTTCATTCGCGCACCCGCGGCCGAGACGGAAGCCATTGCGGCGACACCGTTGTGGGGACTGTTTCTCTCGCTCGCACCCACCTGGACTCGCGAGTTGGAACAGATCGACGCATGCGTGTCGGTGATGTCGGAATACGGCGAATCGGCAACCAGGACAATGCTTCTCGTGGGCGAACAAAGCCCGAAACATCTCGTCGGCGCTTCGGCCTACTTGGAATCCAGGCTCCGCAACGTATCGAAAAACGTTTTGACGGGACAAGCCCACTTCGCGAACCTCGTCGATCCGGGTCAGGTTGCCTCGGCGATCAATACGTTCCTCGACCGCTGAGACTCGTACCGAGGCCTTCGACACCGCCGCCCCGGCACTCCCTTCCAGGAGTGCCGGGGTGGCGGTGTCGATCCGGGGTCCGCTGACGACCCAAGTCGCCCGACGTCAGCGCTTCAGTCGAAGACCAAGCCGCCGTCGACGTTCATGGACTGCCCGGTGACCGCATTCGCCATGAGCAGGTACGCCACGGCGGCAGCGATATCGGACGGTTCGCTGAAGCGGCGCAGCGGTACGTGCTCGACCATTTCTGCGATTCTTCCCTGCGCTTCGGGCGTATTGTGCACGTTCAGCAGCGGCGAGTTGGTGGGGCCCGGGCACACGGCATTGACTCGAATGTCGAACGGTGCCAACTGAATCGCAGCAACCTTGGTGAGCGCGAGAACAGCACCCTTGGTTGCGGCATAGGCAGCGTTGGACGTCTGCCGGTAGCCCTTCCCTGCGATCGAGGCGACGTTGACGATACTTCCGCCGGCACCCGCATCCCGCATGCGAGAACCCACGGCCTGCATCACATGCATCGTTCCCAACGCATTGATATCCATCATCCAGTTCCAGTCCTCGGTCGAGATCTCGAAGAAGTCCATCAATCGAGTCACGCCCGCACAGTTGACGACACCGCGGATGGCGGAATGCTCCTGGACCACGGTCTCGACGGCAGCGTCGACGCTTGCACGGTCGCGGAGATCGACCGTCACGTAGTCGCACTTCAGACGACCTGCAACGTCCTCTGCGGCCTGCGCGTTCGCGTCTGCGACCACAACGGAGAGTCCCATGTCCACCAGCCGCTCACAAATGGCAGTACCGATGGCACCGGCCCCACCTGTGACCAGGTAGGCACCCTCATGTCGGGTAGTACTCACTTCGAACTCCTGAAGTCGATGGCCGCCTCCGTCATCTGGGCATCGATGACCACGCGGCGCTGCGCGGTGTTGCGCTGACTTCGAGCGTCCACCCCTTATGGGATGACGTCCAATACTCGATCGCGACGTATTCATATCCGCGACGGATAAACGAGCCCGTCCGGATCAAGGGTGCTGTCGGCTTTCGACGCGGCGGCCGCGTCCGGGATTCATCAATTTTTGCACTGAAAGTACAGCTGATTGGTATTGGTCAGAGATGGCCGCTCGTACCTATAGTCGCCTGAGCAGCAAGTGCTGTGGATCACATGAGCACATCGAACGCGGCGCGCGGGAAGTCCAGCAGTTACAACACCCCGCCTGCAGCCGCCACAGCACCGGACACGCACCGCACAATCGTATTCCCGAGGAGCCAACCGATGAAAAATCAACGCACGTCGGACGATTCACCCGTCGACGACATCGAAGTCCGGATCTACAAGAAGACTCTTCGCCGGGTGATCCCGGTCATCATGCTGGGAATGTTCATCTCGTATATCGACAGAGCCAACATCGGTGTTCTGGCCGGACCGATGTCGGAGGACCTAGGACTGTCCGCCGCAACGTTCGGGCTGGCCGCCGGGCTGTTCTACATCGGCTACTGCTTCTTCGAGATCCCGTCCAACATGGCAATGGCCAAATTCGGAGCTCGAGTATGGCTCGCCCGCATCATGGTCAGCTGGGGTGCCTGCACAATGCTCATGGCGTTCGTCCAGAACGACGTCACGCTGTACATCGTGCGAATAATGCTCGGCGTCGCCGAGGCCGGATTCTCGCCCGGTGCACTGCTGTTCCTGGCCTTCTGGTGTCCCCCACGCATGCTCCCCAAGACGTACTCGATGCTGAACCTGTCAGTGCCGATCGCACTCGCCGTCGGATCCATCCTTACCTCGTCGCTGCTGTCGTTGGATGGACTCTTCGGGCTGGCGGGATGGCGCTGGGCATTCCTCATCGAGGGCATCCCCGCCATCGCACTCGCGGCCTACATCTACCTCCGCCTTCCGAACGGACCGTCGGAGGCAAAGTGGCTCGATGACTCCGAAAAGGAGTACCTCGCCAAGCATTCCGCACAACGTCCCGACGGTCCCGGCCACGAGATCAAGTACCTCTGGGCTGTGCTGCGTCGCCCCGCCGCATGGGCGTTCACGATCCTGTACTTCTGCATGACGATCGGTTACTGGACGATTGCGTACTTCCTCCCCACGATCGTTCGCAGCCAATTCGATCTCGGCTTCGTGGCATCGGGAATGGTGTCGGCCATACCGTGGGCATTCGCGGCCGTGGTCATGATCCTCGTCTCGAAGAACGTGTCCAAGACCGGTGAGCGCACCTGGCACATGACCATGCTTCAGATAGCCGGTGCAGTAGGACTGGCGACCGCGGCCCTTACCGGTAATCCCTACCTCGCACTGCTCGGCATCAGCCTCGCGGCCGGTGGATTCTTCGGCTCACTTCCTTCGTTCAACTCCATGCCTGCGCAGGTGTTCACCGCGGGTCTGGCTGCTGTGGCCCTCGCGATGATCAACGGCCTTGCCAGCCTCAGCGGGCTGATCGGCCCGTACCTGTTCGGCTTCCTGCAGGACAGAACAGGATCGAGTGAGACCGGCTTGCTCATCATGTCCGGCTTCTTCGTCGCCGCCGCCATCCTGGTTTTCGCGATGAGTCGATGGACCGACAAGGTCACCGGAGGACTCCACACCAAGACGACGGTGGCTCTGGATCCGACTGCAATCGATGCTCGCTGAAAATTCACCCCTACATGGGTGTGGGGGGGGGCGCCGCCCGCCCCCCCCCCCCCCCCCCCCCCCCCCCCCCCCCCCCCCCCCCTCCCCCCCCCCCCGCCACCGACACGCCCCAGACCACCCGGAACGCCACCCAAGCCACTCCAGCGGCGGCGAGCACCGACGCTCGACCCACTCTCCGCGCGGGGTTGGGG